>JAZDMR010000007.1:0-2763 GCA_043800725.1 bacterium | reverse complement strand
CGTTTCCATTGAAGACGGCTTGGCGGAAGATGACTGGGCCGGGTTCAAGATCTTAACCGAACGCCTCGGCAAGAAGATCCAGATAGTCGGTGATGACCTTTTTGTGACCAATACCAAGTTCTTGACCAGAGGTATTGCGGAAAAGTCAGCTAACTCAGTTTTGATCAAAGTGAACCAGATAGGTACCCTAACGGAGACTATCGCTACCATTAATATGGCTAAGAAAGCCAACTTTACCGCTGTCGTTTCTCACCGCAGCGGTGAAACAGAAGACACGACCATTGCCGACCTGGTAGTGGGGATGAATACCGGTCAGATCAAAACCGGGTCAACGTCCCGTAGCGAAAGAATATGCAAGTACAACCAACTGCTACGCATCGAAGAAGAATTAGGTAATCGCGCGCAATACAAGGGTAAAGAAGTATTTTATAATCTCAAATAAATGACGAAAATACAGAAACAAAAACTATTTTTCTGGCTGATCATCAGCCTATTTGTCCTTATCCTGGCGGGCAATAAAAACTTCTGGCGCTTAATGAAAGCCTACCGGGAGAGGGCTTCATTACAGCAACAATTGAGTAAGTTGGACGCAGAGAGCAAAACCTTACAGCAAAAGATCTATCTATATGAGCACGATGAGCAAGCTATAGAGAAAATTGCCCGGGAAGAATTAGGGATGACCAAAGCCGGAGAAATAGAATATCGGATTAAGAAAACTAAAAAGTAATCTGTGTAATCTGGTTTTTAATCTGTGCAATCAGGGAGTGCTGTGTTTTCCAGCGGACCCCAAATAAAGGTTGACAGAAAAGGCTTTTTGGGGTAATATTATATTTCCCAGTGGTTCGATAAAGCTCACCATTCTTGACCTTGAATTTGTCGAACGGCATCCTGAGCTCTGTCGAAGGACTAATACTGGGGCGAGTGGCGGAATGGCATACGCGGCAGACTTAAAATCTGCTGGCCTTATGGTCTTGAGGGTTCAACTCCCTCCTCGCCCAAGATAAGTTGATAGTTGAGTGTTGATTGTTGATAGAAAAAGCGACAAGCCCTTTCTATGAACTATCAACTATGAACAATAAACAGCGAAACGAAGTGTAGCATTTATCGCGGAGTGGAGTCCCGACTTGTCGGGAGTAGCTCGTCGGGCAAAGAGACGGGCAAACATGAAATATATCGTTTATATATTGCAGAGTGGAAAAGATAATAGCTATTATATAGGTTGGACTAGTGATATTGCGGCAAGGATAGTAAGGCATAATTCCGGAGAAACAAACTATACAAGTAAGAAGAAGCCATGGAAAATAGTATATACTGAAGATTATAAGGATAAAACATTAGCGATAAAACGAGAAAAAGAAATTAAAAGGCGAAAAAGCCGTAAATACATTGAAAACTTGATAATAAATTATCGCGGGGTGGAGCAGCCTGGTAGCTCGTCGGGCTCATAACCCGGAGGTCGGAGGTTCAAATCCTCCCCCCGCAACCAAAAAAACGGTTACTACGAAAGTAGTAGCCGTTTTATTTTAGCGGGGTGGAGCAGTAGCTCGTTCCCGACGATAAGTCGGGAGAGGTCGTCCCGATGGAAAGCATCGGGGCCCCCGCAATCAAAGAAGAGGAAACCAAAAAAATGGTTTCCTCTTTTATTTAATTGACTTTAAGCTTAATACACACTAAAATATATGCAAAAATCAATAAGGATGGCAGTATGAAAAAAGTAATGGTCACAATTGCTTTAATAAGCATGATGAATGCAACAAGCATTGGGTATGCGCTTGAAAATTATAATGGTTATGGCGGTTATGTCGTTGGTGACCACAGGATCGTCGGACAGGCTGGAGCCTATTTGGCCAAGTCGAATGACCTGAACGCGGTTAATTACAATCCAGCAGGGTTGATCTTTTCACCGGTGGCAGTGGATATCGGGGTCGGCCAGAATAAAATAGATAATTCCCAAACCGACTTTGACAATAATGGCTTCAAAGACAGCTTTCCACTCAGCTATTTTGTTGCTGGTATTATTGGGCGCACGCACCGGACGAGTTCTTGTTTCAATATCGCTCTGGGGGTGGTATATGATGTCCCTTATGCGGCAGAACAGAATTTCGGTGGTTTAGTCTCTCCTGATAGCAGTATAAGCGGGTATACCAACATCAGGAGACCAGCTACTACTTTGGAAAAATATCAGCTCAAAATGGAGATAGCCTCGTTTTCAATCCCTATTTCATTGCAAGTTGCGAATAACTTGGCCTTTGGAGCTAATATAAATGTTTATAACATAGCAGAAAGTATCCGTATGAAATATCCGCTGGAGGTTTATTACACCAGTAATCCGTCAAATATAATCCATCTTGATGATGTTGATATCGATGATAAGCAGGAAGTAAGTGGCACGACTATCGATTTCGGAGTACTTTATAAAAGCAGTGAAAAATTATCTTATGGAGCTGTTTTTAAACCTAAAAAGACCTTTATTTTTGAAGAAAAGCAATTTGTGACCACAGTTACCAAAACTGATACTGATATAAAATGGTACCGTAATGTAAATTTACCTCTAAGGTTAGGAATCGGTGCTAATTATGAATTTCAGCCTGGCTCTAATATAGATCTGGATACCAATTATATTGGCCAGCAAGATAATACCGTGCTGGTCGGTTCAGGGCTTGTTGCGGGAATAGAAAATTATGAATTCAAGGAAAAAGGGGTCTGTGACCTGCATGTAGGAGGTAATTACCTCTGGAGTATCAGCCAAGACCTGCAAATAAA
>JAZDMR010000012.1:0-4630 GCA_043800725.1 bacterium | reverse complement strand
AAGATAGCAAGTATTGGGAGATATGCAAGAGCCGCAGTTTGTCTGCACCCCGCAGATATTCTGTATGCCGCAAACAAAGCCGTAAGTGGAACAAGTGGCCGTGCAAGGGGTGGGGGCGGGGGCTGGAGTGGGGGTGGGAGCAGAAACCGGACAATCTCCCGAACAGGTGGCGTTTGTTTCTCCGCAATCGCAAAGGTTATTGCCGCAATTGGGGCAGGAAGCGGGGACGCCGCCGAATTCATACGCACCGATGTCCCAGACGCCGTCGGAACCTCTCGTAACTCCGTCAGGGTCAACATTATATGGCGCAGGTAGTGAAACTCCCGAACTTGTTGCCTGTCCCAAGCGAAAATCGCCAGAAGCTGCATTCACAAATGTGGCTTCCCCGGTATTTAGGATATTATGATCTTGTGTGGTTACACCATCAAACCCAGGTCCGTAGCTATTACTCTGCCATAAGTTGTTTTGTACAATAACTCCCGTAGAAGGATTGCCACTCGAATTAGCTCCTATGCCAGTATCTTGATATGTTCCATTTTCAGGAGGGTGTAAACCATATATTGTATTATTATATATATGAACATTGCTCATAACTTCTCCTGAAGTCATGGAAATAACAGATGGATTAGTTGTGCCTTCTTCAGATGACGTAGCCCTGAAGACATTACCAAAAATATATATACCAGTTGGCACAGGTCCTCCATTCTGCTGCGGTTCAATATAAGTCGTACAGACCCATAGGCAGTTTTCGAAAACATTATTACTAATAACAACATTTTTAGTATTTGCGAGCTGAATCATCTCGCTATGCGGCACGAAAGCAATATCCTTTAAATAAGTATGGTCAATAGTTGAGTAGTGTTCAGATGGATTTTGTGATGTTAAAGTCACACCAACTAAACCACCATGAATGTAAGAATTTTGAATAAGCTGATTGGTCGAAGCCCATGTAAAATCATCAAAACAACGATTCTCTACTGAGTTTCCAGGTGTAGGACATGAAAGTTCGATATGATTAATCTTTAAATATGACTGTGTTGCGCCGTTATAGGATACAATAGCTGAATCAAATTCTTTTGTTCCAGAAGTTTGAAGAACAATTCCATATCCACTCGTCCCTGATCCGGTAGCACCGTCTATTGACAGATATTTCATGTTTACTTCAAAAACTGCTCCACCAGAATAAAATGTGGCCTGCCCGTCTCCATAACTGCTTGACCATCCAGTTTCCGTTCCGTGCGATGCAACTGTAGCCTTTTTTATGTATATGTATTTCGAACCATCCGCAGCATCATCAAATGTATAACCGCCATAGCTTCCATCTGCGATATAATACGTGTGATCTCTCTGAAGCGTTGCCGGAAGGCTTGTCCACGCATTCGTCCAGTCCGTACCATTATTGGCTCCGGTCGCGCCGGATCGGACGTAATGTTTTGGCGTATCTGCCTGGGTGGTTGCCGAAGCCTGCGGCGATTGGGCTGTATTTCCGGCCGCGTCATAGGCAACGACTTTGTAAACATAAGTGGTTGAAGAAGAAAGGCCTGTATCGGAAAATGAATTAACGGCCGAAGTGCCGATTTGAGCCGAAGGAGTGCAGCCGGCTCCTGTACAGCGATATATTTTGTATCCGGCGACTCCCACATTATCAGTGGATGCGGTCCAAGAGAGATTGATCTGGGAAGACGAGACGGCAGTGGCTATAAGATTGGTTGGGACGGTGGGAGTTTGATTGTCTGCTGATGTCGTCCATTGAACCGCTGTGACTGATTTCGGAGGAAGGGAAAGTGTTTGAGACGAAGAAACGCTATTTGTTATGCTCAATGCGTTTGCTTGCTGCCATGTTGTGATGGTTTTCTGAGACGAATAGCCTCCCGGCACATTAAAGACCACATCCTGCGCTACGGTTCCCTGATTTATCACAACACTAACTAAACCCGTAGAATAACTATAGGACGTCACAAGAATATTGCCGCTTGGATCATTTTGAGTATTCGCATTCACTCGCACAGAACCGGGTGGAATGAAACGATATGACACCTGAAGAGCAAAGTTATGAGGACGCGGAGACCAGTTTTTGTCAACGCATCTGCGAAGCCCCCAGACTTTGCTATTGCAGCTTGATTCATACAAATCCCAAATCAATGTGGAAACGACGGCATCGGTAGAGGACAGATAATGATGAGTCATGGCGCAAACATATAACGCGTATTCAGGCTTATCCGTAGGAGACGGATCGGCGTAAGTGTCCGCATTCCCATAGTATTTTGTGCCGTACTCCGTTATGATAAAAGGCATATTATTAATCCCTTTTGACTTAAGGATGTTCACGGCATCAGTCATATAGTTATTCACAAAACCGGGATCTGCATAGGTATCCCACGCATGGGTTGAAACCATTCCAAAACGCGAAGGAACCGTTGCAGGCATCGCATTTAAATAATTGTTAAGACGGCTCATAAAAGCTACTCCCGGACCAACAATTTTAACCGGTATGTTTCTGCTATCCAATTCCGCTGAAATGAGATTAACCAGATTCCAATATGCCGCGGGAGCTACGTAAGTGTCCCAATTGCCGTCAGGCTCGTTTGAGAGTTCAAAAAACCTGAATTGAATCCCTTTATCATTTCTCGCATAAATTATCAGTGCCGTCCAAAAATTAGCCGCATCCTGCAATGAAGCTGCTTGTAAGTTGTTGCTCGCATCCATCATCCAGTTCGGAAATGACCAGATAGTAAAAAGCGGTTCGGCGCCAAGCGTATTCAGCTTCTGCGCATAGTTCCATGCGGCCCAACCGCTGCCACTGGCTTGTATTTTTGCGAGATATTCGTCAACGCTAGCAGATTGGGTTAAATTGTAGCCGATTGCCCACCTAACAAAACGCGAATTGGTATCCTGAACGACTTCCGTAACCATCTGTTCTCCGCCGGCAGACCAAAGTGCGCCATAACCTCCATTCCCGCCTAATCCAAGAATTGTCTGATGCTGGACTGAGGTATCCACATTGATAGTTACCGCCGCCTCCGCCCATCCCGCCGAACCGAAAAATCCCAGAAGCATGAAAAATGAGATTGTTATAATTTTAATGGTTCGGCCTTGCTTACCATTAATCCTGAGCTTGTCGAATGGATTGAGTTTTGAGCCGCGATTTTTCATATTGAGTTTTGCCATAATAAGTGAGGCGTTAGTTAAGCGAGTTCCATATTTGTTATTATACCATAAATATTTTCTGCGGCGAAAAAAGTTATCCACAAACGGCTATTTTATTATTTCTAAAAATTTTTTCTCGCTCAAAATTTTAACTCCCAGCTTTTTCGCCTTGTCATATTTGCTTCCCATGTTTTCGCCCGCCACAACATAAGAGGTTTTAGCGGAAACAGCGCTTGAAACATTGCCGCCAAGCGCGCGAATGCGCTCATGCGCTTCTTCCCTGCTCATAGCGCTTAATGTTCCGGTTACCACGAAAGATTTTCCGGACAGTTTTCCCTCCGGCAACTTATCCGGAATAATCTTAACGCCGACTTTTTTTAAATCATCAATCAATTTTATATTTCCGGCATCGCGAAAAAATTTATAAATGCTTTCCGCCACTACCGGGCCGACGTCGCGGGATTTTGTTAAATCTTCAACGGTTGCTTTTTTAATATTTTCCAAATTCTTAAAATAAAGCGATAGATCATAGCTCATTTCCTCGCCCGCATGATGAATGCCTAAAGCGTAAATAAAACGGCCTAAAGTTATTATCTTTGATTTTTTTATCGCTTCAATAAGATTATCCGCGGATTTTTCGCCAAAACGAGCCAGTACCGAAATATCGTCTTTGGTTAACTCAAAAATATCAGCGGCGCTGAAAATCAATTTCTCGTCCACAAATCGCTGAACTATTTTTCTGCCCATTCCTCTGATATCAAAAGCTTTTTTCGAAGCAAAATGAATCAAGCGCCGCAAATCCTGCGCGTAACACTTTTTATTGGCGCAATACGTCGCCACCTCGCCTTCCGGCCTTCTAACCGCGTTCCCGCAAATCGGGCATTTTTTTGGCATTTTAAAATCTTTTTCATTGCCTGTCCTGAAATTCGACAAAACTTTTACCACCTCCGGAATTACATCGCCGGCTTTTTGTATAATTACCGTATCGCCGATCTTTAAACCCAAACGGTGAATTTCTTCTTCGTTGTGAAGTGTAGCCCTGCTGATCTTGGAACCCATTACTATCACCGGTTTCAAATGAGCCACCGGAGTCAAAGCGCCGGTGCGCCCCACCTGCACCACAATATCTTCCACTATGGTCGTAGCTTGCTCGGCCGGGAATTTAAAAGCAATAGCCCACCGCGGAGCTTTGCCGGTATAGCCCAATCGTTTCTGCCAATCTCCCGAGTTAAGCTTTATTACAATTCCATCAATCCAATAATCCTCCCGCTCTCGATTCTTCAGCCAATATTCCCAAACCTTTATAGCTTCTTCTATATTCCGGCAATATTTCCAGCTCTTGTTTACCTTAAATCCCAGCTCTTTTAATTTTTCCAATTCTTCTTTTTGCGTCGCGGGCAGAGAAAAATTTCCGGCCCAGCTCAAATCGTAAACAAAACAATCAAGGCGCCGCTCACGGACAACCCGCGAATCAAGCTGCCTG
>JAZDMR010000035.1:0-5321 GCA_043800725.1 bacterium | reverse complement strand
CATCAACTATCACCGGAAAAATATTAAGCTCGACTGAAACGCGCCAAGACACTTTTACCGGCTTAGGCACCGGTACGATGGTGCCGGACGTGGCCATCGGTAAAGTAACTATTCATAATGAATGGTCGCAAGTACAACCCCTGGCCGCCACCACTCGTTTGCTTTCAGAATCCGGAGTTCTGTTCAGGCTTAAAAATCGAGAGGATGTGTTGCCCGGCCAAACTATTGAGGCCGAAATCTATGCTGACGAAACCGGCGAGATCGGCAATATTGAACCGACCCGCTTTACCTTGCCCGGACTCTGGCCCGGCTTACAGGAAAAAATTTACGCAATCAGCGACCAGCCCATGACCGGAGGGTTAAAAGAAGTAAAATCAGTTTCTGCGGAAGACCTGCGCATGGCCGAGCAAAACTTGCGCGAACAAATTGTTGAACAAGTACGAACCGATTTCCAGCTGGAGCTGTCGGACAGCCCTGAACTTTATGAGCTGCTGGATGAATCCTTGTTTGGCACGGTTATTGATAAAGAATTCAGCGCGGAAGTGGGCGACCAAGCAGACAGCTTCACCGGCGAATTAACTTTGCGCGTGAACGGATTAGCTCTGCTGCCCAGCGAGCTTAGCGCGATTACTTCACAAATGATCGAATCGAAAATACCCGATTACTTTTTGGCTGCCTCATCTAATCTGCAAAATATCGAGGTGACTTTGGAAAAACTTAATCAAGACACCCGCACGGCCGAAATTACGGTCCAGGGCGATCTGCTTTCAATTATTACTCTGGCCCATCCCATGTTTGACGCCAGTAATCTTGTTAATCGAGATGAGCAAGCTATTCGTACCTACTTTTCCGGCTTTTCCGAGGTGGCCAGCGTAGAGATAGACAAGCCTTTTTGGACTGCTCGAACCTCAAGCTTGGAAGACCGTATTGACGTGAAAATGACTGATCCGGTTGAATAAATTGCCAAAATAAGCCTTTTTCTAATAATAGCCATTGACAATAGCGCAATTATGTGCTATTGTTTGGGGTTAATGATTTGAGTTTTGGTCGCCTTGAAACGCCCATTGAAAATTGAGGAGGGAATATTATGACCAAGTTAACCTGGAAAATCATGGGGGTTATTTCTGCTCTATGTGTCCTGGCTTACCTTGTCCTTTCTGGACAGGTTCGGATCGAAATTACTGCCGATACCTGGCAGTGTCTAGGTACGATTAGTGTGTGGCTTGTTGCCGCAAGCGCAGCAGTTTTTGCTAACATAACTATTGGCGAAAAAATCCCTGACTTCTTCACCACTGCCTTCTTCACCTTAATGCTTGGATCAGCATTTGCGATCAGCGCCGAGATCCCAGTGCGGTACTTTGGGGTCAGTCCAGCCTGGAGATTCATTCATATTTTCTCGATTCTGGCTGTCGGAGTGATCGCTATCAATCTCACGCACAACCTGATCGTGCTATTTCGCAGGATTCATCACAACTGGATCAGTCCGAGAGGGCCTCTTGGTCCAAGGGTTAAATCAGTATTCATTCGACTGCTTCCCTGGGCCGTTCGCGGTCCTCACTGCTGGCTTGCGTCAGCGATCAACCGGTAACCTGCCAATCAAGGAGGAAATATGGAACCCATCGAGCCAACCCAACTCGATCCCGGCTTTATCTGGCCGCTTCTGTTCTTCGCAGTTGGTATGTTTATCAACTGGCAGGCCTGGAAGCTCGCGAACCGCATCAACCATGAGAACTACAGTGCTGCTAGTATGTTTGGGTCACTTTTTCTGGTCTTCGTCATCTCGGCCGAGGTTCCCTTCCGTTTCCTGGGAGGCCCTGAAGGATTCAGGATCATCTTCCACATAGGAAGCGTGACTATGGGCTTCTCTGCTGTCTTTTTCCTGATCGTTGGTTTTATCACCAGTTTGAGGCAACGATTTCGGAACAAACCACGACCTCTTGGTCCAAGGGTTAAATCAGTATTCATTCGACTGCTTCCCTGGACTTTTCGCGGTCCACAGTGCTGGCTTGCGTCAGCGCTCAACCGGTAACCCGCCATACAAGGAGGTGTCCATGGCAAAAAAAATTAAGGGTCGAGATCGAAACCAAATCTGCCCTGATTGTGGCAGAAAAAAGAAGAGCTGCAAGGGCCATCTGAGCTTGCGCAAACTCCTCAGTCTCGTAGGCTCGAATAAGGAGATCCGCTCCAAAGCCTGACCGTACATCATTGTTCATTGCCCCGTTATTCACATCAGTTGAATAGCGGGGCTTTTTCTTTTGTATAAATCCACGCCAAGGCAAGGATGCCTCGGCTATGCGTTTGATAGCGCTTTTTACATCTGACCGTAGGCGAACAAACGTTTGTTCGCCTACGGTTACGGTGTGATTATGGTTGACAAAAACCTTGGTCCAGCCTATCGTAAACCTGACGCGATTGATTAGCCCACCAAGCTAATATCCCCGTTGGATCCCAGGTTAATAGGATCCCGGACTAAAGTCCGGGCTAGGCGTCACAACAATTTAATGAGTGCTACCCTACGCCAAGGCTTCGGGTAGAACTTGGGTGGAACCGTCCCGATACTCGCTCCACTCGATCGGGACCCCAATCGTTTATTCGATGGGGTTAATTTATATACAAAAATATGTCTAACAATCAAAAACATCTCGAGTATTTACGCCATTCATTGGCTCACTTATTAGCCGCGGCTGTTATGGGAATATGGCCGGACACCAAGCGAACCATTGGTCCGTCTATTGAAAATGGTTTTTATTACGACTTTGAGTTTAAACAGCCAATTTCCGACAAAGACCTGCCCAAAATCGAGAAACGCATGAAAAGAATTTTAACCACCTGGAAAAGCTTTGAAAAAAACGAGGTTACAGCTCAGGAGGCTAAAAAAGAGTTTGCTAATAATCCCTATAAGCTTGAACTGATTGACGAGATAGTTAAAGAAAAACAGCCTATCACTATTTATCAGTCAGGCGAATTTCGCGACTTATGCCGAGGCGGGCATGTTGATGATATAAAAAAGATGAACCCGAAAGCTTTCAAGCTGACCAAGACAGCCGGGGCGTATTGGCGCGGTGATGAGAAGAACACCATGCTGACCCGCATCTACGGAGTGGCTTTTGAAACTGAGCAGGAATTAACCGAATACTTAAAAGTCATGGAAGAAGCAGAAAAACGAGATCATAGAAAGCTTGGTCAAGAGCTGGACTTATTTGCTTTTTCAGAGCTGGTCGGCTCCGGTCTCCCTTTGTTTATGCCCAAAGGAACTATTGTCATGCAGGAAGTGAACAAGTTGCTTAATGAATTAAAAACAGCTAAAGGCTATCAAATGGTTGACATTCCTCACTTAGCCAAGAACGAGCTGTACAAGGTTTCGGGCCACTGGGATAAATTTAAAGACGATATCTTCCACGTCAAAGGCAAAACCGACCAATTCGTTTTGAAGCCCATGAACTGCCCGCACCATATTCAGATTTACCAGGCCCGCCCTCACAGCTATCGGGATTTACCAATCCAATACGCCGAAATCACCAAGCAATACCGCGACGAACAAAGCGGCGAACTGCACGGCCTGTCCCGAGTAAGGTCAATTACTATTGATGATGCTCATATCTTTTGCCGGTCTGATCAGATTCTTGACCAAGCCAAGGGTGCCTTTGATATTATTTCAACGTTTTTAAAAACTTTCGGATTAAAAACCGAGCTATCATTATCCGTACGCGACCCGAAAGCAAAAGATAAGTACCTAGGCACGGATAAAGTTTGGCAACAGGCTGAAGACACTTTAGCCCGGGTGCTTAAGGTACAAAAAGCTACCTATACCCGAGAAGAGGGTGAAGCGGCTTTTTACGGGCCAAAGATAGATTTCGTGGCATTAGACTCCCTGGGCCGGCGCTGGCAATTATCAACCATTCAGCTGGATTTTAATCTGCCGGAAAGATTTCAGCTTGACTATACGGATGATAAAGGTAAAAAGGTCGGAACGACCATGCTGCATATCGCTGTGGCCGGAGCATTTGAAAGATTTTTCAGCATTATAATCGAACACTATGCCGGCGCGTTTCCTGTTTGGCTGTCCCCTGTTCAAGCTCATCTGATAACTGTCGGATCTGCTCATCAGTCATTTGCCAAAAAGCTAGCCAAGGAATTCATGGAAGCCGGCATCCGAGTGGAAGTAGACGATGCCAATGAGACTGTTGGTAATAAAATCCGAAAGGCCGTAAAGCTCAAAGTGCCCTATATGCTGGTTCTGGGCGATAAAGAAGTAAATGCGGCTAAGCTGAATATCCGAGCCCGGAGCAACGATGCTATAATCACCAAATCAAAATCGGCTTTTATAAAGCATGTTTGTGAAGAAATTGCGGAGAGACGTGACCGAGAACTGTAGCAGAATTCAGGAAATATCCTCAAACGGACTGACAATACTTTTCAGTTTCGGGTTCGTCACCTGAGTATATTGCTGGGTTGTCCGAATGTTGCTGTGACCCAGCAGTTCCTGAACATAGCGAATATCCACTCCATTTTCAAGTAAATGAGTAGCAAAGCTATGGCGCAGACTGTGAAAGCTAGCATTCTTTTTAATACCGGCCTGACTTAAGGCGCGGCTAAATATTTTTTGAGCCGTACGGGTAGTAAGTCGGCCGCCTTGTTCGCTGGCCAAGACAAAGTCATCGGTTGTTTTCCCAGAAGTCATGTTAGTCAATTCATTTTTTAATTTATCCGGTAAAATGCTAATACGATCTTTTCTGCCTTTAGCTTGCTTAATATGAATGGTCAGCTCGTCAAGATTTATATCACCAACTTTCAAAGAGACCACTTCGCTGACCCGTAAGCCTGCGCCATAAGTCAGAGCCAGCATGAGCCGATGCTTGTTATTATTGATTACGTTGAGAAGCTGGTTAATCTCTTCTCGCGATAGTACTACGGGCAAACTTTTATTTCTTTTGCCAGTGCGAATCTCAATCCGATCAGGAATTTTTATAACATGACGAAAATAAAACTTAATCGCGCTTAGATAAATATTTCGTGTCTGAACCGTGGTATTGCGCCGTTCTAAAAACAGCAGGAATTGCTTTATATTATCATGGTCTAAACTTCCCAGATTTGATCGTTTGAATGCAAAGTACTCCCTAAGGCAATAAACATAACTGGCCAAGGTTCTGGAGCTGTAATTTCGAATTTTGAGTTCTGTTTTGAGGCGGTCTAGCAGGGAATTTTCCATGGTAATATAATTACGAGTAAGCTGGTCGCCACCTGGGGATATTCTCGCAAAAATTGACAAATTATGCAATACTGGGGCTATTATACGAACGAGGTTCGCATAATAACCAGTT
>JAZDMR010000016.1:0-4534 GCA_043800725.1 bacterium | reverse complement strand
CAGATTGAGCAAGTGCAGATGTCGTAACGCAGGGTAAGTACGGTGTTTAAGTGGGCCTGAGCAATATCCTCTATAATATTCTTTAGTTTACTTGCCATATTTTAATTTATCTCCTTTCAAATTAAATTATAACAGGAGTTTTGATAAATTAAAGAATTTTCTTGCTTTTCTTGACAATAATGATAAAATATACGCAAATATTATTAAGATATATCAGGAGACTCTAAGTGAAAATTTACAAAATCGCGCAAGTGGCTCAAAAATTAGGTATTTCCAAACAAACCCTGGTGCGCTACGAAAAGAAAGGTATATTGCCGAAATCTCCCAGGAACCATATTAATTCCTGGAGGCAATATTCCGAAGAAGACGTGCGTAAAATGAAGGTTATTTTGCGTAAGGGGTTTACTCTTATTGAAGTGGTCATGGTCATTGTCATTATAGGGATACTGGCAGCTCTGGCCATTCCCCGGTTTGACAGTTTCTATTCCATAAAACTCGACGGAAGCATGAAGAAAGTAGTCTCGGATATCCGCTATGCCCAGCAGATTGCTGTTTCCCGCCACACAAATTCCAGAATAGTTTTTAATCCGACAAGTGAAATCTATAGCGCAGAAGAAGAAACCGTAATCGGCAGCGGAAACTGGCAAAAGATAAAAGACCCGTTTACGCAGGGAGACCTTGATGTGGATTATAAAAAAGACCCTCAATATACCGGCATAAATATCGTTAGTGCTGATTTCGGGGGTTCAAGCACTTTACAATTTGATTGGCGGGGAGCTCCTTTGTACAATGGAACCGCGGTCTTTAATTATAAAGGGAACCAGAAAACAGTAATTGTGGAAACAAACACAGGCCAGGTGAGGGTGCAGTGAAACCTTTGACGACTAAAGGTATAACGCTTATAGAGATGGTGGCAATAATTGTAGTGATGTCTCTGGCTATACCAACTATGCTGACGATGTGGGCGAATGTGGCATGGAAATCAAGCAGTTCAGAGGCATTGGCTGATGCTTTCTTTTATGCCCAGGAGCTGATGGAAGTAATAAAATCAAAGAGATTTGATGAAAAGACCATTGCCCCATACTACACAAACTCTAATAATTTTGGCGTAGATCCGGACGAGAATAGTAATAACAATGCTACCTTTGATGATGTTGATGATTTTGTAAACGCTACTGATTCTTGGGTTACTACACCGGCAACTAAGTATATTCGCTTCGCAAATGTGAGTTATGTTTTTTTAAACAGCACTAATAGCTGGCAGCCGTGTCCTCTGCCTGTAATTTGCACAGCTGTAACTGATTGTTCAAGTTGTGATCAATGCTGTTATAAACGTGTTGCTGTCGGAGTCAGCCATCAAGGTAATTTAGTGAATAATTTAACCTTAACCACGATTGTATCGGGTAATTAGTTCCTTCTCCAAAAGTCGCAGGAACTATGATTACAGTGATTAATTAAATTTAGAATTTAGATGCTAAGATTTGAAAAGAAAAGAAAAGGCCTGACTTTAATCGAAGTAGTAATTACCATCTCAATCGTGGGGATTCTGGTGTCTGTATCTTCGATGTACATAAAGGAAACGATTGATTTATGGAATTTTTTGTCTTTTCGCAATGAAATTGTCAACCAGGTAAGGGTGGGACTTTTGCGAATGACCAGAGAGATGAGGCAGATTGCTAACAATACCTCGGTTTACGCGGCAAACAGCACACGCTTAAATTTTAGAGATATAAATTTGGAGAATATTGATTATTATTTGTCGGGTAATAATCTTATGCGTAATACTAATGTATTAATCAGCGGGCTGGATAATTTAACTTTTACTTATTACAACAACACCAGCGCCGTAATCAGTAACCCGAGGGTTTCACCCGATACGGATATTTATAGGATAGCTATAACCGTGGGTATAAGATCAGGCACGCAGATTAAAATGTTAAAAACGCAAGTTTTTCCGCGCAACTTCGGCAAAAAAGAATAAACGGAGTATGAATTATAAAAGACAAATAAATCGTAAAGGTGTAACTTTAATAGTAGTTATCTTTGCGATGATGATTTTAGGGATTTTAGGTTGGACATTAGCCGCAATGCTGGCAACCGATTTCCAGGCGAATCTGCGTAGCTTTGATTCAGAGAAGGCATTATATTTAGCCGATGCAGGAAAAGAATGGGCACTTAGAAAGTTACTTTCGAATTCGAGCTGGAATACCAGCAGTGATAGCTACTGCAACCAGAGCAGCGACTGGTTATTGCATAACTTAAACGGCGGGCAATACGAGGTTTGTTGCCGCGGCAATCAAACAGGAGAAGATGCCTTTACTGTTGTAGAGATCGCTGGTTATGTACCCCAAAAAACAAATTATCTGGCGATGCGCAAAGTAAAATTCCTGGTGAATGCCGGAAGATTCCGCTATGTCGCGCAGACAAAAGACCTTTTTGATTGGTCAGCGGTAAACAAAACCGCGGGGGATTCTTATTTCAATGGACATATCCAGGCAGGACACTATGATGGTAACGGCGATGGAATATATGATGAGTTAGGTGTTGATTATCGCGGTCCTCCGAATGAACTTCCGGTGGATAATTCTGCGATTCCCCGCGATAGGCTTTTAGCTTCTCAGCCTTATCCTGACATTGATATGAATTATTATCGCGCACAAGCACAATCACAGGGCAATCTCTGGCCGGAGAACTGGGTGGCAAGCGAGGCACAAATTACAGGAAGGCACACCCAAGGCAGTCGAACGCATATAGTTGTTAATGCGCCAATTTTTTCCGTTCCAGATAGTCAATGGCGTAACAATATAGTAAGGAATATAGAGCCTGGACGAGCTTGGAACGGCGTGGATTGGAGAGTTATTCGTGACCGAGAAAATAACAATGAAGTAGAGGTAAATGATTTCTCTGATTGGCAAATAGGAGATACCATTCGCATTGGCCGGCGTTTTTACCAAAACGAAGGAAATGGAGATATTTTTTATGTGCAGAAGGCAGATGTTCTCATTGACGTTCAAAATGATGATATCACCATGATCACCATAAGACGTTCAGGCATAGTGGTAGAAGGCGATATTGTAATCAAAGGGTCGAATGGTTTGACGTTTAGTGACAGAGTCTGGAGAACTGATATATGGCCAGCTCTTGGCACAGAAAACGGTAATATAACTTCTTTAGATGCGCCTTACGGAAGCACCAATAGTGAAAGACGCTCACGACGGAATTTTGACAATACCATCTATTCCAAAAATGGCACGATTGACTGGAATTATTTAGAGGGGGAAGCGGTTATTGGTAACAAGATTATTTTTCATAATAGTATTCGGCTCAACTACGACCCTTACGAAAGCAGCTTTAGTGGTTTTGGCTGGGGAGTAGCTAAGCGAGACTGGGTGGAAGAGTAAAAAGGAGGTTGGTCGTGTCGAAAAAAACAAGCATAATCTTTTTTATTGTCGCCAGTATATTTTTTAGTTTTACCTTGCTGGGAAGAGCGCAAAAAGATGCCGAGTTTGAAACTGATGTCGCAGACCTGGTAAATCAATTTACCGCGGAAGTATCAAAATTGGAAGCAAAAATGGATAAACTTTCTGTGACTCAAGATAACACAGCCAAAGAAATTTTAATGAAGCTCGACCAGATTTTAGGCAACCAGGATAAGATATTCAAAGAACTGGATGTTATCAGGGTTAGGGCTTCCCGTAGCCATTGAGTCTGAAATACCATAGGGCGGCGTAAATGAAGGGCTTTAATTACCTTGACAGCCAATCTTTGCGTCGTTAAAATTAGTCAAATGGATAAATCTCAAGAGCAACAAAGTAAAAAATCCTCTGGTATTTCCAAGGCCGGTTTCAAAATGCCGTCCGTCATCAATAGTTTTCTTAATTTTCTCGCCGAATTTCTCATTTCCTCCCAGGATGTCATCGGCATAGATATTGGTTCAGGTTACATTAAAATCCTCCAGCTGCACAAGAAAAGCAAGGAATACGTAATCCGTAAATGCGTTACCCGGGCCTTCCCACAGGCGGCTAAAGACAATTCCGCCGAAAAGAGAAAACTTGCCTTGGAATTTGTTAAGGAATTTATCGCGGAAACTCATTCCAAGTCGCCCCTCGGCCGTTTCGCGCTTTCCGGCAAAGGAGTTTTCATTTTTTCCATGTCAGTTCCTTATCTGAACAAAAAGGATCTGCGAGGCGCGGTGGGCATAGAGCTTAAGAAACGCCTGCCTTTTCAACTGGACATCAACAATGTTATGTTCGATTACTTTGAGACCGGCCAGTTCCACGAAGAGAAAGGTGCGGGGCTGCAGATCACCTGTATCGCCGCTGACCGCCAGTCCATCGAGGAACAGGTGCAGCTTTTGAAGGATATGAATATCAGTCCAGTGGCCATAAATACCATACCTGACTGCCTGGGCAATCTTCTGCCTTATTGTTTTGACAATCTTTCCAATAAGAAAACCACCGCGCTTTTGGATATCGGGGCGAATATGTCCTTGCTTAATTTCTACAAAGGCAGGAACCTGGTTTTTTCCCGGGAG
>JAZDMR010000031.1:0-10854 GCA_043800725.1 bacterium | reverse complement strand
CTAAAGGCCCAGGTGCTCTTTGAAAAGGAGATTACGCCATGTGGCGCAAACTCAGGTTCGTGATGTTTGCCATGGCCGTAGTAGCCTGGCCGCTGCTGCTGGTCAATGGTTGTGCCGAGAAGCTGCCGACGGAGGGGGAGGTAGAGGCGACTGAACTACCCCAAGAGTTCGGGAACGGTCCATTTCCGATGGGCTATCCCCAGTACTGTTTTTATCTGAATGTGCCATGGATGTCGCAATTACCGCCAGGGACAGACTGGACGACCAACAATTGTGGTCAGGCTTGCTGTGCAATGCTTGGTGGTTACTTTAACCATGGTTCAACCCAGTCATGGGTGATCGACGCTGAGAACGACTTCTTGCATTGCGCCAGGCCATATGGCTGCGAAATCGGAGCAGGTACGCTTCAGTATCTGCTTAGGGAATTTCATGCCTTGAACTCTAGCTATTACCATGGCAACGGAGCAGATGATGTGGTCATGGAAGGAGCGCATGGTCGACCGGTAATCGTTGGCGTTCGTACTTATATGTCCACCAACGGACGACCGCATTGGATGTTGTTCATCGGCTGGGATGGAACCTATATGTATTTTAATGATCCTGGCAGGTCTACTGAATGGGGTCCATCATGGAATCCGTGGAGCAGAGGCCGCTATAGGTGTACACCCAGTAAATTCTATTCCAGCTGGAATAGCTTCCCAGGGAACAAACGGCAGTATATTCCCGTCCGTCGTTAATTCTGTAGGTCTCAAAAAGACAGGGGTGTCGTAAATAACGATGCCCCTGTCAAGTTATTAAATTAAATTTATTTATTTTAAATATATGAAGTATATTTACCGTCCTCTTACATTTATTATACTTTTTGTAGTTGTCGCTTTTGGCTTACTTTGGTATGGCCTTAGTGCCAGTAGGATTACGGAAGAAAAAAATGTGAATGAAACTATTCATCTGGGTATGCATTACACTGGCATGAATGTAGATAATCAACTTGAATACTTTAGTGATATTCATGATATCGCTATTTTACTATCAAAAGATTTTTCACTGGTTGAAAATAAAAATATGAAAGAATTGAAGACTGTCTTTTCGTTTCAAAAAGTTGATGGAAGCAAAAACGAAGATAGTAAGGGGTTTGAGATATATACATTTCCCAAGACGCAAGTTGGCCAGATTAATACTGAACAGGGTTTTCGACTGTGGCATGACGCAAATATTAATAGTCAGAATATAATTCAGCTTAGTGAGTTACAAATGCCTTTTGGTAAGCTTTGGAGGACCCAAGAACAAGATGGAGTTGATTCGACTGGACGATATTATTATTTCGAGAATAACAAGTATTGTTTTATGATAATGCTTTTTAATATTTCGCAAAATGAAATTGAATCAATAATCAGCAAAATACAGATATGAATAAACGATCAATACTTATCCTTATAATAGTTTTAGTTATTACTGCTGGGGTTTTTGTATATAAACAAACACAAAACTCTGATAAAAACGATAGTTTAAACAGCACCATAGTTAATAAAGAATTTCGTTATCTTGACGAAATTAGCGGGCCGGGATTAAAAGTATTTAAATCAGAGAACTATCATTTTACCCTGGCCATTGATCAAGATATAAGCTATGGATATCTACCTGGAGAGGGAAACGTATTCCTTGAAGCAGAGTTTTCAGTTCCCAATCCTAATTCGAGTGTTATTCCGAATCGCGATACGCCAAATCAATTTAATAGTTCAGATTTAAATAGTTTTCAATTACAAATTTATCCAAACGATCATGGAATAACCCTGGAAGATCTAGATGGCTTTCGATTGTGGAGAAAAGATGTACTCTCGTATTATGATTCAGATGACTCGATTCAACAGTTATCAGTATCTACCAATGAAATACTTAAAGCGGTTCAAGCAGATGGAGTCGAGTCGTATGCTGTGTATTATTACCTGATTAGTACTGACTATATCTATGTTTTTTTCACGAACGATTTTACCGAGTTGGAGATGCGAACATTCTTGGGCGGTTTCTCGCTGTTATAATGTGATTTTGGAATTGATGAATAATTAGTTTGCGCCCTCCCGTGTCGTGGCGTTCTGGAGCGCGGAAATACCGTAGCTTCCTGGTCAGGCGCTAAAGCAGCGGTTGGTCAGAGCGGGGAAGAATCTTTCCCCCGCACTCCGAAGCCTTTAGTCAAGAAATTGTCTAAAGGCCCAGGTGCTCTTTGAAAAAGGAGATTACGCCATGTGGCGCAAACTCAGGTTCGTGATGTTTGCCATGGCCGTTGTAGCCTTGCCGCTGCTGCTGGTCAATGGTTGTGCTGAAAAGCTGCCGACGGAGGGGGAGACTGAAGAGTTTAGTCAATCCGTTGATGACGGTTCTCGGCAGTTCTACGACACAGACGATATCGGAGATCAGGTCCTCGTATCGGCCGACTTGATTAATGCAATTGGCCAGAGGCAACACGCTCAAGCTTTGGCGGACGGAAAGCAGGGTTCAGCCACGGCTTGGCAATTGTATGTATACGTACCTTTCGTGAGCCAGAATGACTCACGTTGGAAAAACCATTCCTTAGGATATAACTACGACGGTCGTTCTACTATCGGGAAATACGGTTGTCTACTCTCTTGTCTGACTATGCATTACAAGAAGTGGGGTTATAACATTGATCCGAGAACGCTGAATAATTGGTCGAAATTTGGTCAAGATCACTACGCATTCTCAACCTGTTGTAATGGAGACCGTATTCATAGTACTCATGCCATCTCCTACCCTAACATGTCACGACCGTGGAGGGTGATCAGCTATGACGAAATCTACCCACAACTTGCTGCTGGTCGGCCAGTGGTCATGTATCTGTACCTTGGAAACAACAACTATCACTTTGTTGTGATATATGGCTTTGACGGGACCAGGTATTGGTGTAAGGATCCTTGGCGAACTAGTAGCTATAATCAGCCTCTTTTTGGGCAGTCTGTCCAGGCCAGGATATATGGCTACCAGTAACTGCTATTGTGTGGAGGGGGATTAAAAATTCTCCTCCACACATATATTGTATAATAAAGTTAGTTCAATACTATGAATAGAACAATTGGAATAATAATATTAATAGTTGCATTAATTTCTTCCGCCTTTTTGTTTTTTTATAGAAACGAAGGTAATGAAGAAAATAATCCAGGTATCTCTGAAGAATTACTTTCAAGTTACCAAAACAAAGACTGGGGTTATGAAGTAGAATATGATAGCAATAAAATTGTACTATTTTATGATGATAATAGTGTGGATCACGGATATGCTCAATTTCATTATCTTGGCGAAGCACCGAGCCTTAACATTCCTATCATCATATTATCTGATAGGACCGAATATGGAACCATTGAAGAATACTTTCAAAAAGAGCTCGTAGGAATTGAGGATGCTTATCATAATTCTGCTCAATTAATCGTTTTACAAGATAAAAAATTTAATGGATTGTCTTATGGTTATTTATCAGAAGTTTGGTCACCGGATGCAATTTATGAATATTATCTTATCTTGAAGGATAATATAGTACATACGATTATTGTTCAAAATATTAAATATATTGAAGATAACAATATTAATAAAGACGATTTAGATAATTTTCTAAATTCAATTATATTTAAATAACAATTTGCGCCCTCCCGTGCCGTGGTGGTTTGACAAGGCTCACCACAAGCTGGGAGCGGGGAAATATACGACTTCTTGTTCAGTTATAAAACAATTGATTACAGCTTGGGGGTATACCTACCCTTTTGGTACAAAACATAATGTTTCAATCAAGTAATTATTAGGGTTTTCAAACAATTCTGGTAAGGAAAATCTGATGCAGAATTCACTTACATATTCTGGAAATTTCTCTGGAGTAGCATGGTGGTACGTACGTGGTATTGACAAAACAAAATATCTATTCTAATGTGTGCTGTCAAATGAGTTGTGATAGCCCCTTGACAGACTAAGAGGAGAGAGCCATGTTCATTCGATTTTGTTGTGTAGCGTTGTTCATACTCTGCTCTAGTCTGAGCAGTGTTTATGGGCAGAAAGTAGATCTGAGTAGGCAATACAAGCTGGAACTGGAGGAGATTCAAACACAACTGGCTGAGTTTGAACACGATCCATACCTGGGTGCTCTAGTCAGTGATGTTCTTGTCAGGCTTCCGGACTATCAGGAGGTGGTTCTTGATGGTTTGGAAATAGCGCAGAGGTGCAGTATTCATGTAGTCTTGCAAATGCACGACTATATCGGATCGTCCCAGTATGAACAGCAGCAAGCTTTGGATTCACAAAGTAAACTGCGAGACTTCTTGGAGGCTAATCAGTTTGACGTGATCGGGTTTGAGGGCAATCAACTCGAACATGTTACGTTTCAGGCCTTGCTTGATGACGCGCTGATTCAAGCTGAAAAACAGGGAATCATTGTTACCCGTTCCCAATTAGAGCAAGGCATAGCTGCATCTTTGCCTTTTGATGGGGTGCTGATGTTCCTCAATGAACACCCAGATGCCGATATTGTCGGGATCGAGGATCTGGCTTTAAACCGGCTCCATGACACGATCCTTGGTCTGCTACAGCAAGGCTACGGAATAGGCGCTTCCCTGGAAGAGGTTAACTTCCGATTGTCAGATCTACGCAGCGATCTGGCCGTAGCCAAACTGGCTCGACGACTTTCGACATCCCAAGGAACTAGCGGCGCACTTCCGATTGGGTATCTACACGAGACCCGACTTCGTAAGGTATTTCAGAGGTATGGAATCTCTGGAGACTTTATTGATCTGCGTTGAACACGACCCTCAATCAAACCCGTCTCATCACCTGGTGAGGCGGGTTTAAGTTATTTAAATTCACATGTCTAATTGGCTGCCCTTGACAGTTTCTTAGTATTGCGCTAAGCTACTTCTCCTGCCCTTTTAGCTCTTTTGACAAACCGCGCCCAAACAGGGAGTACGAGCTTATTATTAATCTATCGGGGAGGTCACATGACAAGTGTCTCTTTCTCCCCCGAACAGCTCGTCCTTCTTGGAGGCATTCTCGTCTGGATCGGAGCCAAAATTTACACTCCGACCAAACACCGCCGCAAAGCTCTTGCTTTCGGCAGTGCAGAGATTGTCTTCATCTTCATTGGACTTGTTCTACTTCTGTTCGGCGCGGTAGTCATTCTTAAACAGAATCCCACCTTTTAGGCGGGATTCTTTCTTTCATTAACTTTTTACTTTAGATAAATCTAAGGTCAGAGAGCTTATTGTGGGTAGGTACCTTAACAAACCTTAATTCGATTGCGTGGACTTCGGTCTGAACGCGAGGAAAAGGAGATTGTGATGAGTTCTGATTTTCTGTTTGTTAGACCACTGCCAGTCACCTCAGGCGGCATTTTTAAAGGATTTTCCAAGCAAAGTATAAGACTTCGGCATTTCGGAAAACCAGTTGATTTGAAACCAGAAGAGTGGAAAGAGCCTATTCCGCACTGTCAGGTAGAAGATTTGGAGCCATGTGGACATGTAGCTGAATTGAGTATTAATGGAACAATGCTGCGGTTTACATGCGGTTGTGGTATTGCCAGGTTTACAACCTATAACATGAGTGGCATTATTCGGGTGGCTAGTTGGCTGCTTAGCCCTATTCTGAAAGCCAGTATACAGGCTATGCGGGGCTTAACTCAAGAGAATCTAAATGTAGCCGACATTAGTAGTTTGCCAGCTCAGCTATTTATGTTCCAACAGGGCGAAACTGGACCGTGGTTACCAGCATACAAAGGCTTATCAGCTGGATATGAGCTTTGTCTTATCCCACCTAAAGATGATGTTCTATTTCAGCAATACGGTCCCTGGGCTATCCGCGAAATCCTTTCCCATATGCGTCAAGCCTACTCAGCTTTTTCTCAACAAACAGACATTTTTCGTCTGTAAGTTTCCTCGAGCCCTACTCAATTTAAGAGTGGGGCTTTTATTTTAGTAAGTTTTTAAAATTAGTGATAAAAGAACAATTAGACATTTAGAATATTGTTTAATTGTGTAAAAATACATATTTAAACATGTCGACATGTCTAGACATTTCGACATGTAATAAGTTTGTATAAAGGAAAATCCCAGAGATTGGACTTCTAAAACACTGGCACTTGGCATTGGCAGATTTCCCCCCTCATTATAGTATCAAGGTTTGATTTCTTCCAAATTCCTTGTTTGAGGCTGATGAAAATTACTTAATAACAAGCTTTTTTATTAATTATTAACGATTAATCCTAAATACTCTGTTTTTTTTGAAATAATACATATCTAGATATTTCGATATATTTATGGGGGTAGTCTTTGCAATTTTTAAGTAACTCGCTAAGATGCCCATATGAGAGAAGGATTTGAACAAATACTGCATGAATACGGTGATTCAGCTAAAAAGCTGATGGATGAGACGCGTCCTGATGATGAATTAAGGCAGGTTAAATCTGAGTTAAAAAGTCATAGAAAAGCCGTAGCATTTGAAGAGGGCACTTCCAAAGAGGCCCAGATAGAAATTGTGGCATTACAAAAACAAAAGCAGAAGATTATGTTGCGATTGCAAAATCAAATCAAAGATCTTGATGATTCTGAATTTAGGACCGAACAAGAATCTGGCAGTAGTTTAGTTACCTATGAAAATAATGAGCTAATTGTTCAAGGTAAAAACGGACAGAGTGAAGCAATTAGCGTAGGAGAATTAATGACTGATGGAGATTGGGGCTTGGACTATTCGCTAGATTCTGAAACAGTGCCCAGAGCAGTACGCAAACAGTTCGCGGTAGAATCAGCAAAAAGAGAGCTTAGGCAATTATTAGATCGGCAGATTATTTTGCATGAGTCTGAGCGAGAAGACACCCATGTTTACAAAAGGGAAACATACCAGCGCATTCGCGAGGACAAAGAAATTGGCCGAGAACATGCTGGCTTGATAGCTGAGCAAATGGTTAGGAATTATTTGAAAAAACTGACTTTTGATGCAGAGGTGGATTTTGAAATAGTGGAAACTGACGTTCATCAAGATGTTGAACAAAAATTGGATTTTGTGGTTCACATAAAAAAGTCGCATAAAAGAGGAGTGCAGGTTGAAGCAGGCGCCAAAGAAAATGTGGGAATTCAGTTTACCATTAATACTGAGCAAGAAACACAGGAAAAAAAGAAAAAGCAAATTGAACAAGCTAAAAGATATAATCAGGACGAGGCGGTTGATGATATTATTCTAGTTACCGTGCCCATGAAGCAGGTAATGCGGCAGTATCGTAATTGGTCGCGATCCAAAGACGCTGGCGGGCCGGACAAGCTCTGGGATAATAAAACGAAAAAGCTGATTTTTAATCAAGTATTAAAAGGTGTAATGGATGAATCGGATATTCAAGAACAGTGGGTAAAGATAGAAGCAAGCTTTGACACTGAGGCAGCTGTCGCATAAATCATAATTCGTGATAATACCGGAAAAATGGTATTATTTTTTATATGTTTCAGAACAATTGGCACGAAATATCAGTCCCAGATGTATATAAAAAACTAAAATCTACCAGCCGTGGGTTAGAGTCGGCACAGGTAAATCGACGGCGAAATATCCACGGATATAATGTATTACCAACCCAGCCCAGCCGTACCGGCAGGGAAATAATTGGCCGGCAGTTTTCAAGTCCTTTAATTTTGATTTTGGTGGCGGCCTCGGTAATAAGTTTTGCCTTGGGAGATCTAATTGACGGCCAGGTTATTTTGGCGGCTGTGCTGTTAAACGTGGTGGTTGGCTTTATACAGGAATTCAGAGCAGAAAAAACCATGGAAGCCTTGAGACGTGTAATAACTTTTAAGGCTTTAGTTATCAGGCAAGGCGTTGAACGACTAATCTCATCGACGCAAATTGTGCCAGGAGACGTACTGGTGCTCCGAGCAGGGGCTAGGGTAATAGTTGATGCGCGCGTTACCCGGGCAATAAATTTGAAAGCCAACGAGTCGACTTTAACTGGCGAGGCTTATCCTGTAAATAAGCAAATCAAAAAAGTACCCGGCCAGCAGCCTCTGGCCGATCGGACTAATATGATTTACAGCGGTACCACGATAGTTTCCGGAGAGGGTCAGGCAGTAGTAGTAGCAACTGGTGCGGAAACGGAGTTTGGTAAGATCGCTATCTCCGTAAAAGGCGTTAAGGAAAAGCCCACGCCATGGCAGCTGCGTTTGAATTCTTTCAGCCGCTACTTAACCCTAATCGTAATCGGTATTTCCGCCGCTCTGTTTGTGGTTGGAGTTTTAACCGGCCGGTCCATGCCAGAAATGTTTGCCGTGTCTGTGGCCGTGGCCGTGGCGGCAATTCCCGAAGGCTTGGCCATCGGCGTGACGGTCGTTTTGGTAATTGGCATGCGGCGCATTCTAAAGAAGCACGCCCTAACCCGGCAGCTAATAGCCGTAGAAACACTGGGCTCGACCACAGTGTTATGCGTAGACAAGACCGGAACGCTAACCGAGGGTAACATGGCCGTAACCCGAATTGTAACTAATAATCATGATTTAAATACTTCCTCGGAAGAACTGCACAGGCAAGCGCAAGAAGCCTCGCAAGTAAGCGCGATTACTTTATTAAAAATTGGATTGTTATGTAATGACGCACACGTAGAAGACGAAGATGAGCCTCTGGAACATCGAAAACTATCTGGCGAACCCACTGAAAAAGCTTTAGTTACCGCAGCCCATATTGTGGGTTTTACCAAAAAAGCCACTGAATCTTTAGAGCCCAGAGTAAGCACTCTCCCTTTTAACTCGAATAATAAATACATGGTGACAGGGCACAAGCAGGGCAGCGGGTTGATGTTTTATGCCAAGGGCGCGCCGGAAGTTATTTTGGATGCTACGGTGTCTGTGGATATTGACGGAAAAGTTCGTGACCTGACGCCTAAATGGAAGTCTGAGCTTTTCAAGCGGGCTGAACAAATAAGCCGCCAAGGCTTGCGCGTGCTGGCTTTCGGCTATGCCGCTGAGACTGATCAAACAAAAACAGAATTAACAGAGCTGCCCAAGTTGACCTTTGTCGGTTTTGCCGGTATTAAAGATCCTTTGCGAAAAGAATCCCAGCACACTATCGCCACTTTGCAGCGCGCGGGCATTACCGTGGCCATGATTACAGGCGATCATCGTTTAACCGCAAAAGCTATTGCCAAAGAGCTGGGCTTGCCAGTAGATAAGGATCGAATAATTACCGGGCTTGAGCTCAGTAAAATATCGGATAAAGAATTGCAAAAAAGGATCAGGCAAATTTCGGTTTACGCGCGCGTGTCAGCTGAAGACAAGATTCGCATTGTCAAGGCCTGGCAAGCCAAAGGCGAGGTAGTGGCCATGACCGGCGACGGCATCAATGATGCGGCAGCCTTAAAAGCGGCTGATATTGGCATTGCTCTGGGTTCGGGCACGGATGTAGCAAAAGAAGCTTCTAAGATAGTGCTGTTAGATAACAACGTTAAAACCATTGAATCAGCGGTCGAGCAAGGGAGAATTATATTTGCCAATATCAAGAAAGTTACTTTGTACTTATTATCCGACAGTTTTTCCCAGGTGGCTCTGGTCGTCTCTAGCCTGATTATGGGCCTGCCTTTGCCGTTGACTGCTGCGCAGATACTCTGGATCAATCTGATTACTGACGGACTGCCGAATATTGCTTTAACCGTGGAGCCAAAGGAAACCGATGTGATGAGCGAGCCGCCGCGTCCAAAAACCGAGTCATTGCTTGATAAGCCAGGTAAATGGCTGGTTATGTTTGTTAGCATGCTAACAGGAATTTTATCATTCTTGTTATTTTTGTATGTTTACAACCAAACAGCTGACGTTGTTTTAGCGCGGTCGATCGCTTACACTTCCCTGGGCATGACCACTTTATTTTATGTGTTTAGCATCAGGTACACCAAGAAAAGCATTTTATTCACCAATCCGTTTAACAACGGCTGGCTGGTTGTGGCCGTAGCGGCTGGTTTATTTTTACAGATCATAGTTCTATACGTACCTGCCCTGCAAAGTTTCTTAGGCACTACCGGACTTGGTTTGGAGCACTGGAAATTGATTTTGTATGTGATTGTTTTGGTGATTGCCGCAATCGAAGCTATGAAGTTTTTAATGCGGCCGAAAATTAAAACACGAGCAACAACTTAAAATATGGGCAAAAAAATATACTGGTTTAGCATCGCCTCTTTAATCGTATTAATTGCCATAGAATTAATCGGCAATTATGATCGCTTGTCTCGACAGTTTGCCTTGAGCTTTACTGCCCTGGTAGTATTGGTTTTAGTCCTATCGATTAGAAAGTATTTTGTTGATGCTGACAAGCTGCTGGGCGCGACTGCTTTGGCCGCTTCCTTGGGCGTTTGGTTTGATGCCCTGGGAAATTTTTGGCAGTTTTATAGCAAGTTCTTATGGTGGGACAAAGTTGCCCACGGAGTTGGCGCGGCCGCGGCAGCTGTAGCTGTAGCAGCTTTCTTTTTAATACTTCAGCAACGCGGAAAACTGCAGATGTCTTTGCAAATGCATTGGTTTATCTGGATCAGCGTGACTATGCTGTTAGCATCTATTTACGAGATCACGGAATTATTCGGCGATGAATGGTTTGGACTAGATCGGCTGATTGATATTTATGATACGCCGGACGACCTGCGCTGGAATTTATTGGGCGCGATGATTGCCGGTTTGATTATTATAAGTCTGCACAAAGGGTCGAAAATATTTGCCTTCAGTTAACAGTCAAGACTGACACTTTTACCTGATAGGATAGATACTTTTCTATCGGGGTAAGTCCGTTTAAGTATTTCCCAAGATGTATTCTTTCATAATTGTACCAGTGAAGGTACTCGGCCAGGGTAGACCA
>JAZDMR010000030.1:0-5401 GCA_043800725.1 bacterium | reverse complement strand
TGGTCTACCCTGGCCGAGTACCTTCACTGGTACAATTATGAAAGAATACATCTTGGGAAATACTTAAACGGACTTACCCCGATAGAAAAGTATCTATCCTATCAGGTAAAAGTGTCAGTCTTGACTGTTAACTGAAGGCAATATAGTCCCTTAAAATAAGGGGTTTATTAACTTCATACCCTGTATGAAGGTTTAGTACTTGACATGATTTCAATCCCATGCTAATATTGGATGTCTTTGAAAAGTATACTCTCATTTATAAGCGGCTGGATATCTGTGGACACGACAAGCATGGAATTGTTTATTAGGTTAAGGCGGGTCCCCCTCCTTCCTTACACCTCTCAAACAATTTCTTGTCCACAGATACCTGGCCGTTTTGATTTGATTCACATCTGAAATAAGCAGCAGAGAATCATCCCGAGACTCAATAATACTTAAAAAACAGAGTCGAGGGATTTCGTAATTATTATATAAAAAGAAAAAGAGCCCTATGCATCAACGCATTAAGACTCTTTTAAGAAATAGCCGAGGCAGGACAACCGCCTGTCAACACATCATCTGTTTTTTTTGGCATGACTAATATTTTTTTACAGAGACGTCGAGGACTTATGACGCGTTAGAAATCTAGCCTCGGCTAAAAAGAGGAGGGTATAGTGCCGCAGGAAAGGAATGTCGTGGAAATTACGGGCCACGAATTCAACTAAAGCCGCTCTCGAGACCCTCCCTTACGCCCATCTAGCAGCTACCCACCTCTTTTTAAAAAGATCAAAAACGTTAAACCATCATAAGCCTAACTATGAATTTTGTCAACCCTGCGTTTAAGCTTCGACGCCCACCAGGCAAACTTCTTGCCAGGGCTTATATGTGCTTTGAAACACTTTTTCCTCGACTCGGCCATCCGGGTAAGTGATCGTATAAGTAAATTCGGTTTTCACTCCTTTATGTGCCCGTTCAGTGCATTTACGTTCGCCAGGAGCCAGCTCGGTAGTCTCAACCTCGCGGGTTGGCGGCGGATCAGTCCAGCCCCAGACTTTGGGGGTAGTCCGCTCAGAGCTGCGTCCGTCCGGAATGCCATAAAAATCAAAATACAAATCATATCCTTCTATCCTGGTTTGGATCAGGATATAATCATCAGTATTGTTCACAAACCTTACATCAGGATGGGCTGGGTAGATAGTGGCGTCAGTACCAGGCAAGCCGTTTTCAAGATAGTAGCTGACATTATAAGAATGATTCTGTCGTTCGGTTACAGGCAGGGCCGACTCCATGGCTGCTCGAAAAGTAGTTGTGCCGATCTGGCACAATCCGCCGCCATATTCTGGAATGGTTTTATTGCCTTTGATAACCAGCTCTGGTAAGTAGCCGGTTTCTTTTTCAATCGGCCCCAAAGCTTCTACCAAAGAAAACTCCTGACCAGGGCGGACTATTAAGCCATGAACCGCCGCCGCCCCGGTTGCGATATTATGCCGACGGTTAGCCGGGCTACCTCGAAAATTGGAATAGCCGGTGCCTAACAATTCAAGATCGCCCAAGGATCCGGTTTCATCCGTGGTCAGCTCTGGTTCTGTGGTAATTATTACTGCCTCAGCATTTTTTTTATTATTATATAGATAGGCCAGTTCCATAGCTGCTAAGGTTGCTTCTTGATCAAGGCCCCGGCCAGACTGGCCAGCTTCCAATTCTTCAACTACTCCTTCATTGATTTGATAACGCCCCTCTCTGGGTAAAATATCAACTTCAGCGCTAAAACCGGCTAAATAGTCTTCGGCTTTTTCCAAACTTAAACCCAAATTATACTGGCTATTGATGCGCTTGCTGATCAGCCAGCCGGACAGCTCCTGCTTGGTGATTTCTTTTTCTCCCTCGGGTATTATCAAGGTAAAAGGCGTCCTATCAAGAACCTCCTCGGCCCGGGGCAGTAGGGCTGTTAATTGCTCCCTGGTAACCATGGGCTGTTCTGGCTTCTTTACCAAAGTAATTTCCACTGGGCTGGTCAGGGCGCTGATTGCTTGATGGGTTTGAGCCAGCGCTAATTCAAAATCAAATCTCTCGCCGATTGATTCAGGGCTTATTTCCAAATCCCCTGGCTCGCTCAAAAACAAGCTGGCATTAACAGCCGGCAATTCCAATTCAGTAAAGTTTTCTGTCAATATTTCAGTCACGGCTGACTCATTCAGCTGATAAATCAAATCAACCGACTGACTCCCGAGCAGGCCAGCAACTTGTTCTGATAACTTTTTCCAAAAAGTGCCGGTCCGGCCAATGTCATAAGCTTGATCAACTGTCGCGGTTGCGTCAAAGCTTAGAATATCCACGGCTAAGTCAGGATCGCCGGTTGCTAGGGCTGAGGGCGTAACAGCCACTCTGATATCGTCAACTTGGAAAACCATACCATTTTCTTCAATTTCTAAAATAAACTCATTTACCTGTTTGATGGTATTTAGATAACTTTGACCGCTTACTTTTTGGCTGCCAATCATAACGCCCGGATAAATGGTCTGAGTATGGGTTTTTTGCAGCCATAACACGCCCAATTCAGCTGATAATGCCAAAACGGCGATAATTATTACTGTCCAGGCTATCCCGCGCCAAGAAAAATTGTTAACAGGCTGTTTATTTTTTTTATTGGCTGTTTTTTTTGCCATTACTAGTATTGAAAATGGATTTAGTCTTTTGATCAGACCAAGTTATGGTTATATTAATGCTCGCTTGGCTATTCTTTGACTTTTACTACGCTTACTTTCGTCGGCTCAGTCTTTGGCAGACGAATAGTCAGCACGCCGTTTTTCACGGTAGCCGCCACTTGGTCGTTGCGCACATCAACCGGTAAAATAATTGAGCGAGAAAATCTGCCCCAGTAGCACTCGCGGTAAAAATAATCTTCGTCGCTGACATCCTCTTCCATGCGACGAATGCCTTTGATGGTGACCATGTCATTGGTTACTTGGATATCCAAATCATCAGATCGCACTCCGGCGATTGTCGACTTAATCACGATTTCTTTATCTGTCTGGTAAACATCAACCGACAGCTGGCCGGAAAACTCATCGCTTAGCCAATCGCCCTCATCCCGAATCTGAGCGAGGTCGCCATTATCATCCTCAATTTTTGGAATAATCACCTGATGCTCGATTTTTTGGGTTTCCGAATTGAAAATCGGATCGCCTTCTTCTTCAAAAACGTCCTCAATTTCTTTATTATCTTTTTTTGATGCTTTCTTAGACATACGGATTTAGTATAGGGAAAAAACTAGCGCCTGACTAGCTTGCTTATATCGGCACTGTCGTGACATCTTCGATGACCACATGATCTGGCTGGCCGCAGATAAAACTGACTAAATTGGCAATATCATATGCCTCTAACATAGGCTCTTTATTTGACAGCCCTTCGCGCTTCCTGCGAGCCAATTCTGATTTATTCAGTTTGCCTTGCCAGGCCGTCCTGACGTTTTGCGGATTTATAGTAGTCACTTTGATTTTAAATGGTTTCAGCTCTTGTCTAATGCCCAGAGAATAGCCCTTGGTACCAAATTTCGTGGCGCTATAAAACTCTTTGCGCGGCCGCGATTCATTGCCCCAGATTGATACCATATTTATAATCAAACCTTTCTTTTTCTTTTTCATATGCGGAACCACGTGTTTTGTCAGCGAGGCGGTTCCGACCAGATTTATATCAATCATTTTCTGGAATTTACTAAGTTCAACTTTATCGCTTTCATTATAATAGCCAACGCCCGCATTATTGAACAATATATCAATTTTTTTAAACTTCTTTATTGCTGTTTGGACAAACTTTTTTACATCCGGCTCTTTGGTCACGTCAGCAAACATTACGAAAAACTGATCGCTAAAGTTTTGTTTGGCCAATTCTTTTTTTAGCTGGGTAATCTCCTTGGTAACATTGGAAAAAGTTCCAACCTGATAGCCGTCACGAACAAACTTTAATACCGTTGCTAAACCGATGCCCGAGGTGCCACCGCTAATTAAAACTGATTTGGTTTTCATAGTTTTTTGGTTAATACCAGGTATAAATGTACCATTTAATGGTATATAGAGCCAATAACGCCGCAAATACGTATGCGCAAGACTTATCTTGCGCTTGTAATTGGCATTATCAGATCAACAACCCCGCCGAAGCAGGCCACCGCAAAACGGGGTCCCGCCTCTATTATTTATATCTGCCGCGGAAGACACATCGGCGATAGGTATTATAATTATTAATTCCCTCCATTAACACTACTTTGTTCCCCTGTATTAAAAAATCCTACTACTAATATCCCAACACTAAATGTTTTTTTGGATTTCCTGTATCACTTGTTTTATAACGTCCGGTGTTGGGATGTCCTGTGATTCAAATTTTATTCCCATCAATCCTGGGTAAGCAATATCGCGCCACTCCCGACCAGCGAATTGTCTGGGCTTTTCATATCTTGGAAAAATGTGAAAATGGGTGTGCTTGTCGTACCTCATCAAAACAAGGTAATTGATATTGTCAAAATTAAAACTGGCTTTCAGAGCTCTTTCTAAATCTTTCGATACCTCAACAAATTCTGCCATTTCTTCAGCGCTAACTTCGGACATCCACTCATGATGTTGTTTGGTGATGGCATAACAATTACCAAGGGTATAATTTTTACCCTTCAGTAAAAGCTTCCAATGCTTATACTCTTTTATAAGCAAATTCGGTTCATCAAATTTTTCCCAAATATTACAACAGCTCATATATCTAGTTTAACAAAATTTGGCTTTTTTTGATATTTTTTGCTATACCAATACTGCGTGCCCTGGTAGCTCAACCGGATAGAGCGACTCCCTTCTAAGGAGTAGGTTACAGGTTCGAGTCCTGTCCAGGGTACCACGAGCCATTGTGCCCCCAACCTACGTATCTCTGATCAAGTCAGGGCTACTTCGGCTTACAGATGCATGTCCCTTGTTATCTCATACTTAGCTCTTCTGGGCTTAAGTATTCGATGATGAAGAGTGAGAGCCCAAGTGTTCGACATAAGAAAGAAAAGAAAAAAGCCTTGCTCGTTCAATCTCTGGAGGGAATGTAGAGATATCTGAGCAAGGCTAGGAGAGGGATGCTTCGGGCGTCGGTGTCTGCCCACTGTCTCCCGAAGCATCCGTTGTAGGTCCCAGACAGTGGGTCTACGAATCTAATATTCTATTTTAAAGTTTGACACATCAGGACTTATTGTCAAATCGTATCTATCAATTATTTCCCCCGGAAGGCTCTATACTTTACTTTTTTAAGGGCCAGCTTTGAACTCAGGAATTTAGTGCAACACCCAAAGCCTCATTAGGGGTCAGGTAATTAAGTTTCTTTCGGGGGCGGTTGTTGATCCGGTCTTCTATGGCCTGAAGTTCATCATCAGTCACCGTAGCAAGATTAGTGTTTTTAG
>JAZDMR010000028.1:0-10177 GCA_043800725.1 bacterium | reverse complement strand
AATTTCGCGTCCCAATGCTTTTTGTATCGCATCATTAAGACCAAATCGTTCAGCTTCCGGGACTTGAGCTAAGCATATCAAGGCGCTCTTGAGCTCATCAGTCAGTTCAGGATCAGCCACCATGTCAGCTGGGGGACTGTCTCCCAGATTGTTACCCGGGGCAGAATCTCCGCCTTTTCCAGTATCACTAGTTCTTGTACTTGGGCTGAATGATATCTCCTGACTAGGCAAACCTTTGCTGTTGTCACAAATAGTTGAACCGCCCAGGATATGAGGCCAGTCAAATGTATGAATTTGTGGCTCAAGCTTCTCCTGGAGATTTCTTGGTTGAAATGCTCGAAGCGGCTTTAGCTCAATCGGGAAACCCCAGCTATCCTTTCCATAGAACAATATGCGGAGACAGCTGCCACCACGCACCTCATCAAAGGTCGGTGGTTGGAAATCCCGAGCATCACGAACCTGAAAAGGCTGGCCGCAGACGATTGAATCAGTACTGACAAGTCTTCCTGCCCATGTTCTAAATCGCTGAGCAAGCAATCTTATCAATTCAGGGTTTGGTGTCTTGGCGCTTTCTTCTTTCTTGATTGACTTCTGATGATTACTGCCCAATTCAGGAAAACCATTCTCCTGCAAAGCATCGCTAATGCCAACTCGGATATTACCCTGATCAACAACACTATCTAGGGTTAGAGTAAACACTCGACAGCTCCCCTCTTCAGGAACCCTTAGTATCCAGAGATCTTGCTCATACACAACAGTCGGTGGCGCATTAGCTTGAAACTGTGTTCCTAATTGGGTAGCCCTCATATCTACTGCCCGGATGCCAAGGGTATTTTCCAGTTTAACTTTTAAACCGTGAAAGTTTCCTTGGTGGTTTTCTCCTTCAGACAAAGCAACTTGCGCAGAACTGGCTGAAGGAATATATCTATTAACTGCTGTTTTTATCTTTTGGTACATCTGTTCAATGGGCTGGCCTGTCTTGTTTTGAATATGAATTACCTGAAGCCAATCAATCGCCAGAACAACCACCGCTACGGTTTGACCCCTTATTTCAACTTTCATCTGAGGTATTCGTCTGTCTTCTTTTGCTTCATTCTCTTGAAGCTGGCCAAAGGTAATATTTCCAATATCTTTTATACTTCTTATCCATTTCTGAATTGCTCCAGCTTCCTTCTGCTTCGATTCCAATGACCGCGATTCAGGCGCGGCAGCTATTATATCGGACATGGTTCCACCCTCCTGGTTTGGAATTTCATTATTGTTAAGCCCGCAAAGGGACTTAATAACTACCGCGGTTGTTTCCTCTAATGGAAGGAAATAATACCGCGGATACACTTCAATAGGTATCTGCCAATCAAATAATCTGACAGTTACAGTAATCTTGAATCTGTCCTCATAAACCGTAATTCCTGCCGGCTTTAATCCTTTTATCTCGGCTGGCAAGGCAATTACAAATTCAACTAGAGATATCCGCCACAAACATGTTATTACTCCCTCCACCCATTGATACAACAAAGGCGGAGGCGACAGCTGATTGGTCTGTAACAATTTCCCCTCCTCCTTTGTCAAGGTTCATTCCTTAGATCATATCTAGAGCTAGCTTAGTAAGCCAGACCGTTAGTGTCAATACTTAAATTAAATAGCAAATCGCAAAAAACAAACAAATCCAAAGCTCCAATTCCCAAAAACAAAATAAGCCTGCTAATTGAAAATTAACCAATTGATTATTGTTTGTCTCCCTACGGGATACCTCCCGCAGGGGGATTATTTGGTGCTTGAGATTTATCATTTACTACAGCGTGGTAATCGGTCGACTTTGAGTAACGTACAGCTTGTTTTTTTCAATCGCCCACTCAATGTCCACTGGGAAGCGATAGTGCTTTTCGATTTTGACCAGCATTTTTGACAGCTCAATTATTTGCTTGTCTGATAAAGTCTGTCTGGCTCCTTTCACTTTGGATAAGTCTTTCCAGATATTTCCGGATGTTTTATCTCGTACCAATGTACGCTCCTGTTCGACCACGTTCTTGTCCAGAATCTTAAAGCCCCGCTTATCCACCACATAGCTGTCCGGGGTAATCTGGCCGGAAACAACTGCCTCGCCCAAGCCAAAGCCGGCTTCAATAATTAATTGATTCCTATCCAGAGTAACCGGATGAACCGAGAAGGCTGTGCCGGAAATTTCGCTTTGAACCATTTTTTGGACCACCACTGCCACGGAAATACTTTTTCTATGCAACTTTTTTTCAAACCGGTAAAAAATCGCCCGCGGGGTAAACAGCGAGGCCCAGCATCTCTGAACATTTTTTACAACTTGAAATTTAGTCACATTTAAATATGTATCCAGCTGGCCTGCCCAGGCGGCTTTGGCGCTGTCTTCCGCAGTGGCGCTGGAGCGTACGGCTACATACTTTACTTTTAACTTGATGAACGACTTGAATATTACTTCGGAAATGTCTTTTGGCATCTTGGCCTGATTTATCAAGGCCTGGATTATTTCTGAAGCAACATCAATAGTATGCATTTCCTGATGATCCACCGAGTCCAAAGCCGCGGCAATCTCGACATTTAAGTCGGTCTCTTCCAAAAATCTTTCAAAAGCATGAGACAAAACCACGAAGCCAGGCGGTATAGGAATGCCAGTTTGCGTCATTTCACCCAAAGAAGCGCCTTTGCCGCCAGCCAGGCTTACGTCCTTTTTACCGATTTTTCCAAATTCTCGGACTAATTCCATATTAAGGTAAGTATATCACGCATTAGTATAAGTTTAATGCTTTTGGTAAACTAATATGGCTCAATTAACATATAATCTATTCAGCCATGAAAAAAGATAATTTACTGGTCATGGGGCTATTAATCAGCGTAGTTGCCCTGCTTCTTGCTGGGGTCTATTTTATCAGTTCAGACATTACCCATACCCGCACCAACACCAACAAAACCAACACCAATGCCGTTGTTTCCAGCACCTTCGACCTGAAGCCTTTTAGTTCAGCTGAAGAATTTACCCTGTACGCCCAAGCCGGAGAGGATATTTATCAATCAAGTCAATCGCTGGGCATGAACACCCGCTCGCTGGCAATCGAATCGCCGACCTTTGAATCAGATGAAGAAGTATCAACAAGCGGTTCAGCAGCCGACAGAGTTTCCGCAACCAACGTGCAGGTCCTTGGCATTGATGAGCCCGATATTCTGAAAACCGACGGACAGACTATATTTATTTCCACTGAGACGACTAATTACTATCGAGGCATTACCGAACCTCTAATCATGGAAGACACCGGCGAGGATTTTATTAGCCCCCTCCTAACCAGTGATACTAAGCTTCTGAATGCCTATCCGCCTGACGAGCTGACCAAGACAGCTACTATTAATGAGGCAGGGGAATTACTCATGTCTGGTAACACCTTGGTTGTTTTTAACTACGAACATGTCCGCGGGTACGACGTGACTGATCCAACCGATCCTGAGGTGGCCTGGACAATCAGCTTTTCAGACAACGGCTCAATGGTTGACGCTCGCCTTAAACAGGGGACGATTTACTTAGTCACCCAGACTTATATAGACACCAACGCTCCCTGTCCGATCATGCCGCTGGTTATTGACGGCCAAGAGCTGTCAATGCCTTGTACTGGCATTTATCACCCAACTGAAAACTTGCCAATCGATGTCACCTATACTGTTTTGGCGATTGATCTAAAAACCGGACAGGTAACTGACTCCACCTCTGTTGTCGGCACCTCTGCTTCAACCGTGCTGTATATGTCGAATAGCGGCTTGTATCTTACGCACACCTTTTACAATGACTACATCGAATTCTTTAATAACTTTATTGCCGAGTCGGCCAGCGACCTTTTTTCAGCTGAATTCCAAGCAAAAATAAAAAGACTGCTGGAATATAATTTGAGCGCGGCCGCAAAAATGACCGAGTTTGAAATTCTTAGCGAAAAATACCTAGGTTCCCTTGATGATGATGAGCAGCTGCGAGTGGAAAACGAGCTGCAAAATCGCCTGACAACCTACTACGCTGACAATCTGCGCAAATTAGAGCGAACCGGAATAGTTAAAATCGATCTTGACGATTTAAGCGTTTCAGCCAGCGGTGAAGTGCCTGGCCAACCGCTTAACCAGTTTGCTTTGGATGAATATAATGGCAATCTCAGAATCGCCACTACCACGGGCGGACGATCCAGCAGCTTTGGCGGCTCGGAAAGCGCCAATGACGTCTATGTACTAAGCAGTAATTTAGACATCATCGGATCAGTGTTAAATCTCGGACTGGAGGGCGAGTCTATTTATGGTGTCCGGTTTATTGAAGATGAGGCTTACGTGGTGACTTTCCGGCAAACTGATCCTTTCTATGTCCTTGACTTGTCTAATCCAACTCAGCCCAGGCAAAGAGGCGAACTTAAAATTCCCGGTTATTCATCTTACCTTCATCCCCTGGCTGATAATCTGATCTTGGGAGTAGGCAAAGAAAGCTCGCAAGTGAAGCTCTCACTGTTCGATGTGACTGATCCGGACAACCCTATTGAGAAGTCAAAATACACCCTGGACGAGTATTGGACAGAGGTTTTGGATACGCATCAGGCTTTTTTGCAGGATGCTAAGTACAAAGTGTTTTTCATGCCGGGCAGCCGTGGCGGTTATGTTTTTTCGTACGATAACGACACCCTGGAATTAACCAAGACCGTGGCTGGCTTTGCTGCCAAGCGCGCCCTGTATTTAAACGACTATCTCTATATTCTGGGCAATGACGAACTAACCGTCCTGGATGAAAAAACCTGGGAAATCGTAAAAGACTTTACTTTTGGATCCGTAGTGGAGTCATTTGATACCGAGGAAACAGACCAGGCCACTGAAATTACAACTGATTCTTCCGACTAATAAATAGTAATTACTTAAGATTATTCTCGGCGATTTTGTTTTCGTCGTTCTTTTCGTTCTTGTCTTCATTTTCCTTTTTACGCTTGCGGCAACAGCATAGAGCCATAATAATTATTAGCAAGATTAGGAGCAGCAGGATTAATCCCAACAAACTGATAATCACCCAGTTGTAGAGTATGAAGGTCGAGCCCATCCAAAAGCCTGATTCAGGACTGTATTTGATAACCTCAAAAGTCAATGAGGCTTCAGTGCTATTCCCAGCCATATCAAACGCCTTCACCTCTATAGTATGCTCGCCATAATCCAGCCTGGAAAGCTGATAATCCAAATTGTCGTCAGGTAACACCTTGATTACCTCAGCACCGTCAACAATCAACTCATAATAATCAACGCCCGAAGTCTCATCCTCAGCCTCAAACGACACTCGAGGATTTCTCGATTTGGTAGGATCGTCAGTATTTAAAATTATATCAAAAGGCAAGGGTCCAGCAGTATCAATTTTTACCCTGTAATGGCTGGTCTCGCTCCAGCCTGCCTGATTTCTGACCTTTAAATGAAAGTACCACACGCCGTCTTCCACGTCCTGATAGCTAATTTCCGCATCTAACCCTTCAGCCTCATCATCCGGTGTAGTATCAGCTGTTTGATCTAAAATCAGACTAAAGTTTGTGGCATCCTCAGGCACATTCCAATAAAACGCTGGGCTGCTGTCCGCATACCACTCATCCTGATCAGGGTGAGTATCTGATTTAATCACAGGCGCTGAAGGAACTTCCGGCTCTGGCTCGGGTTCTGGCTCCGGCTCAGGCGTGGGGGTAGGAGTAGGGGTGGGCGTTGGAGTCGGTGTCGGGGTTGGTGTTGGAGTTGGTGCAGGCGTGGTAATGGTTAAAGTGGCAGAACCAGTTCCAGACAAGATATTTGTACCCAAGCCGTCATTGGCTAAAACTGACGCTCCACTCATGCTAACAGTGGCCGTGCCGGCAGCTTTGGCTCTGAAAGTCACAGTCAGTAATGATCCGCTGGTGCCATCATAGCCAGGGGTGGGCAGTCCGCCGGCAAATGGAACTGTGCCAGCGCCGTTGGAATAGCTTGGTTCAATCGGCCAAAGAGTAAATAATGAAGCTTTGGCAACGCTGGTAACTTCCAATAAATCGGTCGGGAAATTTATCGTTGCTTGGGCCGCATTGACCGCATCTCCGCCCGTGTTTACGACTGCAGTAATGCCAATTGAGCCCCCGACTACCAAGGACCCGCTAGAGGGGGATAAAAATAAAGTTGCCGCAGCCTGAGCGGGCTGGGCCGTTAAAAACAATAAAAACGGAATCAAGAAAAGCAGCCGGGCAGCTTTATTAATTGTTTTTAGTTTGATCACTTAAAATGGGGCGGAGTAGTAAATAAGCTACTAACAGTATAGCAGCCAATATCACTAATATCCAAAACAAAAGCCCCAGTGACGAGTCGGTAGCTGTCGATGATAAAGCCGGCAAGGCGGCTGATCGGCTGTTGCCAGCCAGGTCATAGGCTGTAATTGTAACGGCTTTGGAGCGGCTTTGGTCTATTAAAATATACGGCGAGGTCACGTCTCGATATAAAACATCGCCCTCCAGCACGTCATATCGATCAATTCCTGACATGGCATCTGTGGTGGCAAAGCTGATCACCGCTTGCCTGGCAAATTCATTATCTTCTTGGCTGGCAATCGCCTCAAACGGCAGGGGCGGAGTTTGGTCGATTTTAGCCCGGCGTTTCCCGGCCAAGCCCCAGTCCTCCCGGACCAGCTTTTCGGATAAAATAAAGTAGTGAATTCCATCGCCTAAGTCTGGAAATTCAACTGTCCCGATATCAACTTCAGGCAGTTTATCAGGCTCATAATTAGGATCGCTTGATAACCGATAACTGTAAAAAGATTCTTCTCTTGGCTCCCAGGTTATTATCAAGTCATTATTCTGATACCACTTGTCCTGGTCTGGATGAGTCGGGGAATTAATCACCACATCAATAGGCGAAGGATGATTAATAATAACCTGGCCGGCTGTTAACGAAAGAGGTGCGGGCGTACCTAATCCATCGTTCAATAGCGCTTGTGTATTGGAACTATTAAACTGCAAGTCAGCAATCCCGTTTTTCAAAGCCTGAAAAGTAATTCTAACCGCCTGGGCATCAAACACATAGCTCCCGCCCGGCACGCCTCCGGTAAAAGAAATTATGCCTTTAGCCTCATCAACCACTGGCTCTACCGGCCAAAGCGTAAGAAAAGATCCGCCATTGGAAACGCTCACTGCTTTTAACATGTCCACTGGGTAAGATAATTCTGCCTCTAGAGCGTTAACAACTTCACCCCCGCTATTTAGCGTGATGGATACTATAAAAGTTTCATTTACTGTTACGGATAATTCTTGCGGTTGCGGATAAATAACCGCTGCTTGTGCCACTCGAGCCAGCCAAAAACTGCCGACCAGAGCCGCGCAAATAATTGTTAATCTGAATAATGGCTGTTTCATATTAGCCTGTCCAATAAAACATCATAATGCTGAAATCAATTATATCCACTATACCATCCTGATTAATATCCGCTCGGGGATTGGCCGGATTCGTAGTCTGCCAATAGAACATCAAGATGCTAAAATCAACCAGGTTAACATAGCCGTCGCAGTTTAAATCGCCCAAAGAGGAAAATTCGCAAGGGTCAGGCTCCTCCTCTTCGGTAATAGTGAAGGCCACGGTTTTACTGAACTCAGACACTGAATCTCCCGGCGAAGTGGCCTTGGATCTGGCTTCATGATTTCCGGGATTTAGCAGTTCTTCCCCGGCCACCAGCGATTTAGACCATAAACCATCTGAATCAGCCTCGACAGTGTGGGTGGTCTCTTCCTCAGAGCTGACAAATAAATTCACGGTGCTATCCGGAACAGTAATGCCAAAAATAGTTATTGTCTCGCCTATCTCCATGCTGTCCTTATCCGCTTCAATGGTAGGTCCCAAAAAAATGCCGGTAATTGTTGCGGTCACCCCGGAAGTAAGGGTTAAGGAAATTTGAAACACCGGGCCCTCTCGGCCATCCACATCATCGCCAAATATGCTAAAAGTGTAAGTGCCCGGATCTATGGTAATAGCCACATCAAACCGCGCTGCTGGATCAGTCGGCACAGTAGCCAAAAAAGTTCCGTTTTCCTGAAAGGTCAGCTCTGTTCCGGGATAAGCCAGTCCTTGAAAACGAACTGCTGTCTCTGGCTCTTCCGGCGGTTCAGGGCTGAGCACTGTTGCTGTCACGCTGACATTTAACGTATCGCTAACAGTGGCCGCTTCAGCCGGTTGAGAAACCAGCACAAAAAAAGCCAAAACTACCCCAACGCTGATGAAGGCATAGGACGCTTTACTCACCTTTTCAAACCCCTATTCTTGCTTAGGCTGATTTGGTGTTGGTGGGTTTTGCTCAGGTGTTTGCGATGGTGGTGGGGGTGGCGGAGGATTATTCTGTCCTTGGCTGACCTTGGAGATTATCCACTTGTTATACCGCCTGATAAAGAAGATCAGCAGCAAGATAACAATGACCAGAGCAATAAAGAAGATTGTCAGAACGCGCCATGGCCAAATCCAGATTGATACACTGGCGCTATCGGTAACCAGACTTCCGTTGCCAGCTGAAATATCAACCGTGGCAGTATAGCGGCCCAAGGCAAAGTTATTCCACTCATTAGAAAATCCTGTCCAGAAGTCTGACCAGATATTACCGTCAGCTTCTGTAATTTGGGCTTTTTCCCAAATGTTTTCATAGCGGCGAATCGTATCTGGTAAAGTAGCCCCGCCATTGGGATTGAACTCAAGAACAGCTGTTTCGCCTCCTAAAATATTTTTTATAGTAATGTTTCCGGCCGGCCGAAGATGGATATTGCCGGTATTTTGAAATCGAGTAAAAAGGGTAACGGGCAGATGATTGAAAGAGGTTGCCCCGTCTTCAGTCAAGAACTCAACTATGGTTCCCGCTTCTTCCACGTCACCAAAGACTCTTAACAAGAACAAAGAGCCCAGCTTGGTGCCGATCGAAACGCTGCCCGAGCCAGTGGTATCTGGCGGCTCAGTGCCGAAAAAAACAGTAACATAATGACCCCCTGGTTCAGCGTCAGCCGGAGGATTGATAGTGATAGGTATAACTATCCGCTCGCCTGCTCCCAAAGTAACCGGACCGGTGGGTAAATCAAACCAAGTAGCCGCGCCAACCTCCAGTTCATCAAAAACATATGTTGGATTACCTGTTTCACCATCAGCAGTAAACGAGACCGCTTCAGGATATAGCTGTAGCGTATTTTGAGTCTCATTATATAATTTAATTGTGGTATCCAAAGACACGCCCGGATCAACCGCTGTCTCAAACGAAGGCGGGATAAGGGTTAGAGCATTAGCTGTCTGGGCAATAAAAAATCCCCCTAACAGTACGGCTGACATCAGCCCTAATTTTATTGTCGTTTTCATCATGATTTTATTATATCCCCCTATTTATATCAGCCGGTAATCAGTAAGTATTAATACCCAAATATTATAACATTAAAAAGTAGCTGTCGCAATGTAGGTGATTGAAGTTGAGTATGATCCTGCGGGAGTGTCAGCGGCAATATTGGCAATATAGTACATGCTGAGAGTTTCCGTGGCAGACGGGGTTGCTTCTGAGGCAAGAGTTACTGCCGGCGGCCCTTCAACAAATTTGAAATTATTCGAGGGCTGGCGATATTCTAACACTATATTCGTATCAACATCATCCGAATCCGCACCCATGGCAAACTGCTCCGTACCAGGATCGCCGTCACCATCACCGGTGATGGTGGCTACATCAATATCATCAGCTCCGGATTCCAGTGTTGTACCGCTATAAGTAATGGCCCAGCCGGATGTGGCATTGGTGCCGATACTCAAGGTGTGGGCTACTTCGGAAGTCAGATCGCAACTGGCCGGAGGCACGGCATTTGCCCAGCAGTCATTTGAAGCATCTAAAACACCAAAACCAATAGCCGTATCAGAAATTGCAAAGGTAATACTGGCATCAACAGAGGCTGTTACTTCCACCGAATCATCCGCCACAAAGTCCAGGGCAAACTTGCCTGTATCGCCAAACACGCCGGCAATTTCAATCACATGGGTGCTGGTATCGTTTGGGTTAGTAATTAGATTTACGCCGGGACCGGCGGCAATTGTGCCAATCTGGATTTGGACACATCGTCCGGCCGTAATTTCTCCGTCAGCAGCATTGGTCGGCGGGGTCAAAGTGATTACGTCAGATGTCAAGTTGTAGCCCCAGACG
>JAZDMR010000017.1:0-43409 GCA_043800725.1 bacterium | reverse complement strand
CATTGTTACAGGCGGAGGTCCGGGCATAATGGAAGCGGCTAATCAGGGAGCCTGCGATGCCAAGGCTGAATCAGTGGGTTTGAACATTCAATTGCCTTTTGAACAGCGGTCCAACAAATGGGTCAAGAAGGGGGTGGGCTTTTTCTACTTTTTTTCTCGCAAGACCATGATGTCCACATCCTCGCAGGCGTATGTCTTTTTCCCCGGCGGCTACGGCACTTTGGACGAGTTTTTTACCATCAATACTCTGATTGAGAATGGAAAAATCGAAAAACGCCCGATGATTTTATTCGGACACGAGTATTGGGATTTGCTGGATAAATTTATCAGAGAAGAAATGCTTGAAGATAAAGAAGCTATTGATCCGGCCGATGCCCATATTTATAAAATTACCGATGACATTGATGAAATTGTAAAAATCATCAAGAGCTCTAAAGAGCGGCAGTACACGTTTATGTAGGTTTTGTTGTTTTATTTGCAGTAGGTGTAGCACTCGACATAGTCGGGTAGATTTTCTGAATTAGGCAAATTAATCGAGGGGGGGTGGCAGATGCGTTCTTTTAAATTTTAGTTAAAGGTTACTCGTCCGCACAATTATCTCTCTGCCGCCTTTGGAACCTGGGTTATTGCCCTGTTATCAAATGGGCCAACCTGGTTTAGTGCGGTAAAAGTAGCAGCACCGGTAACAATGGGGATTGGCGTGCTGGGGGCCAGCCTGTTCCATTTTGGGGCGGCCGATAAAATGTATGCCCGAAAAAAACACGACTGTGTGCCAACTACCAAGCCTTGGATACTGACAACTCTCGGAAGCCTGGCGATAATTTTATCTGTATTTATCGCTTTCAGATATCTTCCTAGAGCTGCCCAAGCCTTGGTCGTTGCGGATGCTCTGGTAATACTTTTGTATGCTAGAGTTTTGGCTCGTCACTGGGTAACGAAAAACGCAGTAATTGCTTTTATCTGTATCACGCCAATTCTACTGGGATGGCTGTCCGGCCATCGATTACACGCCGGCATTCCATTGGCAATCGCTGTCGTGTTTACGGCCATCTGGGCTCGTGAAATTCTCAAGGATATATCTGACATTCGGGCAAACGAAGGTATTCGCGTTACCTTGCCAATGTGGATTGGCATACGAGGGGCGAGAATAGTGGCAGGCGCGCTTCTTTGTTTGAGCGTTTTTGGTCTGGCGGTTTTAAGCAAGCAATTTTTCACAATGCCAGCATACGTTCTTGCTCCGTACGTTCTTTCTATCGGGTTGCTAGTATTCTCGATACGGTCCCTGCTTAGCGAGCGCCTAGAAGGGGTAGAGCAAAGATCAATTTTTCAGGCGATTTGTCTGCTAATAGTATCTTTTCTAGGACTTAGACTGTATAGCGGAATTATGTAATTTAACCAGCCCGTCTCTCATTTTATGAGGGCCGGGTCTTTAAATAACAATTAGAAATTATTCGAAATGTCTAATTGTTTGGGAGGGAGGGGTTAGATTGTCGGTTCATCTAGAAAAAAGAAACCTCCGGCCGGCGATCAATTATTTGCTGGGCCTGTTTCATTTCCTCGGGAGTGTAGAGGTGTTCAATAATGAATTTTCCTGAAGTGGTTTTATTAACCTGGTCATGGCGTACTTCAATAACATGAACCAGGCCCCAGTACAGAAATTTGCCATCAATATTCTCGGCTAAAAAGATGCGTACGGGAGGGGCGTGGTAGATACGAACACCTTCTTTATTCTTGAATTCAAATACTTGGCCCTTGAACTGCTCTGCGGTTAGGGGTTTTTGTAAATGTTTTTGGTAATCCAGCACTTCCGGGAAACCCTGTTCCCGAGTTATTTGCAGAGTATCGTTAATTTTTATATTGCTGCCCATAGTTTTATTAGTAATAAATTGCCACTTTTTATAATATATAGATAAAACATTAATAATAACTTGAAACTTTTTTGTGCTACTGCTTGTACTTACCAACAATCGAGACTAGCTCATCATGCATATATCCATTTGAGGCAATAATACCATTAATTGGGCCGTCATATCTTTGTTCGTTGCCTGCCAAGTTGGTAACTTTTCCGCCTGCTTCCTCGACGATTATTTTTACCGCAGCAGCATCCCAAGGTGATTTTCCGGCAAAAAGCATGGCAGATGATTCACCAAGAGCTACTAATATACCCTGGTAAACCGTAGAATTTAATTTTAATATTCGCGCCTTGGTTCTGCTTAAGTGGTCAGCTACCTGATATAAATTAAAAGCAGAATGAGGTTTTGGTTCTATATTAAACACACCTTCAGAAAAGTTTACAGTTTTGGAGACTGTAATTATATTATTGTTCAAATACGCCCCGTTGTTTTTTTCGGCGGAAAATAACCGGTCCATATATGGATCATAAACAACGCCCAGAATACTTACCCCGTTTTCTACCAGGGCGATAGAAATAACCGAAAATGGAATGCCATGTGAGAAAGCAGTAGTGCCATCTATTGGATCACATACCCAGGCTATTTCACTATTCCTTTTCTCTTCATCACCTTCCTCCGTAATTATCCCGTGATTTGGATAATTGGCTTTTATTTCGCTAACCAGCAGCCGATTTATAGTTTTATCAGTTTCAGTTAAAAAAGAGCCGTTATTTTTGTGCTCTCTTTTCATATTAAGTGAAAAATTATCTTTTATAATCAGTCCAGCACGTTTAGCTAGATTTATAGCGAATGGTTTGTATGATTTATCCATATATGACCTTTTGGTGGGCGGTACCCCGCGGAACGAGGTGACCTCCTGGTGGGCGGTAGAGGAGTTGAACCTCTGACCTCTTGCGTGTCGAGCAAGCGCTCTAACCAACTGAGCTAACCGCCCTTGTATTGAATGCTCTATTCTGGGCCTGTGAAGCGGAGAATCATCTACTCGGGTGGGCGTGCTAGGACTTGAACCTAGAACCGGTCGGATATAAGCCGACTGCTCTAACCAGTTGAGCTACACGCCCACCTGAGAGGACGATTGATAGTTGTAATTAATACTCGCTTGGTAATTTTAGATGCTTCGCAGACACATCAGAACTACCCACTTAGGTTGCTTCAGTCAGATGATAGCGAGTTTATCGAAATTCGCCAAGCCTTGGGGTAATAGCTATAAAACCACCCCCAGAAGTCTGAGGGTGGGCGTGAGCGTAGTGAATGAGCATTTATGAGTTGATACAGTTACTTTTCCGCTTTGACTTCCTCTGTCTCAGCCGGGATCTGTCCTGCCTCCCACATTTCAGTAAAGGTGTCGGGGAATATCTCGTTGAGACGGAACTCATCGTCAGTTGCCCCCTCGTAGCTGATATCCGGAGCGCTGGCAGCAACATGGATATTCATTAGCAATCCCCCGAACCCTTTAGAATTATTGACATTTTTGAGACCCTCGGTAAGCTTGCCAGCGTCGATAGAGAGTTTCTGGGTAACGTTTTTTAGATGATGATCAACCTGGTCTTGGAATGTGTCCATCACGCCTTCACTTTCAGTATCTGTGCCCTGTGGAATCTGGATAGAGTCTGGAAGCAAAAGCTTCGTACGAAGACTCACAGTTAATTCGAGTCCGGAGATATCCAGGACGACCAATAGTGTACGGTTAGGCCGTCTATTAAACTCTCGGTCACAGAGTAGGGTGGTTGAGAGGCCCTCGAAGCCTTGCTGAACCGCCTGCACCAAAGCCGGAATATTCATTTATCCATACCCCCTTTGAATTTTTACGGTACATCTTATCCTATTCATGGTCCTTCTTCTTGTAAGGCCATGCGTATTAAGGAAAGGACAGTGCGAGCTGTCCGTGTGGGCTTTTTAATAAATCCGTTCGTTCCACATCACGATAACTCGTACATCTGCCATATGGGCGTGGCAGACTTGTCCGTGTGAAGAAATTATACCCTTTGATAAAATCTGTCAATAAAAAACCCGGATCCAAATCAGGTGCTACCAATTTTCGTGATAACTATAAACGAGGCATTTCCCGCCACGCGGTGATCTGCCTCGCTGTCTAAGGTTAATTAATGTAGTTTGAATTTAACCCTTTTTTGCTTTTGGCTTGAAAATTCTTTCAAGCTTGGCAATCCCTTTATCATCCAGAATTTGTCGGAATAAAAAGGTCCAAGCGGTATAGCGGAATACGGTGAAGATCGAGCCCAGTACTATCATTATGATAGTAAAAGTTACCACGCCAGTTTGAGTTAAAGGCATACCTAGCATGGTCAGCACGCTGACAGCCACAATTGTATAGATGACATTAATTATCAGCAGCAACAAGCCCAGCTCGATCGTAATCAGCCAATTTCTTAAAAACAGTTTCCAGGCTAGGCGCACTGACTGATAAACCCCCGCTTTTTTAATGACAATAAACGCGGCAGCATATTTGGTTAAAAAAGCCACTACTATGCCGACCGGGATTAATAAAAAAAATATCAGCAACCCCAAGACCATGGCCCAGGCCACGCTCGGATTAGCCAGATAAATGAAGAGCACAGGCAGGCCGATAACAACCAATGGCAGGTAAATACTCAACAGCATTGTGATATTCAGGCCCAGAAGTTTCCAAAAGCATCTCATGCCCGTAGTAAAAGAATCCAGGAAGGAAATAGGTTTGCCATCCTCGGCCTGGCTGGCAACTCGGATTAAAGAAGCCTGACTAATAGTTACGATACAAGCAAAAAGGAAAAGTGCGACCAATCCGGCCAGAACAATCAGCATAATAGAGCCGATATTGTCTCCAAAAGCAGCCCCGATATTGTCCCAGAATTCAGTCCAGCGACCATCAGCCCGAGCAGCTATCAGTTCATCCAGGTTCAGTTGGGTATTACCAACAAACTTGATATTATTGAAAAAACTATCGTATTCTTCGCCATTTCCGGCGAGAGCGGCGAACAAGCCAAAAAACCACAGAAAGGGATTTCTGAATGTAAGTTGCCAAGCTCTTTTTAGTATATCGCGGTAGAAATGCATGGTTTTCCTCTCTCGCGAAAATTATTGTACCATTTTGTTGAGCTGTCCGCAAACAATTAGCTAGCCGGGGCCGGATCTTGTTTCATAAGCTCTTCGAATTCCTTTTGCTCGATCGTTTCTTTCTCAATCAAGTAAGTTGCTAACTGTTCTAATTTTTCACGGGAATCGGTTAGAATTTCCGTGGCCTTTTTCTGAGCTTCGCTGATTAATAGATTTACCTCGTCGTCGATTTTTTGAGCCATTTTTTCTGAATAATCTCGGCGTTCGTGGATTTCTTTTCCAATAAAAATCATTTCTTCTTTTTGGCCAAAGGTACGCGGGCCTAGGGCACTCATACCATATTGAGTTACTAGATTGCGAGCCAGCTTGGTAGCTTCTTTTAGATCATTGGAAGCACCAGTGGTGATTTCATTAAAAACCACCTGTTCTGCTACTCTGCCACCTAATAGCATAGCCAGGTCTTCTTTGAATTCTGAACGGCTGCGGAAGCGCTTATCTTCCGAGGGCAGTTTTAAGGTGTAGCCAGCCGCCATGCCTCGAGAGATGATTGATATTTTACGAACCGGATCGACGTGGGGCAATTTATGGCCCACCAAAGCATGGCCAGCCTCATGGAAAGCGGTAATCTTTTTTTCCTGATCAGTGATTACTCGGCTTTTTCTCTCCGGTCCCAGCATAACTTTTTCAATCGCTTCCAAGCAGTCAATCATCTCGACTTTATCTTGGCTTTTACGGGCGGCTAGAATTGCCGCTTCATTAAGCAGGTTGGCCAGGTCAGCGCCTGAAAAGCCAGGAGTGCGCTCGGCCACTGTTCTAAGTTTAACCGTACCAGCTAAGGGCTTTTTATGGGAATGAACTTTGAGAATCGCTTCTCGGTCGTTTAAATCAGGCAAGTCAATAACAACCTGTCGGTCGAAACGTCCTGGCCGATGCAAAGCGGGATCGAGAATATCCGGCCGGTTGGTTGCGGCAATAACAATAACATTAGTGTCAGTGTCAAAGCCGTCCATTTCTACAAGTATTTGGTTTAGTGTCTGTTCGCGTTCATCATGGCTGCCCCCGATGCCCGCGCCCCTTTGGCGCCCGACAGCGTCAATTTCATCGATAAAGATGATGCAAGGAGATTCTTTCTTGGCTTTTTTAAAAAGGTCGCGCACTCGTGAAGCGCCAACGCCGACAAACATTTCTACAAATTCGGAGCCGGAAATATTAAAGAAAGGCACATTGGCTTCCCCGGCAACCGCCCTTGCCATCAGGGTTTTACCGGTACCCGGAGCGCCGACCAAGAGGATGCCTCGGGGAATCCGAGCGCCTAAGCTAATATATTTCTTGGGGTTTTTCAAAAAGTCGACCACCTCATACAGCTCTTCTTTTGATTCTTTGGCGCCGGCCACGTCCTTGAAAGTAACTTTTTTTCTGGGATTTTTATTTTCGGCTTCACGAGGGGCGCTTTTCCCAAATGACAAGGCGCGAGTGTTTTGTCCTTGGACCTGGCGGAAAGTAAACCAGATAAATAAAGCGATGAATATAAAGGGAACCAGGAAGGTCAGCAGCGGAGTCAGCCAGACTGAGGTGGTGTTTTCTTTAATTTGAATATTTATCTGCTCCAGAGCCTCTGGTTCAATACCGAAGTTTTTAATCAGAGTTGATAAAGAATCCTCAAGCTCCTTTTTGCTTGTTAATAAGGTGCCGTCGGTAAGGGTCAGATTCAGCTTATTACCATCGACTTCAATTGATTCGATCGAACCCTCTTTAATCTTTGTTAAAGCTTCGCTTAAGGAAATTTCCTGACTGTTGGACAGTGGGTTGGTCAGCATGCTTAAAATGCCGGCCACTATCAAGAAGATGAAGGAGAAAATCACAAAGTTGCGAAAGAGGTTTCTCATATTTTTCTTTGGCTTAGGCGTGTTTGCCATATTGATTAAGGCTTAACCTCAGTTGTCGAGGAATCGACCTTGTCTGGAGTTTCTTGGTTATTTGTTTGTTCGGTTTCAGTTTTTACTTCGGGCCCGGCCGGTGTTTTAGCGATCTGTTCAGTTGACGTTTTTTCCGGTCCGGGATTATTTTCGGAATTACCTAATCCCTCAGTATCCAGCTTTACTTCAGGCTTAATTGGTGATTCGGTAGGCTGATCCTCAAGTTTTTGGCCAACTTTCTTGTTTTCCACTGTCTGAGACAAAGCCTTGATGGATAAGCCCAGGCGATGGTTTTTTGCTTCGATTGACAAGATTTTAAAATCATAATCATTGCCCACCTTTACAATCTCACTTGGATTATTCATGGGCTTATCAGCCAATTCAGAAATATGAGCCAATCCGTGAATGTCTTTATCCAGCTCGATAAAAGCGCCAAAAGGATTAATCTTGAGCACCCTACCTTTGACCACTTGGCCGACCCGGTACTTTTCTACTGCCTTGAGCCAAGGATCATCAGTCAGTTGCTTGATAGACAAGGAAATTTTATTGCCGTCGACGCCGATAATTTTAGTTTTGACGGTATCGTCAACCTTTACTAAATAATGCGGATCTTCCACTCTTTGCCAAGCCAATTCAGAAATGTGGACCAATCCTTCCAGGCCTTCGTCAAATTCGACAAAAGCGCCGAAGTCAACCACCCCCGTGATTTTTCCAGTTACGATTTGTCCGATTTCATACAAGGACAGTTTTTCTTTATGCTTTTCTTCCCATGCGGCTTTTTCTGAGACAATCAGCTTATCGTCAGTTTCATTAAGGTCAATAATTTTAACTTTAAAATTCTGACCAATATAGCTTTGCAGTTTTTCCAGGATCTTGTTTTTTTCTCCCCCCTCGACCCTGGGATAATGTTCAGTGGTTAGCTGGGAAACAGGCAAAAAGCCCTCGACTCGGCCGACTCGGACCATTAGGCCTCCGCGATTAGCTTCTATTATCTCAACATCGACGGCGGTATTACTATCCAGTAAATGCTGGAGTTCGTCCCAGGCTTTTTGATGGCCGGCGCTGCGGAAAGACAGCTCCATTTGTCCGGTCTCGTTTTCCAATTCCAAAACTGTCGCCTGAGCTGCGTCACCTACTTGCAGATTGGCTGAATCACCCGACTCATCAAACATTTCTCTGCCCCGGACCACGCCAGTGGTAATTCCATCAATATCTAAATAAACTTCACTTTTCGATACGCTTAGTACTTTCCCCTCAATTAAATCACCGACCCTGGGGAGCTTAGGCTGGTGCTCTTCTTTTGCTAGCAGATCGCCCATGGCAGACATCTGAACGTCCACGGGAGACTTTGTTACCGTGTTCATAACGCGGGGAGCCTCGTAGTTTGTTTAACCCTCTGCTCGAACATTAGCAGAGAGTTCCTGGCGTCGAGCCTTAAAGCCTTTGCTTAGACAACTTCCCAGGAGATGATTAATTTCGACAGTGCGCAGAATTGTACTGCGATTATTACAATTTGGCAAGTCCCTAATCAGGATGCGAAAAAATCATTGACAAAGGTAAGAAAAAAAGTTATAATATATTTGTTAATCTGAAATCTATGTCAAAATTTAGCAGTTCTCAAGTAAGAGACGCCTTAAGTAAATCCCTTATTACTAAAAAGGGCGAGTCTTTATCGTCTCGGGCTTTTAATCGTTTATTAAAAAAGCCTGAACTGGAGCAGTCCTTGAAAGAAGGCGGCATTCAAAATCCCCATAAAGTAATCCGTGATCTGCGCACTGGCCAAGGCTCAATAAGCAGCGCTAGAACTAAAAAACTTTGGGGTGTTTTAAAAAAACAAAATATTGTTCTGCCGAAATATGGATCAGTAAGAATGTCCCGATCATTTCAAAGAAAAAGTCCCCAGGCATTTGTTAAACACATATCGCAGCAGACTGAATCAGCCGGAGAGGATAAGGATACGACCGGACATAAAACCGACCTGGAAACCATTGAGGAAAGACGCCGCATAAGATTAAATAAAAGAGCCACTATTATTGAGAACGCTAAAAATAAACTCCCCCTTAATCAAATAATTACCGAAAAACGAAAGCTGCGAGATGATGCATATGAGCCTGGCGATTCCGAAGATATTATTAAAAGAGTCAAGAACCCAAAAGAAGATCAGGAGACCTCGAAAAAAAAGCTAGTGGTCAGTGTTCCAATAGAAGGAGCTGAAACCAGCTATCTTAGCGCCTCTGGAGGCGGAGCACCCTTACAAGAAGCATCTCGTCCGGAAAACAGCGAGCTCGGAAAGAAATCTGTCGAGTCACCCAAGGAAAATGCTTCAGGGTCGGAAAATTCGTCCCAAGTAACCAATGTTCAGGATTTAGAAATCGATTAAAACCGGGAGTTACCAGCGGACGTAATCGGATCAATAAGTTCATAATCCTTATTAAAAAAGGCCCGGTAACTCCTGCCGCTATATTTTTTCGAATTGAAGGCGGAACCCCGCCAGAGGCGGTGGTCGACCATGGCCAGTCTTCGGGCTTGTTTGCATATCCATGTTTGACCGGGTTGAAGTGAATATAATTTAAATGATTATTAAAATCCTGTTCATTGCGTATAATGTGGTCATAAAGGAACGTTGCCACCCAAACTCTCGTAGGTGAAGATGGCCATCTTCACCTACAGGGATGGTATTGTTTTTTTGAAGAATTCGTATATTTCGAGAAAGGTGGCGTTTGATAAAATGCATAATATCGGAGATGTTGTTGGAGTTTTCCAGGTTGAATTAGCAAATGTAAATGGTCAGGCAAGACAACATACGCAAGTAGGAAAAATCTTTTTATCTGTTTGGCGATTCGTAGCTCATTAGTAGCCATCTGGGCCAAATAAGGAATTTTAAAGAAAGGTTCATTTTGGTGTGTTTTGGCCGTAACAAAATATATTGCATTATCTAAATATATTCTTTTAGGTGAATTCCTGTGTAATGTAAACATGGCGCTCCTCTTTAGATCGCCAATGTTCTTAAGGTATTGAATTATTTACAAATCGTCAATATCATGGGTAGTTATTGGATTTATAATCCGGAATTAAGGCCCTAAAAGCGGGTTTACTTTTAGGTTCAGAAGTGGTAAACTTTTTCTGATTAGCAATAGAAGTACCACTAGATTTTTATATGCAAATTAATTGGTTTGGACTGGCCTATTTCCGCATTATCACGCGTGAGGCCTCAGTCGTTATTGATCCGTATAACCTTTCAGTAGGACTTAAACCTCCTAGATTATCAGCCGATATTTTACTTCTGACCAGTGATCGTGAAGCTCATGGAAATCAGAAGGCTGTTTCGGGTGGGCCTTTTTTGGTATCTGGCCCAGGGGAGTATGAAGTAAAAAATGTCTTTATCTGGGGGCACGCCATTGACCATAACGGCGACAAATCCAAGCGCACGACAGTTTATGTTATCGAAGCAGAAGATCTCAGCGTTGCGCATCTGGGTGATTTGAATGTTGTGCTGACCGAAGAGCAGCTTGATCGGCTGGAAGGCGTGGATATTTTAATGATTCCAGTAGGCGGCCATCATGTTTTAGATGCTAGAAGGGCCAGTGCTATGATTAGCGCGATTGAACCTAGGGTGGTTATTCCTATGTATTATAAAAGTAATGGCATTAAATTGCCCCTAGATAGTTTGGAAGCGTTTTCCAAGGAGTTTGGCATCAAGGAATCTGAAAAGCTGGATAAGCTTAAGATTTCCAAAAAAGATCTTCCTCAGGATGAAACTAAAGTAGTGGTACTTCAATCTTGATGACTAAATTCGATGCTATCCAACCAGGCAATAAAACAGAACGCCGATCCAAGGGCGGAAAAACTGTTAGAGCGAAAAAATTATTTAAGGCGCGGAAACCAGCTGCCCTACCAGTTGCCAGGACCTCGCCGGCAGCCCGCTCAAAAAACGTGCTATGGTTTTATGTCAGCGTTTCGATGATTGTGATAGTGGTAATTTGGTTTTTCGTGGTTGGACTGAATCTGCAGCGCACCTCGACTAGCGAGCAATCTCTCTACGATCGAATCAAGCAGGAGATTACTAACGTGTTTCGATCCGACGATGATTCCCCAGATGACGCGAATGTTAACGATAATAACCTGGAAGATTTGGAGCAGCGGGTATTTCCCAATATCAATATTAATCATTCAGGCACTTTCACCACTACTGTCCCTTAAGCTATGGCCAACAAGGAATTAAAAATAGCCAAAACTTTCAACATCGGCAAGATCGAACCTCGTCGGATTGTTGAAGAAATGGAAGAGTCATACCTTGACTATGCCATGTCGGTAATCGTTTCCCGCGCTTTGCCGGATGTTAGAGACGGCATGAAGCCAGTTCACCGGAGGATTCTGTATGCTATGTGGGATATTGGACTCAGGCCAGGATCGAAATACAGAAAGTCAGCTAACGTGGTCGGTGAAGTATTGGGCCACTATCATCCGCATGGTGATATCGCGGTTTATGATTCCATGGTGCGAATGGCTCAGGATTTTTCTCTGCGCTACCCGCTGGTTGACGGCCAGGGCAACTTTGGTTCGATAGACGGCGACAGCGCGGCGGCCCATCGCTATACCGAGGCTCGCTTAGCTCGGATTTCTGAAGAGCTTCTTTTGGATATAGAGAAAAATACGGTTGATTTTATTCCCAACTATGACGGTTCGCAAAAAGAGCCGCGCGTGCTGCCCGCCCGCCTGCCCAACCTGCTCTTGAATGGCGCAGTGGGTATTGCCGTGGGCATGGCCACCAGCATCCCGCCGCATAATTTACGAGAATTGACTGACGCTATCATTCAGATAATTAATAATCCAGAAGCAACCATTGAAGATCTGATGCAGTACGTCAAAGGCCCGGATTTTCCGACTGGCGGGATTGTCTATGATACGGAGGCCCTAAAGCAGGCCTATGCCACGGGCAAGGGTAGCGTAGTGGTTCGGGCTAAGACTGAGATTATTGAGCAGAGCAATGGTCAGTTCACCATCCTGGTGACGGAGTTGCCCTATCAGGTTAATAAAGCTCAGATGATTAAAGATATTGCTGAACTGGTGCAGAACAAACGCCTGGAGGGCATTAGGGATATTCGCGACGAGTCTGACAAAGACGGCATTCGCATTGTGATTGAGCTGCGCAAGGACTCATATCCCAAAAAAGTGCTCAACCGCCTGTATCAAATGAGCCAGCTACAGTCAGCTTTTCATTTTAATATGCTGGCTCTGGTCGACGGCATTCAGCCGCGCATCCTCACATTAAAGATGGTGCTGGAAGAATACTTGAAGCATCGTCAAGTAGTGGTGCGCCGCCGGACAGAATTTGATTTAGATGTCGCCAAGAAGCGAGCCCATATTCTTGAAGGCTTGAGAATAGCTTTGTCCAAGCTGGATCCCGTGATTGCCACAATTAAAAAATCCAAGGATAAAGAAGAAGCCAAGGTCAATTTAATTAAAAAGTTCAAGCTGACCGAGCTTCAGGCAGTGGCTATCCTGGAAATGAAGCTGCAGCAGCTGGCCAATATGGAGCGGCAGAAAATTGAAGATGAATACAAAGAAAAGCAGAAGTTAATCAAAGAGCTGGAAACGATTCTCAAGTCAAAAAGTAAAATGATGGGCATTATCAAGGAAGAGTTAGTCTCCCTGCGTGACAAGTATGGCGATGATCGCCGAACTCAAGTGATTCCCAATGCGGTTGATAAGTTCAGTCAAGAAGATTTGATTCCCAATGAAGCCACTATTGTCATGATGACCAAGGATGGCTATATCAAGCGCTTGGCTCCGGACACCTTCAAAACCCAGAGCCGCGGCGGCAAAGGCGTAATTGGCCTGACCACCAAAGAAGCAGATCTGGTCCAGGAGCTGTTCTCCACCATGACCCATGCCGATCTGCTGTTTTTCACTACCATTGGCCGAGTGTTCCAGCTCAAAGCATATGACGTACCGGTTGCCTCTCGGACTGCCAAAGGCCAGGCGATCGTTAACTTTCTGCAGCTCCGTGGAGAAGAAAGAATTTCTGATGTGCTGTCCATGCCCGACCTGGAAGGCTCTAAGTATTTAATTATGATAACCAAGCGCGGCTTGATTAAAAAGGTGGATATTGAGCAGTTTAGAGCAGTGCGCCGTTCCGGTCTGATTTCTATTAAATTAAAACCGGAAGACCGCTTAGAATGGACCAAGCCAACCAGCGGCGCCGACGACGTGATGATCGTCACGGCCAAAGGCCAGTCAATCCGCTTCAAGGAAAAAGATGTCCGGCCCATGGGGCGCAATGCGGCCGGCGTGCGCGGCATCCGCGTAAAAGCCGGCGATGGAGTGGCCGGCATGGATATCATACCCAGCGGCAAAGTAGCCACCAATGAACAGCTTCTGGTGGTTATGGAAAACGGCTATGGCAAACGGACTTCTATTAAAAATTACAAAGTCCAAGGTCGCGGCGGGAGTGGAATTCGTACAGCCAATATCACCAAAAAAACAGGCGAAATCATCGCCGCCTTTATTGTTAACGCCAAGCTGGAAAAAGAGGATTTGATCTGCATGTCGGAAAAAGGCCAAGTGATTCGCCTGCCCCTCAAATCCGTATCAGTCTTGGGCCGCGATACCCAAGGCGTGAGGATTATGCGCTTTTCCGAAGAAGCTGACAAAGTAGCCAATGTGGCGTTTATTTAGAATTTTAAGATATTGGCTGATTGTCAAGTGAAATTAATTCAGCTACATTACAGATATAACTTTTTAAAGTAACAAAATGGGAGTACCTACAAAGAGACGAACTAAAAGTCAGAGAAAGCGACGAGCATCGCATTTTGCTCTAGGCCTGAAGCAATTAACCGTTTGCAGTCATTGCAAAAAGCCAGTTTTACCGCACAAGGTTTGCACAAATTGCGGTTATTATCGAGGCCGGCAGGTTTTGAAGATCAAGACCGCCTTGGATAAAAAATCCAAGAAAGAGGAAAAGAAAAAGGCTCGTCAGGAAGAAGAAGCCAAGGCCAAACAGGAAAAGGCTGAAGTTTCAAAAAAAAATAGTCTAGCTTCTTGAATATTTTTATAATAAACCAAAAAAATGTCTAACAGACATCTGGCTCGAACTATTGCCATGCAAACCTTGTACGAATGGGATTTTGCGGGGAAACCACAGGGCAAGTTAAGCGAGATGATTCAGAGGAATTTAGCTGACTTTGCCCCGGAGTTTGATGATGCGGGATTTTCCACCACAATCGTTGAAGGCGTAGACAAAAATATTACCGAGATAGATGCTCTGATCACGAAATACGCACCTGAGTGGCCGATTGAGCAGATTACCATTGTTGATCGCAATATTTTAAGGATTGGAATTTATGAGTTGAGATTTGCTCCGGACATACCCCCCAAGGTGGCAATTAACGAAGCCATTGAATTGGCCAAGAGCTTTGGCGGCGAGTCGTCTGGCAAGTTTGTCAACGGAGTGCTGGGAGCAATTTTTAAAGACATGGAGACCAGCCAACAACCGGTTAATGATAAACCGGCCGATAAAAAGAAAAATAAAACCGATTCTTCGTAAACCGAGCGGCTGACCGGCCCGGCGTCTTTACTGCATAAAGGTGTGGGGTGGCGAGCTGCCTGATTGGATAACCAGTATGAATGATTTATCTGCGCTCGAAAAAAACTTGGGAGTAACTTTTAAAGAGCCAGCTCTGCTTCAGCGGGCCTTGGTTCATCGCTCGTATATTAATGAACACCCGAAATTTTCCCTGGGGCACAACGAACGGCTGGAATATCTGGGCGACGCGGTTTTGGAATTAGCAGTAACGGAATATCTTTACGCCAACTACCCCAATCCGGAAGGAGACCTAACCAACTGGCGGGCCAGCCTGGTAAATGCCAAGACGCTTGGTAAAGTCGCCCAGTCTTTGGGAGTTGATCAATATATCTACTTAAGCCGTGGCGAATCAAAAGATAACAATTTGAAAGCCCGCTCCTCAATCATGGCCAACGCCATCGAAGCTATTATTGGGGCGATGTACCTTGATCAGGGTTTTGAGGTTTGTCAGGAATTTATTGATCGGACAGTTATCGCTATGCTGCCGAATATTATTGAAAATAAGCTTTACTTGGATCCCAAGAGCCGCCTTCAAGAAGCCAGCCAGGAGCATTTTAGCGTGACGCCGGCATATAAAGTTTTGAAAGAATGGGGTCCGGATCATGATAAACATTTTCAGATCGCGGTATTTTTTGTAAACGATCAGATTGCCGTGGGCGAGGGGCCCTCTAAACAAGAAGCCCAGGTCAGTGCCGCTAAAGCAGCCTTAGAAGCAAAGGGGTGGTAGTCATGGAAAGCGCGCTTTCTCAAACATTTATCCTAACCCTGTGCTTCTTTATTATTTTAGTCGGTTTGGTGGGAATTGTTTTTCCGATCGTGCCCAGCATCCCATTGATCTGGTTTGGCATTGTTTTATTTGGCATTGCCACCGACTTCACCGTAATCGATTCATCTTTCTTGTTAATGGTTTCCATACTGGGACTGATTGTGGTAATGCTTGATTTTGTCGGTTACCTCTGGGGCGGCAAACCATTTCGAGCCAGCATTTGGAGCGTAGTTGGCGCGGTAGTTGCCGGTTTGATCGGTTCGTTTTTCGGGCCGCTTTACGGCCTGGTGGTTGGGCCGTTATTCGGCGCAATAATCAGCCAATTAATTGTCGGACGAGATCTGGTTTATTCCGTGGAAACGCGCCGCTATATCATTATCGGATACATGGGCGGGACTGTTATTAAGTTCACCGTTGGCATTGCCATGATTGGGTTATTTTTATGGCAGGTAACCCTTAGAATATGATTCATTCCAAGAATAAAACAGCCAGACCCGGCCCCTACGTGTTATTTGATGTAGGCGGCACCAATATTCGTTTATCCATAAGCCAGACCGGACGTTCATTTATCAAACCGGTTATTTACCCGACCCCGAAAAAGTATTCGCAAGCCTTAAAACTTTTTAAAAATAAAACCGAGGAGCTGATCGGCCAGCAAAAAGTCAATCAGGTAATCGGGGGCATTACCGGAGTATTTGATAAAAATCACGAAAAATTAATGCGCTCGCCCCATTTAGCAAACTGGTGCGGCCAGCCCATAAAAAAAGATCTGGTAAAACTGTTTAAAGCCCGGGTGCGCCTGGAGAACGACACTGATTTAGTCGGCCTGGGCGAGGCGAAGTACGGCGCCGGAAAAAAATATCGGATTTTTTCCTATATCACAGTCAGCACAGGCATAGGTGGAACGCGAATATTAGACGGACAAGTGACTGAGTCAATTGACGGTTTGGAGCCGGGGCATCATATTGTCGATGCCACCAGGATGAAAAAATTTAAAAAACACACTCGAGGCTATTGGGAACAGGAAGCTTCCGGCAAAGGGTTGTTCCAGCGCTTTCATGTGCCTGCTGAAAAAATTACCGACCCTAAAATTTGGCAGGAGTTTATGGATTATTTGGCTATCGGCCTGGTGAATGTCTCGGTCTTTTGGTCGCCTGAAGCAATTATTCTCGGCGGCTCTGTTATGAAAAACCCGCGGCTAAAAATTGCTAAAGTCGCCAAACTGCTGAATGGTTATTTGTATGTTTTTCCAAAGTCTCCCAGGTTGGTTAAAGCCCGCTTAGGCGACTTCGGCGGTTTGTACGGAGCCTTGGTATTGGCCGGCCAATAAGGTTTATGTCAGAGCGAATTGTTAAGCGTAACCAGGGCGAGCCGTCTCTGCTCCGTGACGTATTTTTTGTATTGGCTGTTTTTTTACTTTTACGCGGCGCTTTGTTTGGAATAGTCGCCCTTGGCCAAAATATGGTTCCGGAAAGAACCGATATTGCTAGTGGCGATTTTAAAGCTTTCCCCGGACATGAATTTTGGGATGGCTGGGCTCGTTGGGATTCAGGCTGGTATTCCAAAATTGTTGAACAAGGCTATTCTATTAAAGGCCCCCAAAGCAGCGTAGTGTTTGCGCCGCTTTATCCGGCCGTAATCAGGGCAGTAAATCCGATAGTCGGCAATCACTGGGTGGCTGGGCTGATTATCTCCAATCTATCGTTTATCGTTGCGCTGCTGATTATTTTGCGCCTGGCCAGGCTGTATTTGAATAAAACAGCTGCGAGATTAACTATTGTGTATCTGCTGATTTTTCCCACCTCGCTATTTTATTCCGCCTATTACTCGGAAAGCTTGTTTTTACTCTGGTCGTCTTTATCGGTTTATTTTTACCTGAAGAAAAGATATTTTTTAACGGGCCTGTTCGGCTTGTTTGCCTCTTTAACAAGGGTAGTGGGTATTGCCTTATTTGCGGCGTATATAATCGGACTAGTCTGGCAGCAAAAAGATAAGCTGAAAAAAATTACCAAGGAAGTTTTATGGGTTTTGTTAATTCCCTTGGGCTTAATAGTATTTTCAATTATTTTGCATATCCAAGTAGGCCAGCCTTTAGCCTGGCTGACTTATCAATCCGGTTGGAACGGCTGGGATAGCTCGCTGGTGTCTTTTATATTAAGCGGATCTGATGGCTTTATGCAAATTTATAATTGGCAGTATTTGGATATAATAGTTAGCGCCGTTCTCTTGGTATTTTTTATATTTTTTATAACTAAGCTGGCCAAGCGGCAGGATATTGATAAAGCGTTGCCGGCTTACTCTATAATCCTGGTCATGTTGCCTTTTTCAAACGGTTCATTTATCTCTTTGGCCAGATATATGGTGGTGGCTTTTCCGACCTTCATGATGCTTGCTGATTACAGCCAAAGATCCGGGATTGCCAATCGGCTGATATTATTTCTAAGTTCGGCCCTGTTAGTCGTTTACTCCGTACTGTTTCATAACTGGTATTGGGTCGGTTGATTTTGATTTGATTTTTAATTAGAATGTCTAGAGTATGATTCAACCAATAATCCTGGCCGCCGGAAGAAATAAGCGAATGAAGCAGAAGTTTCTTAAATCGCTTCATCAGCTGAATGGAAAGACTACCCTGGAGAGGATATTGGACACGGTTGAATCTTTGGGGCCGGGCATTGCTCAGCCGATTATTGTGGTTTCACCCGAAAACAAAAAGATCATCGTAAAAATGTTTAAAAACAGAGCTCAGGTAATTACCGCCCCATCAAAAGGCACGGCTTATGCTGTAAAAGTTGCCAGAAAACAAGCGGGTCGGGCAAAATATATTCTTCCTTTAAATGGAGACCATCCTTTTCTCCAAAAAAGAACATTACAAAGGCTTATCATGAGCCATAGATCCAAAAAAGCCAAACTAACCCTACAAACCCTGGTGGTACCGTATTTTCGAGGAGGCTACTCAGGATTTAAATCATTCGGACGCATTATTAGAAAAAAAGGTAAGATTAAAGAAATCCGTGAACGAACTGAAACAACCGGCAGGGAGAAAAGAATTAAAGAATTGAATATCGGGTTGATTATGGCTAATGCCCCTTGGATTTGGCAACAACTGGATCGGTTGAAACCCCATGATAATGGGGAATATTACCTAACGGATATCATTCGAATGGCCGTGATCTGCGGAGATGGAATCAACGACTCAAGATCAAGAGATGTTTTATCGGCCTATAGTTACAATTCACCAGAAGATTTGGAAAGACTAAAAAAGATTGCCCATCGTAAAAATCTTTAAAAAACCCCAAGAAAAACAATATTCATTGTGTATAAATAGCTAATATTAGTCAAAATAAAGCTTTTTATCCATTTTATACGGTTGACAAAAGTAGAACATTTAATTAGAGTATGATATCGTATGATATTAGAGAATAACCCATGGATCGCCAAAGACTGACGATAACCTTAAAACAGGATATTTTAGACCGGCTTGATGCCACAATTGACGGAGCCAGTATTCGAAATCGCTCGCATGCGATCGAATATTATTTAGGGAAAGCACTTGGATCAAGCATAAAAACAGCTGTTGTTTTAGCTGGCGGCCAGGGCATGAAGATGCGTCCTTTTACATACGAAACACCCAAGGCCATGATTCCGGTTCAGGGCAAGCCGATCCTAGAGCATACGGTTATTATGCTGCGCGATGCCGGCGTAAAAAAAATCATCATCCAGATCGGGCATTTGGGCAACAAGATCGAAGAACACTTTGGCGACGGATCGCGCCTGGGTATCAGCATCAGTTATGTTAGAGAGGTAAAGGCCGAGGGCACGGCCGCTGCACTTCGCTTAGCCAAGAAGGAATTACAAGCCGGACCGTTTATTCTGATGTATGGCGATGTACTGATTGATATCAACCTGCTTGATTTTATTGATTTTCATTCTGAGTCGAACTCCTTGGCAACTATTGCCGTCACCAGCGTAGCTAAACCCTCAGAGTTCGGAGTTGTCCGAATGCAGGGCAGTAAAGTGGTGGAATTTCTGCAAAAGCCGCCTCAGAGCCAGGGCATGTCCCACCTGATTTATACCGGGGTATCAATAATCGAACCGGAAGTTATCAGTCTGATACCTGACAAGGGCGAAAGCCATTTGGAAGAAGACGTTTTTCCCAGACTGGCTAAACAGAAGAAACTCTCCGGGTATCCGTTTGAAGGAAAATGGTTTGATATCGGCACACCCGAGGATTATGAACGAGCTTTGGCTAACTGGCCCAAGTCGTAGCAGAGTCGTCTGCTGATCACATAAATGTATGGTCGGTAGATAATCTCTGTTCCGAAGTACGGAACAATGTTCATCGAAAACTAATACTTATTATAGGGAGGCATGTTAGTATTGGTTGATGTTGTTTGATCAGGACCGCACGCTGAGATGTTTCTGGGAACACATCAAAGGGTGTTCTGGGAGAAAAGTTGATATAGGAGGGGAGGTGCATCACATGCCGGGGACTACTCTGGTAGGGTTCAGTACCAATATAGAAGTAACGGCAATAGGTTACAAGAACGATCCATTAATGCAAAAACAACAGCTTGATGTGGGAGTTCCGGGGAGAGGAATCCATGTAATTCCCGCAGGATCGTCTTTCAATCTGGCTACCGTTCTGCATCAAGCAGAACAGCCAGTGAAGTTGCTGTATGCTGTCGGGTCTGATTTCTGGGCAGCCATCCTTGACGGAGTGTTTCGGGAAAGATGTATTGACGCTTTTCCGCTATCTGTCCGATCAAGCACGAATATTACTATAAGCCTGTATCCCGAGGGTGACGCTTCTCACAAAGTACTTGCTGGGAAAGGAGAGTACGTACAAGAAAAAAAGGCTGGTGTAATTGAGATCATTCGACGACAGGTACAACAGGTAAAGCCGGCCAATGTAGTCGGTAACGGTGTTCAGTTGGCTGACGCACCGTTGGTTCTGGCAATGTTCCAGGAAAGCACAAGTCTAGAGAAACCATCTTTGACAGTGCTTAATCCCGGGGCTAGTCTACTCAGGTCTAATAATGGAAGCGAAAATGCGACTCGGGTTGATATTCTAACGAGTTTATTGGGATTGACTCAGTTGTTGGTAGTCAACCAAGAGGAGATGGGGTTTCTTCTTCGCGGATTAGGCCTTCAGGACATTTCAGCCTTGAAAGCACAGACTCAAGCTGACGTGATCGTGACTAATGGTCCACAGGGTGCGATTTTGTACAACGGAACCTCAAAGCCGATTCCGGTGCAGGCCCATGAAGGTGTAAGGGTGGTTGATCCCACTGGAGCTGGTGATTGTTTCCTGGGTAGTTTCCTGGTCGGACGCAACCTGGGTAAAGATCTTTATGGGGCACTTGAGTATGCCGCTGCGGCAGCGTCTCTGAGTATTGGAATGGCAGGTGGCTCCAGTGTACCGAACGTCAATGAGGTCGAGGAATACCTCAAAGTCTCACTCGGCCAGCATTGTTCATAGTACAAACCGGAGGTGGTAGGTATGCCCTATCACCTCTTTTTTTATACAGTTTTTATCTTTTGAAGCAGGCGGGCGTAATGGTTATCCGGATCTTTCAACTTCCCTAATATCGGTTCCATGTAGTCCAGATAGGCTGGCTTGACCTGAAGGTTTTCAAAGTCAAATAATTCGTCAGTGAGGGTTTTTACATTTCCGCCGCTTATAACATCTGACAAGGGTATATTGCCAGTGGTCACTTTATTTGATTTTAGGTCCGGCCGCTGGACGCAAGCCATTTGTCCGAAAAGTTCGTTATTAAGCATATTAATTGCTTGCTCACCAAGCTGTTCAGCGATATCTCCGTCTATGGAAGAGGGCGGACCGGTTTGGATAAAATTACCCGGCAGAATTATTCTCATGTCTTGTCCAAATTTATTTTTTATCTCTTTTCGTAAACCTACGGCCGCTAAGTGGCGACGGGCTCTTTGGAAGGTGTCAGACTCTTCAAAGCATTCACCTTCTACTCCTCCTGAAAAACGGGCATGTTCGGAAACTACTATCACGGCAAAACCGCCGTTATTTTTCAATCTGTTTTGATAGATTTCGAAAAAGTTATCAAGGTCCACTTCTTTTTCTGGAGGAATGATAATGTCAGCGTGGCCATAGGAGGTAGAAGCGGCCAGCCAACCGGCGTCCATCCCGTATGATTCAATAATAAAAACGCGCTGGAGAGGGTAAGCGGCGTCAAAGCGGATTTCATGAACCATATCAGATAAGGTCTTGGCGGCTGTGGGATGGCCCGGGGTCCAGTAAGTGCCTGGCAGGTCGTTGTCGATCGTTTTTGGGATGCCAATAGTTGAAATGCCCTCTTCACGAAATAGGCGTTCAGCTGCTCCCAGGGTGTCATCTCCACCGATTGGGATAACAGCGTTAAATTTCTCTTTAGAGATTTTTTGAATAATTTGTTCGATATTTTTTTTATCGCCATAAGGATTAGTTCGACTGGATCTTAAAAAAGTTCCTCCAGCTCGCTTGATTGGAGTGATATCCAAATCGCTTAAGTCTATTAACTGGCCCTTTGGAAGCAAACTTTTCCATCCTGAAAAACCGCCCCAAACAGAGTAGCCGTGCTGTTTAGCAGCACTGATTGCGCCGAATAAGGTTGCGTTTAAGGCGGGAGCTAAGCCGCCCCCGGTAAATAGCAGTATCTTTTTTTGTGCCATACAGATATGAATGTTTACAATAAACCAAGAAAAAGTCAAATCAATAAACTAAACTGTAGAAACAAACCAGACATAAAATAATAAAAATAACCTATATATTAAGTATGATAGTATAAGATATTCTCAATATGTAGATGATAAATTGACAAAATAACAGAGAAGGAATAGGATTATAATTGCCTATGATTGAAGCGATTTTAAAAAAAATTGGCCTGGATGACAAGCAAATTGCGGTATACTTGTCACTTTTGCGATTGGGCGCCTCACCTGTCCGAAAGATCGCTCTTGACGCTAAAATTAATCGTGGTACAACCTATGATGTTCTTAAAGGGTTAATGGCCGAGGGGTTGGTGTCCTATTTTCATCAGGATAAACATAAGCACTTTGTATGCGAGGATCCTTCCCGGCTGGAGAAAGTAATAACCGAGAAACAATCAGAGCTCGTTACAACTAAAAATGAATTAGCAAGCGGTTTACCAGAACTGCGGTCCATGTATGACCGTGGCGGCGATAAGCCGGTGGTTAAATACTACGAAGGTAATCGTGGCATTAAAACAATTTTGGAAAGTGTCATTGAAACAGTTGCTGTTTTGCCTAAAAAAGAATATGCGGTTTATTCTTCCTCAACTATTAAGGACTACCTATATCGAGCCTATCCGAAATTTTCCGAAGATCGTATTGCCAGGGGGGTTCGAGTGCGGGCTATTGCCATAGGCAAAGGAGGAGAATTACGCGGACTGGACCAGAGGAGGTGGCTAACCAAAGATGAAGGGTCCCCGACCTATTCATTAATTTATGGAGAAAGAGTAGCTATGATTTCAGTTAATAAGAATAAAACACCGCTGGGGGTAATTATCGAAGATGAATCAATCGCCAATACTCATTTATTTATTTTTAATCGGCTATGGGAGACGTTGAAATAGATTGATCAATAGATATCCGTTTTGAATCATTGATTGAAAACGGTTGCACTTTTGATCAGAAACCATAAAACAAAGACAAGAAGTGAGGAGGAGTATCTCATGACAAAGAGCGCAAATTGTCTGCAAGGCAAGCGAGTGGTCGCCTTAGGCGCAGGCACAGGACAAAGCAAGATCTTGCGAGCGCTCCTGAGACGTCATGAGCTGCTCGAGGATCTGTGTTCGATCGTGTCCGTCACTGACAATGGTGGACACAGCGGTGAGTTGCGACGGCAGCACAACATTCCCCAAGTCGGTGACGGTAAGCACTGTTTGCTAGCACTGGCCCCCGATGGAGAGGAAAGAGAAGTCTTTGCCACCAGGACTGAAGATGGCCAGTCAGCTGGCAATACTCATCTGGCTGAGTTGGTTCTAGAACACAACTCGATTGGGCGAGCTTTCCAGATTGCCGGTAATGAGCTTCGTTGCAAAGGTCGGGTTTTGCCTGCGACCGAGGCTGATGTGCAGGTCGTTGCTAACTTCGCTGACCACAGCACCATAGCCGGTGAATGGGAGATCATCAAACGTGAGCCTCGAGTACCGATCACTCGAATGTCTCTATCTGAGACAGCCAACGCATATCCCGCAGCTCTTGAGGCGATCAGTCAGGCTGACCTGATCATTATTTGTCCCGGTTCGTTTCATACTGGCATTGTCAGTGTGTTATTGCCGGAGAGTATGCGCCAAGCAGTTCTAGGAAGTCAAGCCAAGATCATTCAGGTAGTCAACCTGATGACCCAACCGGGTCTGACTGATGGCTGGGATGCAGAACAACACCTCATCTCCACTGGTCATTACCTGGGACGCAACGCTGATGTGGTGATCATTAATAACGGTGAGATTCCACACCATGTTCTGCGGCACTACAAGGCCCTGGGCTCCCAGCCAGTGGTCTGCAACGGCGTGTTTGATCGTTTCCCCGGAGTCCACTTTTTGGAAACCGACTTGGTACCTTCGTTCTTCAGGGGCGATGGCGAACGACCCGGTCCCTACCAGAAGTGGACCCACTATTTTACCCACAGCTCCAGCCGTTTGCTCAAGGCCATCGAGCAAGCCCTAAGCTGACAACCCCCGCCCCTTTTTTTCGAAATAAATTTCGAACTACGGGCGGGGTTTCTTTTTTACCCAAATCTCGATAGTCTAAGTAGGTATGAATAAATTTCTAGCTGACCTGCACATCCACTCTCGCTATGCCCGAGCCTGTTCACCGCAATTAACAGTCGAAAACATTGAACTGTGGTGCCGCATCAAAGGCTTACGATTAGTGGCCACGGGGGATTTTACTTACCCGAAGTGGCGAGATGACTTGCATGAAAAACTAGAGCCGGTCGGCAATGGTTTATATCGGCTTAAGAAAGAGTTTCGGGTTAGTGACCCCAGGTTCAAAGAGGTTGACCAGGCTGAAGTAAACTTTATCTGTGGCACAGAGATTGCTTGCATTTATTCGAATGGCGGACAGGTTCGTCGGATTCATCATTTGATTTTTGCGCCCTCTTTGGAAGTAGTTGATAAGATTGTTGAATTGATGGACCAACGTGGCTGCAAACTAAAGTCTGACGGCCGGCCGATCGTGGGCATGTCATCTCGTGATTTGCTTCAATTAATTTTAAAAGCTGACGAGCGATGCAAGCTGATTCCCGCCCACGCTTGGACGCCCTGGTTTGCAATCTTTGGCTCCAAGTCCGGCTACGACTCAATCGAGGAGTGCTTTGGCGATATGTCTGATCAGATCTTTGCCATTGAAATGGGCCTGTCTTCTGATCCGGCCATGAACTGGCGCGTGAAAGCCTTAGACAAGGTTGGATTAACAGCTAGCTCAGATGCTCATTCCCTGCCCAACCTGGGCCGTGAAGCAGTTGAGTTTACCGGCGATGAACTGTCTTATGATCAGATTTTTAAAGCTATAAAGTTATCTTCCATTGAAGCAAGAGTTAAGGGTTTAAGGAGTACTTTCCAGGTCAGCCAGACAATTGGATTTTTTCCTGACGAGGGGCGGTATCATTACGACGGCCATCGGGAGCACAAAGTCAGCCTGCATCCCGCAGAGACCAGGAAGTATAAAGGCATTTGTCCAAAATGCCATCGCCCCCTGGTAATCGGAGTACTGAATCGCGTTGAAGAGCTAGCTACTGAGCCCGAAGGTCGAATTCCTGAACAGGCGGTGCCGTTTACTTCTCTGGTTGAGCTGGATAAGGTGATTGCCCAGAGCTTGGGCGTAAAAGGCCGGGCCACCAAAGCGGTTGAAGCAGAGTATTGGTCATTGGTTTCCAAGGGCGGGGGCGAGCTGTCAGTTTTATTACAGACCACGGAGGACGAATTAAATAAAATGACCTCGCCGGTGATTGTGGAGGGCATAATGCGCCTGCGCCGCAAGCAAGTGGAAATTATTCCCGGGTATGACGGCGAGTATGGGAGGATAAATATTTTTACCGACAAAGAGCGGAAAAAATATTCTCAAGGTTCATTGTTTTAAAAATATGCTGATTGCTTTTCTGATTTTAATAGTGATAATTTCGTTTATTCCGCTGGTATTTGCCTTGAATGCTCTGTTTAGTTTATTCCGCGATAAGGTGCCATACGTGCCCACGCCTAACTGGGCCGTGGAATGGCTGGCCGCCAATCTGGACTTGAAAGCAGGTGAGGTTGTGTATGATTTGGGCTGCGGCGACGGCCGGATTTTGAAAGCCTTAAAGAAAAATTATCCTGACATCCGAGCTATTGGATATGAGCGAGGCTGGTGGCCGTTCCTGTTAGCCAAGTGGAACACGCGAGGCACGGGCGTGGAAATACGATTTGCAAATTTTTATCAAGCTGACTTAAGTGACGGAGACGTGATTTTTTGTTTTCTTATCCACTCAGTCATGGCCAAGGTAAAAAATAACCTGCAAAGCCAGCTTAAACCGGGCAGCCAAGTGTATTCGTTTGGTTTTCGTTTTCCTGATTGGCAGCCGGCCGAAGAATACATTAATCCTAAAAAACCAGAGGGCAGCAAGCTTCGGTTGTATAAAACTTGATTTGATTGAGATGAATGGTTAAACTCTGTCTGCTAGGAGAGGTGCCAGAGTGGTCCCCGCGCCATTCGGCGGGGTAAATTCCAGCGACGTCCTACCCCGTATAGAGCGGAGGCGTGCGAGAGTGGTTGAATCGGGCGGTCTCGAAAACCGCTATACCCGAAAGGGTATCGAAGGTTCGAATCCTTCCGCCTCCGCCCTGTACGGGGTTATAAAAATTGGTAAAGCCGAAAGGTTCTCTGCCCCTTCGGGAGGTGTCCTATAGGGGCAAAGTTTTTCCGCGATTAGTATTTTAAATAAGCAGGAATAGGGGAGAATCTCACCCTTCCCGTCGCGAGTTTATTGATATAGCGCCCCCTATCGCCACAAGCTTTTATCGTCGAGCATGAATCGAGTCCCATATGTAAGGTTTCTGTTCGAATATCTCGTCGGTGATTGAATTTCACAGACCCATAAAAGCTTTCCCCAACTAAAGCTGGTTTGCTTTATTTATTATAAAATACTCGTTTAAAATCAGGATCAAGGGCGACGAAATTGGTAATTAGGATTATACTATATACGATTAGATAAAAGGGATATTATGATAAAAATGTTACCAAGGCCTAAGAAACCGTTTGGCATATTAACTAAAATTATTCTGTCGGTTTTGATCGTCGTAGCCGGATATGGCATTTATCAGTTTTTTATTGTGCCACAGCAGATCAAACTTGATGCTCCAATAATCTCATACCCCAACCAAAGCGTATTCTATCGGTATTCACTCAACTTAGACTTTCTCTCTGCCATCTTTGGCGGTAAGACTATGACAATTTCGCAAATTAAGACCGAGGCCGAGAAAGACATGAAAAAAATAAAATCAAATGGCTTTGATGGAGTCAAGATAAATTATCATTTCAAAAATAATAATACTGTAGCTGACCAGTTCGCTCGTCTAGCAGCCAAAGAAGGTTTGTATCCGATTGGCGGGTTACAAGGTGGTGAAGCTAAGCCGAGAGATCGGGCCTTTACGCCTGCGGAAATGACTGATTGGCTAAATTTTGTACGCGGCGAAGTCAGCACCAACAAAGATATAATTTATTATTGGGAAATATGGGGCGAACCCAGTCTTGACGCGGAAAGGTATGGCACGCCGGAAGAATTTGTCCAGCTGCTTAAAGCGACCTACCCGGTAATTAAAAAAGCTAATCCTAACGCCAAAGTCATCGTGACCCTTGGCGCCGAAGCCAAAGATGACACGGGTTTTGATGACCAGGTTTTGGCCTTGGGCGGTGGTGATTATTTCGACGATTTAAGCTTCCATCCATACGGCGCTAATCCGTATCTGCAGGAAGATCAAGTCAAGACGGCAATTGCTCACGAGCAATCACTCCTAGAAAAATACGGCAATCGTTGGCCCCTGGTTATCAGTGAAATCGGACAGCCTGCCAGTGAGGTCTCTGAAACAGAACAGGCCAGATTGGCCGCATTTCTTTATGCCGAAGCGGCTAAAAACAACATTCCCGTCACCTGGTTATATTGGAGCGACACGCATTTACTAAAAGACGAAAAGACAGGTGAAGGCTCCAATTGGGGCTTCATCCGATATGATGGTACTGAGAGACCTATGTTCGAGGCGATTAAACCGTACTTAAGATAGTGTAAGTTAAATAAAGAGAGTGTGTAATTAAATAAATTAAGTAGAAGGCTGCATAATTGGAAAATATCCAAACCTAGACCTTCCCTTGACCGATTCATTGCCCCGCGCTATCCTGCTCGTATTGGTGGCGACCAGTTGGTTTGCAATATATGACCGATAGAACATCCGCCGCTCAAACACATAATTTCCTCACTACCCTGAAAAAGCATTTCGGGTATGATGCATTCCGTCCATTGCAAGAGGAAATTATCAAGCAAGTCATGCAAGGTAACGACGCGCTGGTGCTTATGCCGACCGGTGGCGGTAAGTCCATGTGTTTTCAGCTGCCGGCGCTGATGCGCGAAGGCACCACCCTTGTCATTTCCCCGTTAATATCGCTAATGAAAGATCAGGTTGATGCGTTTAATGCCAACGGCGTAGCAGCAGCTTTTTTAAACAGCTCATTGGATGCCGCGAGTATTCACGAGATGCAGAGACAGGTTCAGTCAGGCAAAATAAAATTACTTTATCTCGCTCCCGAACGTCTGGCCCTTCGGCATTTTCGCGAATGGCTGCAAAATATTAACATCACGCTTATCGCCATTGATGAAGCACACTGCATTTCTGAGTGGGGACATGATTTTCGTCCAGATTATCGCAATCTTGTCACTTTGAGGCGCGATTTTCCGGAAACTCCGATCATTGCGCTAACCGCCACAGCCACAAAACAAGTTCGCGAAGATATTGTACGCCAGCTGGCATTGCGTAAATATCGCACTTTTCTCTCAAGTTTCAACCGGCCGAATCTTAGATATGACGTTTATCCGAAACAGCAGGCATTTGCCACCCTTGTTGGTCTGCTGCAGCAGGACCAAATAGGGAGTACAATCATCTACTGTTTTTCCCGTAAAGGCACCGAGGATCTAGCTAAACGTCTGGCGCTTAACGGCTTTTCTGCCCTGCCTTACCATGCCGGCTTAGTTCCGCTGATTCGCCGTAAAACTCAGGAGAGATTCATTCGCGATGAAGTGCGAATTATCGTAGCAACGATTGCCTTTGGCATGGGTATTGATAAGCCTGACGTTCGCCTTATCGTCCATTATGATTTGCCAAAATCTATTGAGGGTTACTATCAAGAAACCGGCCGGGCTGGACGGGACAGTTTGCCCAGCCGATGCGTCTTGCTGTATTCATACGGCGATACTGTTAAACACCGCTTCTTCACCCAAAAAATTGAAGACCGTGATGAACGTGATCGCGCGGAAGAACAGCTCCGGCAAGTAGTCAAATATGCCGAGACAAAAACCTGTCGGCGTAAATTCCTGCTCCGGTATTTCGGCGAAGATCCAACCAAAGTAGCTTGTGCCAGGTGTGATATTTGTCTTCCGAATGCTCTGCCCGCCATTGAACAATCAAATGCCGCCCCTAAGTACGACCGAGAATTATTTGAGCAACTGCGCCGGTTGCGTAAAAGCCTTGCTGATGCGCGAGGTGTCCCGCCCTTTGTCATATTCGGCGACCGAAGCCTCCAGGATATGGCGGCGTATTTTCCGCAAAGTCTGGAAAATTTTTCGCAGGCGCATGGCGTGGGGCAAAGTAAATTACAAAGCTTTGGAAAAATTTTTCTCAGCGCAATTCAGCAATATGCGCAAAAACAGGGCATTTCAGAAAAACCTCGCACGGCGATTCGGAAAGTTCGTCCAAGCGTTTCCCTGGTAGGCGCCACTCATGAAGCAACGCGTGCGCTATTGGAACGAAAACTTCCCCTTGCGGAAATTGCCGATCGGCGTGGTTTTACCGTAAGCACGATTTTGAACCACATCGAGATCCTCAGTACTAACGGTGGGTCCGTTGATTTGGTCTATCTCCGTCCTGATAATAAACAACTCGAAAAAATCCACAAGGCTTTCCAGAAATCCAAAGGATGGAGCCTTGCTCCGGTTCGTAAACTGCTTGGCGAAAGCATCTCCTACAATGAAATACGTCTGGCAAGGATATTTCTGGAAAAAGATAAATAAATTATTCTTAGATTTGTTAAAACCCCACAAAAAGTTATAATAGTCATGAAGGAGAAAAATATAAAAAAATAAAAATTTACCGTCTATTACCATCCCCTTTAAAATTAATAATCAATTACTTGTAAAAAATAAGGACACAAATATATGAAGGGTTACATAGCCAATATTGAAGAGGAAACAATAAACAATAATAATTTTCGTAAAGTGCTTTACACGGCCAAGAACAGCCAGCTGGTGGTCATGAGCCTGAATCCGGGCGAGGAAATCGGCAGCGAGGTGCATGAGCTGGATCAGTTTATTCGCCTTGAAGCGGGTAAAGGAAAAGCGGTATTGGATGGCGTGGAGCATGAGATTGAAAACGACTGGGCTGTGGTGATTCCAGCCGGCGCCGAACACAATATAATAAATACCGGCGAGGAAGAAATGAAACTGTATTCAATTTATTCGCCGCCTGAGCATCGTCATGATGTGGTTCATGCCACCAAGCCGGAAGCCGAATCAGACGACGAGCATTTTGACGGCACAACCACAGAGTGAGTTAGATGGATAAAGTCCAAGCTACCTGTGCGGTAATCTACAATAACAACAATCAGTTTTTGTTGATCAAGCGTGGGCGTGATCCTTTTGCCGGACGCTGGGCCCTGGTTAGCGGGATTGGCGAAACTAAAAAAAGCCTGCCTACTGATACGGCAGTAGCAGGGGAAGTGGATTGCGACTTAAGAACTAATTTTCACGGCAAGGAAGTTTTTGTCTTGCCGGTAGAGAACGATGAATTTATTTATGAGACAGTGGTGTTTGCCGGCACTGTTGATGAATCTCGCATGACTATACTACCACCATATTCCATGGGGTATGCTTGGTTTACCAGGGAGGAAATTGCCAAGTTGGGACCACTGGCTTATGAGCATAATGAAATTCTAGAGCGCTATTAGGACGGATGAGGACTCTAAGACCCGGCTTAAGCCGGGGTGAAAAGGCTTTAGCCTGAAAGATCTCCCGAGCTGAAGCTCTCTAAAACCCCTGCTGAAGCAGGGTCTAAAGGAGGCCAAGAAAAAAAGCCCCGCCGTGGTGTTCGAAATGAATTACGAACTACGGGCGGGGCTCTTAGGTTAGTGGTGAACGACATAGATCGTCTCCTCCTAGAAGAACTTCATCAAGGTGAGACGATAGGTCCATTCGTCGTTGAAAGAACGAGCAGCGAATAGGCTGAGAGGCAAGGCATCGGTCAAGTCGTAGCGCAGACGCAGGCCATAGGCATGGCTGTTTTCTTGAGACTTGAACGTCCCCTCCATCTGCAGGCCGATGCCAATTGGTCTGACCAAGTTTCTGGCTACCAGGAAGTCCCGGTAGTAGAAGTTTGGCTTGGCCTCTTTACCAAAGGTCGAAATGTTCCAGCTGCCCAAGTCCCAGTTGCTGTCTTCGTAAAAGGCGAACAACTGGGGCGAAAAAGTTACCTGCTCGATCGGGTTGCCGATGGCAGCGACTCCCAGGAGCGGCTGGATCAGAACCTTGCTAACCTTAATGGTCGGCCCGGTTTCGATCTGGGCCCAGCCTGTTGTCGAGGCGATCGCGTTCAGATTCCAGCCATCACGTTCGTGGTAAACCCAGGCGGTGAACTCGCCTTCGCAGTCGACCCGGGCTGCGTTTTTTACTTCCGCTGCCTGAGCCTTAGTGGAAAGACTAGCAAAGGCGAAAATGCAAGCCAATACGACCCACAATCCAACCAAGATGTTGCGGTTGGACAGACGCTCGGGCGATTGCCTAAACAGCTCTTTCCAAACGTTGGGCTTGGGACCTGTCCAGCTCTTACTTTCACGGATGCTCCACAGAAGTATGGCGCCCAGAATGACTGTGACCACGAAAGCTGCTACAACACTACCTACCAGACAAAGTGCAGTAAACATGACATTACCCCTTTCCGGTTAGCGAATTCCTTATGTATGATTGAAGATCTTTTTTCCCCAAACCTACTAGTGCAACCACAAACGCCTCAATCACCCAGGAGACCATTACGACAGTCGTGGATCCCAGCTGGTTATTTTGACATAAATATTTCCAGCCCGGAGTGTCTATAATCACTAAATAGGTGATCAGATCGAGCAGAACAAATCCGGCCGTAAGAAGGGCTGCCCATTTCATCCGTTTATCCCAAACCTGATTCACTGACTCTCTCCTTTCTAGCCCGTAGATTGGCGAGGGCTCCACGTCCTACGACTTCGTTGCGAACGGAGCGATGCCGCGACTCTGCTTGCTGCTGGTCCGGAAGAGATTCGCGGACTCACATCTTGAGTAGGCGACTCCGTAGGAAGTGCACCCAGCGCAGCTTCGATTTTGGTCCTGATTTCTTTTGTAGCCCTAACCCTCTTGGAGTCTCTCAGGTAGATAATCTGTACCTTTTGAGGTCCTTCTGTTTCTGTCGAACTATCTTGAAGGATGATTACTCGGATCATGACTTACCTCCTCAGATATTGAACTGTAAAGAACTTATCTCGACTCTAACCAGGCAAGATACCATTAATTGGCAATAATGTCAATAGATATAACTAGAATAATGGCCAATATAAAGCACTTATTATAATAAATTGGTAATATGTCACAATAATTGACAAAATCTGATAAAAGAGTTAAACTAGGTATATGGACATTCAAGATGCTCTTACTGAGTTAAATTTGTCTTCCAGGGAGGCCCAGCTGTACACTTCCCTGCTTGAATTAGGTAAAGCAACACCATTAAAACTAGCTAATAAGACAGGCCTGAAGCGGCCAACTGTGTATTTAGACTTGGAATCATTACGCAGGAAAAGATTGGTTGGCCTGGCTTTTGAAGGCAAAAAGTCAGTGTATGTGCCAGAGTCGCCTCAGACATTATTACGCAATATTCAAGAACAACAACGAACTGCCCAAGAGATAGTCCCATTACTAAAAGCCTTGGAAAACAAGGGCGGAAATAAACCTCAAATCCGATACTTTGACGACCCTAAGGATATGAAGCGTGTTTGGATAGAGGAATTATTTCGAGCCAAAGAAATTGCTTTTATAACGAATATTTCCGGTTATCAAAAACAATTCCCGGAAATACTGGAATCCCAAGACAAATTTATACGCGAAGGAAGATACGTTCGAGACAGGGAACTATATACGGGAAGTAAAGAAGATATCGCTTTTGCTAAACAGGTTATGGATGATAATCGAGAGATCCGGATCATGCCAAAAGACTTTGATTATTCGACTGATATTGAGCTGTGGAACAACAACGTAGGCATGTATTCTTTTACTGGCCGTTATCTTTTGGTTATTACTGATGATAGTATTGCTCAATCGTTCCGAGCCTTGTTTGAGCAGCTATGGAAAGTATCCAAAGACCCAAAGGATATTTAACTTTGGTATATTTCTTATTAGTACGCTATTAAAAAAGTAGACGAGCAAACGTTATTATTTGCCTGCATGTCGAACAAAGATGCTACTGGGATGGACGCAGGATTCTAAGGCCCGGCTTAAGCCGGAGTGAAAAGGCTTTAGCCTGAAAGATCCCCCGAGATGAAGCTCTATCAACCCCTACTGAAGCAGGGCCCAGAAGATACCGTTCTCACTTTTTTTAAAGTGAAAGACCCTCACTGTTTAAGTGAGGGTCGTTAGCCGTCGCTGGCGCGGAACAAAACATCCGGAGGTTCACCCTGACATTTTGGACAGTAGTTAACCAACATGACTGATGTCCTATCCGTTGCTCGAAGCCTTGCTATTGGTAAATTTTTATAAGGCCAATCTGAACGAGCAGTTGTGATTATCTTTGCTTTGAGTGGGTTACCACATCGGCGACAGACGTTTTTTTGTGTAGTTATTTCCACATACCCCCCTTTGTTTGTGGTTCTCACAACTGAAATGAACAACTATGTGGCGACCTTATCGTGAAAATGAAAAATGGTCAATATTTTTATTATAATTACCTAGACAAAAGCATGTAAAATCAGTCATAATAAAATTGGATAATTGTACCCAAATGCTAGAAATATCGTGAAAAAAGGAAAGTTTCACGGTAAGCGTTTATTTATAGAAACAAGATCAAAAACCAGGGGGCGTATACTTGAGCAAAAGAAGCATCAAAAAACCAACTAAATATTTTCTTCACCCGCGTTTTTCGGTTGTGGTTGTTTTAGTACTGGGCAGCTTGGCAAGCTTGCTAATTCTGAAAGCGCCCCAGCCAATTGACGTACAGACCAGATCTCTGGTGCGCATTCATAGAATTGCCGGAAAAACAGTTGAGAATGTTTCACCATTAAACTGCACGGGCTGGAACAACACGGCTAATGGTTTGACGATTGATTTATTATCATCATCGTCGATTAATGATTTTTCAATTCAGAATTCGGCCACATTACAAAACGGGGCAGATAATGAGGGATCTGGCAAGCTAGAAAAGTCTAGCAATGTTTTTGAATGTTCAAATTTTCTTCCTGAAAAAAACATTGATTTGCAGGAGAATATGCTGGTTGTCAGGCTTAACCTTTCTTTTGGGGCTGATAGCTTTGCAGACAATGAGGATGTTGTGGTTTTTTCGTATTCGGATGACGCCGGACAATCATGGAACATTATAGATTCATTTGCCTTACTCCAAGGTCATAGCAATGCCACCCATGGCGGCTATTGGACATATCCTTTAGGAAGCATTGATAATCTGCAAAAATTAGAAGATTTAAAAATCAGAGTTGAGTATGTTGCCGAGCCGAATAAGCAGATCACTACAGCTTACCTTGACGGAGCGTCGATTGATATTGATTATGAGCCGATTAAAAGCAAGACCAACCGACTTACTAATAAAGTATCCATGGAGCAGCAAGATGTTTTAGCCAAACAGGAACCCGTAATGCATATTGAAACCAAAGAAGCGTCAACTTGGTCGATTGTTGGAATTGGATCAGTCGAACGCACCGTGGATAAGCTGAAATTAATTTCGCCGGATGGCACTGAATCCGAACCGCAGACAAATCTGAAAGATAGCAAAACCGGAAAGATAACCACGGCTCACTATAGGCTTTTGCATGATAATTTTTCCCGGCCAGGCAATTATCAAATTGTGGTCACTATGACCGAAGACGATGAAGTGTTTGAGGTAACTAAGTCATTTACCTGGGGAACAGTAGCTATTAATATGCTTAAAGAAGTATATCACACGGGCGACAATGTCCATTTTGGTTTAGAAGTATTGAACAACCAAGGAGAAACATCTTGTGATGCGGAGATTGAGATAACTATTACCGACCCAAAAGGTACTAAGTCAGTTATTCGAAGTCGAGACGGGTCAGTCACAAATTCATCCGATTGCGGCCGAGTAGAAATTACTCAAGTGCCGGACTATGCTGCTGACTTCAGCCTGACTTCCGAACCAGGAGAATATCAAGTGGAAGTTACGGCTCAGACCAAGCAAGAGCGCTACGCTATCCGGGATTTATTCAGCGTTCAGGATCAAGTTGACTATGATATTACCAGGGTCGGGCCGTATCGGGTTTGGCCGTTTGAAAAATATGATATGTTTTTGGAAGTTGTTCCTAGTCAGGATTACTTTGGCTCGGTCGAGGAGCGGGTTCCTGCCGGTTTTGAGATTACCAATATCAGCCAAGACGGTACATTGGTAAGCCTGAATGAGCAAACCAAAGTTATCCGCTGGCTGGTGAATTGGAAATCAGGCGAATCATATTCATTGTCATATACTTTCAATGCGTCCAACAGTTTCCCGGCAAGTCATCTGCTCGGTCCGGTTACCATTGAAGATCGCGAATATAGCTACTGGACTATAACAGCGGATGATGATCCAGAGCTGGTGCCGTTTGTCGAGCTGCCCAGAGAGCAGTCAGGCGTCGTAATGAAATCAAAAGTCCGGACATACCAGCCCAAAGAAAGCCCTGAAATTGAAATAACGCCGGACGAGAATAGGCGCGGCGAAGTGGAGATTGCCGGAATAAAAGTTTTGAATCCCAAGGACGACGTAGTAGCTGAACAGGTGGCATCCAGCACTGATCAGGATGGAAGTTTTGAGCTGACAATTGATCAGGCTGACTATGGGCGGCCCGGCAAGTACCAGGTCCAGGTCAAAGCGGTGATTGACGGAGAAAAAGTTTTATTAACCGAAGATTTTTTGTGGGGGGTGGTTGCGGTAAATGTCCGTCAATCAGTAGTTGCTCCGGGCACTGAACAGCAGGTTCATTTGGCTGTTTTGGATGACGATGGGCGGACAGTATGCGATGCTTCCATTCAGGCGACAGTCACCGATCCGGGAGGAGGAGTGCGGAATTTTAGCACGGGCGCAGGTACAGTAATAACTAAACCTGATTGTGTTGATAGAAGCGTGACCAACGCTCCTGATTATTGGTTTTTTTACACCGGCTCACTCGAGGGCGAGTATCAAATTGAGATCGCGGCTACCATTCAAGACGGCGAGAGAAGCATTACTGATTCAATTTATTATTCCGGCAGCATCCCGATTACGGTTGAGCGCACGGAATTTCCCACCAGAATTTATCCGGCAGCAGACTACCCGGTGTCTTTTACTGTCACGCCTGAGCGGGATTTTATTGGCACAGTCAGCGAAATATTGCCGGCTGAGTTTGTGTTATATGATGTTAATAACGAAGGTCAAGTTTCTCAAATTGACCAGGATATCCAGAAGATTGATTGGCAGGTGGGTTGGTCAGCCGGCCAGACTTACACCCTGGGTTATAGCTTCGACGCTCCAGATATCGCACCGTATCTTTATTTTATGGGCCCTCTGACTTTCATGGCTGACGGCAGTGAAGCATTTGCCGAATATCGCCAATGGCAGATCGCCTCGGATGCCACCAAGATCTGGGACGGGGGCGGCTTGGCAGACAGCTGGTCTGACTGCACCAATTGGAATAACAATACCTGTCCGGCCAATACCGGCGATGATATTTTATTTAACGGTACGGGGAATGACAGCTCCACCTGGGATGCCAGTTCTTCAGTAACTTCCGTAGCCAGTCTAACTATTTCTTCCTACAGCGGTACATTTACATTTCTAAAAGCATCTACCACGATCGCCGGTAATTTTTCCCATACCAGCACCGGCAATGTTATTTTAAGCACCTCAATATCTGTCAGCGGAGATTTTACTTTGACCACCAGCGGTACCTTTACCCCCAATACCAATATAGTAACCTTAACCGGAACTAGTAATAACCTTAATACAAATAAAACTTTTTATCGGCTCGTTATAAATCCCTCATCCGCTGGCACGATTTATATTGTCACCAACAGTCCGACAATCTCAGAAATTCTTCGTGTGGCTGCTTCTGACACACTTAGTATCGGTTCCGGGCTAGATGTTACCCTTACCTTGGTAACCGATCCTTTTATTCTGGGCGGTACCATCTCGGGTGACGGCCGAATAATTTATCAATCAACCGCAGCCTTTACCACTGGCGGTACAATAAGCGCGGATGTCCGTTTTGCCAGGAATACCGGTGACCAATACATCAGCGCCCGGACGTATGGCGGAGACGTTGAATGCTACAATAATACCACCTCGAATCATTTTTGTTATGCCGGGACCGCGGCCAGCCAGACTATAAATATTGATGGAGATTTTCTGGTTAACTCGTCCAGTAGTGGCCACACATATATCTATGGCCATACTTATAATCCGACTGTTAATATTTTAGGGAATTATGACAATGTCGGAGCAGGAGCAGGTACTGAATATCCAGTGGTCGGGACCGGCAGTACTTGGACCATTTCTGGTGATATGGATTTACGAAATGGAAATTTTCTTATGTATGCCGGCAGTGAAATAATCATGAATGGCACTTCAAACACGCTTTATCCAAACGGTAGAACATTTGTAAATCTGACTATTAATCCGGCCTCAACCGGCACCATCACCATGTCCGATCATAGCGCAACAGTTTCCGGAGTGCTAAAGGTTGAGACAGGTGATACGTTCTCAATAAATACCGGCTTAGGAGTTACCCTAAGTGCCACCAGTGGTACGGTTCTTACCTTGAATGGCACAATATCGGGTGACGGCACTATTGTTTATCGGTCATCAACAGCTTTTCCAAGTACTGGAACCATGAGCGCAAATTTGCAAATGCATACATCGGCAGCTGATTTGATTCTTTCAGAGAGAACCTATGGTGGTGATGTTGAAATTTATAATAGTACGGCCACTGATCATATCGTTACTTTCGGGACAGCCGGCAGTCAAACGCTCACGATTGGCGGCGACTTCAATGTTAATGGAGGGAGTACTGGCGATATAACGGCGGAAGGAAACACGTATGATCCTGATCTAGTCGTCGGCGGGAGCGTTGACTGTACCGGGGCAGGCGGGGGAGACGAAATACTTAGCGTGGGCAGCGAAGCCTGGATTGTGTCGGGAAGCTTTGACGCTACAAATGGCACAATAACTAATACTGGCAGTCACGAATTAAAAATGGACGGGACAGGCACTTTAACTACAGATGGTAATAGTCTAAACTGGGTTACCATTTCCGGTACGATAACGTTTGCCAATGAAACAATATCAATAGTAAGTGGACTTGATATGTCGACAGGTACGGTAACTGCCGGCACCTCAAATGTTGCCTTGACGGGTGCTGTTACTCAGATAAGAGGAGGGGATAACATTTTATATGATTTTACAGTTGACGGAGACACAATCAATGTAAATCACAATAGTTCTAGTTTTACTGTTTCAAATAATCTTGATATTGATACTGGGGATACTATTAATATTGCTTCTGATCTGTTCATAATCCATAGCGGATCAACCTTGACCCTTGATGGTTCCATTACAGGCGATGGCACACTGGAGTACCAGTCGTCAACCGCTTTTCCAACTACCGGTACTATTTCTTCAAATCTAAGGCTCAATGCGACTAACAATGACCAAACCATGTCCGCCCGAACCTATGGCGACTCCGTTGAGATATATAACAACTCCGATGCCAGCACCAGAACAGTTACCTTGGGGGCCGGAACAATAAATGTTTCAGACGACCTTTCCCTGAATGCTACCGGGACCCAAAGCGTAACGTTATCCGGAACGTCGAATAATCCAACGGTCAATATAACAGACAATCTCTCCAACACGGCATCGCTGGGAGCTGAAATTATCGATTCCGGAACGGGCACTTGGACTATTTCTGGTAATGTAGATTTCGCAGACGGGACATATACGGCCACCTCCGGAAATACGTTTGTGATGAATGGCTCGTCAAAAACTCTGGATTGCAATGCCCAGACTTTTAATAACTTTACGGCTGACGGAACCATTACCGCTCAGAACGACAGCTGCGGCGCTTCCGCCAACCTGATTGTGGATACCAGCGATCAGCTGACTTTAGGCGCTGGCGTGAACTTCACTTGGGCCGGTTCGACCTTTATCCTTGGCGGAGCTATTGACGGAGATGGACGGCTGGTAACTACATCCGCCACAACCATTCCAGATACTGGGACGCTATCCAGCGTAATGCGTTTTGACGTAAGCACTGGAAACAATATAACTATGCCGCTCCGGACATATGGGAGTGATGTTGAGGCGTTTTCTGATGACTCCACTGGAGCCACAAACTTTATAACAGTAGCCGGAGGAGGTACCCAAGATATTAATGGTTCTTTGTATATTATTGTTGATGATGTCCGGGCCGTAAATTTCCGCGCCTCGACAAACGATCCTGATTTTGACATTGAAGGAAACATCGATTTTACCGGCATCGGGTCTGGCCCGGAGTACCTCCAAACCGGATCCGGCACTTGGAATGTCGGCGGAAGCGTTGACCTGACTGACGGAAACGTGACTGTTGAATTGAACAATACAATCAATATGGACGGAAGCGGTACTTTAACCACCGACTCGGAAACACTTCAGAATTTAACCCTGTCCGGCTCGGTTACTCTGGCAAATGCCACACATACTGTAGCTCTTAATTTGGATATGACTAGTGGTACTGTCACAGCCGGGTCTTCTACCGTATCAATGACCGGGCTCTCTAGTTATATCACCGGAGGCGGACAAACACTTAATAATTTGACTATTGACCCCGCCAGTGCCGGGACCATCAGCTTACAAACATCGGATATGACTATCGCCGGCACTTTAAACGTGGCCGCAGATGATAGTTTAATCATCGAGACCGATCGAACCCTGACTCATTCGGGCGCTACTTTAACCCTGAACGGCACTATAGATAATACGGCCGGTTCTGGCACTCTGGTTTATCAGTCTTCCACAGCCTTCCCCACCACCGGAACAATGAGCGCTGACCTACGCATGGACTCAACCAGCAATGACCAGGCCTTGGGAGCCAGAACCTATGTAGAGGATGTAGAGATTTATAATAATTCCGGCGTATCAGCCCGGACTGTCACATTGGGCACGGCCGGTTCTCAGGCTATCACCGTCTCTGGCGAGCTAAGCATGAACGCGGCAAACTCCGAGGCGGTTACTGTGCAGGGCGCCACGTACGATCCGATTCTCAATGTCACCGGCGCGTTTTCATGCGACGCCGGCGCCGGCGCTGAAAATATCACCGCTCCTGATGCGGCCGTCAACTGGACCTTTTCCAATAGTCTTAACCTGACCAACTGTACTTATACCAAGGGCGCTGAAACTTTAATCATGAATACTACCGGCACCCTTACCTCGGCCGCCCAAACCCTTCAGCATGTTACCTTGTCCGGCACAATCACCTTAGCCAACGCCACTCATACCATAGCCGGTAACTTAAGCATGGCCGGCGGCACAATTACTGACGGGACTTCAACTGTCACCATGACCGGAACGTCAAATACTATCATCGGCGGCGGCAATACTTTATATAACCTGATCATTGATCCAGCCAGCGCCGGGACCATCACCCTGCAAACCTCTGACCTGACAGTTGCTACTGGCTTAACTGTCCAAACAGATGATACTCTGACTATCGATGCCAGTCGGACGTTGACTTGGACCGGTTCCAGCCTTACCCTTAACGGCTCTATCACCGGCGACGGCCGGCTGACCATCGCGTCAGCAACCACAATTCCTACCACAGGCACTCTTTCTAGTGTGGTTAGATTTGATGCAACGGGCCAGAATGAAACCATGGCAACACGGACTTACGGCGATGATGTAGAGATTTACAGTTCCAGCGGGACAGCCAGAATAGTTTTCGTGACGGGCGATTTAACGTTTTCTGGATCGTTGTACATAATTGCGGACGGCACGGAATCAGCAAAGCTTGAAGAATCTCCGGCAACACATAACCATACTATTAGCGGTGATGTGGATTTCACCGGTTCGGGCGATGGGATTGAATGGATTGCTATGGGCGGCGGCACCTGGACAGTCGGCGGTAATATTGATTTTACCGATGGAATAATCGAGTCAATAAGTAAGATGAAAATGACCGGTGCTTCAAAAACAATTACCACAGGCGGTAACAGTTTATCCGGCTTTGAAGTGTCGGGCGGCAGCGTCACCAGTATTGATGCCATGGATAACAACGGCACTTTTGATGTTTCGAGCGGCGGGTCTTTTACTCAGGGAGCTGATGTAGATATTAATAATAATGGAAATTTTACTTTAGCGGCCGACACAACTTTTACAGCCGCGTCCGGTTCCGGCAAAATTATCTTTGACGGCGACCTGACATTCACGGACAGTACCAGCCCCCTGCAGGATATTGGCGAGGTAGAAATTGGAACCTCGCCTGATACTACCGACTTAGCCAGTGACTTTATGACAAGCAAGTCACTAACTGTTAACTCTGGAGATATTTTTAATACCAATGGCTATGATATTAATACCGGCAATATCACGATCAATGGAACATTTGATGCCACCGATGACGTGGAAACCGACGAAACATATATTGAGTGTTTAGGCAACTTCATTATCAATTCCACTGCCACCTTTGTTCAAGACGAATCAACTTTGGAAATGAAAGCAACCTCCGGGACAAAGACGCTGATCACTGACGGGGCGTTTTCTCTATACAATCTAAAAATTAATGGTGACAGCTCTATAATAGTGCAGGTTCAAGATGCCCTGGATCTAGACAACGACTTAACCATTACCAGCGGAAACCTCGATGTCGTATCAGGCGAAAACAACGCCATTGTGCTGGGCGGCAGCTGGGATAACGATGATACATTCACAGCCCGCTCCGGCACGATAACTTTCAACGCCGGCAGCGGCACGAAAACCATTGACGCTGATGGAACCGGCACCGACACATTTTATGATATTGTTTTCGATGACGGCGGCGGGGGCGCCCAGTGGGATCTGACAACTGATATGGACGTGGACAATGATTTTACAATCACCGGTGGTACTTTTGATTTCAACGGCACCAACACGCTTTATCTGAGCCACGACTTTACCAACAATGACATTATGACTCATGGAGGCGGGACCGTGGTGCTCGACGGATCAGCCAAGCAAACTCTTTCCGGCACTATGACCGGCGGGTCGTCATTCAATGACCTGACCATTACTAATGGCTCGAGCAGCTACTCAGGCTGTGAATCATCATTTACGCCCAGTGTGGACTTTGCCGCCGCGGCCACGATTGCCGATGACTATACTATCACCACGGCCGACGTAGGCGTGGAATATAATTCCGGGTCGACCTATACGGTTCAGGATATAAACTGGGATGGCGGGGGCTATGGCGATGAAATTATTTTTAGAAACTCCGCTCTAGGCTCCGGAACCTGGCTTTTGGATGTCTCCGGCACTCAGACATCGGTGAAGTACGTAAACGTGGGTCGGTCTGATGCCTCGGGCGGTGATTTAATAAGTGCTACCCATGTTTCCAATGTGAACTGCAACAACACCACTAATTGGGATTTTGATTCTATTACTTTTAGTATTTCTGATACCACGGTTGGATTTGGCGCCTTGACTTCAGCCGATGCCAGATACGCCGATGGCGACGCCACAGGCAGCGATATAAAAACCTCGGCTCATACCATGACTGTGCGCACGGCGGCTGACAGCGGCTATAATGTAACCTATTATGGTTCAACCTTAACAAGCGGGGGTGATACTATTGATGTGGGTGATATTAACGGGGTCGAGGGCGGCGCGTCTGGCAGTGAAGAATTTGCTCTTGGTATGACCACTGACGGTAATGCTACTATTGCGACAGGCTATAATGCTGGTACGGATTATTATACCTTTGTTGCGGGCGCTACTACCTCATTTGCCTCTGAGGCCGGTAGTACGGCTGCTGAAATTTTTAGTATGTATTATATTGCCAACATTCGTAGTGATACAGAGGCAGGCTCATATTCCACCGACATTACCTATATAATGACTGGGCAATTCTAGCCTGATTGTTTTTTTCAGCGCATATCGGGACCCAGGTGTGAATCCCTGAACGGAGTGAAGGGTCTCCCCCGGCACTCAGGGTATCGGAGATCCTTCGCAAGCTCAGGAATACAAAGCGCTTGAATCCCTGACACGAGTCATTGAGAGGAAGGGTCTCCCCCGACAACAGTGCCTAATGGCCACTCCGAAGTGGTTTTTTTGACTTGCCTGATTAGATGGATAAGTGATAAAGTTCACTGTTAATAATTGACGAAAGGTGAAAGCTATGCTATACTATATTCATCAAATACAAAAATTAAGCTTTTTTAAAAGCATAAAAAAAAATGACTTATCGTAAAATATTCATTTCTTTTCTAGTAATAGCGCTTATTGCGGTATTTAATTTTCCTGTTCGTCCGGTAAAGGCCGCCAGCCTAACAAGCATCTCCGACACACTCGACACCTTGACCCAGAACGTGGACGCCAATCACACTATTCTATTTGTTACTCCCACTGGAGTTCAAGCCTCTACCGACACGATTACCCTTGATTTTACGGACTTTACCACCACTGACGTAGCATTTA
>JAZDMR010000026.1:0-13917 GCA_043800725.1 bacterium | reverse complement strand
GCCAGCGTGGTTGACCCAGATATTCCAGTAGTCATACGGATAATTTTCCCAGCCATACGGTGAATCCTTAGGAAATTCCTGATCAGTAATCGCATAGCTGGTGTCGTTGGCATTGTTATACTCGTCAAACCAGTCGCTTACCCCGCCATCCCAGATATTTCCACCCGTACTGTGGTGCAGGAAAATAATGCTCTGGGAGCTACCAGTGGATGGAGTGTCCGTTTCTTCCTGCGTAGTATCCTCATGATTAGCGTTGCTATTCGTGGTTCTGGTAACGGATGTGTTGGTATTGGCCTCTGGTCGTCCTTCTAATTGTATGGGGGATGCTTCTGTTGCCGTGTTTGCTGTCACGTTTGTTTCAGTTGTCTCTGTAGTATCTCTTTTCGGCTCAACAATCATGAAAAAAACAACCCCCGCGGCTACTACTAACACTATAATTATAATGAGTGATTTTTTCATTTTTTATTAACTGTATATTATTTGTGTTCTTCGAATCTTGCCATTCGAATATTTTTTGGCCCTGGAATATTAAATGAATTTTCAAAAGCCTGTTTTAATTCTAAAATCGTTGGTGTGTCTGTCGGTAATAATTCATCAGGAAAACGAGTGTCATATAATAATTTAGTGTGGGCGCGTCCCCAGCCATACTTGCAGTGAGCATGTTCAGGTATTTCTATTTTGTTATCGACTTTATTATTAATATATTCTAATATCTTTTTATGTAAATCATGCAGTATTGGACCGAATTCAGTTTCAGTTACATATTTGCCATGAAACAAATCATTTCTAAGCCCACTCGAATATATTTTACTATATAGATCTGTACCAATTATTATTTTTAATTCTTTATGATTAGTTTTTGGTATTTCACGTACGTCATGCCCCTGTAGACATTTCTCCAATGGACATCCAGCGCTACATTTAGGATACGCCTTAATTTCTCCCGTGAGAGATTCAGTGGCTAATATTTCATAAAAAAATGCTTCATAAGTAAATTTACATATTATTGCACGTCGAAGCCATCTTAAGGCAATCTTGATATTTTCGTCATACTTTTCACCTAGAATGGTTTTATATGTTTTCACTTGGGGAGTAGAAATTCTAAAACCCGCCATCTCTTTTTCATGGCATATGTAATAAGTAAATTTTCTCACCTCACCCTTGCAAGCTTGAAAGATTGCGAAGTTATCTCCTAATACAACATGAGATTGTGTATAAAATGCCAATTTATCAAGAAGCTGCATTAATAATTCGGTTTTATTTAAATCAATAAATTCATCAGGATTTCCATCTCCCTTAATTTGTACTTCATAATTTTTTATTGACGATGGATCCAGAACAATTGATAATTTACATTTCTCCCACTCAATATCATGAATATCAGGATTGAGTATAATATTGGTAATTAATTCTCTTTTAATTAAAAACTTCATAATATATTATCTTCCATTATTTTGGTGACCATTTTATAATTGGGCTGATATATTTGAAATCGCTGTTCTAATAAAAATATCCTTTAGCTCTTGATAATACAAATTAACAGTTAACGAGATGCGCCTTTTATTCTTTATTGTGCCAAGTTTTCCTTCGGTTAGCATGGCTATTTTTCCCCATTTATCACTTCTTTCATTTACTAAAGAAAAAGACCAAAAATCAATTCCGTGTACGGCATCATTACGTAGTTGGTATAGAATTCTAATAATGGAAGAAAAGTTCAGTTTATGAATCCTTGTACCAATTAAAGATCGTCTTATGCCATATGTTAATTTTGTTTTATCCGCTTTCGATATATATTTAAAGAATTCATGTATAACTTTTTGCGATCCCATCTCTCTGCTCGCACTAAGGCCTATGCGCTTTGTTGCAACCCCCTCAGCCAGTGCCATAAGAAAAACTAATTTCAAAGCAGGTCGATTTCCTTTAATTTCTTCCATCCCGTCTGCAATCTCAGAAAACCATTGCAAGCGCAGTAATGATCGCCGAGTAGTTATTTTTTTTAAACATTCTTTAATAAATAATTTAGTTTTTACATCATTATCAAAATGAGGATCTAATAGTATAAAAAGTTTTGGGTTACTTGCAATTTCTTTAATTGCTAACATATCCAACCTTTTTAACGAATCCTTCATATGTTTATTGTTAATTCTTACCTTTTACACCCCCCACCCCCCAAAACCCCTTGACTTGATTCGACCTAGCTCACCACAGGTCGCTCAGGGCGGAGCAATCAGTACGGAGAGATTATTTTTTATTTATATAACAAATTTTCTACCAAGGATAAGAAATATTAATAATTAACTAAATGCTTTTTAATAAACTTCTCTGTATACTGAATTGCTTCCTCTTTTGCGTCTGGTGGACTGGAGGCAATCCACATCGCATGATTATAAAATTCTTGGTTACCAATTTTAAGCCATTTATTATTTTTATAAAGCAAAGTCATCAACACAGTCATAGCAATCCGTTTATTACCATTCTGAAATGGATGATTCTTAATCAGTAAATAGAATAATATCGCTGCTTTGCCAGCTAATCCCGTGTATAGTGGCTTCTTATCAAACCTCTGGAACGGTGTGGCCAAGCAGCTTTCTAATTTATTAGGAAATCTGGTATGAAAATCCGGGATAGGCTCATCAAAGGTCAGCCATCTTTTTGCCAACCGAATAGCTATATATTCAACTTCGTTCAAAGATAATTCTTCAATACTATGCATTAGCTAATTGCTTTAATGTTTCACCATAATCCTTTAATGTACGTTCAACTGCTTTATTTATCACTTCTTTTTCCTTGTCTGCTATTTTAGTATTATTGCCCTTAACTATTTGATTTTTTTCAATTATAAAATTACGCCCTACTTTTTTTGCAGGAATTTTACCTTTTTTGATACGATCAAAAACAGCTATTCTGCTAACACCCAGGATTTTTGCTGCTTCAGTAGTTGAAATAAATTGCTTATCTTGCATAATTTATTGTTATTTAGTTAAGATACAATAACATCTTAACATAAGTTAGATAAAGAGTCAATAACTAACTTGCTTAACAAAAAACATTTTCACCCAATGATTTGGGGAGATATTTTATTACATACCCCCAAAAACACTTCGACTTCCCCTTTGGCTCACTACGTTCGCTCAGGGCGGAGCAATCAGCACCATAGAACAGAAATTTTTGGGAGGATTATTTTTTACTCCATTGTAAAACTTCTGGCGGTCGCGTAAAACATATCCTTATACTCGGCCCATTTATCTGTGGTAGTATTGCCGGTGATTGCATAATACTTATCATCCTTTGAAATCACCGCCATAAAAACAGTGTAATCAACTTCCTGCTGGCTCAAAGTTAAAATATCAACTTTGGCCGGCTGGCCATCAATTGTCTCATCATTGGTAGTGATTACTTCAGCCGAAGGAATAGTCGCTTTTATCTGGTTAATTGTTAAATCGTTAATTTCGGCTAATGATCTTTCGTTGGCCAGGTCAAACGAAATAGCCAGATAGCTTTGGAAATTTATCTTCTTAGCGGCGCTGCCTTCCGGCTGCACTTCGCCGGTATTATGGAAGCTGACCAGCGTTCCCGGAATCTGGCCCTGCGTCCAATCAGCCGGCTGGAGAATGGTAAAGTCTTCACCGATATAGGTATTCTCCTGCGCAGACGCATTATTGGTATTGCCCGCACTGTTGGTGGCTGGCTCGGCTTGATTGATGTTTTCTGTTTTGGTTCCTTGGGTGGCAAAATATATTCCCACCCCTGCGACGATGATTACAATGATAATGATAATTAATGGTTTTTTCATAATTTTTCTTTAATTTCAATAATATAGCTCGCTACTTCTGAACCTTGAACTAGGGCGGTTTCCGAATCTAGAGAATATTGGGTGGTGGTCCCGCCATTGCCGTCGTCGACTTCCTCGGTTTTCCAGTAGGGAGATGAATCGACCACCTCGATATTATAGGCGCCCAAAATTCCGTCATAAGAATCAAATTCGATATATCCTCGGGCCATGAAACTTTCCGTGAGCGCCTCGACATGATCGTCTACTTCACAAGCGCTGGATCCGTAGAAGCTCCAGGGAGTCTGGGTAATGTCAGCCGGGTAGGCGTCTTTGTTGCAGAGAATCGGGTAAAGGTAAGCTCCGTATTTTAAGTTGTTTCCTTTCAGCAGTTTAAAGTGATATTCATAGCGGATCATGTCCTGGCAATCGCCGCCGCCTGCTGGGCTGCCGCAAGTTCCGTTTAGAGTCAGAGTGTCGTTGATAAAAGAATGGAAATAAACCAGCAGATTGTCTTTATCTGCTTGATAAACAACTTTCCCGACTCCTGCAACTTTATTTCCAGTCGAAGTGATTTCCAGCAATTTACCGTCGTATTGTTCCAGGCCGACGGTGTTGGTGTTTTGGGTTGTGGTGTTGGCTGCCGCGGCATTGGTGTTGCTAACCTCGGTACTTTCATTGTTTTGTAGGAGAAAATAACCGCCGATTGCTCCGCCCAATATGATAATGATAATTATTACGATAATGATTGATTTGTTGGATTTTTCACCTTCGGCCATAGTTTTTTTGGTTAATTATTTAACAGGTTAAGGCTCCTATTGGTTATTCGCCCAGGATCCATTCAAGCAGTTCGATCTGTTTTTCGACCATCTCGATTTTCTGGTCAAACTCCAGGCGTATTTCCTCGCCCTTGTCAGAATCCTCTTCAACCTCTTCGTCTGCCAGTGCTTCCTGGAATTCGTTTTCCAGATCGTCTTTTTCCGAATCTAAATCATCAATTTTGTCTTTTATCTCTTGTTCATTTTTCATGGTGATTAGTTAATGAATAATTAAACGCGTTGATTATTCCGGCGTGACGGCAAACAGCACAGACTTGGACAGCAGGCCGTTTTCATGCCACTCGACCCTGAAATCACCCAAGGGCCAGGCTATGGCTGTCGGTCCTGACAAGTCTCTGATGTATGAAGCAGAGCTTAAAGTTATAGTATCAACTCCTGCGTAAGCCTGATAACTGGTAATGTTTTCTGTTTTATACAGATGCCCTTCGTTGTACCATTTGACCGTGAAGGTTATACCGGACGGAGTATTCGAGGGTATTTCAGCAGCGGCCACAAAAGGCTCGGTCATTGGCGAATAAAAGTTAACCGGAATTTCAGGGGTAGGCGAACCCATAATTCCCATAGCCATGTAGATATTACTAATGTATTTCACAACTGGCTGTGTTTCGGCCGGCTTTTTGTATTTTTCATAATAGGCCAGAGCCGCGGCGGCATCCTTGTTCAATACATAATCGGACCAGATGTCGAGTTCAGCCACCGGTGAATCCGCGTATTTCGTTCCGGAATAGATTTCCTTGACAGTCATTTTAATATAACTGGTATTCTTGGTCGGGAACTCAATAAAGTGCATGCCGTATTCGTCAGTCAGTTCGCTGGTAATGGTTGACCCGTCGGAAAATTCCAGCTCGACAGTTTTCAGGCGATTATTCTCCTGATAAAGAGTAGTGTTTTTAGCAAAGCCGGGCACTATGCCTAAGGTGTTGATTTGGCCGGCGCCGGTAAACTGCATTTTTATCCATTCGTTTATTCCGTCTCCTTCCACTCCCTCCACCCAGGACGTGGAAAAATCCTGATCAATAACTTGGCTGGGAGAATAGTCGTATCCGGTGCTTATGAGAGTAGAGGAGGCGGTGACGATTGTTTCAGCCAGCGGCGGCATCAGCGGATTGGTATATTCAGTTGTGGCGCTGTTGGTATTTGCATTAGCATTGGTTTCTACTGATTCGTCCACATCTATGCTCACGGCAGCATTACTATTCTCATTTGCAGAGCTGTTGGTATGGTCATTTATTACAACATCAACATCGGTGTTTTCATCTTGGGCGTTTGTGTTGGTGTTTATAACTGTGTTGGTGTTGACTGATTGGTTGACGGAGATCGTGTTGGCGTTTTCCGAAGAATCATTTTTTATAAAAAGAAAATAAGCCCCTATTAAAGCCCCAATTATAATAACCGCCGCTATAAGCCAGATAAGCTTTTTGTTCGGTTTGGCGCTGTCCATATTTTTTAAAATAGTTATATTGCAGATTGATAATTCTGTCTGTTTTCACAATAACCCAAATTATCATATAATGTAAATGCAGGCTTGATTAATTAGTTAACAAATAATCATGAGCCGTAAAATCAGTAAATTAATTTTGAGCAATGCTGGCGGTAAAAATGTTCTTGTTATTACGGCTGTTGCGTTTGTCATTATTGTCATAGCCGTGATTTATTATGCCAGTGGCGGCAGCAAAACCGAGGAAGAAGCATATTATGAAGAGAAAGAGGAGATAATTGAAGAATTGCAAAATCTGTCCGAAGAAGAACAAATAAGCCAGGAAGAAAGAATCGCCGGCATTGAATCGGTGGTCAATGAAGTGATGGCCGGCACCAACAACCAAGGCGTTGCCTACCTCAAATCAATCTTAGTGGACAGGCGAGTGTCCAAAACTGAGGAATACTTGGCTGATGTCGAGTTTTACCAGGATCAGTGGGAATGGACCCGCGATATAACCCTGGAACAGAGGGACAGAAAAGAATACAGCGCTATCAAGGAAAAATGCGCCACGCTTTTTAAGCTGCTGTATGGTACCGAGAAAAAGGTTTACTATGCCCGCTGCCGCGCTTATTACAATGACGGCTCCAACGACCCTGCTTTTTCCGCGCTTATCCAGAGGGAAGCCTCCGAAGAAGTCGACTGGAGCCAAGACGTGGACACTTTAGCCAATGATGTTTTGCCGAAAGTTTGGAATGCTTGGATCAACGATTACAGCATGTACGATTAGGTTTTCTTACTAAAGTTTAGGTAAAAGTTTTTTATAAAAAACCCAAAAACCCCAACTGGTAACCAAGTCAGGGATTTTGGATAGTTAATTATTTTTTCAATTCAATGCAGTCCAGCGTATTTACATGCAAAGTGCCGGTTGTTCCGGCGCTGGCGTTCCAGAGCAAGCTTATGGTGTGTTCACCGGCTTCCACTTCCATTATGGCATTGGTTACTAGATTAACAAAGCCATTGCCACCACCTATTGTTGCCCGCCGGACGGTTTGAACAGCTATTTCATCATCCAGACTTAGGCCAATCGTAAGGTCGTTATCTGCTGTATCATTTGTGCCGTAGCCGGAAAACATGCAGAATAGATTACTGTCACCTGTTGTCATGGTTATTGTTTCGGCCGTATCATAATTAGTTCCTGTTTTAATGGTCGTCTGGTCGCTAATTGTGCCGGATTCCTCTGTTTGGGTGACCGAGCCAGATGCTATTTTCGCGCCAGTCACCCCGGCATCGGCTAAATCCTCCGCAACAATTGTGCCATTGGCGATTTTTACGCTTGTTATGGCGTTACTTGCCAAATTATCAGAACTTACAATGCCGGATCCGGTGAATCCTGTTGCTGTGATATTACCGGCCGTCAGAGTGCCTGTTATTTCAGCATTATCATCAATAATGAAGGGCAGGGAATCAGAGGTTCCCTGATCAATCCCACGCCACAACCTACCATCAACTCTAATATTATCCCCAAAAGCCACCGGATTGCCGTTGCCATCCGCATCAGTGGTCTCGTTTATAATCGTGCCATTAAAATAAGTAACACCGCCCACGCCCTGTATACCTACTCTCAACCAATCAGTAGTCATCCCGGCCGCCTTAACAATACCCACAGTCGAAACAATAGAAACAACAATAACTATCGCAATAATTAGTTTTCTGTTCATATAATCACCCCCTTTCAAGTCAGATATCGTTTATAAATATAGTATACCTTTTTATTAATAAAAAACATCCTCCCGTGATTATCTGGTGCAGATAAACAAGAATTACCAGGCTACTATTTGCGAAAAGCGTTTTTTAGGCTGACTTTTTTTCCCAGCTCCATTGAGCCGATCTCAAACAATTTAAACGCCAAATACAATCCTACCCACATGTAGATCAGCGTCACGCCAATTCCAACGAATTGCTCCCAGATCGGCAGCGCATCAATTGACGTGCGGAAGGTGAGCACCAGCGGAGACATGAATGGTATGTAGCTGGTAGCTATAGCAATAGGGCCGGCCGGTTCAGCTATCAGGACGTAGGCGAAATAGATGGGCAGGATGGACAGGATGATGAACAGCGGCGAGGCTTGCTGGGCATCGCGGTAAGTGGGCATGGCTGCGCCGATTCCGACCATCAAGGCGGCCATGAAGACGAACCCGGAAGCGATGAAGAATATAGTTAGAATGATTTGCCAGGGGTTGATACTTACTAGCGACCAGTTGATCTCGATTGGCAAAATGTTGGACGATAGCTGATAGGCCACAATGCCAAAGACCGCCAGCGTGATGAGCTGGGTAAAGGCCAGGCCGACCATGCCGATCAGTTTCCCCCAAATCAGCTGGCGCGAGGTGATGATGGAGCGGATCGTCTCGATCATTCTATTCTCCTTTTCCTCGGAAATGCCCATGAGCATATAGCTGGATGACGTGATGGTCAGCAGGAAGTAAACCACGATCGCCAGAATAGGCAGGATAAAGGCTTCAATTGAGGTTATGATTTTTTGGCCGTCCTTGTAAACGGTTTTATCCACGGTTAGGTGTGTGTTAAAAAGGGCAGTCTGCTCCGGATTATCGATTTTTTCCAAGATGCTCTGCTTGACCAGCGATTCTCCCAGCGCATCAAATCTGCCACGGCCGATGATGCCGTTATCACTGATATAGCTGGTCACGGTCAGAGACTGGGCCAGATCGGACGGATAGATAAAGGCCGCGTCTGCTTGGCCGTTGCGCACGGCCTCGGCGGCCGCGGTCGCGTCAGTTGAGCGCTCAATCGGTTTCTGGATGAAATTATCAGAAATCAAGCCGGCCTGATCCACAACAATGATCCGCTGGGCTTCCTTGGCCTGCTCGACAATTTTCTTCTCTACCGACTCCGCTGAAGTGCCCGAGACAATGGTAATGACGATATAAAAGGTGGGTAGAAGCAGGATTAACAGCCAAAACGATTTTTTACGTACTACTTTGAAATATTCACGCTTGGCAACCAGGAAGGTGGGATTAGTCATGGTTTTGTTGGATAGAAACAAACAATTCTTGCAAGGACGGCATAGCTCGCTCGAATTTGGTAATTTGCAAATCAGTCGCGGCTAGATACTTAAAGATTGCGCCGGTTTCGATATTATTATTCGGCACCAGCTCGGCAACGTTGTTCTCCGCGGAAACGACCTGGTACAGCTTGGGATTCTTTGGGAAGCGGCCGGTAAAGTTCACGTGAATTCGGTTTTCGCCAAACCTTTCCTTGACTTCCTGCAATCCGCCATAGAGCACGGCCTTGCCGTCTTTGATCATGATCAAGCGGTCGGCCAGCTTTTCAACCTCTTCCATTTGGTGCGTAATGAAAACAATGGTACTGTCTTGCGTTTTCATCTCCTGTAGCAGATCAAGTAATAACTTGCGGTTGACCGGATCCAATCCTTTGGTTGGCTCGTCCAAAACCAAGAGTTTGGGCTTATTGATCATGGTTAGCCCGAGCTGGATTTTTTGTTGCTGCCCTGAAGACAGTTCCTTCACTTTCGATTTCTGCTTGTCTGCTAGGCCGACCCGCTCAAGGTAGTCCACGGACCACTTCTTGGCTTCGGGCGCGGCTAACCCTTTAAGTGTGCCAAAGTAGGTCATGGTTTCAATAACCTGTGAATCCGTATATAGGCCGCGCTCTTCCGGTAAATATCCCAAGGTTGCGGCCATGGTTGTATCATAGGGTCGGCCGTTGATAAGCAGCTGACCGCTATCGGTTTCGAGTAATCCCAAGAGGCAACGAATAGTGGTGGTCTTTCCGGACCCGTTGGCTCCCAGGAAGGCAAAAGTCTCGCCTGGTTGTACATCAAATGAAAGGTTGGTGACAACTTCATGGTTACCAAAGGATTTTGAGAAATTATTTATGTTAATTATGGGCTGGGCCATATCTGTTTAATAACTGAACTTATGAATATTTTAACAATACCAAGAAATCATTCTTAATGGAATTAACTGTTTGATATTCAACTTTATTATAACATAGGGCGCGTATGTTCAACAAAGAGGGAATACGCTACTCTGTAAATATAACCAGTAATCTTAATTCTATGAACAAAACGAATACGATCATCGTGATTATCGTTGTTATAATTATTGGGATTGGCGCTGTTATTTATTTTATGGGATGTGACTCAGATACTAATACAAACAACTCAACAGTAACGACAACCAATACTTCAACTGTCAACACGATACCAGCACAGAACAGTAACCAGGAAATAGCGGCCCCAGTAGCTACTGCAAATCAATATGACGGTCAGACCATTAACATAAGTTCCACTGATGGCAAGATCGAGGGGCTCGCCGGAGTTAAATATACAGAGTTTGAGGGAGACGAATACATACTCGTTGGTTTTTTCTTCAAGATTCACGATGCATTTTCTCAGAAATCGAGAAATATTGGGAGTACCACTTATAGCTTGGTGGCGAACCACATCAAGTCAACCGAAACACGAGTAAATGATGGTACTGTCACGAAAGGCACTAACATGCTGGGAGGAATATATTGTGAGAAGGATTTTGTACCGGATATTTTTGAAATCACTGCAGGTAATTCTTATGATCAGACGATCGGTTACATTGATTGTACGTGGGGGACAAACGAAGCATGGGCAGATACCGATTCGTTTTACTACTTGTATACCAAAGCCTACAGCATTGATACTTTTACGCTTGAGGATATCTATGAGCTTAACAAACTGGAGATCTACGATGGGTCTCAGCATTGGGTAAAGGAAGTAGTAGATGGTTTAGATTCAGCAGGATTGGATACTGCAGCTGCTTATGCAAGTGCGCCCATAGTCGCGACATACACTCTGGAGTACGAGGAGCAATAGATAACAAAAGAGATAAAGAGAGAAATATTTCCTAGCGTTAGGCGTGCGCTTTTTATTATTGACAATATATCCAACCATGATAAGACGAGGGTAGAAATTCATGAAGAACTTGAAGCATGGGAAAGGAGTAGAGTCATGAAATTCGGTTCTTTGATAATACTAGTTTTATCCCTGCTGGTTTCCAGTTTGGCCTTGGCGGGAGAGGAGGGGAAAAAAGCCAAAGAAAAACCGGAAAAACACTATCCTTTCGAGGTCTATATCGGCGGCCACCACAGCCCCTCGTTTTCCGAGGTTTCCGGTTTCCCCCTGAAGGCCAGGAGTATTCCAGTTCATCCGAAAGACGATTACCTGAGTGGCAATCCCAATTCCACCAAACCCTTGCCGGATACTACATTGAGCATGCCGTACCCTTCAAGTATGGATATCGGCGTCTTTCTAACGCCAATAGAGTATCTCGGTCTGGGTGTGGTCTTCACCGCGCATACTTCTTACGGTGGTGGCGTGGATTCGGAGGAAGAACGGTATCAGCAGAACCAATACGGTGATGCAGGCAGAGGGTATGGGACCTCATTGCGCTGGTACGAGCTTTCAGTTGGCACTTGGGGGCAAGTTTCTCTGGCCGGCTATCTAGGTACTCCGTGGCTGCACATTTACAACATAGCCAATGTCCGTATGAGGACCGGCGGCTTCTACGACTTGTCGGGTATGCGCCTGACCAGCAGGATGGGTTATGATCGCTGGGGTTCGGATGAACACTGGAAAGACTTCACTCTGGCCCGTCTTCATGAACATCGGGTTTTTGCGGCTCTGGAGCTGGGATTCGTTGCGTCGAAAGAAAAGCAGCCGGAAAAAACTGTTGGCACTGTGTTTATCCAGGCGATGTACTACCAGCCCTACTATGATTTTCAACTGGAGGCTGAAGCGTCGGATCTTGTCTATAAACAGGGAGGGGACCATCATTGGGCTTTTGCCCTGGGCTATTCTTTTTAAAACAAAGCGCGGTTCGCATTAAGCGGACCGCACTTTAATATCCCTTGATTTTTAGTTCAATATTTTTAATTTCTTTATATTAGTGATTAATTATGTGCGTAGTTTGGGGTGGCTATCCGCCTATGGCACCTGCCCGCCTATGGAGGGGATCTACTCTATTTTTTTATAATATTGTGGTGGAAAGGGATTTGATCAACAAAGCCTAATCAGTCGTAGCCGTACCGGAAACCCTCGGATTAAAAAATACGACTATTATCGACTCACGCTCAGATTCACGCCTCCCCTGAACGCAGGGTGGTGACTCATGAACTGAGCCGAGACTTCACCGGAGCCGTTGAATACCCTTACATGGGGGCCACCGGCACTCATCGGTACTGTAATGATCTCCGCCTGGCCGTTCAGATCAAGGTCTGCCACGGCTATTTCCAGGCCGCCCCGGAATGCCGGATCGTAGGCCATGAATTGATGTTCTAACCCGTCAGGGCCGAATACCTGAATATGCGGTCCGCCGTTTGAGGGCGCCAGAATGATCTCCATCTCATTATCGCCGTCAACATCGCCGACCCCGGATACCAGGCCCAGGCGCCAATTCTGGTTATAGGCGAAAGCTTGTTTAATTAGAGTGCCGTCAAATTTGAGTACGCGGTATTGGGGGCCACCCATAGCCGCGGGCGTCACGACTATTTCATCTGAGCTGTCGCCGTTATAATCAGCTAAAGTCACGTTCACTCCTCCGCGATAAGCCAGCGGAAAGGCGAAGAACTGACCCAGGACATTGCCCTGGCCGTCAAAAGTCCGGACATGGGGAGTGGCTCCGGCTTTGGTCGCGGTCACGATTTCATCGCGGCCGTCGCCATTGACATCGCCGGCAAAAACTTTCAGGCCGGACCGAAGACCTTCTGGGTAAGCGAAGAAAGAAGCGTAGAGATTTAAGTTGCCATTTGAATATTTATAGACTCTGACCTGCGGACCGCCGCCGGAAGTCGGCGCGACTATTATCTCGTCTATTCCATCGCCGTCTACGTCACCAGTGTCGAGCGATAGTCCGCCCCGGAAAGCTAGAGCGTAAGGAAAGACATTGGCCAAGACCTGGCCATTCTGCTTGAAGATTCGGACATGCGGACCGCCGGCAGAATAAGGCACAGTCACGATTTCATCCGCGCCAAGACCATTGACATCGGCCATGACCGCCCTGACCCCGCCGCGGAACTCAGGGAGGTAGGCCATAATATTGACTTGGATTTCTCCTTGAGGATTCCAGGCGGTGACCTGCGGACCGCCGTCCGCTTTGGTGCCGGCAACGATATAGCGGTAGGGCTGGGCATTAGCAGTAAGATAGGTGGCGTGATCAACCGTAAAATTACATAACCCGTAAGTGACAGTGCATTCGGTTTCATTAGCCCAGGCCAAGCCGTCTTCATCAAGCGACTGGATTAAAAGCGAAATTCCTTCATATTCATCACCAACATTCAAGGAGACAGTTACGTTTTGACTGAAATCAAGATTAAGGCCCGGGATGCCGATGCGGATCGTCTGGACCGGATTACCGAGCAGGCCGTCGTCCGTTAACGTTCCGACACTGAAACCCTGGTTCACCATTTTATAAAAAGCGAAACTGCCCCCCTCTTGTTTTGTGACCACTGTGTTTTCAGGAAACGTTACGGAAGCTAGGCCGGAACTGAAGTTCCATTGCTTTTCAATGATGACTGATTCCGCTTGGGCGGTATTGGCGACCGTTAAATTTTCCGATTCAGGAAAAAGCTCGATCATATCTTCGGCAATCAACCCCCGAGAATTACCGATTTGATCAGTCAAGGTTAAAGGATCGATAGCCCAGACTCCGACTTTACTGCCCTGGGGTAGGGTAGCAGTGCCGGTATACACGCCGTTTAATTCGTCACCGGAGACTCGGGTAAGATTCCAAAACTGGATGCTTTGGGTGCCAATCAGTGGCGCCAGCTTCAATTGCGTGCTAGCAACGAATACGCCGGTCATATCGTCGGTTACGGTA
>JAZDMR010000023.1:0-54874 GCA_043800725.1 bacterium | reverse complement strand
TTGGCCACCCGGTCACAGTAAAGGTAAGGATGGTCCAAAACTCTGCCCACATCTCGGATCGCGGCTCGGGCAGCCATTGTCCCAAAAGTGATTATCTGAGCGACATGATCTTTTCCATATTTTGATTCAGTGTAGCGGATTACTTCATCGCGCCTTAAATCAGAAAAGTCAGTATCAATATCAGGCATGGTGACTCTTTCGGGATTGAGAAATCTTTCAAACAGCAACTCGTATTTTATCGGATCAATATCAGTAATATTCAATAAGTAACAGACCAAGCTAGAAGCAGCTGAACCGCGACCCGGGCCAACAACTATATTATTATCCTTGGCCCAGTTAACAAAATCCTGGACAATTAATAAATATTCCGAAAAGCCTGTTTTTACAATAATAGATAGCTCGTATTCCAGCCGCTGAGACACTTCCGAGCTGGGTCCGTCTGGATAGCGTTTGACCAGCCCCTCTTGGCATAGATTTCTGAGATACTTTTCCGGATTAGTATTATCAGGCACGTCAAAGGCAGGCAAGTGAATCTTATTCAGCTCAATTTCAACATTGCATCGCTCGGCGATTTTTACCGTATTGGCGACTGCTTCGGGATGATCAGGGAACAAGCCGGCCATTTCTTCTGGCGGACGAATGGAATAATCTTCTCCCAAATAGCTCATCCTGTTTTCATCGTCTTTTTTTGACTTGGTTTGCAGGCAAAGCAGAATATCCTGAGCGTCGGCATCTTCTTTGGTAGTGTAGTGGCTGTCATTGGTAACCACCAAAGGCACTTTAAACTTCTGGTTTAGCTTGAGTAATCCCTCAGTGACTGAGGCTTGTTGAGGCAGAGTAGGCCGGCTTTGCAGCTCAAAGAAAAAATTGTCTTGGCCGAAAATCGACAAATACTTCTCAGTCATTTTTTCGGCTTCGGGCAAATCATCATTTAAAATAAGCGAAGGAATTTGTCCTCCGATACAGGCTGTCATGGCGATCAATCCCTCATGGTATTTTTCCAAGAGCTCCCAATCAATCCGAGGCCGGTAATAGTAACCTTCCAAGTGGGCTTGGGTGGTTAAGCGTATCAGATTGGCATAGCCAGCATTGTTTTCCGCCAGCAGGATCAGGTGATAGGGTTTCTCATCAATCTTCGGTTGTTTGGAAAATCGGCCATTTCGCGCCATGTAAGCTTCGACTCCGATTATCGGTTTGATTCCCGCCGCTTTCGCCTTCTGATAAAATTCAATCGCGCCATACATAACACCGTGGTCGGTTAAAGCGACTGCGGGCATGTTGAGATTTTTGACGCGCTCAACTAGTTGATCAATTTTGGTAAGTCCATCCAGCAGGCTGTAGTGGCTGTGGACGTGAAGATGCACAAAACTCATGAAAGCAGAGGTGGTTTGATTAATTGATTACTCTACTTTATTTGTCTTCTTGTCTGTTTGCTTTTTTTCTTTTTTCTGCTGGAAAACCTTAATCAGTTTGGCCACAACAGTGGCCATGATTTTCAGTGATTCGCTAGAAGTCATCAAGTGCTCTTTGACCGTGGTAAATAGTGCGTCGAGGGAGGCTAGCTTTTCCTCAACCTCTTGAACAGCGTGATAGGCTTTTTTTAGAATCATAACCATATAGTAAAGTCCCCAGACCAGAAAAACCGAAATCACAGCCACGGCAACTGCTAGGATGAAGAAAAGAAGATCTTGGCTTGTATTGAAGTACATTTTAACCTGTTCCTTAGGATCACTTGCCGGCGAATTCCGACAGTGGATAGTTAATAATTCAACAGGCTCACTATAGCATAAATTGGAATTACGTACAGTCTGTTACTGGCTTGAGATGGCTTGGTTTGCTAAGATAGCTTTATATTGATATGAGCGAATACAACAACCCCGGCCATAAAGCAATAACCCGAGATTTAACCCTAAGGTTACATGAATGGTATTTAGCCCATAAATTCCAGTTGAGGAAATGGTGGGTTTTGGCAATATTAATAGCTGATACTGGACTAGTTGTTTACAGTATTGTCAGTTTGCTGTTCTTTTTTGCTTTAGCCGGCAAATATGACAGACAAATAGTAAAATCGGCCGTTGCTTTATCTCCCCCGCAGGCAGTACGCGAAGTAAGCGTGCAAGACCTGGAAATTCTCAATTCCAATTATTTAGTCAATTCTTCTGGCAAGACTGATTTTATCTCCCTGGTGAGTAATCCAAATTCTGATTGGTGGGCCAAAATTACCTATCATTTTAATTTATCGGGCGAGAGCTCTGATTCAGAAGAGATCAAGATTTTACCGGGCCAGAGCTTATACTTGATACTGGCCGGACAGTCGATTACCCCCACGTCTAATACTGATCAGGCCGAGCTGGTTCTTGAAAATATCTCCTGGCAAAGGATTTTAGATCGGGTGAAGCTTAATAATTTTCAGTTTGATGTCAGTGATGTGGTTTATGAGTCTAATGTGGTAGTGCCCAACAGTAGTCAAACCTTTTCGCGAGTAACAGGACAAATTTCCAACCGATCACTTTTTGGCTATTGGTCAGTTGATATTCAAATAATTCTATTGAAAGGGAATCAGCCCGTAGCCCTAAAACAGATACTGTTAAGGCAGTTTATCGCAGGAGAAACCCAAAGCATTAATGCTCAGTGGTTTGATGCTCTTCCAAGCCCGCTAGAAATAATAGTTCAGCCGGTGGTTGACATTTTTGACGATAGTAATTATATGAATTTGAGATAAATACCAGACAGACATGGAAAATCACACATTAATAGGGGCGCTTAAGCGCCTTGATTGGTCTCTATTCATTGCCACTTTCTTATTGGCAGCCTTAGGCTTGTCAGCACTCTATAGCGTGACAATTAATGTTGATGATCCTGATTATACCCAGCTGACAAGACAAATAATTTTTGCCGTCATAGGAATAATTATTCTCTTGGTTTGCGCCCAATTCGATTATCGTCTGTGGTGGTCATCTGGCTGGCTGTCGTTTTTTTTGGGAGTAGTACTGCTTTTGGGAGTGCTTTTATTTGGAGAGACTATTCGGGGCACCAAAGGGTGGTTTGTAATTTTTGGACAGTCTTTCCAGCCGATTGAATTTGTCAGAATTTTTTATCTTTTGTTTTTAGCCAGATATTTTACTACCAGAATGCAGTCTGACAGCACTCTCCGCACTATTGTTGTCTCTGGATTATTAACGATGATTTTTATAGTTCTGCTGATATTGCAGCCTGAATTTGGCTATGCTGCCGTCTTAGCCGCTATTTGGCTTATTTTCATCCTGTTTTTAAAAATACCGCGCTGGCAAGTCGGCTTGGTAATTGTTTTATTAATAGCAGTCAGCGCGGTTTCCTGGTTTTATATTCTTGAAGATTATCAGAAAGATCGCTTTATTGCTTATTTAAATCCTAGCAATGACCAGCTGGGGAGGAGCTACAATGTTACTCAATCAATTGTGGCTATTGGTTCAGGACAGCTTTTTGGCCGCGGGTTAGGCTTGGGCCCCCAGAGCCAGTTGAATTTTTTACCTGAACAGTCAACTGATTTTATTTTTGCAGTGATTGCCGAGGAGTTGGGGTTTTTAGGTACCTGCTTAATTTTGGGCTTATTTATCTTGATATTTGCCAGATTATACAGAGCAATTAGGATTTCAAATGACACATATGCAACGTTACTATTAAGCGCGATATTAATGATGTTATTTATTCAAATGTCAGTTAATATAGGCATGAATTTAGGATTATTACCCATCACCGGCATTCCCTTGCCTTTTGTCAGCCATGGTGGAAGCGCCATAATTTCTAATTTTGCCCTAATTGGTATTGCTCAGAGTTTTTTAATCCGTCAATATCGGTTAAATAAATAAAAAGGCTGATTTTGCTTGACTAATACGAAAATTCTGATATACTATAACCATAAATTAATCATTTCTATAAACACGTAAACTGATTAATTATAAAGTTCTATTTATATGGCCTTTGCCATTCCCTTATCAGATAACGCATTCAAAGGCCGAAGCAGGGGGAATCATCAAGTAATTTCCCACTGCCCGATTTGCCAATCATTTTATTACCCTTCAGCTGCCAGGGTATTGGTTCAAAATGAGGAAGCTCATTTAATTCATCTAGAATGCACAAAATGCGGCTGCGCTGTACTAGCAATAATCATGATCAACATGTTGGGTGTTAGCTCAGTAGGACTATTAACCGACTGTACCCCGGAAGATGTCATGCGATTTAGTTTAAGTGAACGGGTAGATACCGACGATTTGATTAACCTGCATCAATGGCTTCAAAAAAATCTTTTATCAAAATATATTAATCATCAAGTAATTCAGAAGAATAAATAAATGGACAAATTTGATTTAACTGCTCAGCGAAGAGAGCTCAAGGGGAAACTTAACAAAAAAATAAGAAAAGAAAACAAGATTCCGGCAATTGTCTATGGAGGAGACATCTCTCCTCAGATGCTCGAATTAGACGCAAAAGAATTTAGAAAACTATATCAGCAGGCTGGTGAATCGAGCCTGGTTGATTTAAAAATCGACGGTCAAGAAGCTTTAAAGGTTTTGATACAAGATGTCCAGCTGCATCCTGTTACCGATGAAATTCTGCACATTGATTTTCAAAAAGTGGATATGGCCAAGACCATTTCCGCTGAAATTCATTTGAAGTTTGAAGGGCAGTCCCCGGTAGTTGCCGAGCAAGGAGGCATTTTGGTGACTAGCCTGGAATCGGTGCAGGTTGAGTGTTTACCCACAGACTTAGTTCATGATGTCCCAGTTGATTTAAGCGTATTAAAGACCTTTGACGACAAAATTAGAATCCAGGATATAATTGTCCCCAAGGGTATTACCATATTAGACAAACCAGAGATCATGGTGGCCACTGTTACACCTCCGCGTACGGAGGAAGAGCTGAAAGCTTTGGATACAGATGTAGTTGAAGATGTTGGGAAAGTAGAAAGCATCAAACAGAAAGAGGAAGCAGAAACAGAAGAAGGCGGGAAAACCGAGGAAGCGCCCGTGGAAAAGAAAGCTGAAGATAAAAAAGATTCCGATAAATAACCCAGATATTTATTAATTGGCAATTACTAATAAGTAATTCAAAATTATGCCTGAAGAAGAACAAGTCATTCAATCAAAACTAAAAAAATATTTCCAGCGCAAGCCGGTTATTATTACTCTGGTTGTCGTATTGTTAGCAGCGGTTGCATTGACAGGGTATTTAATTACCCAAAGTTCAGGCGATTCTGCCAATAAAAACACGGCTAATAGCGGACAGTCGGATCAAACGCTAGTCAGGCGATTAATTGATGGCGTGCTGGATCACCCAAATAATGAAAATTTGCATCCAGTCGCTGTTATGATTGAAAATTTATCTTCGATTCGCCCTCAAGGCGGGCTTGATCAGGCTAGCATAGTATATGAAGCTTTGGTTGAAGGCGGTATTACCAGATTTATGGCAGTTTTTGCGATGACTGATCAGATTGAAAACATTGGACCAGTCCGTTCGGCTCGGCCTTATTACGTAGACTGGGCCAATGAACTTGGGGCTATGTATGTTCATGTCGGCGGCAGTCCGCAGGCTCTGGGCGATATCCGATCCAAAGATGTGTTTGATTTTGATCAGTTTTATAATCAGCAATATTTCTGGAGGAAGGATCTGCCACGAGCTCGTGAACACAATCTCTTTACCGCCTCAAAATTCCTGATCTTTGCCCTTCGGGATAAAGAGGCTCCTCAGGAAGGAAGTTTTACGCCCTGGAAATTTAAAGACGAAGCGCCTTTAAGCGAACGGCCGTCAGGCATTGATCCGATAGTTATCAATTATTCAAGTCAGAGCTATCAGGTGGTTTATCAGTATGACCGCGAAAACAACGTTTATCTGAGATTTCAAGCTGATGATCCGCACGTAATTTTGGATAAGACCAATGTGCAAATCAGCCCGAAGAATGTCGTGGTTCAATATGTCAAAACCAGCCTGGCTGACGCTAGCCGTTTAGCCATGGAAACAGTCGGCTCAGGCCAAGCGATTATTTTTCTTGACGGTCAAGCGATTGAGGCAACCTGGGAAAAAGATTCAACATCAAAACGAACTATTTTTAGCGATTCAGCTGGCAAGGAAATTGTATTCAATGCGGGACAAACCTGGGTTCAAGTTGTGCCTACTGATCGAGAGGTGACTTATTAATATTCAGGGGAACATGTGAAAAATAAAAAACAAAAACACCATGAACCGACGAATTTTCACGAACGCTTCCATTTCCCAAAAAAACGGAAAACGCTTTATTTAATTGTTGCCGGGGCTGTGGTGGTGGCGGGTTCTTTGTTATGGGGCGGATTGATTTTATTCGCCCAGCCCAAAGCCGCTGACAAAAATACTGCTAATCAGGCGAGCGCTAATCAGGCAGTAAATATCGATACGACTTTTCAAACTGAACCGGAGCCGACAGAGCTGCCTCGAGCTTTGGATGGAATAATCGTAGATCCGGCTGCGGCCAATTTATTCGTCTATGCCGTGATGCTGGATAATAATCCGGCAGCCAGGCCCCAAGCAGGATTGGCTCAGGCATCAGTTGTTTACAACACCCTAGTTGAGGGCGGGGCTACTCGATTAATGGCCGTATTCAGTTCTGATGTTCAGCCTGGCCGGATAGGCCCGGTGCGCAGCGCTCGGCCTTATTATCTTGAGTGGCTTTCAGAATATGATGGCATGTATGTTCATGCGGGGGGCAGCCCTGAAGCCCTGCAAACCATTTCCGCTTTTGATCTGAGGGCAGTCAACTGCATTGGTAGCGGGGGACGGTATTGCTATCGCGATAATACCGGATACGCGCCCCATAATTTATTTACTGATAATGAAAAGCTGGCCTATGCTATTAGAGATTTGGGATATGAACAAGTTAAACCGGAATATGATACTTGGCGGTTTAAAGACGAGGATGCTCTGGACGGACGCGGGGATTTTAATTGGCTGGAGCTGCATTACTCGGCCGGCACGTATAATGTCCGCTACGAATATAACAAAGAAAATAACGCTTATCTTCGTTTTAATGGCACTGATCCGCACTTAGATCGTACGACCGAAGAGCAGATTGCGGCCAAGAACGTGATCGTACAAGTTGTGCCTCCGATTGTAACTTATTTGGAAAAAGGCCGTATTGTTCTGAATGTAACCGGAGAGGGCAAGGCTTTTCTATTTCGGGACGGCTTGGTGATTCCCGGAACTTGGGAGAAGCCGTTAAGAGTAGAAAGAACCAAATTTATTGCCGAAGACGGAACGGAAATGAAATTAAATCGAGGCCAGACTTGGGTCGAGGTTATTCCTGAAGGGCGGGAGTTTCCCTATCAGTAGTTTTTTTAAAAAGTATTGGTTGAAGAATCGCAAAGCGCCAGCGGCCATTCAAGTCTTTTTTCCAGGTTACCCGATAACCGGGCTGGAGGGTTTTTATTAGTTGGCCGAGTTTAGCCTTTCTTCGGGGGTCGATTTCCAAAATGACTATTGGATAATCAGTGCGTTGTTTTAGCTGCTTCAGAAAAACACGATAAGGATTTAAGCCGTCTGGTCCGCCACTAATTGCCATTCGGGGTTCATATTTTATGGTTGGTTCGTTCGCTATTTCTATTGGAGTGCCGTAAGGCAGGTTAGCAATTATCATGCTAAGTGTTTCATTCAACAGGGGAGCGAGTAGATTGCCAGGAATAACTTTTATCTTTCGAAATAGCCTATGTTTGCGTAAGTTCAATTTGGCAATAGTTAAAGCTTTTGTTGATTTATCAATTGCTAAAAAAGTGCAGTTCGGCCGTAGAGTGGCCAAGGTAATTGCCAGACAGCCTGAGCCGGTGCCGATATCGGCAATTGTCCATCGAGAATTTATTGGAATTAGTTCAAGCGCTAGGTCGATCAGCTGCTCAGATTCGGGACGGGGTATTAAAACACCCGGCTTAGTTAAAAAAACAAGACCATAAAACTCTTGTTGGCCGGTCAGATAAGCGATCGGCTGTCCTTTAGTTCGCTGCTTGATTATCTTTTTGTAATTTGATAATTGATTATTGGTAATTTGTTTTTGTGGGTGTGCATGCAAAAAAGCGCGATTTTGATTTATCACATAACCCAAAAGGCCTTCCGCCTCTAGGCGCGCTTGGCTGGAATTTATTTTAATCTGGGCCGTTGCCCGATTAAGAGCCTGCTGGATTGTTTGAGGCATGCTGGTTTTCTAGCGCCTGAATTAGCGGCTCAAGCTGTCCATCCATAATTGCTTTCAGGTTGGAAAAGTTTTGATTTAAGCGATGATCAGTCAGCCGGTCCTGAGGAAAATTATAAGTGCGGATTTTTTCTGAACGGTCCCCGGTGCCGATTTGATTGAGTCGGTTACTGGAGGCTTCTTTCTGTTTTCGTGATTGTTCAATTGCGAATAAGCGAGCTCGCAATACCTGAAAGGCTTTTTCCTTATTTTGCTTTTGGGAGCGCTCATCTTGGCATGACACAATAATACCGCTGGGGAGGTGATGGAGACGAACGGCTGAGTAGGTTGTGTTCACACTTTGACCGCCATGTCCGCCCGAAGTGGTAACTTCAATTTTTACCTCATCCGGTTTGATTTCTAAGTCGGCCTCCTCAGCTTCTGGCAGTACCGCAACTGTCACGGTTGAGGTGTGCACTCGGCCGCTTTTTTCTGTTTCAGGTACTCGCTGGACTCTGTGTACGCCGCCTTCATGTTTTAGATGTTTATAAACTTGTTGACCAGTTATTTCGAAAATAACTTCTTTATATCCGCCAATGCCGATTCGATTTGTCGATATAAGTTTTATTTTCCAACCCCGTGATTCAGCGTATTGACTATAAGCTCTAAACAGCTCCGCAGCAAAAAGGGCGGATTCATCTCCGCCAGCCCCTGCTCTGATTTCGATTATAATATCTTTGGCATCCAGCGGATCGGAGGGTTCAAGCTTATTAGTTAAACTAGTTTTAATTGTATCTGCTTGACCATTAAGTATTACCAATTCCTCTACGGCTAATTTTTTAATATCATCGTCGGTTTCATCTTTCAGAGTTTGTTCAGTTTCTTGAATAGACCGCTTAATTTTCTCTAAGCTATTGGCCAGGTCAATTGTTTCTTTTAGGTCAGTATATTCTTTTGATAATACTTTAAGCTTATCCGGATTCTGAGCCACGGCCGGATTTTGAAGTTCCTGTTCAATATTTTTAAAGCGTTCAACAATAACGCTGAGCTTGTCGTCCATAGACTTCTCGCCCCTGATCAAATAATTAAAATTATGATTTAGCTTTTACTTGCCCCTTTTTCTTGGAAACAACCGTCTGCTTTTTATCCATAATCTTTTTAAAGCGGTCGATTCGCCGAGCCGTGTCAATAAGTTTCTGTTTTCCGGTATAAAAAGGATGGCAAGCGGAACATATCTCAACTCTCAACTCGGAAGAGGTCGAGCCGGTGGTGAAAGTATTTCCGCAGGCGCAGGTAACTTGGACTTTATTGTGATATTTAGGATGGAGATCTTTTTTCATGCTTCTTAATGGCTTGTTTTGAATAAAAAAACTCAATGGAGGCGGACTGAGCTTATCAGAGATTGTGCCTTTTGACAAGGCTTAATCAATAGCCCCTTGCCAAAAATGATCCATTTTGGTAGAGTGAGATCCGTTATCTTTTGCCCTATTTATTAATAAATCACACATATCAGCCAGTATCCGAGTAATAATTAGTAAACTTAGGATATATCTCTAAACTGACCCTGACTTAAAAATCTTTTTTAGGCCCCAGATAGAGAAACTGATAGAGGACCCTGTAAAAAATCAGGGAGAAAGGATCATATTATTATGCGAGACATTACCCTTGCAGAGCTACTAAAGGCCGGAGTTCACTTTGGTCATCAAGTCAGCCGGTGGCATCCTAAGATGAAGCCGTATATTTTTACTGCTAGAAACGGCATTTATATCATAGATTTGGAGAAGACTAAGTCTAAATTAGAGGCAGCCGCCAAGTTTGCCAGTCAGGTTTGTGCTGAAGGCGGCAGTATTCTGTTCGTAGGAACCAAAAGGCAAGCTAAGGAAATTATCGAACGAGAAGCTAAAAAACTGGGTATGCCCTATGTTTCTAATCGCTGGATTGGCGGAACTTTTACAAATTTTCCCACTATTAGCAAATTAATTGCCAAGTTTAAAAAGCTCAAGACGCAAAGAGAAGGTGGCGAACTGGAAAAATACACCAAGAAGGAACGATTAATGATTGACAGAGAGATTGATAATTTACAAGAATTAGTTGGTGGGATCACTGAGCTTGAGAAACTTCCAGCGGCTTTGTTTGTTGTTGACTTAAAGCAAGAGCGGACAGCCGTGAAAGAGGCCAGGAAAATGAATATCCCTATTATTGCGATTGCCGACACCAACGTGAATCCTGATGAGATCACCCACATAATCCCATCCAATGATGATGCGACCAAGGCAATTGATTTGATTATTAGCGTTATTGCTGAAGGAATAGAACAGGGGACAGCAATCGCCCAAGAAGCAGCCAAGCAGGCTGAGGCGAGCGAAATGGAAAGAGCTAAAAAGAAAAAAGACGAACAGGCTGATAAAGATAATCAATCAAAACTTTTAAAACAATAAACAATGTCTGATATTGATCTAATATTAATAAAAAAAATTCGCGAACAAACCGGAGCAGGTGTTTTGGAAAGCAAAGAAGCTCTGGCTGAATCTGGTAATGATTTGGATAAAGCCATTAACCTGCTCAGAAAAAAGGGTCTCGTCAAGGCGGCGAAAAAACAAGATCGCGCTACTCGCGAAGGAGTGATCGGCAATTATCTTCATCCGAATAAAAAAGTCGCTGCGTTAATTGAAATTAGCTGTGAAACTGATTTTGTCGCTCGCACAGAAGATTTCCAGGCCCTGGCTCATGATTTAGCCATGCAGGTTGCGGCGGCTAATCCTCAATATTTAAAACCCGAAGACATACCGGAAGAAGAATTAAATCGGGAAAAGGAAGTTGCTCAAGAATCGCCCGACGTAAAAGGAAAACCGGATCAAGTTATGGAGAAAATAATCCAAGGCAAGCTGGAAAAGTATTACCAGGGAGCTTGTTTGCTTAAACAGAAATTTATCAAGGATGAAGACAAGATCATTGAGCAGCTTTTAGCAGAGGCGGTTGTCAAATTTGGAGAAAATATTCAAATCGGTAATTTCATTCGATTTCAACTGTAGATAATTAACCAGAATGGTTCTAGACTTCGTTCTAATTTTTATCGCTATTATCGGGCTGGGGATTATTGCTGCTATTCTGATACGTAAAATGCCTAAACTCAAAGCGATTAATACCCAGTCGATAACCAGTGAACGAAACGCTCGCACCAGAAATGTGATAATCGAGCAAAGGCTGCAAAGGAAGTTTAGTGATTTTCAATCACAGACTCTGGGTCGGATTGGAAAGCAAATTCAAAAAGGACGGCAATCTGCGCGTCAAATATATGCAAAATTACGATCGATTGAGAGAGAATATAGAAAAAAGTCGCAAGAATTAAACAGCCCTACCCAGAGAGCCGAATCACAGAAAAAGGTGGTATTGTTGCTTGAAGAAGCTCGAGGGCTGGAGAAGGAGGAAAAATATACAGAAGCCGAACAAAGGTGTATTGAAGTGATTGCCATAGAGCCAAAGAGTTTAGATGCTTATGAGTTGCTGGGTGATATTTATTTGAAAATGAAAGATTATGACCATGCCCGAGAAGTTTTTACTCATGCTATTGATCTGGGAACTCGTAAGTATCGAGTTAAGGGTCCTCGATTATTCCGTAGCGGACAAGCTGAAACATATGGTGGGTATAATAATCAAGTAGCTTGTTTAAGGTATGATCTATGTATGGCTTTTAAGGGTTTGGCTAGGTATGATGAAGCTGTCGAGAGCTGTCAGTCAGCCCTGAAGCTGATGCCCAATAATCCCAAGTTTTTAAGCGGTACGCTGGAACTAGCCATAGAAGCAAAAAAGAAACTTTTAGCACTTAGAACATTTAATAAACTAAAAGAGGTTAATCCGGAAAATAATCGATTACCGGAATACGAAGCGCAGGTTAAAGCATTATAGTCTAAGTGTTCGACGGATTTACATAATCATTTGATATTTATTAGGCACAATTAACCTAGTATAAATAATCATGCCCACGTAGCTCAGCTGGTAGAGCAACTCCATGGTAAGGAGTAGGTCAGCAGTTCAAGTCTGCTCGTGGGCTCCACGGCCCATCACTTGCTACGGGCTACGTGAAGACAAACAAGTTGTCTTCACTGCGCCCTTCGCAAGAGTGTGCCTCTCCGTCTCACGCTTAACCCTATCGGGCCCAAGCGTTCGACGGTCGCCTTGATCATCACATAATAACTTAACTTGGGTCGATACCGAAGCGGTCCCACCGCATTCTGCGGGGTCCCGCCAACCAATATTAATTAATTCAGTGGCGGGAAAACGGGGCAGACTTCTATTATTCTAGATGAAGACGATAAAATTTGAATGTAGTTGTATGTACAAAACCTATATTCTCAAAAGTGAAAGAATTGGCAGATACTATGTTGGTTCGACGGAAGATCTCAAGGAAAGAATAAAGGATCATAATAAAGGTGAGGTGCGTTCCACAAAATCTGGAATTCCATGGAAACTGATATATTACGAGAGCTTCCAATCGCGCAATAAAGCATATCAGCGCGAACGACAAATCAAATCATACAAAGGTGGAGAAGCCATTAAGAAGCTTATTAAAAAAATAATTCAAATCTCTCTGGTGGGTGGATACCTAAGCGGTCAACAGGGGCAGACTGTAAATCTGCTGGCTTACGCCTTCGTAGGTTCGAATCCTACTCCACCCACCAGAGGGAGTTGAGGGCAGACTGCCACCGCCTTTGGCGGGGTGCCGCCCAAGGCGGCATAAATCTGCTGGCTTACGCCTTCGTAGGTTCTCCCGCGTCATAGCGGGATCCCGCAAACCGCTTCAAAAACAATATTGTGCGGGAGAATCCTACTCGGCCCACCACGGGTCATTGCGCCGTGCGGACTGCGTAGAAGCGAACAAGTCGCTTCTGCTTCGCCCTTACGGCGCATGCCCCTTTCCATCTCACGCTTAACCCTACGGGCCCAAGCGTTCGATGGGGGAGATTAATATGTTACTACGAGAATCAGATTACGTGAAAATTCAAACAGCTGTGCCTAAGGCGGAGGCAGACAAGATGCGGAAAGCTTTGGGTGATGCTGGTGCCGGCGTGCAAGGAAATTATTCTCATGCCAGCGGTTCACATACTTCGATCGGTCGATATATTCCTCAGCAAGGTGCGAGTCCCAGTATTGGCGAGGTAGGCAAGCTGGAAGAAGTTGAGGAAGAAGTGATCGAAACACTATGCCACAAAGATAAAGTAGAGGAAGTAGTTAAAGCCTTAAAAGCAGCCCACCCTTATGAAGAACCGCCCATTGATATTATTCCGAGGTTAGAAATTAATTAACAATACGCCGGAGTAGCTCAGGGGTAGAGCAACACTTTTGTAAAGTGAAGGTCGGGGGTTCGAATCCTCTCTCCGGCTCCACGGGTTAAACTAAAATAAATTGGTTTATTAGTTGATTGGTTAATTTGATAAATCGAAAAAATGCCTGATTCATTTAATAAACTTGATGTTTGGAAGTTGTCGTATGACCTGACAATGGAGATCTATAAAGTAACCGGTACTTTCCCTTCTTCCGAGCAATATGAATAACAAACCAGCTTCGCCGATCTGCCAACAGCATCACTGCAAATATTGCAGAAAGCCAAGGAAGATTTTCCTATACGGATCGTATTCGAGTATAATATATCGCAAGAGCAGAAATATTTGAAACAAGAAGTCACATAAAAGTAGCTAAGGGGCTTAAATTCATTAATAAAAAAAACTTCTCAACAACTAGATATCGAATTTGAAAAACTACTTAAAAGTCTAAATGCGTTTATTAAATATCTTGCTAGTAAAAGGAATATATCCAATTAACTATTTTCCCAATTAACCAATCAACTATCCTCTAATCAACCAACCTAATGTCTCAAGATAATCTCATAAAACTAGAGTGCTCAAACTGCAAGCGTTTGAATTACCATTCTCACAAGAACAAGAAAACGCTTAAGAATCGTTTAGAGCTGAAAAAATACTGCCGCTGGTGCAAAAAGCATACCCAGCATAAAGAAACCAAATAGATGAAGCGCGATGAAGCTTTAGCTATCCTGCAGGAGTTCACCAAGAACTCGAATCTTCGCAAACACGGATTAGCCGTAGAAGCTTGCATGCGATTTTATGCGAAGAAGTATCACGAAGATGAAGATCTGTGGGGTATTGTTGGCTTGCTTCACGATTTTGATTATGAGATCCATCCCAACGAAGACGAGCATCCCCAAAAAGGTTCAGCTATCTTAAAAGACAGAGGAGTATCCGAAGAGATTATCAAAGGCGTTCTGGCTCACGCACCCCATACTGGTGAGCCCCGTGATAGCCAAATGAAGAAAGTGGTCTTTGCAGTTGATGAGTTATCCGGGTTTATAATCGCGGTGGCATTGATTCGGCCAAGCAAAAAGCTTAGTGAGGTGACTGTAGAGAATGTTACTAAAAAGTTGAAACAGCCGTCATTTGCTGCTAATGTCAACCGTGAAGAGATAGAACAGGGGCTAAAAGAGTTAAATCTGCCCCTAGAAGAGCATATTCAAAACTGTATAGACGCGCTGCAAGGCATTAGCGATCAACTGGGTCTATAAAACACGGGGGTGTAGTTCAGTGGCAGAACACGGGTCTCCAAAACCTGAAACGGGGGTTCGATTCCCTCTGCCTCTGCGGGGATGAAATGTTATCGTGCGACCCGAGTGTCTACCGACGATGGTTTTTAAGAACCAGTTAGGATAAAGCCGTTCTTCTCATAGAACTTTTTTCGTTTTTTGAATTGACGATCAAGAAACGGTGTTTTCGCATCATGATAGTCATAGACGGTCTTATTGTCGCTCCGGATGCGTCCGATGTATTGCGCGAGCTTTCCTTCAAACGCGAGCGGAAATGCGAGGATAACCGCTTGAATATCGGGAAGATCCAGTCCTTCTCCGAGGAGTTGCCCGGTTGCGAAGAGAATCTGATAGTGGCCGGAAGCAATCTGGGCAAATTTGCTTTTCCGCGATGCAAGGGAGTCGTCGCCAGTGATGAGGATGGATTCGGCGATCCCTTTTTGATAGAGGCGCAACACTTCCAGATGTTCTTTTCTCTCGCTTAACACCAGTGTTTTCAATCCGAACCCGACGGAATGACGGATGTCGTTCAGGACAAGACGGTTACGAGTCTGATCGAACGAGACAATACGCGCCAGCAGTTGGTAGTCGTCGGCAGTGAATGAGAATGGAATCTCAAGTCCGGTTTCGTGGATAATCACCGAACGTACGGCAACGGACGTATTCCCTTCGGTCGTCTTGGAAACGGATAGTTGCTCCGGCAGTTCCGCAATAATATCTCCGATGAAGAGATAAATGAGTTTTTCGTCGTTGTGCTTGCGTTTCGGTGTTGCTGTTAATCCATAGCAGTACCGGGCATTCAAATGAGAAACAACTTCGCGAAATGTTTTTGCGGGAAGGTGCTGGCACTCGTCAATGACGATTGTTCCGAAACGGTTACGAATTTTGCTCGCGTCCTCCCGACGGTTCATGCTCTGCAACATCGCGACAGTGATTTTGTCACCGATTGTTTTCTTCACGCCGTCAATCCGGCCGATGTGCGCTTTCGGTATCCCGAGAAATTCTTGGATGCGCCCGATCCACTGGTCCATGATCTGCTTCCGGTGCGTGAGAATCAGCGCCGGTTGTTTCCGGCGGGCGATAAGCTGAAGGCCCATAACCGTCTTCCCGCTCCCGGGCGGTGCAACAAGAACGCCCTGGTCGGACTCCGTTGCTTGCTCGACGAGGCCGACTTGAGACGGTCGTAGCTCAATCGCGGAGGAGAAGGTGACTTCGGGCAGTACTGATCTCTTGTCATGGATGACAAACGGTATTCCCCGCATCCGGAAATGGTCAGTGAGTTTGGAAAGAAAACCCCGGGGCAGGACAACATCTTCTCCTTCCTCGTCGATCAATCGGAAAAACTTATCCGTCTGATATGTGCTCTTGCCGAGCTTGCGTTTCAGCCAGTAGTCGAGATTGGGGAAATTCAATTCCTCCCGAAGAAAGCTGACCGTTTCCTTATCGAGCCGGACTTTTGCTGTGCGAATCCCTGAATCAAGGCGAAGAGTGATTTTCCCGGTCGATGCGGCGTCCGTCGTAGCGCTCATGTCACCTCGCACGATCGTATCAAATACTTGGTCCAGCGTCCTCGAAGGAATTCGGTGAATTGTTGGGAGAAATACCCACTGGTCGGGATATGGAGCCTGTGTTTTCGGGTCAAGGAAAATAGTATTCCCTTGTCCGAGAGATATACCCTGGAGAGGAAGCGCGATCAGGTTACCGAACCCCTTTCCGCTTTGCATGTCTTGATTCGGGAACAGCCGGTCGAATGATACCTCCTTTTCGAAAGCGGACATTCCCAGTGCTTTGCGCACACACTCAAGCATAATCATGCGGCTTCGGGCAGCCGGGAACGCATTTTCGAAGAATAACCACACATGCGCACCGTTGCCCGAACGGGATCGCTCAATATACGCGGGAAGTCGAAGTTCGCTGCAGGCTTTGACCAGCTTCTTTGCGTCATCGAACGCCTGGGGACCATCGAAGTCGGCAACAATGAAGTATGAGGTATTGTTTTTGAGTAACGGATACACTCCTACGGTGTACTGCCCGATCAGGTGCTTTTTGACCACGTCAGGCGTCAACGGAAGCGGGGTCTTGCCTTCGAACGTTGCCATATTTCCGCCGCGACGCTGGTGGATGAGAAACTCGGCCCAATCGAACTGATAGGCAGGGTAATATCCGGACCGTCCGTTCTTTTCCCACCGTTTCGCATACACATCGGTACGTCCGCGAAACAGCGACTGATAGAGCGCGAGCTGTTCGTCTGTGATAGTAATCATGGAAGACACTTCAGTCTCCAGAAATCCCGAGTCGGCCGTCGAAGTTCCTCGTCGCTTAATCCGCAAACGTGGTACTTGTTATACATGACCTTGATGAACATTGTATGGGTAATAAGAAACTCTCCGTGCCCTTTGATGATCTCGTGCATGCGGTCGTAGTGGCTTTTCTGCTTCTCTTCCGGGCACTTCCGCGAGCAGATGTTGCCGTAGTACCAATTGAGCGCATGAAGAGCCTTTACCTTCTTTGCCATACAAATTATCTCTATTGCCTCCGATACCGCGTCGTCCTGCCCTGCCCGATCCGCTCGATTTTCTTCAGGCGTAACAATACCTCTAGTGCCTGCGACACGGTCGGACGAGCGACGTGAGCCGCTTTCGCAATTTGTCCTGGCGTCGCTTCCGTAACCTGCTCAAGATACTGCCAAACCGCGAGTTGTTTCGGGGACAGCAGCTTCTCGATATTCTCACGGGAGAGCAGATTAATCGCCTGGCGGGCTTGGGTAAGTGCAATGGCCAGAAAGAACTCAAGCCAGGGCGCGATTGTTTCCTTCGTAGTACCGAATGTTATCTGGCTTCTCCGGAGCGCGACATAGTAATCGGCCTTGTTGTCTTCCACAAGTTTTTCATGGGAAACGTACGGCACATAGGCGTAGCCGCTTTTCAACATGAGCAGATTCGTGAGAATGCGCGCGAGCCGGCCGTTCCCGTCCTGGAACGGGTGAATAGCGAGAAACTCGACAATGAAGTTCGCCATGAGGAATAGTGGATGCTGTGTCTCTTCCTTCAAGGCCCATCGCGTCCATTCTACCGATTCCTGCATTCGCTTCGGAGTGAGATAGGCCGGAATCGTTTTGAAGATGACCCCGAGCGATTTTCCGTTCTCGTCGAATATCTCCACGCTGTTCTCCGAAGTCTTATATTCACCTCGATGCAGCGCATCCTTGTTCACGTGCTTCAAGAGCTCCTTGTGGAAGTGCTTGATTGTGCTCTCCGTAAACGGAATGTGCTTCCAGGAATTGAAGACATTTTCAAGGAGTTCGTAGTATCCCCAGACTTCCTGCTTGTCCCGGTCGGCGAATTTGGTAATCGAAAGTCCGCGCATGAGCTTTTCCACGTCCTCATCTGACAATTTTACTCCTTCAATACGGGTGGAGGCACCGCTCGACGTAACCAAAACCGAACGCTTCAGCCGCCCGAGTGCCTGGGGGTTTAATTGAGCCCCGCCGATCCATTGGCCTTTCAACTGATCAATTTGATTGACCAGCGACCAGATGTGTTGGGGAATACTTGCGATTCGCTGTTCTCTACGGTCCATAGTATCATATATAATGACTATATGAGATTATATATGAATAATAGTATCAAGTCAAATCAGTTTCCGAAGCTATTGAATTTTCTCCATATTTCCGAAATAATACACGAGGGGCGACCCATGTAGTTCGAGCCGCTTTTCCCCTGCCAGGGGTACGGAGTATCGAACGCGACTCATGTGTGAAGCCCACCATTGAACAACAGCGCGATACGTGCTAAAAATATTTGATTGTCCAACATCGATGATGGGGGCGTAGTTCAACAGTAGAACACCGGTCTCCAAAACCGGCAACGAGGGTGCGACACCTTCCGCCCCTGCCATCGTTGGTGGACGGATTAAACGCATTAAAAGAAAACATCAGAGTATGGATATTTTTGGTCTAATAATCGCATTAAGTGGATCCATTATTTTGGCTATTGGGGCTGCTAGTAAAACTCCACTTGGAGATGCACAATTATCAATTAGTAAATATGGCTACAATCTTGTCTTGGCTAAATCTTTTGGGCGTCAGCGCATCTCCTCTCTTGTCGGTATTATAGTTTACGTCATGGGTAACCTAACCGTTCTGGTAGGTCTTGTTTTCCCGCCAGATCATAGAATAATTTTTTTATATACGGGTATATTTTTCGGAGTTCTTTTATTAATAGCACACTTTAAAATTTTCATTCCCAAGGCATCGAAAAAATCAATGCTGACGACAATGAAACTTTTCTTTTTTGATGAAGATAAACAAAGAGCCGCGTGGGATCATGATAACTCAGTTGAAGGATGGCGACATCATCAATTAAAACAACTTGGCCTGAATGAAAATCTCTCAAAAGATGAATTTGAGGTCATTATTAAGTCTACGTAGAGTTTCTACGCTTCTTGCACCAGTGATATGATTTTATCCTTATAGACCAACCGACTCCGCAGATTCCCTAATAGTTCACGCTTCTCAGTCATACTGCCTTGTTTGAGTAGGTATTTGGCGTACTTGCGAGTATTCACTTCTATGTCATCCGGAAGTTTTTCAGCCTTTGATCCCATTGAATGAAAAAGTCGGCCGTTTTATGGTATAATCATTACATGAATGGAAAATCGCTTTGGAACCTCTACGCCAGAGCCTACAATGTGATCTAGAACTGATCCCGCGCAAACCATTATGGAATCTCATATCGGAACAAATCTCGTCACCTGGCTGGTCATTTTTCCAGTAATGGTAGTCGTAGCCGGGGGAATTATTTGGTACATAGTACGGATAAAAGGAGCACTCGTTAAACGTGTGACTATGATTGCTGGTGGCTTCTTTGCATTCATCGGATTCTCTGTCATCTTACTCGGCGTTTATTATCATCTGAATCCCGCGTTTGCCGGCGGTTTCAAATTCTACGCGTATTCAGCACTTGCTCCCGATGGTAATCCCTTCCAGATTTCCGAAGGTGGCTACGAGCCTGTTTTACTGATGAACGAAGTGTACACTAAAGATGGCCAGACAAAACTCCTGTCGAGTTTCAGACCGGATCTTCCAAAGTACGTTTACGTTTTTACCTCTGGTAAATACATTTATACAAAAATCGATGATGATGTGTTAACAATCCAACCCGACGTAGCCGGCTCAGAATCAAACATCACAAAAACCTCGCTCTGGTGGGCTTTAACGAAAGACCTCTACAAACTCAATTCGTCCGGTGGAGTAACGAGAAACAAGGGCAATATAAGAAAATAAGACACGTCCCAAATCCCCTTAGTACTGTCTCATTTGTCGCATTCTGTTTTTCAGACCCCTACCCATGTGCCTCAAAGTCGCTACTAGCAAAATACCTCAAAACCCCTTACAATACCCCCATTGGCGGGGCACTGAACTCGAGTGGCCTGCCAATAAAGTATATTATGAAAACAATCTGGTTTAAAACATGGGGCTGGTTCTACCGGCTAAGTTCGTTTGTCGGCTGGCTGATAACTTTACTCGCGCTTGTTTTTTGCCTACAAACATTCTTAGCTATCGATCGCTCGTCGCATTCTGTTAGTGATACGTTGTATGGCGTCTTCCCTTATTGGGTACCGACGGTAATTGTCTGGATGTGGATAGCATCGAAGACGGTGACAGTTAATAAAAATAACGAGTAGTTCAATAATAATTTGGTTCTGATAACGTTGACCACGCCCTGCCACCCTTTCGAGCCGCATCTAATATACTCTGCCATATAAAATTAACTTATAAAACATATGAACGATCAAAACACACAACCACAAATCGAAGAACGAACTAAAGGGCTACGAAAGTTCAATTTGATTATGTTTTTCTTGCATGCAATCCAAGGCGTGCTGATGCTTATACTTTCAAGCGATTTCGCAGTACCAGTTACCACAGCGTTTCTTAAATTTAATGCAACAACTCAACAACTAACACCAGTCTTGGATACGATAAGCGAATGGCGGATTGGTCCCTTAGTCGCCGGCTTTTTGTTTATATCGGCTATTGCTCACTTAGCAGTATCAGTCGGAGGCGGTTATCGCTGGTATGTGAAGAACTTAACCAAAGGCGCGAACTATGCCCGCTGGATTGAGTATGCTTTTAGTTCGTCGTTGATGATAGTAGTTATCGCTATGCTGGTAGGCATCTATGACATAGTCAGTATAATGCTTTTATTTTTCTTGAATGCCATGATGATATTGTTTGGCTGGATGATGGAACTGCATAATCAAACAACGGATAAGACCAACTGGACCTCTTATTGGTTTGGAGTAATTGCCGGAGCTGTACCCTGGGTAGCTGTCGGTATTTATTTATTTGGTTCAGGTAGCGGGGATCAAGGCCCACCAGCATTTGTCTATTGGATTTATTTCTCAATCTTCCTGTTCTTCAATAGCTTCGCGGTTAACATGGTCATGCAATACAAGAAGGTGGGGAAGTGGAGGGATTATCTTTACGGAGAAAAAACCTACATCGTCCTCTCACTGGTGGCCAAGTCTCTTTTGGCCTGGCAGGTATGGGCGGGGACACTAAGGCCGGTGTAGGAATTGAATTGAATGTTATGGCGAGCCTGCTCCGCACATAAATCCATAAGTGATGCGGGATTTGGGCTGGCACGTTAAGGCCCGCTTGATTGGGCAATTATACCTAACAATATTGTACAGAGGAAAGCTAAATTAATACTAAAAATAAGACAAGATATTCTGTATAGATTAATACTTGCAAGGGTGGGGCACTGAACTCGAGTGGCCTGCCTCCTGTGCTTGATATTTACCGGGTTTATTAGCAGTGGTATAGTAAAAGCGTAGTTATAAAAATTTAATAATAAAACGATGTACAAAAAAGCAATGTATTTCGCGCTCATTCTGACCGTCGGCGTTTTTTTGACTGGCGCTGGTTGTGAAAAAAATAACAATCAAAATGCCAACCAATCCGCTAATACCAAAACAAATTCCACGCTAAATCAGAATACCAGCGCGTCAGCCAGCCAGTCAGCTGTTCCGGAGGAGTTAATTGGTACTTGGAAATCTGTCTGCCTGACGCCCGACCCAGACAGCCCTTGGTCGGAAATGCACCAGTTTGAAATTGACAGCGAGGCTTGGGCCACCCATACCCGCTGGGATTGGAATCAGCCCGGCTGTACCGGAACCATGAACACGATTACCAGTGAGTATCTGATTGAGTTCCCGGGCACGGATCAAATCAATCTCGTAGATATGGGGGAAGGCGAGAATATCTATGATATATACAGCCTAACTGCGGAAGGTCTTTATTTTGGCCATGGCTTTCGGAATAACCTGCCCTATAGTACGACCTACGGTGAAAGCGCAACTACGCGCATTTCCACGCTCAACCAGTACATCCAGTATCAAAAGACAGAATAGGTCCTAATACGTAATTCCAGTCGCAGTTTAAAATTGTATCTATGCATAAAATAAAAAAATATTTGCCTTTAATAATCATTGCAGCGATACCTTTGTGCGGCATTGCTTTAGGTTTTTATTATTCATCATTGCCCGAACATCATCCGCAGAGAGATAGGCAGTCATGCGAAAGCGTAGGCGGGGAATGGTCAAATGAGCATAACAGTTGTCTCTTGGCAAACAAGGCAGCCGGTGAAATTTGTACCGATGGAGGACAATGCCAATCAGGAGTTTGTTTCCCTTCCGCTTTGACTGAAGGACAGCAAGCAGCATTATCCAGCGGAGAAGTAAGCGGTATAACCGGCACCTGCTACCCGGAAGAACTTGTTGAAGGCTGTGTTAAACAGGTAATTCTTGGGACAGTTTCAAAAGAATCACTGTGTTTGGACAATTAGTAAAAAACCATTTAAAGGCGAGGAGTTTAAGTTTTTTCCGGATTAGACTATTTTGATTCTGATAGAATTCACGACTGATTGTTTATGTCGGTGTAATCTCCCAGCGAATAGTCCGATGACAGGCAGTTTTGTGGTAAAATGAATACATGGTTGAAAAAAGCGCCAGCATTAAAAATCCCAGTTATGAAAAAAATAAGCGGGTATTCGCTGATGGCAGCGAACGAAACGTTGCAAATTTACCGACGCTCTCTATTAGCAGAGGTGTTTATAAGCCCGGCTGGCGCTGGTCCGAACACGCTGGCTCGCAAACCGGTAAAGAATCAGCCCGGCATATCGGCTACATTATTTCAGGCAGTATAATGATCAAAGATACGACCGGCCAAGAAATTGCGGTCTATCCGGGAGAAGCCTTTGAAGTCGGCCCTAATCATGATGCCTGGGTGATTGGCGGTGAACCATGCGTTGCGCTTGATTTCGAATAAATACCGGCTTGCGAAGCCCTTTATCTTTCGATGTAAAGGTTTTTTTGATATACTAATTACATGGACGGACAAAATAGAAACCATATATATCCGGGTTTACGTGTTTCCATTGTGCAAAAACAGGATCAGCGGACCGGAAAATTAACTGATGGGGCGGTGGCTGATATTCTGACAAACTCACCAACCCATCCGCATGGAATCAAAGTCCGTCTAGAAACAGGAGAAGTGGGCCGGGTGCAGGATATTAATCAATAATATTCGGTTCAGGGAGTTCTCAGTAAAAAGCATAAAGCCTTGACTTCCGTCCGTTTTCCTGTATAATTCCTCATTATCTTAACCAGAGAGAATATTTAGCCGGCTCTCGAAAAGAGTCGGATTTTTGAATAAATATGGATATTCGCAACATTGCTATTATAGCCCATGTAGACCATGGCAAAACTACGCTGACGGACGCCTTGCTTCGCCAGACCGGCATGGCCGATGACACGCTATCAATGGATTCAAATGCGCTGGAAAAAGAGCGTGGTATTACCATCTACGCAAAAAACACGTCTTTGTTTTACAAGGATACCAAGATCAATATCGTTGACACGCCGGGACACGCCGACTTTGGCTCGGAGGTAGAGCGTGTCTTACGCTCGATTGATTCCGTGTTACTGGTGGTGGATGCGCAAGAAGGCCCCATGCCTCAAACGCGCTATGTGTTAAAAAAATCATTGGAGCTGGGACTAAAGCCGATTGTGGTATTCAATAAAATCGACAAGCCGGCCGCCAATATTCCTGAAGCGGAAGAAAAGGTGCTGGAATTATTCATGGAGCTGGGCGCCAACGACGAGCAGCTGGATTTCCCGCATGTCTACGCCATCGGCTCGAAAGGCATTGCCAAACGGAATCTTACTGATGAAGCCAAAGACTTAACTCCGATCTTGGATATGATTTTGGAACATGTGCCTCTAGCACCCCATGAAACAAGTTTACCGCTTCGTTTACAGCCATTTAACTTAGCTTATGATGATTATCTTGGTCGCATGGGCATCGGCAGAATCTATGAAGGAATCCTTAGGAAAGGTGAACGTGTGGTGATTAAGAAGTCTACCAGTGAAACTCGCAATGCTACCATTACCAAGATTTATGCTTTCCAAGGGTTTGATCGCAAAGAGGTGGATAGCGCGGAGGCAGGGGACATTATCATGTTTGCCGGTGTGGAAGATATCGATATCGGCGAGACAGTCTGTCATAGCGAGGACCAGGAATTGTTAACTGCCATTCATGTGGATGAACCGACCATTTCCGTGCATTTCATGGTGAATAATTCGCCGTTTGCCGGCAAGGATGGCACGCGGGTGACTAATAGCCAGCTTAAAGAGCGTTTGGAAAAAGAGCTTGAGGTGAATGTGGGCCTTAAAATTGATTTTTCCAATAAAGAGTATTATACAATATTCGGCCGCGGAGAAATGCACTTGGCTATTTTACTAGAGCAGATACGGCGGGAAGGTTATGAAATGCAGGTGTCCCAGCCGCATGCCATTTTCAAAGAAGAGAATGGAGAGCGTGTTGAGCCGTTTGAGCTAGTCACTATTGATGTACCTAATGAGATGTCCGGCACCGTTATTGAAAAGCTCCAGCGTCGCAAAGGCGTTATGACTAGTATGCGGACCGAAGAAACTACGCGACTGACGTTTGAAGTTCCTACTCGTGGATTACTGGGCTATCGTGGTGTATTTATAGTTGACACCAGAGGTGAGGGCACTATGTCTTCTGAAAATTTAGGCTTTCGTAAGCACGCCGGAGAAATTCAGTCCCGAGATGTCGGCTCAATGGTCTCCATGGCCACCGGCAAAGCGCTGGGTTTCGCTTTATACAATCTGCAAAATCGAGGACAGCTCTACATCGGCCCGAACACAGAAGTTTATGAGGGCATGGTGATAGGCAATACTGCCAAGGGGGATGAAATGACCGTTAATCCCATCAAAGGCAAAAATCTGACTAACATGCGCGCTTCAGGCTCTGATGAAGCAATCAATCTTGTCACGCCTATTGAATTGTCAATTGAACGCGGGCTGGAATTCATGAGCGGCGATGAGTATTTGGAAATCACCCCGCATCATGTCCGGCTTCGCAAGCAATACCTAAAAGAAGCCGATCGCCATAGGTCGCGGAAGGCTTAAAAACCTTATTTTTTGATGTTTACGGTTTTTTTAGAAGTTTTTTTTGGTATATTAAATAAGAAACACCTTATTAGTCGAAAATTATATGAATGACAATCCTATTAAAGAATCAATCGGTGAACAAATCGGCGGAACAATTGGCAAAGAAATTGGTAAAGAAGTCGGTAAGGAGATTGAAAAGAATGTCACCGGAGAAGACAAAGACAAGCCCAAAAAGAAAAAAGGTTATAAAATCAGCGATGCTATTGGTGGTATTATTGGGACAGCTATCTGTCTGTTTATTGCTAACAATCTTGAGGGGTGGGGGTTTCCGATCTTAACTGATCAGTGGGGGGAAATATTACGGGTCGCTAATATTGTCTGTATTTCCACTATCGTCGTTTGGGTAATTATGATTCCGATTCATCCAAGAAATATTTTCTACTTTGGTAAGACTCTGATCGATTTACTTAGCCTTTGGAGTTTGTGGGTGACTGCTACGATATTCCCGTTTGATTTCTCAGTCTGGTCGGGCTGGGGATGGTTGGGTACGGCATTCCTTATCGTATTGTGGATCGGATTTGTAGTTACTATCGTCCAGATGACTATTCGCAGTTTTCGTTTAATGTCTGGTAAGGATTTTAATTAGTATTCTGCAATCAGTTATTAATATCAACGAAACTAGAAAAAATCCTGAGCAAAGAAATGAACCTCAACCAGAAAAACCGTTGAATTAAGCCCTGAGAGAAAAAAACTTGTTGTTCCGGTTGAATTCTCTGAACTCGATTTACTATCAGAAACACTTGAGATTGAAGGCAAATTGTTTAATAAAAAATCCGAGTTTCATATTACTGTGCTTGATTCAGCAACAGGCCGCAAGCTTATTGAAGCTTTTCAAGAGCGTCCAGAACTTGAAAATGAATTTAATAGAATTATTAGTGGTTTGAATTGGACTGATGTTACTCTGAAACCGGAAAAATATCATATTACCCAAGACAGAAAAACAGAGCAATTAACCGATACCGAGAAAAACAGACTGGTTAAAGCTGGTTTATTGAAGAATAATTCTGAAACTGTGGTATTACACAGAGAAGCGATTATCCAAATGGTTGAACTGCCTGCCTTTTGAGAGTTTTACAATAAAGCAAAAGAAGCTGGCATTGATCTCGGTGAACTCCCGCCAATTCATGTGACGCTATACACATACGGCGATTCATATGGCATTAATATTCGATCTCAAAAAGAGTTTGAAGCTTTGAATCCGACAAAGATTGAATGATTATTGATGTGTACTGATTTATATTACTTTTCATAATGATCTGGCTGATAATTTGTATTATGAAAATAATTGTTCATAGTCACCCTAGCGTGAGTCATTCGATGGCGAACCAGTCGTGTCTTTAAGTATAACCGAACTAGCCGAACATAATAATACCCAGCGATTGCTGGCTGTTGATTAACCGATATAGTCAGCACTGGACAAGTATAGAAAATAAACGGCGCATATACTAATAATTATCCTTCAAATATTAACCTGACTGATCATGAGAGATATGTGCTTACTATTGAACTGGATGATAGCGATCCAGCGCCGGCTGACTATATTTTGGAGAGGAATTTTATTTACTATGGGTAATCTTAACTAGTTGGACTTGTCTGGTTGTTTTCTTGTATAATCGGGAAAAAAGTGATAAAATCACAAGACTTTTCTTGAGTAATAGACAATATAATTGATAATATGACAATTACCTTTATAGTCATACTAATAGTTGTTATAGTCTTGATATTTTTATCTGGCTGGTTTTCTGGCATGGAAACAGCGTTGACCAATTTGGATAGTGCTGAGATTGCTGATATGAGGGCAAAAAACGAGAAGCATGTTAAATATGTGATTAGGCTACGCCGTAATCTTGACCGGTCGATCATTACCCTGTTATTCGGCAATAACGTGGTTAACATTGTCTTGTCTGCCATGGTCGCCTTGATTGCTAATGAGGTATTTCATACCATAGGAGTTTCTATAGCAATTGGGGTAGTAACCCTGGTGGTCATCATTTTCGGCGAGATTACGCCTAAGTCCAGATCCCTATTGGATAGTAGAAAAATTGCCTTGAAAAATGCCAGGACGTTATATTTTTTAACGATCTTTTTAAGCCCGTTAATTACGGTATTCATTTCAATCGCCAATCTTTTCTTGCGCGTAGTCAGCGATAAAAAGCCGAAACATTTAGTGGTTTCCGATCAGGACATCAAAGATATGGCCACCCTGGGGGAGCAAGAGGGGAGCATAAAAGGAATCGAGCGGGATATTATTCATAAGTTATTCAAATTTGGAGATTTAAAAATAAAAGATATTATAGTGCCGATTAAACAGGTTTTTTATCTGGACCATGATATCGATGTTGAGCAAGCTAAGGTCATGATTACCAAAAGAGGCTTTACCAGAGTACCGGTGGTTAAGGACAAGAAAATTATTGGTCTAATTTATAGCAAAGACATACTTGGTCAAAGGGAGGGCCAGCTAAAGGATTATTTAAGAGAGCCCAGAATCGTCAGCGACAATAGCGATATCACTGATGTTTTTTCCCAGATGAAGAATCAAAGAATACATGTCGCGGTCGTTGAGAATAAAGAAAAGAAGCAGGTGGGTATTGTAACGCTTGAAGATATTATTGAAGAATTAGTCGGAGAAATTCATGACGAGTATCACGATCGCAAATATTTTAAATAAGTCGCTTAAAAATAAAATAGATTTGGCTGCAGAATTTAAAATTTTTAGAAATACTGGCTTATATCGGTTCAGGCATCATCTTTATTAATGGGTCAATATTTTAAACTAACCGTGGCAATACTGCTGATATTTGATACAATAGTGCAGTGAGTTATTATATTATCCTCAGAGGCTCAGCCGGAGTAGGTAAAACAACCATAGCAAAAAAATTGGCTGATAAATTGTCGGGCGTATATTTCTCTATCGATGAAATTCTCCAAGAATTGGGCCTGGATGATTCTACCAAATATTGTGTTCCGGAGTCGCAATTATTGAAAGCGCAGGATAAAATCATTCCTCAAGCAAAGAATTATCTTGATAATGACAGAGTCGTGATATTTGATGCGGCTTATTATTTTCAATCACAAATTGATAATCTTGAAAAAAGATTGCCAAGTAAAAAATTCATTTTTACCTTAGACGCTGGATTGGGCGAGTGTATTAAAAGAGACAAGCAAAGAACCAAGCCAATCGGGGAGGAGTCCGTCAAGGCCGTGCATTATTTAGTATCAAAGTTAACAGTTGGTAAAACAATTCATACCGATGATAAAAATGCCGATCAAGTTGCTGATGAGATAATTCAAGTTATCAGCAGTGATAGTAATAATTAATATAGACGAAACATTTTTATTCAGTCATAATTGGGGGAGTTATTAATATAAAGGACCCATGCCTAAACAGAAAAAAATTCCAACAACTAAACAAGTATTAAAAAGAGCCAAGCAAGGCGGCTATGCTATTGGCGCGTTTAATGTCTCGACTCTGGAAATGCTGAAGGGAGTTCTTCAGGCAGCCGATAAGATGCGTTCTCCTGTGATTATCGAGACCTCCAGCGGCGAAACAGAATATATCGGAGCGGAGATGCAGGCGGCTATGCTCGATTCCCAGGAACGAACATTAAAACTGCCGATTTTAATAAATTTGGACCATTCCCACACATACGCCGATGTCATGAATGCCCTGAAAGCTGGTTATGAACTTTTGCATTTTGACGGATCCAAGATGCCCAGATCGAAGAATATTAGAATATTGAAAAAAATCGTTCCGATAGCTCATCGGAAAGGCCGGTTAGTCGAAGGCGAGCAAAATTATATTACCGGCAGCTCGTCATGGCATAAAGGCAAGAGCGTTTCCCAAGAGCAGCTGAAAAGCTCCTATACTGATCCGGCACAAGCCGAAGATTTCGTAAAACAAACCAACATTGATATTTTCGCGTCTTTTATCGGCAACGTTCATGGAGTGTATGCCCAGCCGCCAAAACTGGATTTCAAGAGATTGAGAGAGATTCGGAAACGGCTGCATTGTTACCTGTCATTGCATGGCGGATCAGGCATTCGTGCCGGGGACGTTAGAAGAGCAGTCAAGGAGGGGATTAATAAAGTAAATGTCAGTACTGAACTACGCATTGCATACATTGAGGGTTTAAAAAAGGCTTTAAAAGAAAACCCCAAAGAATACTCTCCTTATATACTTATGCCGCCCGTCGTAAATGCGATTCAAAAAGTGGTTGAGGAAAAAATTAAACTGTTTGGCAGCGCGAATCGTAATTAACTATATTTGATTATTATTTGTAACAAACAAGAATAACCAACAGCCGGTTTATAAATTAGCAGAGAACAGTCTGTAAGTTAAAAAACCCTGATGATCCGCAAAGTGTGTTCGGGGAAATATTTAATAATAGGTAGTTAAACAGTTAGCTATGAAATCTAATATTTTTAAACGACCAAACGTGGTTATTCCAATGATAATATTTATTATCTTGTTGACTTACGCTGTAATTTATATGGCAGATATGAAGTCGAAAAAAGATGAGGGACTTGAAAAATGTGATTATACTTTTCCCTTTGCTACATGTTTAGGCATGCCCATGGATGATCTGCCTGATCCTAGTTTATAATTAAAATTACCACTTGACGCCCAGCCCTTTTTAGGCTAAGGTCTAATGTTCAAATTAAACACTGGATCGTTCTTTTTAATCCGGATAAATGGGGGTAAAATATGCGATATGAGATAGAGGTTGTTTTAGAACAAGGACCACGCCGAGCCATGGAAGATTCTAACGTAGTTAATAAAAGGGATGGGCGATTGTTCGTGGGCGTTTTTGATGGACATAGCGTGCAAGATGGTAATGGTCATGAGGTTGCGAAGTTGTTAGCTGAGCAAAGTCCTGATGAATATTTCAGGCGACTCGCCAGTACTGGAAGTCCTACAAAAGCTTTTCAAGAAACCTTTGAGGTATTTGGAAAAGCCCTGGAGGGGCGAGTGCCTGGCAGTACAGCCCTGATGCTCAGCCTAAAAGGCAGAAGCCTGATCTTTGCCCATGCAGGTGATTCTCGTTTGATTGTGGTTACAGTTGACGGCGCGATTCCCTTAACTGAGGATCATACTGTCGACCGAGCAGACGAGCTTGAACGCGTTCAAGCATCTGGCGCAAACACTGATCAGGGATGCATAATTGTTCCTATTACAGGAGACGAAAAAGTATTTGTCCGGAACTCCCGATCATTTGGCGATTGCCTGTTTCGCGAGCATGGGGTGATCCATACAGCAGAGACGGGCTGGCGCAACCTTGGCAGGCAAGACTTATGGCTGATTGCCGCAACAGATGGGCTGTATACGCATGTTGGCAATCAAAGTATTGGCACCATGATTCGGTTTTGTCAAAGCGCTAGACAGGCCGGAGAAGTGCTGGTTAATAGGGTGTTTAGCCAAGAACAGGGAAAGGATAATCTTACAGCTGTGATTATCCGATTAATCTGGTAACATCGTCCTACAAGCCAAGAAGAGCCACGGTTTTATCCCGCGGCTCTTTTACTTTTTTAAATAAGTACCTATAATTATCTAGTATTATTTATCCTTTAATTAAACTATGGAAAAAAAGAAATTTCTCTTTGTCTCTGACGGAGCTTTGATTTCTGATATTGCCTGGCAGGTGGTCAAAGAGGGCTATGAAGTAAAGTATTATATCAGTGAAAAAATTGAATCAGACATTGCGGACGGGTTTGTGCCCAAGACCGACGATTGGCGCAAGGAAGTAGATTGGGCAGATCTAGTGGTTTTTGATGATGTGCTGGGTATGGGCATAAAAGCACAGAAACTAAGGCAGCAGGGAAAGCTGGTGATCGGAGGCACCTCGTATACGGATTGCCTGGAAGACGAACGGTCGTTTGGCCAGGAAGAATTGAAGAAAAACGGCGTACAAATACTATCTTACAATCAATTTGATAATTTCGATGCGGCAATTGAGTTTGTAAGGACAAAGCCGGATGAATATGTGATTAAGCCCAGCGGCGAAGCCCAGAATAATAAGAACCTACTGTTTGTCGGTATGGAAAAAGACGGTTCAGACGTGATTCGCGTACTGGAAGCGTACCGGCGGGTTTGGTCGAGCAAAATTAAAAGTTTTCAGCTTCAGCGCAAAGTAACCGGAGTCGAGGTTGCCGTCGGAGCATTTTTCAACGGCTATGAGTTTGTTTATCCGATCAATATTAATTTCGAGCATAAAAAGATGTTTCCTCATGATCTCGGACCGGCCACCGGGGAAATGGGCACCAGCATGTTTTGGAGCGGAACAAATAAATTGTTTAATAGTACGCTGAAAAAAATGGAACGAAGATTAGCCCAAGAACATTATGTCGGCTATATTGATTTGAATTGCATAGTCAACAGCTATGGGATTTATCCGCTGGAGTTTACTGCTAGATTCGGTTATCCAACCATCAGCATTCAGCAGGACAGCATGAATCTGCCGATTGGCGAGTTTCTTTATGGCCTAGCCACCGGAGAGCTTAGGGAATTCAAGGTGAAAAAGGGTTTCCATGTCGGTATCCGGCTGGTGGTGCCTCCTTACCCCTACCATGATAAAAAAATATTCGATGTGTATTCCAAGAACGCGGTAATTGTTTTCAAGGGCAAAAACCTGGAAGGCGTTCATATTGAAGATGTAAAATTGGTCAACAGCGAATGGACCCTGACTGGTGCAGCTGGTGTGGCTTTAATCGTGGTCGGTTCGGGATTAACCATGAAACAAGCTCAGGACCAAGCTTATAATCGGATAAAAAATATTCTGATTCCCAATATGTATTATCGCAACGATATTGGCAATCGATGGCTGGAAGACAGCGATCGGCTGCATAGCTGGGGATACCTCAGGGAAGCATAAAGTAAACAGTCCGCTGTAATTAAATACAGCGGACCGAATGGGTTGAATTACCCCTGGTTTTCTTGGGTGGCCGGGGGCCTTGAGATACAACGTGAAAGATGTGTATAAATAGCAAGGTGATAGCTATAGAAACAGGTAAAAAAGTAAAGAAAGCTGCTATCCACCAAGGGCGTTCTGAATTGAAATGATACCAGGTATGATCAAACACGTCGCGCTCCTTTTCCAGGGTGGCCATAGCATAGACGCCACATGAAACACCTATCCAAATCCCAACAGTATTCAAGAGGCTAAGATGCCCATTAATATATGAGGTTATTAGAATAGCTATCCCAAGCCATCCTAAACAGCTAGCAATTAAATGCCAAGGTAATTTTCTCACGCTACCTCCTTATTGGTTCGAGGTCAAAGAACGGTCTGGGGCAAATATAGTAGATACTATTAAAACTGTCAAAGTTTCATTTTTTTAGGTTAGCTTGGTATAATATCAATGCTTGTCATTAATAATATGATTGATCGAGTTTATTTAAGCGTTTCGCATAAATTAATGGATTTGGAATATCCTTTTTAATTAATCAATAATTATATGTCAGAAAATAACGAACAAAGCGAAGAGTTTAAAGTCAGCGGCGATCAAGTAGTTGAAAAGGTCAAACAGCTGATAAACGAAGGTAATGCCCGGCGAATTATCATCAAGAATGAAAAGGGCGAATCTATTATCGAGATACCGGTAACAATTGGTGTTGTGGGCGCAATTTTTGCACCTGCTTTGGCCGCTGTGGGCGCAGCAGCAGCTTTACTAACCAAGTGTACGATTATCGTAATTAAAAAGTAATCCGTGTTTCATCGAACCCGGCCAATACCGACCAAGTCCAAGCATGTTGTTTATCTAATCTCCGCAACGGTGTTGGGCGTAATTTTGAGTTGTATTGTCCATGCGATTATTGAGACTTTATACCTAAACAGCGTTAAGGCTGGCGAAATAACCCGGTATCAGGGCTGTTCGCTCCATCCGGTCATTCAGGTGGGCCTGCCCATTCTGGGCGCTGTGGGCGGATTATTCCTAGGCCGTTTTTGGTGGAAAATAGTCTATATTGAACAGAGCTGGCGTAAAAAGTAATTGACAAATCTTGACAGCAAAGTAGAGTGAATAGTAGAGAGGAGGGACTTGAAAATGTGGACCATCATAGGATATGCATTGTTTGGTTTCGTTGTTTTAATAGTTATATTATTGGGCATTCTTTCTGGCATTGGCGCTTTATTAATGCACATATATGTCCGGGAATCCGAAACACCAATTGAGTTTCCTGCCGAGGTTGATTGGGAGGACCTATGTGGTGGCCAATAATCATAATTGTTCTTATCGCACTGGGTTGTTTGATGGCGCTATTCAGTCTAGGTGCGGGAATCTGGATTATGAACCACATTCGCTCCAAGGAAAAGCAAGGCAGCGAGTATCTCAGACTGCACCCAGATTAGAATGATCAATAGGAGCTTGTTGATACCAGCAAGCTCCTTTTTAAAATATTCACAAAATTACTTAATAAAATCCTTATTAATAGTTCTATTGTCAGACTTTTTAAAATATGAGATTATTTAAATAATTATGGAGGATCAGAAAAATCAACCACAGCCTGACATAAAAAGCTCTATGTCGATGGGACAGTGGCTTCGCAGCTATGGAGCTTTGTTTATTTTTGGTCTGATTATTGTATTAGTGCGTATATTTCACAAATCTCTAAACAGCTATGATCCAGATTTAGCAAATCTGCTGATTACTCTGATGGGCATATATGTAGTCTGGTATTCACTGGCGAAAAAGTGGCAGCTGATGCATAATCTAAAAATTCTCATGATTCTGACTACTATAATATCGATTCTGTTGCTGGTGGGTATATTGGTTTTTTATATGACACAGCCTAATCAATAAAGCTTATAGAGAGGAGGTGAGCCTTAATGCCAAATTGTGAAAAATGTGCAATGGAAGTAGAAGATCTCGAGGCCCACAATCGTGAAGTACATTCCGGAGATATGCCGGAAGATGAGGGAGGTAACGAGGAAGAATCGGTTTAGAAAATATCTATTGACTAAAAGGAGCCGTTATTAAGCGACTTCTTTTAGTATTGTTTTTTTGGGCCATGGTAGACAGATTAATCTTGAAATAACCGTCGGATAACAATTGTATAAAGAATAGGAATAGAATATGAAACATTATCTAATATCAATTTCAATAATATCTGGGCTATATGGCAGTAGCTGTTTTGCGGACATACCCATTATTGTCAACACAAATACTGCAGGTGAGATTGATATTTCACTAGAATTAACAGATGAGAACTATAGTGATCTGGAAATCGAAAAAATTGAAAGTATTTTTCAGCAGTCAACTGGCAACCCGTGCTACGTTGACCGGAGCGTATCCAGAAGCCGATTAGTCTTCCATGACTTGGCTAATCAGGCGAGTAAAAGCACGGATGAATCTATGAACCTTGCTAATCGTTCTTTTTCTGCCAGGATAATTGCTGAAGACCAGACTACTCTGGGCATGATGCATCACCAGGGTGGTTTTGGTTGGCGGGCACCCCCAATCGTAGCTTAGCAAATATTTATTTTATAAATCGCCACTCTTTAAGTATCTTTCGGCAGGTATTGAAATTGCCTAAATGGCAGACAGTTAATCGGTCTATTATAAATTCCACTTCTTTTTCAAGATTCGGCTTGTATCCGATTCCCAAGGTGATATGGGCTTCAAAATTTGGTCCGGAAGCTTTTTCTCGAAAATTTGTTGCCCAGTCCACACTACTTGATAGTATTTGCTCGCCTGGGTCTGAAACAAAAGATTTGCCATCACCATTTACCGCAAAAGGCTTGCTTACCTCCATGAGAGTTTCATGCATTGCTTGAATTTGTGCAATATTTTCAAATAAGAAATACGAAGCTTCTTTACCATCGCTTAACATCAGAGAATCAATATTATTAATCTTTAAACTGATGGGCTTAAAATCTTTTAGTGTGTTTTCAATAGCTTGATTGAGCAAGGTTAGTTTATTGGTGTCAATAAATAATTGCACAAGAGTGACGTGAGGAAGATGCGTTTCATCCAGCATTATGCCATCAGGATTTTGACTATTGATCGACAAATTATATTGTTTTGCCAAGTCTATGATATTTTGAGGAGGGATGAGGGCGATGTCGATGGCTAGTTTTTCTTGTTTAATATTCATAATAGTTTAAGAATCTCATAATGCCTGGTTATTGACAAGCAGACAGTTTTTGATAACATGCATTGGCTATTTAACAGAGTATAAATATCTGGAGGGGCGGAATTAGTACTTGTAATCCGGTTTGGTTGGCCAAAGATGGGTGTTCAAAAAACGGCCAACTAACTTTGTTTTAGCAAAAGATTGGAAACCACCTCTCCACCATTCTTGCACCGCATGGGAAGTTGGCTGGGGGTTGCGGGTTTCACGGACTTCTTTACCCTAGATCAGCTCTCCTGTGCGGTCTTTTTTAAATTGCGATAATTTGAGCATACCTATACAATTGTTTTATGGACTATACTGAATTCAAAATTGCCAAAATAATCAGAGAAGCGTCAGAAGTAATAACCCTGTCTCTCACTCCTACCCAGCCCATTGAATATAAATACTCTGCTGGCATGTTTACCATGGTTAAAATTCCTGAGACCCATCTACCGGCCAGGGCTTTTTCATTTTCCTCAAGCCCGAGTGACTCAGATATAGAGCTAACCATTGAAAAAACCGGTCTGGTTACCAGCGCTTTGCATGATTTGGAAGTGGGTTCACGGTTATTGCTAAGTCAGCCCAAAGGCAAGTTTATTCTTCCTGATGAGATTAAAGAGGACTTGGTGTTTATTGCCGGAGGTTCAGGCATCGCGCCGATTCGTTCATTAATCAAGTATCTTCAACATATAAAGTTTAAAAAAGAAATAAAGCTTTATTACTGTACCAGAAAATCTTCTGATATTATTTTTCGCAAAGAATTCGAGGAGCTGGATAAGTGCTGGCCCCAGTTCAGTCTTTTAGTAGCCCTGACGCAGGAGCCCCCGGACAGCCAATGGACAGGCCAGCGAGAAAGGATGAATCAAGAACAAATCGCAGTTAATATAAAAAAGGACCGTATCCCTTTGTTTTACCTTTGCGGCTCCCCTCAGTTAGTGATCAGTATAATCAAGGAACTGGCTGATTTAGGAGTGCCTCGAGAAAATATTGTTACTGAACAATGGCTCCAACCGGTGGTAGAATAGACCGGCATTATGCAAATTTGGTATAATATCCAGGCTAATTAATTAATACTGAGTATTATGAATGGAGATGCTTTAAATCCATCGCCACAAAAACCGAGGTCAATGACTTGGATATGGTTTGGCTTAATTGCTGTAGTATTAATAATTGCAGGATTGGCATATTATTATGCTACCAATAAATCAGCGGCTAATGATACGATAACCAACACGACAGATAACCCGGCTGCTTCCGATACAAATGTAAATCCAGCAACCAGTAATACCAATCAGTCAGTTGCGACCAACGCTACCTTCACTAATACAGACACTGCCATAAAAACTCAAGATTTGACAAAGTATCACAGTCTTGAGTTTGGCTACACTGTTGAATATGCAGAACAAGACAATTACACTTATACTAGTACAAGTAATACGAGGCAAAACATCTATAATGAATGGACTCTGTATTCTGACTCAAATCGCTTAGCAGTAATTCAAGTTATTCCAGCTGATAAAAAAGAGCAGGTATTTTTCAGTCTAGACTATCGGCAACTTGATGAAACAGAAGAACTTGGTTCCAAGCTGATTGCAAACAAGCTGACTATCGGCAACCAAAATAAAGGCTATACTTTTGTACGTGGCAGCTTTTTGTTTACTGTGTTTACGGATTCTGCAGCTGATATGAATGATTATTTAATTTTTACCGAAATTGCCAAAACGCTATCCTTTTCTGGGTAGACCAGTATTTTCTAATCAAACAAGGCTTGACCAAAAGTTTTGTATTTCGTACACTTATTTAGCTTTTTCTGGAATATCATACTAGGCTTTTTAAAAAATATGTAATTGAGCTGTAAAATTATTACGAGCTGTAGCGCAGTTTCCGCCTTAGGCGGATCAGTCTATGGTTGAGGCTAGTTTAAAATAACGGGCTGTAGCGCAGTTGGCTAGCGCGCGTCGTTCGGGTCGACGAGGTCGTGGGTTCAAGTCCCACCAGCCCGACCACGGGTCGCGGGCCATCTCTTCCTGCGAACTACGTGTACTCGAAAAAGTCGAGCCCACTTCGTCCTTAGGAAGGATGTCCCTTATTCATCTCACGCTTAACCCTAGCTCCGCTCCTACGAAGCGTAGCTTCGGAGGACGGGCCCAAGTGTTCGATGAGGGAGAGTGTATTCTAAACGTACATCGGGACTTCACCCTTCGCAAGCATGCTCCTTTATTCCTCACACTTAATCCTATCGGCCCCAAGTGTTCGGTATTGGAAAGAAGAGATCATACAGCGCATCTCCCTTCTCACGCTTAATCTCATCAGTCCCAAACGTTCGATGAGGGAATCGGCACAATAAAAACGTATAAGTATTTCCTGATTAGTAATTGACTAATAAATAATTGATGAATAATCAATCCAAGACTGATATTAACGCATGCCTGGCTGATTTGGCAGATTGGAAAAAAATTGTTGAAAAAAGATTATGGATAATTTTCCAAAATGAACGCAAGAGTATTGGAAATACTTCACCCTCGCTTCGAGAGGGCTTTCATCAACTAGAGGAATTTACTATGAGATCGGCCAGTAAGAGGATTAGAGCTTATTTAGTAAAACTGGGTTATCAGTCATCTGGAAAACGTCCTCCCAAAAAGCTGGCTGACATATCAGCGGCAGTTGAATTAATTCATAGTTATCTGTTAATTCACGATGATATTATTGATCGTGATGAATTAAGGCGAGGCGGTCCGACTGTTCATGAAGCATTCCGTCGGAAATTATCCGGCAGTACCCAGGAGAGGCGGTTTCGAGGAGTAGCTTTAGCCATCTTAATTGGCGATTATGCTTCAAATTTAGCCTATAAAGTTTTTATTAAATCCACCTGGCCTGATGACAAGATAAGGCAGAGCTTAGACGAGGTTTATAAGAACTTGCTTGAATACACCCTTGTTGGGCAGTTTATGGATGTTGAGCAGACCTGGCAGAGGCGGGTTAACAGCAAACTAGTAGAAAAAATTGCTGAATATAAAACAGCGTATTATACTTTTAACGGACCATTGCAAATTGGAGCGGTATTCGCTGGTGCTAGTCAAAGTACTCGTAGAACGCTGACCAAATATTCAGTGCCAGTAGGAATTGGTTTTCAATTAGTCGATGATATTATCGGCTTCATCGGCAGCAAAGAATCGGGAAAATCGTCTAACGACATAAAAGAAGGTAAAATTTCTGCAATAATCCTAAAAGCTCGTAAATATTTAAAGACCAAGGATCGCAAAAAGCTGGATTTGTTAATTAAAAAAGAACATCGAAATACCCGCGAGGTTGATCAAATCAGAAGTCTGGTTGGTCAAACGCCAGCTTTATCATTTATTAAAAAACAAGCGATAAATCTTGCCCAAAAAGGAAAAACTACGATTGCCAGATCTCGACATATTAATAAAAAATGTGCTAATATGCTGTCCGTTATCTCTGATTTGAGTGTAAATAGGAATCGATAAGAAATTATATGAGTTTACCTACACCTAAACATATTGCGATCATCCCAGATGGAAATCGGCGATGGGCCAAATCAAAACATCTGCCTTCTCTGGTTGGACATAAAAAGGGCGTTGAGATAACCGAGGAAATTTGTGATGTGGCGATTGAGCAAGGAGTGAAAGTCCTTACTTTTTGGGCTTTCTCGACAGAGAACTGGAAGCGATCAGAAAAGGAAGTGAAGTATTTATTCCATCTCTTGGAAGAAGTTTTTTTAAACAAGGTTGATAAGTTTCATCGAGAAAATATTAGACTTATTGTATCAGGCAGAATTGAGAAGTTTCCCAAGAAATTACAGGGTTATATCCGTAAAGCTGTAGCAAAAACAAAAAACAACACCCGAGGAATTCTTAATATTTGCCTAAATTATGGCGGGAGAACTGAAATAGTCGATGCGGTAAAAAAAATCATAAAAAATAAAATCCCTGCCGCAAAGATTGATAAAGAAACTATTCAAAAAAATCTATATTCACCTGAATTACCTGATCCAGATTTAATTATTAGAACTTCTGGCGAACATAGAACTTCCGGCTATTTACTTTGGCAATCCGAGTATGCTGAGTATGTCTTTGTAGATAAGTACTGGCCAGATTTCACAAAAAAGGATTTAATTAAAGCAATTACTGAATTTAAAAATCGACAACGACGATTTGGGGGAACCTAGGTTATGCCTAGAAGGAAAAAAAATGATTCGCCATTAGTATTAGACCTTACCAGCCTGATAGGCCGGCTTACTTTGTTAGTGCTGTTGTTAGCGCTATTTTCTTTATATTTTTCCCTGAATCACAACTGGGGGCCAGTTCATATTTTAGAAACTCCTTTAGATGGTTATATCCCCCTAGTTTCAGCCATGGTAATTCCTTATGTACTTTTCTTTTTTTCCTGGGGAAGTTTATTAATTATTTACACTCTAATTTTTAAGCCAGTCATCTTTATTCGTATTGTGGCCTCATTTGTGATTGGCTGCCTTATTGCTTATATCTTGTATATTATTTTTCAAACGACCGTACCGCGTCCGATAATAGAGCCGACTAATATTTTCACTCAGATATTGGACTGGCTTTATAGCACTGACCATAGGTTTAACGCTTTTCCGTCAGGCCATACCTTGTCGACAACCATCCTATTTTTTAGCACCATTCCATTAGTTAGAAATCCTTGGAAAATATTCTTCGCTCTAATTGCTCTAAGCATTATCGCCTCCACTTTACTGCTAAAACAGCATTTTGTGCCGGATATTTTTGCCGGACTTTTAATTGGCTGGGTGAGCTGGAAATACGGCCAAAAACTCGCCAGAAGATTTTACTCCTCTAAAAAACCGGCTATTAATATTATTACTTAATCAATATACTTCCTTTGAGGGGTGTTTTAAGGTATGCTGTTTTTGTGTGCTATGAAAGATTTATTTTCTCAAGCCAGAGAGTCTGAAAAAAGGCAACAAGCTCCATTAGCAGATCGGTTGCGGCCGAAGAGTTTTAAGGAATTTGTTGGACAAACTCGATTAATTAATAATAAAAGCACTTTACGAAAAGCCATTGAAAACGACGAGCTTTATTCGATGATCTTGTGGGGGCCGCCAGGATCCGGGAAAACTACCCTGGCTAGATTAATTGCCGAGAAAACTAATTCAATATTTAATCAAATATCAGCGGTTACTTCCGGAATTGATGATTTGAGAAAGATTGTCCGACAAGCAGAATCAGACTGGAAGTATGAGGGAAAAAGAACTGTTTTATTTGTTGACGAAATCCATCGCTGGAATAAGGCACAGCAAGACGCTCTTTTGCCCTATGTGGAAGACGGGACAATTGTTTTAATAGGAGCGACCACTGAGAACCCCTCTTTTGAGGTTATTGCGCCCCTGCTGTCCCGTTGCCAGCTTTATGTCTTAGAGAGGCTAGCACCATCCGATTTGGCTAAACTAGCCAAAAGAGCGATTACTGATAAAGAAAAGGGATATGGCGGCTTTCGGACCAAAATTGAACCTCAAGCGCTTGATTTTATTCTAGGTGAGGCCAATGGTGATGCCCGGGCATTATTAAATGCTTTAGAAATTGCCATCAAGTCAGCTCGCTTGGATAAAGACAATATCAGACATCTAACCTTAGAACTATTAGAAGCAGCCGTACAAAAGAGACACTTATTATTTGACAAGAAAGGAGAGGAACACTACAACGTAATCTCAGCTTTTATCAAGTCAATGCGGGGATCAGATCCTGATGGAGCGGTTTATTGGCTTGCTCGAATGATAGAAGCGGGCCAAGATCCAGTTCTTATTGCCCGGAGAATGGTAGTTTTTGCTTCAGAGGATATTTCTTTGGCTGATAATAGCGCCTTGCCTTTAGCAGTGGCAGTTTTTAAGGCTACTCAATTAATTGGCCCGCCTGAATGTGAAATTAATTTATCGCACTGCGCTATCGCATTAGCTTTGGCGCCAAAAAATAATTCCACTTATGAGGCTCTAGGTCGCGCAAAAGAAGATGTAAAAAAAACCTTGAATGAGCCAGTGCCACTTCATCTGCGCAACTCACCGACTAGTCTGATGAAGGATTTGGGCTATGGTAAAAATTATAAGTATTCACACTATTATTCCAAAGAAGAGGGTGGGCAGGCCTACCTACCGGCAAATTTGTCAGGAAAAAAATATTTTATTCCGTATCGTGACCCAAACAAGAAACAATCTAAAATGGTTAAGAAAAAAACATGATCGCTTTTTTAAAAAATCGCGAAAGGTATGGCAATAGATCATTCCATATTGGCGCAGAAGAGCTATTTTTAATTATTGGATTATTATTAGTAATATTAGCGGTAGGGGTATTTTTAGCTAATCCTTCATTAACTTTATCTTTAGAGCGATGGTCAGAAAGCTGGCAGAATATTGCCATTGAGTATGGTTACTTGGGAGCGTTCATCAGCGCTGTCGTCGGCAATATGAGTTTATTTTCACCGCTTCCTTATACCGTGGTGATATTTTTTCTAGCCGCTGTTGGTTTAAGTCCAATTTTATTAGCGTTGTTAATGGCAATTGGGGCAGAGCTAGGGGAGCTGACTGGCTATGTGATTGGACGCGGGAGTTCTCGATTGTTTGCTGAAAAAAAGCCAAAATCGTATAATGCAGTGCGTCAACTAATTGATCGCCGGCCAAAGTTGATACCTTTACTGCTTTTCATTTTTGGGGTATTGCCTTTGCCTGATGATGTTTTGTTTGTCCCTTTGGGAATGGTCAAGTATTCTTTATGGAAACTCCTGATACCGACCACAATCGGCAAGTTTATTGCCGGATTAGTCATTGCATATTCCGGAAGCTATGCTTATGATTTTTTCTTTAAGGCGGAGCTAAAAAACTCGGGGGTATTGATAAACGGCTTTTTTGTAGCAATCGTAATAGTTGGTATTTATGTGTTTCTTAAAATACCCTGGGAGCGCGCCTTGGAAAAAATTTCAAAAGACAGCTCATCCCGCGAAAAAACTCAAATATAGCGAAAAAAACTCATATCTGTTAGTCTATCAATACAATTATGGTTAATCAGCAAAGAATAATTATTCTAGAAGATGATAAGTCAATTAGACGATTATATCGAAGTTTATTTATCAAGGCCGGATTTGAAGTACGAGCCTATTGTGATGCTAGGGGAGTCATTGATAAAACAAAAAAATTTATGCCCGATATTGTGCTTACTGATTTACTAATGCCCAAAATTGACGGTTATGAAGCTCTGCGTCTTTTAAAAGGAACGCCCGAAACAAAATCAGTACCCGTAGTTATAATTTCCAATTTAGGCGATCCAGTAAGCCAGCAAAAATCCGCTTATTTAGGAGCCAGCGCTTTTATTGTAAAAGCCAATATTCAGCCGGCTGTTTTGGTTGATCGCGTTAAAGATGTTTTAACTGGCAAAGCGCCAAAACTGCATGTTGATGATAATGTTATCGGCTTTATCAAAGCTGAGGAATACGCTCTCAGTGAGCACAATAAGCTTACCCCCGAAGAAAGACAATATGCTTAGAAGCATAAAAAAAGGTAAATTATTATGAAAGAAGAGCGCTGGCAAGAAATATTGGAAATGATGAGAGAAAAGTTTGAGGTGGTTGATGAGTCTACCGAACCTTTGGAAGATGGTCATGGACAAGTTCATAGCGTAATCGTTAATTCTCCATTAGGTAGGATCAAACTCGAGCGTACGACCAGAGATCGTGTGGTGGGCGAAAAAGCAATAGGTTCTAAAAGAATCGGAAGCGACGTGCAAATCGAAAAAATATTTTCCAAAGATGATCAAGTAGACTTTTTAAAGGCGTTAAAATTTAACGAAACAACTCATGAATGGGAGGAATTTCAGCCTTCTCAAATGGGTTTATCTTAAGGTGGTTAAGCAAGGGTTTAGGTAAGTAATATGCCCGAGTTACCCGAGGTAGAGACAGTTCGTAGAACATTGAAGAAAGTTATAGTTAACCGCTTTGTTCGGAAAGCGCGTGTTTTGGAAAAAAAGATTATCCACCAAGAATCACTCCCGATCAAGTCAGTAAGTAAAAAGAGAATAGTTGCCATACACCGCCGTGCCAAATTATTAATCCTTGATCTCTCAGGAGGGTATTCTCTGGTCATACATTTAAAGATGACCGGACAATTAATTTATCAATCTGCTTTTGGCGGGGTTGCCATAGGGGGGCATCCTATCGAAGGAGGCGCAGTTGGATTGCCCAATAAGTTTACCAGAGTAATTCTTGAGTTAAACAAGGGCGATAAGCTGTATTTTAATGATATTAGAAAGTTTGGTTATTTTCGACTTTTAATGACTCATAAGCTTCCTGAGATGTTTAATAGATTAAAACTTGGACCTGAGCCACTTGATAATAAAGTCACCTTTAGGCGGTTCCAGAAGATGCTAAAAAAACGTCCTAGAAGCCAAATCAAGAATATTTTGCTTGATCAATCAGTAATTTCAGGCTTAGGTAATATTTATGCCGATGAAGTAAATTATCAGGCTGGTATTAAACCAACTAGACGAGCAAAAAGCCTGAAGGTTTCAGAGCAAAAAAAGATATTTCAGGCAATTCCTGATATACTTAGACTTGCTATTAAAAAAAGAGGGACAACGATTCAGGATTATCGCGATAGTTTTGGCCAACCAGGAGGCATGCAAAAATATTTAAAAGTATATCAGCGTACGGGACAGCCTTGCTTCCGATGTGGACATGTGATAATACGTAAAAAGATAGGCAGTCGCTCAGCTCATTATTGTAAGCATTGTCAAAAATAAATGATTGATTATTTATTAGCTGCTCTGTTTGGGGCGGTACAGGGAATTACTGAAATTTTACCCGTCTCAAGCTCAGGGCATTTAGTGTTTTTTCATGAGATTTGGCCAAATTTTGCCGCTTCTGACCAGCTTGGTTTTGATGTGGCGCTTCATGCCGGAACCTTAATCGCTCTGATAGTTTTTTTTAGAAATGATATTATTAATCTGATCGGATCGACGGTTAGCTATTTGAGAAACGATCGTACTGAAAAGACCATTTATAATTCGAGGATTACTTGGCTAATTATTGTTAGTACTATTCCGGCAGCAGTGATAGGCTTCTTTTTTGAGTCTGATATTGAGAAAATATTCAGGTCAATGGTTTGGGTGGGCATAATGCTTATCTTGGGCGGCTTGGTCTTTTTACTAATAGAAATTACTGCAGAAACAAGCAGAGATCTGTCTGGCTTAACAATCAGCCATGCCTTGATAATCGGCATGGCTCAAGTCTTGGCTTTTATTCCCGGAGTATCACGTTCTGGGAGCACGATTGCCGCAGGCAGGGCATTAAAACTTTCACACTATCAAGCAGCCCGCTTTTCTTTTTTGCTTTCTTTGCCGATTGTATTTGGGGCATCGATAAAAAAGATATTTGATTTGACTAAGGAAGGTTTACCCAATTCAGAATGGAATGTCATTATTATCGGCTTTGTGTTTTCTGCATTTGTAGGAATTTCAGCGCTTAGGTTTTTATTGAAACTTTTCCAGAATCACTCATTGCGAGGATTTGCTTATTACCGAATAGTTTTGGGATTAACAGTGCTGGTAGTCTTTTTGATTTTTTAGCTAATACCTAAAACGCTCCATTAACGGGAGCGGTTTAGGGAGTATTTTTTAATAATTGGCTAGAGCGAATCTCCGTTGGTAGGAATGAAACGCATTGGCCTAAATAGAGTGATCAATAAGGCCGCAATAATGCTTATCCAGGGAAACCAGCCAGCCGCGCTATCACAGCGGAAAGAAAAGAAAACTACCAGCAACGCAACAATGAGCAATAATGGCACTGCCCAAAACCAAGCTGATTTAGTAGCGCGAACAAGGTAATAATAGCCCAAGAGCAGCGCTAAAAAGCCAATCATAACTATTAACCAGCCCCACCATTTAATATCCCAGCAAGTTGCCTCAGAGGCTGATTCTTTTTGATTGCTGTTGTCTTCGTTAACTTCATCTTGTTCACCCAATACCTCGCCTTCTTGGATATCTGTTTCAAAAGTTCCCGAGATGCTGGTATTATTTGTCTCTTCGGTTGTCTCGGAGACGATGGTTTCAGTTTTTTGTGCAGCTGGTTGAGTTACGGCAATGTCGACTACTGATTTAACTCCATCAATTTTTGCGATGATAGAGCCGTTGCCAGGATTAGTTCCGGAGAATTTACCGCCAGAATCTAATGTGCCAATTAAACCTTCGAGACTCCAAGTAACTGTTGGGTTGGTTATTGAGTTGCCCAAACTATCAAATGCCGCTGCCTTGAAAGAGGTTCGATTGCCCAAAGCGATGATTTCTGGTTTTGAATTTGGGCTGATCTCGATTTTCTTGACCGGTCCAGGCTGGACTCGCACCAGAGTGGATGCTGAGGTGCCGTTATAGCTAGCCAAAACAGTCCAGGTACCAGCCTTGCCAGCCTGATAAACACCCTGATTAATCGTCCCGGCCGGATCAGTAACGGTAAATTCAGCAAAGTCGTTTACTTCCCAGGTATGATCTGTTTTCTTGTCTTTAGCGATTACTAAAAAGTCGATTGATTCTCCGGATCGAACAGTGGGGGATTCCGGCGTTAAACTTAGTGATAAATTACCTGACTCTGCTCGTGCAGAAGGAGTGAAAGCTATTAGACTGACAAATCCCAGCAAAAGCAGGGCTGATTTAATAGCTGACTTGGTTAGCGAAAGGGGGGATGATGCTTGTGTATGACATGACATAGGTTTGTTAGATTAAGGATTTTCTATCGGTGACCCCTCTATCACCAATCTATTTTTAGTTGAGAACATTGGAGCGCAAGTAAATAATGTTAGCTTAGTTTCCACCGTGTTATCAAGTATTTCAACTTGATTGGGTTCCACAAGGTAAGTCTTTGAGATACGATAATCAAACTCTGTAATGGTGTCGTCTGCCGATTTCCAGTAAACAATAATTAAATCTCCCACCTCTAAGCGGTCAGCCAGCGCTAAAGTGTTTGGACCGGCTAAATACTGAAATCTATGAACTGTTAATACCGTATTACCGCCGTTATCAGGGGTAGAGGTTTCAGGGACGCGCCAAGAACCCCGAAATAGTGCCTTTTCATTCTCACCTTCCACAATTGGCATATTCACTCCGATTTTCGGTATTACCAAGCGGCTGGCATCAGGTAGCTTATTTTCAATAGAAGGCAGGTGCTCAGTAGGAATTTCTAGATTGTCTGTTTGTTCGGTATTTGTCAACAGAGTAGCGTATGGATAAACCGGATCCGGCTGGAAAATTTCATAGCGGATTATCGGCACAAATGGATATATTAAGATGACAGCTCCGATAATAATTAAGGTTATGGCTGCGGCTTTGATGATTTTATGACGGGTAGGCGAAATTGGCCTAGCAGTTTTCAGACGGTCCGAGGGCATTGGTTTGTTAGCCTCCCCCGGGGCTGAGCGTTTCAACTCTGGCATAGTTTAAGTTCCGTTTTTTGAGAATGGGTAAAAAAGTAAAGTCGTAATACCAGCAGTAATCAGAAACGTGGCAACAAAGACAGTTAACCAGTCCCGGAAGCCGATTCCCGTTTCAGTTAATCCATCCGCGCTTGTTGATGCGCCCAGAACTTGACCTGTCGAAGATGGTTCAATCTGTTCTGTCACTGGTGTGGCTATCTCATCAGGCTTCAATATATTTTCAAGTTCCTGGACTTCAGGCACCAAGACAATCTCAGGAATTATTTTTACATCAGCCAGGGCTAGTAATTTTTCGTGATTATCGGCAGTGATGACTGTTTCGGTTGAAATTGTCTCAGAGCTTGAATTTGATATTAAGCGTATTTGAAAGTCTATTGTTTGTGACGTGTTAGCGGGTATTTGTCCGATTTTTCTGGTTTTTTCGCTGTTGGTTATTTCTATTTGATTAGATGTAATTTCCGTAACTGTCACGTTCTCGGCTGAATCAGTTCCTTGATTGGAAATTTCAACGCTGATGACAGCTTGCTCTCCGGCAGAAAGGGAAGTCGGCGTGATAGTTTTAATTACTTTAAGGAGCGGGACCGATAAGACAGTCATCACGAAAGTATCCGTGATAGCCACGGTTTCGCGGGAGTACAGGCTTGAGTCAAATTCTAGTTCTGTTGCGTTGGCAATAGGTGAGACCGGGCTTATTGAAACAGTTTCAGTATAATTACCGGGGGCTAAGCTTTCGTAGTGCCAAGTAATAATATTATCTTGACTGATTTGGCCCGTTCCGCTAGCAAAATCAAATAATACCATCTCAGGCAAGGTAAAATCCAACACTGCGTCAGTTATCGGGTATTCACTGACAGTAAAATTAATCGTTAAAACAGTAACGCTGTCCGCGGAAATCTTATTTAAACCGATGATTTCTAAATCGACAATAGGCACAAAAAGTTGACTGGGTTTTTCAACCCCCTGAGCATAAACAAACTGACCCGCGATTAACGAGCTTACCAGTACAACAAAGGCGATTGTTTTAATATTACCGGACATAGTTTTTCCAAATTCCCCCGGCCGCGTTAGCGGCCAGGGGAATGTCAAAGTTACTTTTTTACTTTATAGCGAGACCGGTTTGTCGGCGAGTCAGATAAACTCCGCCACTGATAGTGAGAAGGCCAGTAATCATAATCAACAGATCAATTAAACCCAATCCTGTTTCTGGAAGAGTAGCCTCTGCTCCTAGTACTTCCGGCTCAGCAACAGTTTCAACGCCTAATACTTCTCCCAAGACTTCAATTTCAACTGTGGCAGTGGCGCTAACCGATTCAGTATTATCCGCCGAAGCTGTAACAGTGTTGTCATAGCTACCCTTAGCCACTTGATCGCCCACCACGACCTCATAAGAGGTGGCTACTGATTTGTCCACTTCCAGGTCGTTAAATTTAACGGAGAATTCGCTCACCTGATCATCCTTGGTAGTGAAACCCTGTGGCAAAATGTCTTTGGCTGTTAGGTTCTTGGCAGTATCGGTACCTTCATTGGTAATCAGAACAGTGTAGAGAAGGGTGTCGCCTCGGGAAGCCGTGTCTTGGTCGATCATTTTTTTTACAGTTAAAACTGGTCGAGAATTTACCGTTACTATAGCATTGTCAGTTACGGGTTCAATTTCGCTGGCTGAGATTGTTGCGACATTTTCAATTTTAGTGCCATTAGTAATTACCCCATCGACTTGCACGGTCATGGTTGTCAGATAATTACCCGGCTCTTTGTCGCCCAAATTCCAAGTAACCACATTGGTTAATGGGTCGTAAGCGCCTTCATCGCTGGCAGAAACGAAAGTCATGTAGTCGGGCAGCGGGTCGCTTAAAACCACTGAGCTGGCAGTTGCGTCAGAAACAGTGTAATTGAAGGTATAAGTTACCTGAGCATCAGCAATGACTGAATTTGCCGAAGCGATTTTGTCCAGTTCTATAACAGGCAGAACGACTTCTTCTTCCTCAATCACAACCTCTTCTCCTGCCGGTTCAACTGGTTCTTCCTCTTCAATCACAGGCTCTTCAGCAACCGGAATCCAGTTGCCAAAGTCTTGTTCGGTCCAGCTGGTTGTCGGGGCCACGCCTAAAGGTCCGTAAACTCCATCGCCGCCTGGCTTGGTCTGCGTCCAATCAACCTGAACATCCTCATTTACCCAGTAGTTGCCATAGCCTAGATCAGCGAATGAGTAGTTTCCATCAGCGTCAGATGTGGTTGTTCCAATCACTGTGAGAGGACTATCAATTGAACCGCCACTGTAAAGGATGCCAAAGCAGTCTTCATCTGGCTGAGTCAATAATCCATCACCATTCAAGTCAGCACTTACTGAAAAGGTGTTGAATAGGCCGGTGAATAAAGAAAAATCTGTCGGATCAATAACGCTATCAAGATTAAGGTCGTAACGATTAAAATCTTCCGAGCAGCTGGTCAATAGATTCACTGTCCAGTTTTCCAAACCAACTTCGTCAGGAATTATCCGAGTGGCGTCTCCGTCAGCATCGTTCCAAACAACACCTGAAATTGAACCAAAACCCATTAGAAAGTTGCCAAAGTTATAATTAGCTGGTCCCTCATCTCTATTGGTGGCTAGTTCGACTGTTATTTCATGACAGCCGAAGGGGTTATCAGATGTGGAATCAGGAAAAGTTTGTTTCCAGCCTAACTCAACTTTATCGACCTGACAGACTGTGTATGTGCCAGGACGTAAGTTTTCAAATTTATAAAAGCCGGTAGCATCAGTCGTTTCAGGGCCTAGAATTGGCAGAATAGATTCTCCTGGGGCTGGGGCTTTTGAGATTTCAACTGTCCAGCCCTCGAGCCCAATATCAGCAGGATCGAATGATTTATCAACAGCATTGTCATCCCAGACATATCCCTGGATGCTATACCCAATTACTGCTGATACACCGGTGCCATCTCCTTCTGGGCCTTGCTCAGCCTTGGAAAAAGCAATGGAACTTATTGGTTGAATTATCAGCCCGAAAACTACTGCCCCAACAAGAAGAAAACGGATAGGATCCGCTAGTCGGGGTAATGCTTGATGTTTGAAATTTAGCATAGTACCTCTCTTAATAATTAATAATATAATTTAGCATGCTGATCTCCTAACTGTTGTTAATACAGAAATTCAGCACATTGCGATAATAACACGACTTTGGTTTATATCACAATAGTCAGGATATTGTCAATATTCTGCGACTGAAGCGGAGATAAATAAAAAAACACTAATATTAGTTAAAAAAGTCAAATTCAGCCCTTCATGTTTCTTTGATATACTAAAACCGAAAGTTGTTTTATTTAAATTTATGGCATTACTTATTGATAGTTTAATTGAGCAGGGTGTGCTTTTTACTCCTCGCATCATTAGCGCTTTTAAGTCCGTGCCTAGAGCAAATTTTTTGCCAAAATCAAGGATATTTGAAGCTGAGATTAATGCGCCAATACCCATAGGCAGTTCCCAGACTAATTCTCAGCCCTTGACTGTGGCCTTTATGCTGGAAAAGCTGCAACCTCGACCTAAACAAAAGGTGTTGGATGTTGGTAGTGGATCAGGCTGGACTTCAGCATTATTTGCTGAGATTGTGGGTCCTTTAGGTCACGTTTATGCCCTTGAAAGAATTCCAGAATTAAAGAATTTTGGACAGGAAAATGTACTAGCTATGGGCTATCAAAATGTTTCATTTATATTACAGAATGGCAGCCAAGGTTTACCAAAGCAGGCTCCTTATGACATAATTCATGTAGCTGCTGCTAGCTCTGAGGTTCCAGACAGGCTCATTGATCAGTTGAACAGTCTAGGGCGAATGATTATCCCGGTAGGTGATAATGAAAGCCAGTCTTTGGTATTAGTGTCTAAAAGTGCTGATAAAAAAATTTCATATCAAGAGTTTCCAGGCTGGCGTTTTGTGCCTCTGGTGACTTAAGCGAATTACATGAATGAAAAAGTAATTTCATCAAAAAATATATTTCGTGGCGATGTTTTTCAAATTAATTCTCTTTTTATTACTTTACCTGATGGCAGGAGAGTTGTACGAGAGGTAATAGAAAGACCAGCAACAGTAATTATTGTCGCAGTAGATGATAAAAAGAACACTTTCTTAATCCAGGAATATCGAAGTGCTATCAATAAACTTGTTTGGCATTTACCCAGCGGCAGATTAGAACCAGGAGAGCAACCGCGAAAAGCCGCAAATCGTGAATTGCAAGAAGAGATTGGCTATCGGGCCAAGAAATTTCAGATGCTTTATTCTTTTCAGGGCGGAGGCTCGTGGAAATGGCCAAGATATTTGTATTTAGCTCGCGACTTGTCATCTAATAAATTATCAGGTGATGAGGATGAAGATATTAGAGTAAAAAAAGTACCCTTAAAAAAAGCGGCAAAAATGGCAATTGATGGTATACTTAGCAACGCTGATTCAGCCATAGCATTAATACGCGCTTACCAAATAGTCTATCGGAGAAAAATAATATGAAGATTGTAATTCGTGCTGGAGGGTGCGGGACAAGGCTTTGGCCGTTGTCTAGGTCAAAAAGCCCGAAACAATTCTTGCCGTTATTGGGAAAGAAGTCATTATTACAATCCAAGTATGAAGAGATTGAGCCGCTTTTAAAATCACCAAAAGACTTATTTGTTTCTGTGCCTCCAGGTTTTATACCAGTCGTAAAAAAACAGCTGCCCAAAGTTCTAAAAGAAAATATTATTGTTGAGCCAGTGGGTAAAAATACCGGTCCGGCCATTGGGCTGGAATCAGTGATAATTCAATCAAGAACCAAGCCTGATGAAGATCCGGTAATAGCTAGCCTGACCGTGGATGATGTTTTTGGCGAGGTGGGCCGGTTTCGAACATTATTAAAGGCTTCCGAACAGTTTTTAAAGAAGAAACCGTTTTATGCATTGGCGATAGCTTCGTCAGTACAGAGGCCGGATCAAGGACTAAGTTATATTGAGCTAGGACAGCATATTGGCCGAGACAGAGGGCAGAATTTTCATATTGCCAAACGCTGGGTAGAAAAGCCTAAGGCAGCAATGCTGAAGCGGATAATGAAGAATCCTAAATTTCAGGCACATACCGGGCAATACATCTGGAAAGCTTCAACCATTCTGTCTTATTTTGAAATGTATCAACCCTTTATCTATGCCCGCTTGGGAAAGATAGCTAATGCGGTTGGTACTAATAAATTTTTATCGGTATTAAAGCGTGAATATCACGCTTTGCCCCCAATGTCTATTGAAGAAGCGGTAACTCGTTTTATTCCAAAAATGGGCGCAGTAGCCGGGCGCTTGGGATGGTCTGATACGGGTAAGTGGTATTTAATTTACGAACTGCTGCCTCACGATGCTCAGAATAATGTGGTTCGCGGGAAAGCTCTTACTCATCATACTAAAAGAACGCTGGTATTTGCTTCCAAAGATCGGCTAATTTCAGTCTTGGGATTGAGAGACATGATTATTGTAGATACCGGAGATGCAATTCTAGTGGCGCATCAGAGCTTTTCCAGCGAAGTGAAAGAGATTGTTCAAATGCTAAAAAAGAAAAATCTAGAAGAGTTGCTTTAATTTATTGGCCGTTTTTGCGTTATTGAGGTTGATAAGAAACCATGACTAAACTAACCGTAAAAATAATTATCGCCGTTCTGGTGATAATAGTAGTTATTGGATTAGCCGGTTGGCTGTGGTTAAAAAATAATTTGTCGGCCCCGGAGGATAATAGTCGGCTGGTAGATTTCACCGTGGCTTCAGGCAGTAGCGTAGAGATTATTGCCAATAATTTAAAACAGGAAAATATTATACGCAATGAAACAGCGTTTATTCTGTATATTAGATGGCAAGGGCTTTCGGCTCAAATTCAAGCAGGGGATTACCAATTAGATGCCAGCCAAGGCGCTGATGTAATCGCCCGAGCCTTATCTTCGGGAGAAGGGCTGATCAATGAGATTATCGTAACTATTCCAGAGGGGCTTTCCAATGTAGAATTAGCTCAACGATTAGCAGAAGAATTTGCTTTAAATGCTCAGCATTCAACCAATACTGAAATAAGTCAAACCGTTTTGGAGGGAAGCTTTTTTAATGAACTGCAGAGGACTCAGCCGTCGCAATTAAGCGACCAGCCATTGGACAGCAGTTACTTCAGTCTTAAACCAGGTGAAAATACCCTAGAAGGTTTTTTCTTTCCGGATACGTATCGTTTTTATAAAGATGCTACCCCGACTGAAGTAGCTGTCAGAATGCTGGATAACTTTAATATTCAATTGGATGACGATGTTATGGCTCAGATTGACGCCTCCAGCCGTTCTTTTTACGATAATTTAATAATGGCTTCAATATTAGAAAAAGAGCTGACAACGAGTGAGGACAGGCGCATGGCAGCGGATTTATTTTGGAGGCGCTTGGACCTTGGCATGGCGCTGCAGTCTGATGCGACCGTTAATTACGCGACAGGTAAAAGCAATCCAAGACCGTCATTTGATGATTTAGAAACTGAAAGTTCCTACAATACCTATCAAAACGTTGGCTTGCCCCCGGGTCCGATTTGCAATCCCGGCCTAGATGCCATTGAAGCAGCGCTTAATCCTATTCCTAATGATAATTTCTATTACCTAACTGATTCGGATAAAAATACTCATTGGGGCAGAACGCTGGAAGAGCACAATGCTAACAGGCTTAAATATCTAGAATGAAAAAAAATTTAAATAAATTATTTGTGATATCATTAGGCGGCTCTTTGATTGCTCCTGACGAGATAGATGTCAAGTATTTAAAAAACTTTAAAAAAGTTATTCTGGCCTGGGTTAGACGGGGTTATCGGTTTTGTATTATCACGGGAGGGGGGAAGACCAATAAACGATATAATATGGCAGCTCGTGAGATTACCAAGATCGCTCCAGTTGATTTAGATTGGATTGGCATTGCCGCGACTAAACTGCATGCTCACTTGCTCAGAAGCATTTTTGGCAAGTGGGCTCATCCAGTTTTGTATGACAATCCCGAGAAACCGCCAAAATTTGTAAAACCAATACTATTTGGGGGCGGTTATCAACCGGGTCATTCCTCGGATGTAGATGCGGTTTTGATTGCCAAGGCCCTAGGCATAAAAACTGTAATTAATCTGTCTGACATTGACCATGTTTATGATAAAGATCCGGATAGATTTCCTGAAGCCAAGCCGATAAAGCAAATTAATTGGTCTGATTATTTCAAAATAATTCCCAAAAAATGGAAACCGCGACTAAATTCTCCATTTGACCCGAAAGCCAGCAGGTTGGCAAAAAATAATAATATTTCAGTTTATATTATTAAGGGCCAGCGCTTGTCCGAGCTTAAAAAAGCACTATCGGGCAGGGCTTTTCGAGGGACGGTAATAGAATGAAAAAACTAGTATTAATTATTATTGTAATGGGCTTAGGCCTATCAGCTTATTTATTTTTTCTAAATATCCAGGAAGTAAAAATCGAATCAGAAAATGACAATATAATTATCAGGGTATATTCTCATGGAGGGCTGTGTCCTTGGGGAGATTGTAATGAAACGACAATAGTTAATACGGACAGTAGTTATTTAGTTACTAGTAAAAGAGAAAGCGGGATAGAAACAATAAATTCAGGCTCAGTATCTACAATAACAATTAAAGAGCTACAAGCACTGATTTGATCGTCGGATTTCGAATTAATTAGAAAGCAGCCGTTTACGGATGATTGTCCAACAGCTGCTGATGGGATAGAAATTATTTATACTTTTTATACCAGGACTGGCGAAGAAACAATTGCCAGTTGTACTAATAAAATCAGCCAAAATCTTCCATTATTTAAGCAGTCGAAGATTTACTAAAAGAAATCCAAAAATAACAAAATTTTGAACTCAGGAATTTAGTGCAACACCCAAAGCCTCATTAGGGGTCAGGTAATTAAGTTTCTTTCGGGGGCGGTTGTTGATCCGGTCTTCTATGGCCTGAAGTTCATCATCAGTCACCGTAGCAAGATTAGTGTTTTTAG
>JAZDMR010000018.1:0-3993 GCA_043800725.1 bacterium | reverse complement strand
ATCCTAAATAACGGCACCCTTTGATAGGTATTGCTAGTTACAAAATATATCTTGGTGGGGCCGTCATAGGTACGGCGAAGACGGGACATGAATGAACCTCATAGTCACCAGAATTGTCTATTTCGAGATTACCACGCTTAAATCTTCCTCACAATCCCCTTGGTGGCATCCACTTCGACCTCATCGCCATCCTTTAAAACTTTCGTGGCTATCTTGGTGCCAATCACACAAGGCACTTTCAGTTCTCTGGATACGATCGCGGCATGACTGGTAATCCCGCCTGAATCAGTAATAATCGCCGCCGCTTTCTTCATGATTGAAATAATATTTGGGCCGGCTGAAGTCGAGACGAGTATATCCCCCTCGGCAAACTTTTCCATTTCTGATTCGTCGTCTACGCGTACTACTCGGCCCTTGGCCCTGCCCGGGTAAGCCGTTGTGCCTTTAATCTCCTTGACTTTACCTTCCACCTTTAATGACTCCTCAAGCTCTTGTTCGATTATCTTGGCCGCTTCACCAGAAATTACTTTTTGTCCATCATAACCCTCAAATATCGCGAATGATAATTTAACCCGTCTCTCTAGCTCGTCTCGGTCTACCTTATTGTTCTCCAGCACCTCTTGCATTTCATCTGGCGTAATCATCTTGGCTTCCGGCTTGGTTAAATGATAACGGTGCATAATCTCCTCAATCAAAGCCTCCATCATTAAATGGCTGCGCTGACAGGCCAGCTTGCGCTCAAATTTCCAATAACCCAGCACTGCCAGGGTGTTAAAGAGATGGCGTTCCTCATCGTTTAATCTTAATTCTTTGATTATTTCTGTTTTTTGTTCGGCGGTTTTAATGGAAGTGTGCTCGATTTCCTTGATTTCATCGCATAATAGGTCAGGATTGTCAGATAATTCTCCCATCCGCTTCATGATGTCTTCTACTGACCAGCCCGGTCCGTCATAGTTATAAGTAATGTGACCATACTGACGCCGATGCTCTTCAATTTGGGGTTCGGTCAAGCCTTCGGCTCGTTCAGCAATTCGCAAAGTACGCAGAGCAATCTCCTCTTTTTGCGACGTGGTAATGCGCGGATCCGTGCTTAATATTATGAAATATTCGCTGATTTTTTCTGTCCGGCCTGGGAACTTGGTTTTTAAAATATTTTCCAGATAGCTGCCCAAAATCGATCCTTCCATTTCCATGACCGTACCCATAATGCTATATTCCATGATTTTTAAAAATTCTTGATAAACCAAATCGTATCGTTTGAATAATTCAGCGCCATCCATTTCAGACAGCTTATTACTCTCAAACCAATTGGATAGCTTGAGCAGCTCAGGAATATGCGCCTTATTGGTCTCTTCAATAGTCGTAATCAGCTCAGCGTCTTTTTTCAGTCTTTTAAAAATTTCCTGGCCGATCCGAACAAAGCACCCCTCTTCCACAAGGTAGCTCATTTCGTGATTCTTGAAATAGCATCCGTAGATAGTCGGTTCGACTCCGACTTTCTTAGCTACCTCTTGAACACTGTGCCAATACCAAAACACCGGAAAAATATGGGCTCGCTTTTCATGGGCCAGTTCTACCCATTTGATGGACATAATCGTTCAGCTAATTTTCTTTATTATACCTTCTGTGGCTTTATCTTCAAACTTTCTAATAATCCTGCTTCTATGTTTGAAAACAGCTGTCGCGGAAAAGTTAGCAAGAAGATATACAATCGGGACTCATTATCTTTTCATAGCCATTTTAATGGCGTTTGCTTATCAACTGACAACCTGACTGCCACCGCGAAGCGGGGTCCCGTCTTCCTTGAATTTAAAAATTTATGTGGCGGGAAAGTCAGTAAGAAAGTATACAATCAAGCCTTTTTTTACATCGCAGGCGAGCAAACGTTTGCTCGCCTGCGGTAACAAGATTCATCTTAGTGAGTTGGTGTGATATTTCCTGCTACGACTCGTAATTCCGTATCGATAGATATGACAAAGCTTGGCCATTTCTGTCTTCCTGGCCACCAAAATTGTCTATTTCAAGTCTAGAAACTTTATATTTTCCTAACAATCCCTCGCGTAGCATCCACCTCAACCTGATCTCCGGTCTTTAATATCTGCGTTCCATTCCCTGTTCCAATTATGCCAGGCTTGTTCATCTCACGGGAAGTAATAGCCGCGTGCGATAAAATTCCGCCTCGGTCTGTTACAATCGCTCCAGCCTTTTTCATCAAGGGTAAAAATCGAACGTCGGTATTATCGCAAACCAAGATGTCACCTTCTTGAAAATCAACCTGATTTATTTCTTCAGCTTTCACAATCACTACTCTGCCAATTGCTTTGCCTGATTGGGCTACGCTGCCAGTTACCAAAGCCGAATTATCTGACTCTAAGTTAACAAACGGGGGAGGCGTAGGAATGCGCGGACCTAAGAAACGATTGATGTCTATATAATAGATTTTATCGCCCGGCCAGACCGTGATCTCAAAATAGCTGGCCAAGTAATCGTGCGAGAAACTAATACCTAGCTCATCAGTTATGGCTTTTTGTTTGACTGGATCAGTAACTTTTATCAACTCGATGATCTTTTTAATCTGCTGTTCTGCTTCCGGGTCTGGCTCCGACCATTGCCAGTCTTGGAAATCATAGCGAAACTGAATTAACTTTTCCGTAGTATCGCCATGGGTCAACTGAGCGGCCATACCTCGTATAATTTCACCAAAAATCGCTTCCTGGTTAACCACGAATATTGCTGACCAGACCAAGTCCGGCGTATGCGGGCAAATAAAAGCAAAGTAATCATCCGGGTTTATGTCCTGTTTTACATACCAGTTCTCATAACATTCACGAATTGACTGTCCTCGATTGCGGATTTTGGGCAGACCTTCTTTTTTGGGCACCAAGCGAATAGCGCATAGCTCATCACCCCGCTCTTTAAGAACTTTGGTAAAAGCTGGCGTCTTATCTGTTAATTCTCGAGCTTCCCATTTTTCCGGCCGCTCATATGGTAAGCCAATGGTTTGATACAAAAACTCCAGCCGGTCTACCTTACCGTTGTCTTCTTTGCGAAAAGCTTCCGAGTCCTGTTTCTCGCCAATAGCCGCAAACCATTCGGTAATTGATGGCTGGTATTGGGTGATAACTGATTTATTCAAATTATATTATTCCTTGGTTACAAACGGTGAATAACCTTGCCGATGCAGATTCACAATTGGTAAAAATAACGGTTGGGGCATTCTTTGCCAATCTTGCCATTCCCATCTTTCGCATTTCTCAGGCTCCATCACCTTTGGTTCGCCTTCCTGATGATGAGCGATCATAAACAAGGTAATATAGTGTTTATCATCCTGACTGAATACATCATTGGTATAGGGGCCCGGGACGATATTAACTACTGTTAAACCGGTTTCTTCTTTAACTTCTCGTAAAGCACCATCTTCAGGGGCTTCTTGATATTCCAAATGTCCACCAGGAAAGCTCCAGTGTCCTTCACCATGAGCATTTCTCCTTTTGCCCATCAGCACTTTATTGTCTTTGATAACTATTACCCCCAAACCGATCAACGGTCGATTGTTCATAAAGCTCCTTGATAAATCCTATTCATTTTCCCATATTTATCAACATTTCTCAAGTTAGTCCCTTGTTTGATAATCTCGATAACTCGACCACTTCCAATCCTCTAGATTAACCACCAACCCATCTTTGACCGGATTGTAATGGATGTAACTAATATGACTATTAAGATCATTCTGGCTTTTTATTACATGATCATAAAAAGACCTGTGCCAGATTCTTAAATATTTCCTATCAGCCATACCCTAAGCTGCCATGCTTTGGGTTCGTTTTGACTCCGACAAGGCGTGGTCTTGCCTTGACTCCGACAAGGCGTGGCAGCCTTGTCTATGGTTGTTTAAATATATTTGCGATATTTCGTGTGCGACTCTACTTTTTATACTATGCATAACTTGGGAAACGTTCATATTGCTAATTATTTCAAATAACAAATGAATGT
>JAZDMR010000029.1:0-2844 GCA_043800725.1 bacterium | reverse complement strand
ATTGATAGGCTATTTTTCAGAAGAACAGACGTGCTATAAGGAGTTTGCTTATTATACTGATAATACCGATGCTTGTAGCAATCTTGCTTTTAAAGATGAGCAACAAGCTTGCGTAGATAAAATTTTAAAAAGTAGGCAAACTCTTCAAAAATAGAAATTATATAAAGATACTTTTAAAATATATTTTTTATCAAAAGGTTTCTAATATCGTCCGCAGAATGGATCAAGTCTAATGATTGAGTTGGGAAATTCTCTAAAAACCAAGTTCTAATATCCCTCCTCCGTTAAAACTACGGACGGGCAAAGTGTACCATCCTCGGAGCTAAGTATACCGTCAATACGCACAGACAAACAATCGCCAATCAGGCGGTTTTTGATTCCTCCACTTCGTGGAGCCTCCTGGAAATTCGAGTTTAACTCGAATTTTGTGATAGAATAAACTCATATGAAAAACAAAATAATCTGCGGTTTTTTAGCCCTTTTAATCTTTAATTTATTGTCGACAGCTTTTGTTTCAGCGGAGAATACAGAAAAAGCTGAAAAAGAGAATCAATCTGCCACTTCGACGGAAAATATAACGGCCATTGTTGGTTTGCGGGCGCTTATTGAGCAGCTGCAGAATCAGATAAAAGAATTACGCGATCAGCTTGACAAAATGAAGTCAGAAATTGCGGAAGTGAAGGAAGAGTTAAAACTGACAAAAAATCTCCATAAGGGCTTGTCAGATGAAGAAGTGAAAGAGTTGCAGAAATTTTTAAGCCAATTTTATGAAATTTACCCCGAGGGATTGATAACTGGTTATTTTGGCCCCCTGACCGAAAAAGCAATAAAGAAATTTCAGGAGCAATATGACATTCCAGCAACTGGCTTGGTAGGTCCCTTAACCAGAGAAAAAATAAATGAGTCTTTGGCAAAAGAGGAAAAAGAAGGAAAAGTAACAATTTGCCATGTTCCGTCGGGCAACATCCCAAACAAACAAACAATCACAATCGGCAAATCTGCCCTTGGTGCGCACGTGGCCCACGGAGATATGATTGGTGTTTGTTCGGACGAACCGACACTAGTCCCACCGCCAACTTCTCCAGCCGAAACAATACCTCCTTCGATTCCTGCAAACTTTTCCGCCACGGCAATTTCAACCAATCAAATATTTCTTTCATGGAACGCTTCGACAGATAATATAGGAGTCATCGGCTATAAAATTTACAGGGACGGCGCGCAAATAGTTACAAATGCCCTGTCGTCCACCTTATCTTTTGTACACACGAGCTATTCGGATACCGATCTTCAGGCTTCCACCACATACACTTACACGATTGCCGCTTATGATGCGGCCGGGAATATGTCGGCGCAATCAAACCCGGTGTCGGCTACAACGTTACCTGTTAATATTTTGTCATCCGCGCCCGCGCCAACTAGTGTTAATTTGGCTTGGTGGAAAACGTCGGGAGAGAAAGATGGTGTTCGTGATATTGGCCAATATCAGCAGGCAGTCCACTTTTCATATGGAGGAGATATGAGCAAGCTTCAATCATTCAGGATATATTTGAAGCGGCCCGGAGAGTCTGTCTTTACTGCTATCGCGACTTTTTCCAATCCCGCGTCTCTGGTTGTTGCTTCGGGTTGTAGCAGCCAGAATATTAATTCCGGCAGATGGTCTATGCATTATTGTGTCGTGAAACCGACTAACCCCTCTTACCCGCCTTACCCGTGGCAAGTATTAGGCTCGGTCGCAGTCGCATCAATTTACCCGGTAGGCGAATATGACGCATATGTGACTGCCGTTAATACAGCAGGCGTTGAAGGACCCGCATCGAACGTGGCCAGTAATGTTGTCGCCAAGGCGACACTCCTGAGTCCGGTTGGAGCACAAGGATCACTTACGCCAACGTTTCGTTGGACTGTTCCCGGCGGCTTACCGCCACTTAATTATTACGCGTTCTCATACGGCGGTCCGGGTATCTTATGGAACGGCTTTGTGGGTGCGAGCGCGGGAACTATGGATATGTCGGTGACGTATGATGGACCGGCGCTCGATCCTTCTAAAACATACTATGCACATGTTTATGGTGAGGCGAATGGTTACATGGTTATGGGAGATTCCAGTCCCACGTTTACGGTTTCTCAATGATATAATAATCAATAATGGTTTTACTAAAGAATAAAATTTTATTACTGGGATGTGGAGCAGTCATTATCGTATTGGCCGGAGGAGGTTATATTTTGTGGCAGAAGAATATAAAGGATGAGCAAGCCTTAACTGAAACTACGCAACAACAGCAGGAAGCACAACAGAAAGCCGAACAAATAAATAATTCACAATCTGTTTTTGCCGTGACCGATACGAGCGCATCTGCGATTACTTCACCTCCACCAAGCATGGAAGGTATTAATACCCATACGGAGTTATATGGCACAGGTGCTGACCCCGGAATAATTACACTGGGCCCAAAGGTTGGCGGCCATCCAGGCTGGGAATCTTACCAGCATAAGCCTGGCATGAGCTTTGAAGCTTATAAGGGCGGTTCGCCGGTACTCGCACCCTTGGATATGGTGCTAGTTGGCTTTCGAGATACCAGTACTCAGATTGTGTCGGGAGGAACATCTGCCCATTCCGATGACGTGAAATTATTCTTCGAGTCTGCAAGCCCTGATTGGCCGGGAGTGTATTTGACTGTATATCATTTATTAACCTCACCTCTATTGACCAGACATACTCAAAGGGCAAGTAACGACCTCATGGCGCCGCCAGCCCAGGGATACCAAATATTTTGGGATGGGAATTACACACTTCCACCCCAGGGTAATGCAGCTTCATATGGTGCCCTAATCGGATACGAGGTC
>JAZDMR010000041.1:0-5133 GCA_043800725.1 bacterium | reverse complement strand
CGTACGTCACCAGTATCATCACAACCAAATAAATCAACCCTCTTTGTTTGACAAACTGACTTCTTAACAACTCAACAGCCGCCCTGCCGACGAAGTCGGCAAACCCAAAGCCACCAGCCCTCAGGCTGGTGGTCGTTTACTCCTTGAAAGGTGGTGGTTATTTCAAATAACAAAATACCTTGTTAAGACCCCTTGTCCATAAAAATAAGGGGTCTTTTTTATATTAAATTTTGTTCAATCCTCCGAATAAATATTTTATAAACCTTGACCCTGTTAGAGACTAGTCTCTAACAGGGTTGACAATTATCAAGGTTTTAAGGCAAGGTGGCAGTAGATATTGGTACCTTGAAAAAAGGAGGTGAATTAGATGTCGATGTATACATACGAGCTGAAACGCCTAAAAAGAATGCCGCGGACTAGAAGCAGCACAAATACTCGCATCTGTGCAGTAGTGCTGCTGATATTTGCATTTATGTTTGTTTGTATTCTCAGGATGCATCTTGCTTCATTCGGGAGCTCTACTGTTGCTTTTGTTCTATCTTCGGATACAGCCATGGAATTAATGGCTCGTTGGACCCTATGGGTACTCGCAATCTTTTACATTGCAGGAACTGGGATATATTTATTCACCCGTGGAGTGTCTGTTCAGACGATGCGAAAACTAATAGCAGGGCTATCCTGGAGGAAAATTCGCAAGCTGGATCATGACCCCGAGCATAATTGGGATCACGAATTAGAGTAGGCTCCATAATTCGCAACTTAAACAAATCATGACGGGCTCGCTATAGGTGGGCCCGTCTTTTGTATTTGATACAACATAGATATAGACAAGGCTTCCACGCCTTGTCGTTGCTAGTAAAGGCAAGTCTATGTTTTACGAAAATGGTATACTGATAATATTATGATTTCCTTATTAACCGGTACAATTTCCCAGGTCACTGAAAAAACCATTACCTTGGAGGTAAACGGCGTTGGCTATGAAATATTCATTACTCCTAGTTTGCAGAGCCAGCTATCCTCCGGCCAGGGCGTAACCCTGCATACTCACCTGAATGTACGCGAAGATGCTATGGAGCTGTATGGTTTTAATGACATAAAAGAACGTGATTTTTTTCGCCAGTTAATCTCTATTTCCGGAGTAGGCCCAAAAAGCGCTCTTGGGGTGCTGACAGTTGCCAGCGTGACTGAAATTAAACAAGCCGTGGCGTCCGGCGATGCTTCTGTGCTGATCAAGGTTTCGGGTATTGGGCGGAAAACAGCTGAACGCATCGTGGTCGAGCTCAAGGAAAAAATTGCCGTGGAAATGCTTCACGGCAGTCCTGGCGCTTCAGCTGGCGATGCGAGCATCATCGACGCTCTGACCAGTCTGGGTTATTCAATCCAGGAAGCGCGGGAGGCGATCAAGCAAATCCCGGCCAATATGACAGAGCTGGATGAGAGGCTTAAAATTGCCCTTAAATCACTAGGCAGATATGGAGACTAAACAAGTTACTGAGCAAAATCAATGGGAGGAATTTGTTGGCCAGCAAAACCCCAGCCAGTTTTTGCAGTCTTGGGCATGGGGTGAGTTTCAACAAAGTCTAGGCAGGCACATTTATCGATTGGGCGTTTTTAATAATGGTCAGATGATAGCGGCTGTTTTGTGTTCGTCTTATCAATTGCCAATGAAGCAATCCTATTTATATGTACCGCGCGGGCCGATAATGAGCAATCATCAAGATGATCAGTTGTGGCAAATAATTCATGAGTCATTAATTAAGCAAGCCAATGAACAGAGCGCTTTAGCTATTCGCATAGAACCGCCATCCGAAGTAAATTCCAAAGTATTATTAAATTTCAAATATCAAAAAACGGAATCAATGCAGCCGCAGTTCACGCGAGTGCTTGATTTAACCAAGTCATTGGAAGAGCTTAAAAAGGACATGCATCACAAGACTCGCTATAACATTGGCCTGGCGGAAAGAAAAGGCGTAATTGTGCGGGAGGATTCAACCGAAGTAGGGTTAAAGACTTTTCTGGAGCTGCAAAAAGAAACAGCCGCGCGCGATAAGATTAAACCTTTCCCAGACAGTTATTTTCACAAAATGTTCCAAGCGCTTCAGCCAGCCGGCTTGTTATCAACCCAAATTGCTGAATATCAGAATCAGCCGCTGGTGACCAACTTAATGATTAAATACGACGACACTGCCAGCTACAGCCATGGCGCTTCAGCCAATGCGCACAGAAATGTCATGGCGCCATACTTGACTCAATGGTCGTCGATTATCCAAGCCAAAGAGCAGGGTTATAAATATTACGATTTCCGCGGCATTGCGCCGACTGATGACCCCAACCATGCTTGGGCCGGCATTACCAGATTCAAGGCCGGTTTTGGCGGACGCGTGGTTGAGCACCCAGGGACTTTTGATTTCCCAATTAAAAAAAGCTGGTACCAGTTTTATATGATGAGCCGGAAGCTGGTGGGGTTGGTTCGATAGATCAAGTATTTTTTTAGATTATCGCAGGTGAGGATGATCATCCTCACCTATATTTAAATAAAATACGATTTACATAAAACTTGTATCCCGCTATGCTCTGATTATGCGCCCGTAGCTCAGCGGATAGAGCGTGTGGTTCCGGTCCACAAGGCCGCAGGTTCAAGTCCTGCCGGGCGCACCAAAATTATCTATTAAACAGGGGAGCCTGTCCTCGCGGAAGCGAGGAAGTCCTGTTGAGGGCAGGGGTATTATGCGCTGTGGTTTTTTTATATTCACAGCCACTTTTCCGCTATAGGCGGATCAGCCTCTGGCTGAAGTGGCGTATGCATATTAGCTAATAATGAGCCTCTTATTGACAAGGTTTAGCTATATGTTAAGTTCGGGGCAAGTCGTGTCCTTTGATAACCGGGCTTTTACAAAGAAAGGGGGGCGCAATGCCTTTATTTGATGGTCCGCCAGTACTTCTTACCGGTAATGCGCACCCTGCTTTGGCTCAAGCGATCTCCAGTAGTATGGAAATTGGACTGAGCAATATACAGGTAAGCCGTTTTCCGGATGGTGAAATAAAAGTAAGGATTGGTGAAAATATTCGTGGAAGGGACGCATTTTTTATCCAGCCCACATACGCTACTACTCGTTCAGCTGCTGACAATCTGATGGAACTACTGATTATGATTGATGCAGCCAGAAGAGCATCAGCCGATCGAATCACCGCGGTTGTACCTTACTTTGGTTACGCTAGACAGGATCGAAAGGATAGGTCTCGCGTCCCAATCTCAGCCAAGCTGGTTGCAGACTTGATGCAGATAGCTGGCGCGGACCGGGTGCTAAGTTTGGACTTGCATTCTGGGCAAATTCAGGGCTTTTTCAATATCCCATTTGATCATCTCAATGGCGCGAAAGTGCTGCTTCCTAAGGTTAGAAGTCTTAAGCTTAATCCTGTCTCAATCGCTTCTGCTGATATAGGGGGAGGAAAATTGGTTCAGGCCTGGACACATAATATTCCCGAATCTGAAAGCGTGCTTATGGAGAAGAAACGTACGGGTGATCGTACAGTAGAAATCATTCGGGTGATAGGTAATGTGAAGGGGCGCCATGTCGTTATCGTTGATGACGAATTCAGCACTTGCGTGACGATTTTAGCGGCTATTCAAGCTGTTCTTGATAGAGGCGCCCTTAGTGTTCGGGTGGTTGGAACCCACGCCAAAAACGTTGAGGGCGGACTAGAAAAGCTGGCATGTTCAGAAGTCGCGGAGGTGTTTGTTACCGACACTTTGCCGTTACCCGAACTCCCGGGGCAAAAGTTCAAAGTTTGCTCGGTTGCTCCTATGCTCGGGAAGGCCATTATGTCCATCCATAATTCGGAATCACTTACCCGTCACTTTGACTTGGATGTTGATAATCCAAGAAAAGTTGGGTAACAAAACCAAGCGGTCGTAGATATATTCTATGGCCGCTTTAACTTAACTTGAAAAAAATACCCATCTTTGGTAAGTTAATTTGTCCGACCAAAGACTCGGATCTGCCGATCTTTGATAATAAACCAACACATACTCCAAAACTGCCTCATATTGGCACGCTGATAAAGGGGGGATAATTGTCATGAGTACGCAAAAGACTATTCGTGAGCGCTACAGCGCAGGAACTTCAGCCTTGATTCAGAGCTTCAATAATGATGAGGTGCCAGACTGCCAAGCGCGAGCACTGATCCACGCGATAGTTGATTCGACCAAGAATGATACTGATCGGTGGATGGCTATCAATTTTCTTCTGGAGGTAGGCAGTGAGCTTAAACCTATCGAGGTCCCGGAGACTCGCCAAGAGGCTCGAAAGGTACTTGTGCGCCATGCACTCAGGGGTTTGCCAGATATAGAGACTGTACCTGACTTGGTTCTGAGTTCGATCCTTGGCTGCATTAATTTCTTTGGCTGCTCGCTGGCTCACTGCGATTTTCAGAATCGCGACCTTCAGTTACTTCAATCTTTTCTGGGTAGGTGTCTTGACAGGCATGAGCGAGGTGCTGCGCCGATGGGTATTGGCAGAGCCCTAGCCAATGCGCAAGCTTGGCCCATACTTGATCAATATACTTATTTAGCCGATGCCATCCGCCCGCTGTATCTCCTGCTTCGTGAGGAATATGGTGTGTCGCAATGGCACGGTACAGTGACTGATGTCGAGTCGAATCTTCTAACCGATCCCAATCACGAGTTCGACCTCCCGATCAGTGATCCCGAAAAAGAGAAACGCCAGAGGGACCATAGTCGTATAAGGGCTCTTTGTGCCCGGGCCACCAGCAAGTCTTACTGTAAGGGAGGATCGCTGATTCCCCGACACGTGGAAGCTGCCAAGACTTTGCTGATGCTGATGGCATACAATGAACTATACCATGCCCCGAAGGGCGCAGTTCTACCCTCTTTATAGTCAGACTAATTGCCATATAGGCCAGTGGATCTTCACGATTCGCTGGCCTTTTTACTTAAGTTCGCATAGCCTAGGATTTGATCCTAGGCGATTGATTAATCTATAAACCCCCAGCATTGGCTGGGGTGTACGTTTGAAGGCGACGCCGTATGCTAAAGCTGTCCGGCAGGACGGCTTTAGCAATTAACATTATACGCCTATGTCTTCACATCAACGTACCATTCGTACACTATCA
>JAZDMR010000040.1:0-9136 GCA_043800725.1 bacterium | reverse complement strand
GTCACCAGTATCATCACAACCAAATAAATCAACCCTCTTTGTTTGACAAACTGACTTCTTAACAACTCAACAGCCGCCCTGCCGACGAAGTCGGCAAACCCAAAGCCACCAGCCCTCAGGCTGGTGGTCGTTTACTTATATAATCCCTTGACATCAGCACTCTCTCATGCTAGGTTACGTTGTTTGTTGCTGGAATATATCGTGGCGGAAACAGTGTTCATTTCACGGTTCTGTAAAAGTGGAGCCATAACCACAAAACTTCTATTGAGGAGGCCAAGATGCGGTCATCTCTGATCGTTATGTTGTGTTTCCAAGTTCTATAATACCTGGACAAGGAACCACCTGGTTTGAAAATGAACCCGTAGAATCAACCCAGCAAGGGGGGAGGAAGTGAGATGAAAAAGTTTCTAATTACTACGGCCACAGTTTTTCTTCTGGTGCTCATTTATACAGGCATGGTTTGGGTCGATAGTACCATAACACAGGGTTATCCCGTTACCAGAGCCCCACTCGATTTAGGGTTGAGTCTCTTGGCAAAGTGGGAGATGTGCGGGATAGTCCAGAAATTACATGACTATCGAGAGGAGCATGGGCAATGGCCCAGCGAGACTCAGTGGGGTGTTACCTTGGGCCTTCCTCGTTCCAAGCGTGAAGATCCCTGGGGACAGCATTATCATATTCGATTCACTGGAGAGGGAGTCCAGTTATATAGCTATGGAGCTCATTTTAATTTTACTGGTCTTGCTGAAAAAGATGAAACGATTATAGTTACTGTTCCTCTAGTTCCTTCCTGACTGGTCTTTTCTATACCAAAAACCGCTTGGTCTATCAAACAGATCAAGCGGTTTTCAATAATAATAAGGTATCTATAATTACTTACCCTTGAAAAAATCTTTTAGGTAATTACCCGTATAACTGCTTTTAACATTAGCAACATCCCTAGGCGTGCCTTCAGCTACGATTTCCCCGCCCTTGTCGCCGCCACCGGGACCCAAGTCAATAACCCAGTCGGCTGATTTGATAACATCCAGGTTGTGTTCGATGACCAGCACGGTATTGCCCTTGTCCACTAGTTGATTGATAACATGAAGCAGAGATTTAACATCGTGAAAATGCAGACCGGTAGTAGGTTCATCAAGTATGTGGAGCGTTTTGCCGGTTGCTCGGCGAGACAGTTCTGTAGCCAACTTGACCCGTTGGGCCTCACCGCCTGAAAGCGTGGTGGCTGATTGGCCGAGGTGGATATAACCCAAGCCCACATCATGAAGCGTTTTTAGTTTCTGGTGAATAGCCGGGATGTTTTCAAAAAACTTCATGGCCTCTTCTACAGTCATGGACAGGATGTCAGCGATTGATTTGCTTTTATAGTGGATTTCCAAGGCTTGGGGATTATAGCGCTGGCCTTTGCATTCTTCGCATTCAACATAAACATCAGGCAAGAAGTGCATCTCGATTTTAGTCAAACCGTCGCCCTCACAAGCTTCGCATCGGCCGCCTTTAACATTAAAACTGAACCGGCCAGGCCCGTAACCGCGCATCTTGGCTTCCGGTACCTGGGTAAATAAATCGCGGATATAGGTAAACACGCCGGTATAAGTGGCTGGATTGGAGCGCGGAGTCCGGCCGATAGGCGATTGGTCAATAGTGATAACCTTATCCAGATTTTCCAGGCCGTCTATGCTCTCATGCGCTTCGGGTATGTCTTTTGATTTATAGAAATGATGATTCAGGGCGCGAGCTAAAATATCGGTCATCAGGGTTGATTTGCCCGAGCCGGAAACGCCGGTGATGCAGACGAATTTGCCTAAAGGTATGGATACGGAAACGTCTTTGAGGTTAAAAGCCGTAGCCTTGTTAATCTTTATTGATTTGCCGTTGCCAGGCCGGTATTTCTTCGGCGGGGTGATTTGCAGTTTGCCGGACATGTACTGGCCGGTTAGAGAGGCCTTTATTTTTTCAACCTGGGTAGCAGTACCCTGGGCGACTAGTTGACCGCCATGCTCGCCTGCGCCCGGACCGATATCAATAACATCGTCAGCTGCGCGGATAGTGTTTTCATCGTGCTCGACTACCACCACAGTGTTACCCAGGTCTCGTAGTCGCTTAAGCGTACTGATCAATTTTTCATTATCACGCTGATGCAAGCCGATTGACGGTTCGTCAAGGATATAGATGACCCCGACCAATGAAGAGCCTATCTGAGTAGCTAATCTGATGCGCTGGGCTTCTCCGCCGGCCAATGTTGAAGCGGCCCGATCAAGCGTCAAATAATCCAGGCCAACTTCGGATAAAAATACTAAGCGAGCCACAGTCTCTTTTAATATCTGTTTGGCAATCTTAGCTTGCCGTTCGGTCAGCTTCACAGAGTGGGAATTCTTTTTTGAACTCTTTTTATTGTTGCTGAGTTCCATGAAAAACTCACGAGAAGTTTCAATCGGCCAGCTGACTATCTCGGCAATGTTTTTGCCGGCCAGGGTAACGCCCAGGACTTCCGGCTTGAGCCGTTTCCCTTCACAGGTTGGGCAGGGGAAGACTCTCATGTAACGCTCGATTTCGTTGCGAATGTAATCTGATTCAGTTTCTTTGTAACGGCGCATCAGGTTGGGCATTACGCCCTCGTAAGCAGTATAGAAGCTGCGCACTTTGCCGTTGTCGCTGCTGTTATTTACATCGTAAACTTTATCCCCGGTGCCGTTTAATACAATATCCAGGTCTGTTTTTAACATTTTTGATACGGGCACATCAAGAGTAAAGCCCTTTTCTCTAGCGACCGTTTCTAAAATGCGAAAGTACCAGGTTTGATTGGATGAGGTGCGTGACCAAGGGCGGATAGCACCCTCAGCAATAGTCAACCGAGGATTAGGAATAATTAAACTGGGATCGATTTCCAGCTTGGAGCCCAGGCCAGTGCAATCAGGACAGGCTCCGTGGGGCGAGTTAAAAGAAAAACTACGCGGTTCAATCTCCGGCAAGTTTATGCCACAATCAGCGCAGGCAAAGTGCTCGCTGTAAATAGTATCTTTGGCATTGTCCAGCTCGTGGATAGTGACTACGCCGTTGCCCAGGTCTAGAGCGCTTTCCAAGGAGTCATAAAGCCTGGTTTTTTCCGCTTTGCCCTTTTCCTGGTCATCTACGCCCATGACCAGGCGATCAACAGCGATTTCCACGTTATGCTTTTTTTGCTTATCAACTTGAAGATCTTCAGCTTCTTCTATGGAGTAAAGCACATTATCAAACCTTACTCGGACGTAACCGGCCTTTCTAGCTTCAGTTAGCACTTGCTTATGCTCGCCTTTTTGATCGCGAATAATCGGAGCCAGGATGGTGACTTTGGTGTTCTTGGGCAGCTTAAGAATCTGGTTGGCAATTTGGTCCACGGTTTGCTTGGACACGGGCTTGCCGCAATTGGGACAGTGAGGAATACCCACTCGAGCATAAAGCAATCGCAGATAATCATAAATTTCAGTAACAGTCCCGACAGTCGAGCGAGGGTTATGCGAAGTGGATTTTTGGTCAATAGCGATAGCCGGAGAAAGACCGTCGATACTGTCGACATCCGGTTTATCCATCAAACCTAAAAATTGTCTGGCGTATGCCGATAATGACTCAACATAGCGCCGCTGGCCCTCTGCATATATGGTATCAAAAGCCAGTGATGATTTTCCTGAGCCGGACAGACCAGTGATTACCACTAGTTTATTGCGAGGAATTTCAACATTGAGATTCTTCAGGTTGTGTACTCTGGCGCCCTTTACAGAAATGAAATCAGACATAAAATTCGTTAACAAAATGTCGGAGGGCAGTATACACCCTGTGTCAAGAAGGGTCAAGGCGGATTGGGGAAAGGGGTGGTTGACTGGTTAATTAGTTAATTAGGGGGATGTTTGAGTATTGGCAATTGGAAATTATTTGTTAGTTGGTTATTGATTATTGTATATTATTCATATGGAAGGATTTTTATTAATAAACAAACCAGCTGGCATCACTTCTCATGATGTGGTTAATCAAGTACGTAAACTTTCTGGCGAGCAGAAGGTTGGACATTCAGGTACTTTGGATCCTTTTGCTACTGGACTACTGATTGTTGGGATCGGCAGAACAGCGACCAAGCATTTGGGAGATTTAACCGACAAGACAGAGAAAACTTATCTGGCCACCTTGCAGCTAGGTGCTACCAGCGATACCGATGATCGTGACGGAATTATTACAGAGCAGGAAGATGTAAAACAGCCATCCAAATATGAAGTCGTAAAAGTAGTAAAATCGTTTATCGGCCAGCAAAGCCAGGTTCCGCCGGTTTATTCGTCAATTAAAATTGGAGGGACTCGAGCTCATCGCTTAGCTCGCCAGGGTCAGCCTGTCAATTTAGGCAGACGCATAGTGGATGTTTACGAAATCCATGTTCGCAATTATTCCTGGCCTGATTTAACCATTGAAGTAGTTTGTTCAACCGGTACATATATTAGAGCGATCGGGCGGGATATTGGTGAGAAGCTAGGCGTGGGTGCTTATCTTGAGTCGTTAATTAGAACCAGGATTGGGAAGTGGACTGTGGAGCAGGCTAGTGATTTATCAGATGGCAGAAACTTGCTGAAAAAGATTGTACCAGTTGAAGAATTAATGTCTTAATTCAACCCACACCATAGCTGTTATCCTCGGGTTTAGCCCGAGGATCTCCAATTGGCACAGGTGCTAATTGGAGATCCTTCGCGTTGCTCAGGAATGCGGTGTGGTCGTGGTTAATGTTATTTTATTATTGACAATCACGTTTTTTTCTGCTATACTTAGCCTAGAATAAAGAGTTTTCTATATAAAACCCTGAATTCCGAATCCGTTCTTGTGTAAGCGGATTGATAAGGAAGCGCTGCTTGCGGCAGGGTATTGGATTTTTTGTTATCTGCGCTGCTCGTATCTGCTGGGCAGGAGATCGCTATCCTTGGCAATAAAAAGAAAAACAAAAACTAAAATGTTTTTAAAAGGACAACGTGAGTTTGATCAGCGTTTGGTTCACACCCAAGGGGGGTTTTTTAATTGGAAAATCATCAGTCCAATTCTAGTGTTGGTTTTAATGCTAATCAGTTCTTTGGTTTACGCTCAAACTTTGGACGGCAAGGTTTATCCGGGCGTTAATATGGGAGGCGTTAACTTGAGTGGCTTAAGCTACAAGCAGGCTGAAAAAACTATTGAGCAGCACCTGATTGATTATCGCGCTGAAACAATCGGCCTGGTTCACTATAATAATAGCTGGCAGCCCGATCTGAATGACTTAGGCTTGAGTTATAATATTTCTGCCACGACAGATTATGCCTATGCAATCGGGCGCAATAATTCCTGGATCGATAGTTTAATCGCACCAGTCTACGCGCTTAGCTCCGGTGATGTGATTAATCCAGAATTAGTAGTTCAGAAGAACCAGTTAGATGACTATCTAGCGCAAATTGCCGAGCAGGTGAGGGTTGAGCCGATTCAGCCCAGATTTAAATTTTCTTATGGCCAAGTTGAAATAATATTGGGTGAGAATGGACTGGAATTGGATACAGAATTATTAAAAGCACAAATTTTAAATACCGCCTTGCGCCTTGAGCCGATTTATTTAGCTCTACCCATGATTGCGGTAGAGCCTCTGAACGGTCCGGAGGTCTTAACTAGGCTATTGGCTCAAGCTGAGGACCTGCTCAGCTCCCCATTGGTACTTCGATCCGGCGATCATGAATATACTTTTGAACCAAACGAATTGGTCGCTTGGGTAACTGTTGTTGAACAGGAGACTGAGCAAGGGCAGGACTGGACCTTAGCCATTGATGAGCAAGTTGTGAATCAATCATTAAGCAATAAAATAACCGATGTAGCTGTTGAGCCAATAGCTTTAGTCACTTATCAGGCCAGGGAGCCGGTCAATCCCCTGCATGAGGGGCAAGACGGGCTTGCCCTGGATGTGGACGGGACTCTTACCACCATTAAAGAGCAGTGGGTTCAAGAAAAGGTAACTGACACGGAGATATCTTTGATGAGCGTATCTCGACCGGTTGAGTATTTGGATGTAGAAGCGCCTCGATCCGAGGGTAAATCAATTCTGGTTAATTTGACTGATCAGTCGGTATTTGCTTTTAACGATGGTGTTTTGCAGTTCTATACCAGAGCTTCGACCGGCAAGGCTTGGACCCCCACCAAGGTGGGCGAATATAAAGTCTATTCCAAAGTGCGCCGGCAGAAAATGAGCGGACCGGGCTATTACTTGCCCGGGGTCCAGTGGGTCATGTTCTACGACGGTGATTACAGTTTGCACGGCACCTATTGGCATGAAAACTTCGGCCATCCCATGAGCCACGGCTGCACTAATTTATCCAACGAAGATGCCGAGCGTTTTTTCAACTTCGCGGACGTGGGTACGCCCGTGATTGTGGTGGGCGAGACACCAAGAAGTTAGATGTGATATAATGGGGCTAGACTATTATGGCCCCGCAAGGACGACGAGAATTAATCAAATCCCAGTCCCAGCCCAAGAAATTCTGGTATGGCATTTTATTGTTTCTAGTTCTTCAAACAGCTTGGTTCGTGTTTTTAATAGGGAAGTTAATTAGTTCAGAATTACCAGTCGGAGTAACCGAAAGTGGACGAATAACTGATACTGTTATTGCGTCGATGTTGTTAATTATCGTAGTAGCCGCTATTTTGGGTATTTATAGGCTTGACAAATGGGTAATAATTATTTTATGGTTGATGGTATTATGGGCCGTAGTAAACCTGGACTGGGTTTCAATAGTTGTTAATTTAATAGTGGCCATTAGCTATCATTATTTATTAAGCAGGCTTAAATCCGAGTCTGCGGAAGTGTAATAATTAAGGAATAAAAGACATGAAGAAATATTTTACAATCGCTACCATCCTTTTAATTAGTACGGTTATTTTTATTGCTCAATCCGCAATAGCTGAAACAGGTCGGGAGATTACCTCTATTAGTCCTACCTCGGGAGCTCCAGGAACAACGGTGACTATTACAGGAACTGGTTTTGAGGATGATTGCGGTAGTGGTCATTGGTGTGTAGAGAGTGTTGGGTTCAATGAAGAAGCAGCCCAATGGGGTGATATTCTGTCCTGGTCAGATACTGAAATAATCGCCATGGTTCCTGATAATGATGTAGCAGGGGTAGATAATATTATTGTTGGTTACTATCATCTAGTAAACCCTCTTGAGGAAGATAGTTATTACACACAATATACTATTACCGGACCGGAGTTTACCGTATTGCCGTCACCTGTCGCGACTCCTCCAGTTGAGGTCCCAGATTTAAATACTGAATGTAAAGCAATTACCTCAGATGATGACCGCATAATCAGCGCAATTCGCCCTACCTCGGGGATGGTGGGTGATACTGTAACAATCACCGGACTCGGTTTTGAAACTGATTGTGGAAGTGGGCACGCGTGTAACTTTGGAGTAGGTTTCACTGGTGATGCGGGAGTTACAAATTTATTACGCACCAATCTCGTATCCTGGGATAATGATCGAGTAGTTATAAAGGTTCCACAAGGCGCTCAATCAGGAGCGATTAGCGTGTCAATGTATTGTGATTCTAATAGTATTGATGAGGGTGGAACAATTATCCAATATGATCTTGCTGGACCAGAGTTTACAGTACTACCACCAGTTGCCCAAGCATATGGTTGTAGTTACTCAACCACAGTTAGAAACACTTCGACTGTACAGGTATTGAATACGTTCTCGACAGGTAGTGTGACAGATTTGTATTTAAATGAGGTCTACAATGCCTATCAGACTGCTTGGGAACGAGTTCCACGCTGCGATGAGTTGCAATTTCATCTGGATCATAGCACCCCTTTAGAGCGCTTAAAAACTTGGTTGGGTGAAGTCGAGCAAGCTAGGTTAGAAAATTTACCAGAAGCTCCAAGCATAGTAGCAGCAACGGGCACAGAAACCGACAAGATAACTGTTTCCGAAGGCGATCCCCTGGTATTCAAACCAAAGGAAGATGTTGTTTTTTCAGGTACGACTATAGCTGACGGTTTAGTCACCTTGTACTTTTCTAGCGAAGAGTTTACTGATACTGTGACTGCTGACAGCGAGGGTGCTTGGACGTATACTTTAAAGAAAAATTTAGGTGATGGTGTACATGTTTTACAAACCACTGTGACAGATGACGAAGGTGAGGTGAGCGTGAAGAGTAGCCCCTTAGCCTTTCGTGTAGAACCAGTCGAGACAAGTGCGAATTCAACAGGTACGGCTGATGCTGATGACGGGAAAGACACTAACAACATTCTAACGTACTGGCTGTTGGGCATTGCCGCTGTTCTGCTATTCGGCACCCTAGCTTTTCGCAACAAGCTGAAATAGCTTGCTTGATTACCTAAGCTAAGTTCGATACACTCACCTCGTTATGCGCAAGGTGAGTGTATTGGTTATTATAATAGTTATTGGGGTTGTGGCCTGGTTTGGCCGCGGCTGGTTTCGTGATCTTTGGAATGATTGGCAAGCGCCGGATGTGCCTGTGGCGGTAAATCGCAGCCAGGTGGTTAACGTCAATGTTAACGCAAGCGTTAATACCAGCGTTAATAGTACGGTTAATAATAACTTAAATGTTGATATTCAGCCGGAGTTTTTGCCTGATGAAATTAACTTAGATGTGCCGTTTACTTCCCAGGCGCCGCATGCTAATTGGGATTTACCATACCAAGAAGCTTGCGAGGAAGCAGCGGCTCTGATGGTTCATCGCTATTGGACAGACCGGCCATTTGCCTCCAAAGAGGATGCTGACCTGGCGATTTTAGAGTTAGTTAATTTCCAGGAAACTAATTATGGATTTTATCAAGACACGACCGGCGAGCAAACAGCCCGGTTTATTCGCGACAAATGGGATTATCAAACTGAGGTATACACTGGCGATGAGGTGACCTTGGATTTAATAAAACAAAACGTGGCCCAAGGCCGGCCGGTAATCGTGTTAGCGGCCGGTCGCATGCTGGGCAACCCCAATTTTACTTCGCCTGGCCCGATTTATCACGCTCTGGTTGTCAAAGGCTATCGTGCGGACGGTTTAATAATCACTAATGATCCGGGCACGCGCAACGGCGCAGATTATATTTATGAACCGGATGTTTTGATGAACGCGATTCATGA
>JAZDMR010000036.1:0-3196 GCA_043800725.1 bacterium | reverse complement strand
CCTCTGTTCGAGCGGGCCAAAGTCTGATCCGAAGCTGATATAGGCGCGTTTATTTTCGCCATCAGCATCAAGGATCTCGCCCTCGGCATGCAAGAATCTCGTGGCAACCATCGGCTCAAGACGAGAGAATTGTATGATTTTTCCGCCAGTCGCTCGAATCCCGGTAGATTTTAATTCATCACGCCATTCAGCCTGTTTACCGGTCTCACCAGTTCGCGCAAGCTGTTCATTGGTGACTTCAATCTTTGGCTCATTACCATCAAAAGGCTTCACGCGCAAGCTCGGCACAGCCTCAACCGTAAATGGCCCTGTAACGCGCACCTTATTTTTTTCTACCACTGGCTGGTCATAAAGTGTTTCCGTTTTGGCTGGTTCATTATTAGCAATAGAGCCAAGGGTAATATGCGGAACGGTTTTGTATTTAAACCCGCTTTTTATTCCTTCGCTCGAATGGGCGAGCTCAAAATAATCGTATTTCGCGGTCATTAATCTTTGTTTAGCAAGAGTAATGGCAACACGTGAGGTGTCGCAGGTAATCCAGCGTCGTCCCCATTGTTCGGCAACATAAGCAGTTGTTCCTGAACCGCAGGTGGGATCAAAAACCAAGTCGCTAGGATCGGTCGTCATTAGCAGACAACGCTGGATAACTTTTTCATTGGTCTGAACAACATAGACCATATTTGATGCGCCAGCTAAATCATTCCAAATATTTGAAAAGTTTTTAACCGGAAAGTCACTTAGTTTTCTAAGATATTGGAGGCTGGATCCTTTTATTAATCTTCCTAAATCATCAAGTTTTTGAAGTCCATCTATAGATGTTTTCCAATGATTCTTATTTCCCGGAAAATACTTATTCCCACCAAACTCAACTTCTATTGTTGTAGTAGGCCTAAAACCATCAGAAGTTATTGGATCACCGCGAACAACACGATTAGGGTCGAAATCATCAGGAATTTCTTTTTTTATATCTCCGGCTACTAAATACTTGAAACCATCTTCGCGCAAATCCGATAGTGTTCTAGGAACAAATAATTTGCGTAGCTTTAACTGTTGCTTATTTTTGCCATACCAAATTAAATAATCATTAATGGGATCAATGGTGCCACTTTCTTTGCTTCCTGTTTTTGTAAAAATAATTGTAACAATAAAATTATCAATTCCGAATATTTCATCCATCAAGTTTCTTGCTAAATGCACATTTTCATCGCTAATCTGCACAAAACAGCTTCCGCTTTCATGCAATAAATCTCGTGCAAGAAGCAGGCGATCTCGTAAGTGGGTCAGATAGCTGTGAATGCCTAATTCCCATGTATCACGGAAAGCCTGGATCATTTCCGGTTCAGCAGGAATATCTGCATCATTACCGTCTTTAACATCTCGTTTATTAACAAAGGGCTGAAAATTTGAGTTGTATTTAATACCATAGGGTGGGTCCATATAGACCATTTGCACCTTGCCAGCCATACCTTCTTTTTTGAGAAGAGAGTTCATGACCAAAAGTGAATCGCCGGCAATCAAACGATTCGTCCAGTCCTGCTCATGGCGATAGAAATCAATCGCCTTAGAAAGCGGGAGCTCCATGCCAAGATCTCCAAAAAAATCAAGTTGTCGCTCTTTCTGGTCTTTTATTTTCACAAATGACTTGATAATTCGCTTAGGATCAATACGCTCATGAATATGCAAACTTACATTCTGAACTTCAAAACTCATGCCCTCGGACTTACCAGCCCAGATTAGGGCCGGATCGATATGCGGATCGTGCTTATAGTTCGTCCGACCGTTCAATTTATCTGTTGCGCTTGAGACAAGACCGACATGAGGATTATTCTTACGCTTTCTGCCCTTATGCGTATATGTCTCAACTTTTATGTCTTTACTCTGTTTTGCTTTCCCTCTCGGCATACTTCTACCTTTCAATCTTCGTTACCGCTTCCCGATGGCTACAACGCCCTATTGATCCCTCGACTTCGCTCGGGACTCCGCCCTGCGGGCTTTGTAGCACCGCCTGAAATGTCTTCTGATGCACAACAAACCCATCTGACTTATGCGGTCCCTCTTGTATCAGTCGAGGAGGAACCTCTCGGTTTATTCAGGTATCTATTATAACTCAATTACTACCGGAAACAAGGAAAATTTCGTCTCCAGAGAGGACATTTCCTCACCAAATGTGTCCGTTTTGTCCGGTATTTTTTGGCTCGAAATTACGTAACTCTTTGATATATCAGGAGATAGGAATGTCCGCCTCTCTTTGTCCGGACATTCATCATTTACTACCACGACCACTGATCAAACCTGAAATTCTCAACCTGGCAGTGGTCTAGTTATTGGGGATGGGTCATCTTCCTCAATAATCACAGCACAGTTTACTATCAATTCAATAATTGTTCGTAATAAAGGAGTAGTGTTTTGCGCCCAACCATTTTCAGCCAAACAAAGAATAGATCTATGAGTTGTAATGGCTGACTCATGCAATCTTTCTATAACGCTTTTGGTAATGGGTATCCAAGTAGATTTCTTGAGGTAATATTTATTTCTTGCCACGATTTGTAAATCAGAGCCATATTTTATCGCTTTATCACTAAGATCGTAAATGGATTCTAAAATTAACCCTTTTGGCTCTTTATCAATCTTCATATTTTCTACCGTCTTATCCACATGCAAATCTGTGAGATAACTTGCAAACAAAAAAACAACCCCTTTTTGAGGTTGCTCATATTGGCTGCGGTTAACTTATTTTGATGCCCATAAGCGCTCCTTCGTGGCCGATGGGTAATGATACTACTCTATACAAAATAAGTCAATCCAGAATTAAAATCAGGCCTGTAATCTCCGCTTACGGTAGTGCCTGTAACACTGGCAACATTATATCTATATTCCATAGTCGCGAGAGGGCGATCATCGTGGATATGCTCCTTGCCTATCGAATATGCAGCATTTTCTCTTGATTCCAAAAATAGCCCTACACCAATTCCTACTACAAGCATTGTAGATATTGTGCACTTTATTGGATATGTATTCATAGATTTTTTTCTCTATAATAACTATACATCATTTATCATACGCGTCCAAAATAAGGATTGAAAAAGCCTAATCCATGCCTTAAGATTGTTGATGAGAAGTCGCACAACCCTGCCGATTTACGTCGGCAACTAAGGAGGATTAGGCTATGGCTCATCATAACACAATTTTAAGCCAA
>JAZDMR010000019.1:0-25071 GCA_043800725.1 bacterium | reverse complement strand
ATCATAAATAACGGCGAAAAAGTTTTTGGACCAGTAGATAATAAAATGATCGGCCCGATTGTCTTTTTACTGCTTTTCGTCTTTTCCGCCTTACTGACCGGATTTTTAATCTTAGGGAAACCGCTAATGCTGTATCTAGATGGTCTAAAAAAGGAAGGAGCCAAATTATTATTTTATACCGGCGCGAGCTTATTCGTGTTATTATTAATCTTTCTGTCAATTTTGATTTTAGTGAAATAATAACTGGAGAGGTGGCTGAGTGGTTGAAAGCACCGCTCTCGAAAAGCGGCAAGGGCGCAAGCCCTTCGGGAGTTCGAATCTCCCCCTCTCCGCTCAGGGTATATATTTAAAAAAATAATCAGCTTGTCCCAAGAGGCGGGAGGCCGCTTCGCGACAGAAAGCAAGTAAGGGTGAAAGCCCTTCGGGAGTTCTCCCGCGTAAAAAGCGGGATCCCTAAATCTATGATTAAATAATTAGAATGAGGGAGAATCTCCTCCTCTCCGTTCTGGGTGGAAAAAGCCAGTTCACATTTCATAATAATTAACCATTCATGATATGAAAAATGCAATTATACTGCATGGTACAGGAGACAGTCCTGAATCCTTTTGGTACCCATATGTAAAGCGTGGACTTGAACATCGAGGATATTCAGTTTGGATTCCCCGGCTTCCGCAGAGTGATAAACCTAAACTAGAGTTACAGTTACCGTTCCTGTTACAGGATGGAGAGTTTATGGATAAAACTGTATTGATTGGACACTCAGCTGGTGTTCCCCTTGCATTGAGCGTATTGCAAAAATTACAAAAAAAGATTAAGCAAGCTATTCTTGTTGCAGGATTTGTTACCCCATTAGAGGAAGGTGACGGTGGTCCAAATCTGATCCTCCAGGATCAATACGATTGGGAAAGAATCAGCAAGCACGTTCAGGATATTTTCTTTATCCATTCTGATAATGACCCGTGGGGCTGTGGGGATGTACAAGGACAATATATGTTTGATCATTTGGGCGGGACATTGATTATCAGACATGGGGAAGGACATATGGGGTCACAGAAATTCAATCAGACGTATAAAAAATTTCCATTCTTATTGAAAATAATAGCTTAGGCTACCAATCCGCCTGTCCTCAAATAGTTTTCTTGTGAATCACTAAAAAGTTACTTATTATTCCTACGGACATGGAGCACCTAACGCATGTTTCCCCAAAGACTATTAATTCGGAACTTTCTACTAGAAAATGACTATTAAAAAAACAACCATTCCCTCAACCAAAGGCAAGCTTGCCGCGGCTATTCATTACTCAGAATCAAAAACCGACAAGCTGGCCATTCTTTGCCCTGGTTTTTTGGATTCCAAAGACTATTTGGGTTTGGTTGGTTTGGCAGAGGAGCTCGCTGGTCGAGATTATATGGTAGTTCGTTTCGATCCCACTGGCACCTGGGAAAGCGAGGGCGATAGTTCGGATTATAATAATACCCAATATTTAATAGATATAAAAAGCGTTCTCGAATATATGCTTGGACTAGATAGTTATCAGCACATCCTTCTTGGTGGGCATAGTCGTGGTGGACAGCTGTCAATTCTCTATGCTGCTCGAGATCCGCGCATCTCAATGGTCCTGGGGATTATGCCTTCGTCAGATCATTCATTGGCAGGTAAAAGACGTGAGGATTGGCAAAAAAACGGTGTTAGCATTTCTAATAGAGACTTACCTGATAAATCGGGAACCATAGAATATCGTGTTCCTTATTCACATGTTGTCGACCGTGAAAAATATGATGTAGTTGAAGATGTAAAAAAAATAACAGCCCCGATAATTCTATTAGCTGGTGAGCTGGATAAGCTGGTTTTACCCGAGCATGTCAAAGAAATTTATGATAATGCCAACGAACCTAAAAAGTTAATTATCGTTCCGGGCATTGGTCATGACTATCGACACCGTGAAAACGAGGTAAAGGTCGTCAACAAAATAATATTAGAGCAGCTTGATTAAATAAACGAAAACTTAAACACTGGTAAAAATCCTGGATAATTGCTTAAATAGGGTTTGAAAAAAATGGCTTTGGAGGATTATATTCTTCCCAAGCTACTAATTAGCTCATTGTACCGTCGTAATACACCAAGGATATACTGGAGGGGACTATGGACAGAGTAAAAAGAATCAGCCGCGTAAGGATAATAATCGGAGAACAGACATATACCTGGGGATGGATTGGAGAACAACCCGCAAAGCTTACAAATATCCTCATCGGCAATGACCAGAAAGAGATTGGTGAAGGGAAACTCCTTATCATGTTAAATGGTCGTCCGGCCAGCACAGATGCTACGATGAAAAACGGCGATAAAATTGAGTTTGTTCCAAGGGCGGATGACGGTGGGAGGTGCACGATTACCCCGCTACCCGGTGGAACCACAACCGTCTTGATAAAGACGACAAGGGACTCCCTAAAAAGAGCCCCTTTTTCATTGACTAAACATAGGTCTGCCAATATACTGGAGCAACGATGAGAATATTAATTGCCAAGCCAAGAGGATTTTGTGCGGGCGTTGACCGCGCGATTGACGTTGTAGAAGCGGCGCTTGAAATCTTTGGACCGCCTGTTTACATGCGGCATCAAATCGTTCATAACCGGTATATTGTAGAACAGCTTGAAAAAAAGGGAGCAGTTTTTGTTGAAAAGACCGCAGATATCCCCGAGGGCGCGAATGTCGTTTTCAGCGCTCACGGCGTTTCCCAAAAAGTTCGAGAAGAAGCAAAACAGCGAAATCTTAAAGTCATTGATGCCACATGTCCCTTAGTTATGAAAGTTCACTTCGAAGTGGGGTTGTACGCGCAGAAAGGGTATTCGATTATCCTTATCGGACACAAAGGCCATGTCGAAATGGAAGGCACGATAGGCGAGGCGCCGGAAGCTGTTACACTTATCGAAACAATTGATGAAGCAAAGAATCTCGAAATTCAGAATCCTGAAAGATGCATTATTCTGACGCAGACAACCCTCTCTCTCGACGATACTTCAGAGATCATTTCCGAGCTGAAAAAACGCTTTCCCAATATTATCGAGCCACCGAAAGAAGATATCTGCTACGCAACCACCAACCGCCAAATCGCCGTTAAAAATCTTGCGAAGAAATGCCAGCTCATCCTGGCGATTGGCTCCCCGGAAAGCTCAAATACGAACAGGCTCCGCGAAGCAGCGGAAAAAGCCGGCGCCTTAGCGCATCTTATCCAGCGCGCAGCAGACATAAAAGAGGACTGGCTTGAGAACATAGATACTGTCGGCATTACTGCCGGAGCCTCGGCACCCGAAGAGCTTGTCACCGAGGTTGTCGATTGGCTAAAGAAGCATGGTGGCGGGGAGCCTGAGGAGCTTGTTGCCCTTGAAGAGAATGTTCGCTTTACTTTGCCGGCGGATATCATTGATAAAGCAAGAGAAACGGGTAAAGCGCAGGAGCTCCTGGAAAAGCATACATTATCAACCAGCAGTTAGCGAGGATCAATAAGTCCGTAATCCTCATTTGTAAAGGTATGATAGCTCGACCATGGCCAGTCTTCGGGTTTGTTTGCATATCCGTGTTTGACCGGGTTGAAGTGAATATAATTCACATGATTATTAAAATCCCGTTCATTGCGGATAATGTGGTCGTAAAAGGAAGATTGCCATTCAAACCGACGTAGGCGAGGATGATCATCCTCGCCTACGAGTGTTGGATGTATTATATTCAAGCTACGAGAAGCGTTTCTTTTAATACAATGCATCACAGTAGATATTGTAATATTTTTATTTGGTTGAACTAAAAGATGTAGGTGATCAGGTAAAATAACATAGGCCAATAACAAAAATGACGTAATATGTTTGGCAACCTCGAGCTTTTCAATAAAAATATTAGTCAATACAGGGTCTTTAAAAAACGGAACGTTATATTTTGTCTTCGTTGTAACAAAATATATTGCATTATCTAGATATATTCTTTTAGGTGAATTCCTGTGTAATGTAAACATGGCGCTCCTCTTTGGATCGCCACTGCTCCCAATATATCAGCAACGCACTATTAAGGCAAGGTAAAATGAGCAGTAAACGATAAGAAAAATCATCAACATTACTTGCTAAATACTTAAAGTGTCGTAGAATATAAAATATGCGAGTAGAAGAACCGATCACAACAGAGCAACCGGTTAAAACAAAGCGTTTTCGCGGCGGTCGTTTTTTAATTGTCTTGATTATTATTTTTATAAGCTTTGCTATTGTCAGCAATGTCTTGGATAAAACTGGCGATAATAATACCAATTCAAGCTCTGTTTTGGGCGAAAGGGACGTTCTTGTGCCAGTTACCATTACTGAAAAGCAGATTAATGACCAACTGACCAAAGCTGTGCCAAATCAACCCTTGAGCAGCAATCAGGTGAGCAGTGTGGAAATTTTAATCACTTCTGGAGCCGGCATGTTATTGGCTGCCTGGGATGGCGGACAAACTTTAACTGCTGATGTAATCGTTAACGAAAATCAAAAAGAGCTTGATATTGAAAATGTAGAGGTTACCGGAACGGGATTTCTTGATTCTTTTTTTGAAGCCGCCGCTAAGCAGCTGCTGGACAAAGCTTTTGACGATATGATTGAAAAAAATGGTGAAAAACTGGAGAGGATTGAATTGCAGACCGGGGAAGTCAAAGCTTATTTTGGATCTTAACTAAATGCCAGATATTAAATCAGACCAGTATTGGAAAGAAAAGCTAAGCCCGGAGCAATATCGGATTTTACGAGAGCAGGAGACAGAACAGCCGTTCACTGGTGAGCTTTTACATAACAAAGAAGCAGGCAGGTATGCTTGCGCGGCTTGCGGGCAAGAGCTTTTCCATTCCGGTAAAAAGTACGATTCAGGCAGCGGCTGGCCCAGTTTTTATGATGTTTTAGAGCAGGGCAGGATTGAATTTAGAGATGATTGCAGTATGGGCCAAGTTCGCTTTGAAGTTGTATGCAAAAAATGCGGCAGTCACCTTGGCCATGTTTTTGATGACGGACCAGAGCCGACGGGTAAGCGTTACTGTATAAATTCTGCTAGCTTAAATTTCAAAAAATGACTGAGCAACGGGTTTATACTATCAATCAGCAAGGCGAAAAGCTGGCCGGCTTAATGTCAATTCCTGACAGGCAAAGTGACAAATATCCCGCGGTAATTTTAGTGCATGGTTTCGGGGTTTCATATGAAGAGGGCGGTTACTTCGGTGACATGGCTGCTGAACTTAATAAAGCGGGTTTATGCGTTGTGAGATTCAGTTTTTCCGGTCGTGGTAAAAGCCAGGGTGATTATGCGGAGACTTCGCTAACCAAGATGAAGCAAGATCTCCAGTCCATGCTCGACTTCACTAGAAATCAAGAACAAATTGATCAGGATAAGATTGGCATACTGGGCCATTCGCTGGGTGTGACCAATATTGTTACGTTGAATCCTGATGTGCAATGCATGATTCTAACCTCCTCTGTATACAGGCCATTAGAAGTATTAAAAAAAGTTTATGGATCTAGTTATCGGCCTAATGGTATTTCTAGCTATACTTTAAAAAATGGCGAAGAAATTAAGTTAAATCCAGAGTTCTGGAGTGACATATCTAATCATGATCTTGGTAAAGCAATTTCTTTGATTAACATATCAAAGTTATTTATTCACGGTACGGCTGACAAGGTAACTCCATTGTCTGAAATGGAAGCTTATTATGTAAATGCTGGCGAGCCAAAAGAAAAGGTTGTTATTGAAGGCGCTGACCATGGCATGAGGCCGCATAGAGAAAAAGTGAATCAAATTATTGTCCGGTGGTTCGCCAAACATCTGAAGTAGCAAGACATTTAACAGTACTCATGATAAACTATTTTTTATTATATGGTTATTCGGAAAATCAAAAAAGCGCTTTTTAACCACTTATTGAAGAAGTCATGAGTGAAATAAGCAAACCAACAGTCGATCAATTAGCACAAATACTATGGGACTACCACTTGATGCATCATTCTTTATCTAAGTCTGATGTGATTTTGTTGCTTGGCAGCAATGATATTCGGGTGGCTGAGCGAGCCGCTCAAGTGTTTAATCAGGGCTACGCGCCAGTACTGGTATGCTCGGGAAATATCGGAATACTCACCGAGGGAATGTGGAAGAAAACAGAAGCAGAAGTTTTTGCGGAGGTAGTGATGGACCATGGCGTGCCTCAGGACAAAATATTAATAGAAAATAAATCAACTAATACTGGTGATAATATTAAGCTATCTCGAAAAATATTAGCCGAGAACAAAATAATCCCAAAGAAAATAATTATAGTTCAGAAGCCCTACATGGAACGCCGCGCTTATGCGACAGCCAAGAATTATTGGCCGGGGATTGAATTTATAATTACTTCTCCGCAAATATCCTTTTCAGATTATCCCAACGAGACGCTTAATAAAGAATTGATCATTAATCTGATTGTCGGGGATTTGCAAAGAATCAAGCTTTATCCTGCTTTGGGATATCAAATACCCCAGGAAATTCCCAACGAGGTTTGGGTTGCTTACCAAAAACTGGTAGAATTAGGCTACACTCATCACTTAATCAAAGAATAATATGGCCAGAGTAATCCATTTCGAAATACACGCCGACGACCCTGATCGGGCAGCGGATTTTTATTCCCAAGTATTTGATTGGGAAATTACAAAATGGGAAGGAACAAAAGATTATTTGCTGGTGAAAACCGGAGAGGATAACGAGCCGGGCATTAATGGCGCAATTTTCAAGCGCCAGGGCGCACGTTCGCAAGACGATGCAGTAATTGCTTATGTCTGCACTATTGATATTTCAAATTTGGATGGTTATATCAAGCGGGTAAAAGAGCATGGCGGCTCGTTATCCCTGCCAAAAATGGCTGTGCCGGGCGTGGGCTGGGTCGCTTACTGCAAAGACACCGAAGGCAACATTTTCGGCATGATGCAGGTGGATTCGGAAGCTCAATAGTATTGTTATGCACAGATCACCAGAAGGTATGCCGCCACCAGACCTTTCCGGGAATGGCCGAGAAAAACCAGCAAGTAATGAAGTCGAATATCCCGGAATAGAAGAGCCAACTATTAAAATAGAGACTCAAGCGGAAAGTGATGGTGGCATTCAAGAAGAGCTTGAAAGAATCCGCGAGTCGATACAAGAGAGGATACACCAGAAAAGAAAACAGCAGCCTGAAAATATCTACCCGACGGAGCAGGTAGTTAGAGATGGTCAGGAGATAACCGTAAGGTATGTACCGAAAGAATTGATTGAGCCGGCCCTTGGTTATGGCGGAGGGAATTTAGCAGAGGTAAGGGACGATTTACCGCCCAGAGTAAAAAAACATGTTCGCAGGCATGAAATTTACCATTGTACTGACAAGGCAAAATGGGGTGGAAGTTTGGGTATGGAATTGAGGGCAAATTTCCATGGGATAACCAGGGATTCGATCGGTTTTTTTACCACGGTACGCGCAACACTTACTACTAAAGAAAGAAGACGGTTTTACATTGATAAATATATAAAGAGGAAGAGATAATTTCGAATTAGTAATTAAGAGGTTATTTTTTAACATACGAATAGCCCAAAATCATCTTGACTTTGCTTGATGTAAGCTTGTTTCGGGTGGAGTGTGGTATTATTCAAGTATGAATAAAATACCTGAGTGGCAATATCCCTTATATAAAAAGTCTGATCAGGTAGCTTATAATTTATTATCTCGTTTAGGTAAATCAAAAAAGTATCCGGAGCTGATTGGTCAGGACAAAGAAGTTAATAAGTTTTTAAAGTTGCTTCTTCTTAGTCAAAAAATGAAAGACTATCGGAAGTTCCGTGATATTGTCCTGAAGGAATTGCTAAAAAAGAAAGTTGATGTTTCCAAACTTTTAATTAAAGGCGGGCAGCTAAAGATTCCCAAAGACATTGATAAATCATGGGCTGTTTTTACTCAGGACAGAAGAATCTGCCAGTTAATTGATCAGTTAGGTGGGGCAGATATTCAATTTCGTGGCAACAGAAAAGAAGTCATTGAATTTGTAGTCCGATTCTGGCTTTCTCAGCTTTTAACAGATTGGCGTGGGCCGATAATGGCAGTCTTATTAGAGTGTTTAAAAAATAGGACAACTCTTATTTCTCGATTGAATAAATTATTACAAAACTGGGATTATACAAAAATCTTTTAAAGTAGATACTATCAAAAAGCCCCGATGTGCATCGGGGCTTTTTTGGTTACTTTTTAGTTTTTCTAATTATTAAGGCAGTTTTGTCAGGCCGGTGAAATGGCCGAAACCAGTGGTCCAGCGTGACAGCATAACTTTGATATTTCCTTCAATCTGGGATTTTGTCTGAGTAACTAGCGACTCATAAGTACTGTCAATTATCCCGAAGTCAACCTTGGCGCCGTATTGAAAATTATCAGCAAAGCCCCAAAACCAATTTAGTAAGACCAGCTCATCATTTTCCCAGGAGAAGATCCTGATATTTGGTCCGCCAGCCGTCGGACTGGCAACAATCTCAGAATCACCATCACCGTCCAAATCAGCTACTTTTACCGCGACCTCGGATCTCATGCTTTCATTATGGGTGATTATCCAATCCTTCAGAACCATTGTTTCGGTGGAGGAGTCGTATTCATAGACCCGAAGGTTGGGGCCGCCGCCATTAATCGGCATGGTAATTAGTTCGGGGTAATCATCTTTATCAAGATTGGCAATGTTTAGACTGACCCCGCCCAGGTAAGATTCCTGATAAGCCCAGAACCAATCGATTAATTCCACTGCTTCCGTGGTCGAGTTATAAGTTGACACCCGGACGTTGGGAGCTCCATTGGTTGGCGCGGTAATGATGTCTATTTGCCCGTCATTGTTAAGATCGGCGAATTTAACATTTAAGCCGCCAGTATATTTTTCATGGTTGCCCCAGTACCAAGTCAGTTTTTCAAATTCCTCCGTGGTTGAGTTATATGCGTAGGCCTGGATGTTTGGCCCGGCATTATGAGCCGGCCAAGTGATAATTTCTTTGCCGGTATTACCATCAATATCTGCCAGGGCAATTTCGACGCCGCCATGATATGCTTCCTGATAGGCCCAATACCAGTCAACTAGTTCAAATGTTTCGGTATCCGAGGTGTAAGTGTATACTCGAATATTTGGACCGCCATTATTCATCGGCGCAATGACAATGTCTTTTTGTCCGTCTCCGGTGACATCCCCAATTTTAAGGCTGGTCTGATCTCTGAAGTTTTCGTTTAGGCCCCAAAACCAATCTACTAATTCAAATTCCAGAGTCTCAGCATTATATGAATAAACCCTTATATTAGGACTGCCGCCGGTCAGCGGTTTGACAATCAGGTCAGCGATGCTGTCCCCGGTCACATCCGCGGACTGAACTTCAATTCCTCCCCGGAAAGAAGCGTGATAGGGAAAAAATTGAGTAATCAAAGTGCCATCGGCGTCAAATACCCTGATATGAGGACCCATGCCCGCCCCGGGATAAGTGATTATTTCATCACTTCCGTCTGCCTCCAAATCCATGGCCAAAGAACTGATTTTCCCCCTGAGTGATGGCGCGTAGGCAAAAAATGAAGTCTGAAGATTTCCCAATCGGTCAAATACTCTGACCTGAGGCCCGCCATAGGTTGTCGGGGTGACTATAAGGCTTTTTTCAATTCCGCTTTCCGTGGAATCAGGAGGCAAATCTTCTTCTGGAAAGCCGGTTTCGTAAATTATCATTCGGTCAACATGTTCAGCGCCGGCGTTGTTGCTGGCATTTACGGTGATTATATTTTCACCTATTTCAAGGTCAGTGACTGTTTGAGAAAAAGCGCCCGTTGATGAATCAACAGCAACAGTGCCGACTGCTCCACTATTTAAAGTAATAGTAACTCGTGCTTCAGGATCGTTTACTTCTCCTGCCACTGAAACAGATTTTACATTAACTACCGTGTTATCCTCGGGGCTGGTCAACGTGATGATGGGTACGACGCTTAGCGAGCCAATACTTGGGACAGAGGTAATGGCAAAGCTGGTAAAGTGATCCGTGGTAAAGCAGACCATATGGTCATCTTCATTAACCACGGCATTTTTTACATCCTTGTAGGTTCCACTTGTACTATCCCAATATTTAGGCACCAGGTCATCGATTGTTAAGCCCTCTTCTTCCAGCTGATCATCAGTGTAGGGCAGACACATTGTCACGTCAGATGCGAAAGTTGTGATAGTCTGACCGCTTTGATCGCCGGAAGCATAGCGAGCTTCCAAATCATAGCCGATTCCCAGCACATTTGCTGTGCCGTGGTCAGGCAGGGCCCTGGGCGAAGCCGTAACAGTCACATTCACTTCAGTGGAAGAAATGGAATAAGCCGGCATGGTGATATTTGTTCCATCGTCCAGAGTGATATTTTTCGTATTAGCCGTGCTGAAAGTGGTGGTAATGGGAGCCGGAATTGTTTGAGTGCTTTCAATCAGAACAATATTTTGGGTAGCCGTGCTGTTATCGCCCATCTCCACAATATGCACTGATGATTGATAGAAAGTTGACGATGTTTCATAGTATGCACCAATATGCCAGTTATCATTGGTCGTTGCATTCAGGGAATAGTCGCCATCACTAGTATATGTTTCAGTGTAACCGCCCTTTTCCGACCAGCCCCAGATGGTGGCCTCATTGGCTGTTCCGTCCAGGGTGACTTCACCGCTGATTTGAGCGTCAGATTCCCTAAATTGAAGAATAAGATCCGCAGAGTTATCAGCGTCAACCGTCACCTTTTGTTTTTCAGGATTGATATATCCCTGATCCGGCGGAAGGCTTCCGGTGACAAAGTAGGAACCGGCAGTGACCTGAATTGAGAACTTGCCGTCATTGTCAGTAATTCTTCCCTGATTATTCCACCAGTCATAAAATCCCGTATCGTTGCTGCTCTGGCCGGCAAAGGAAGTGTCAGCTGAAATCCAGGCATTGGCCATGGGCGTGCCGTCAGGCTTAAGAGCTGTTCCCGCGATCACTGAATCCAGCTTCTGCAGATTGATATTGAAGACCTTGGCTTCTTCCGAGGCAATGGTTATTTTGTTATCTTTCGGCGGATGGTCTTGATACCCAGAAGTATGATCTACCCAGTAGCCAACTCGCCAAGTACCAGCTGCCACGTGAAGCTCATAAATTCCGTCGTTAATATTGCTCCATTGATAGCCGCCAATGCCGTTTTCGGCAAAAACACTACCCCAAATGTCGGTAGCTAATTCGCCGTCCTCGTCGTAAAAAGTTCCAGTTATAGTGGCGTCATTTGGTAATACAGTTATTATTGCATCATCAACTGTTTCACCTGATTCAATAACCACTGAGGTGGATGAAGCTGCTGTATAGTCGTTTGACCAGCCAAGGTAGGCGCCCAAGTCCCAGGTTCCCGCTGGTATTTTTAGAGTAAAGGTACCCCGGTCAATTGATCCGCCTAAATCAGAATACCAGTACCCCTCAGACCCGCGGGTTTGATTGGCGCGACTGGCATAGACCCAACCGAAGATATCATCAAGCACATTGCCGTCCGCGTCTTGAAGCGTGCCCTGGATAGTTGCGTCAGCAATGGCAAAAACAAAATCCGTATCATTGACTGTTTGATTTGCTTCCAAAACAACGGTGACCGGTTCTTGGGTGGCCACATAAGTGATCGAATCATCGTCATACCCCCAGGCCGGATAAGCATGCACATTCCACCGGCCCGGCGTGACACTTAAAGTAAAATCACCGTTACTGTCTGTGGTTTGCCAATCCCAGCCGCTGCCGGTTTCTTTCCAAGCGTTGATTGACTGGTTTTCCAGAGGATTGCCGTTTGAATCCCTGACCGTGCCCTTGATAAATTCATTTTTTTCTACGAAATAAACAGTTCCGATGTTTTTCGTTTCCCCATCAAGCAGGGTTATTGTTGATCTGTTTGGCGCGCCATATGAATTGTTTGAGGAGTAGATCTCTAGGTTAAAAGTACCCGGAGGAAGATCCATGCTGAAATATCCCTGGCTATTGGCGTTGGCCCAGTTCCCCCCATTATCTTGTCCCCAAGCGCTGGCGCTTACGTAATCAAATGTGGGAGGGACACTGCCATCGGGATAAAGAACTCGGCCTGATAGGGTGGAAGTAAATCCTAAAACTTCAAAATTTACCGTGGTGCTTTCAACTACGTTATTACTTTCTTCAAACAACACCTTGGTGGGCGATTCATAGTAGCCCCAGTCAGCCGGCCAGGTATTCGGCCAAACTGACACATACCAGTCGCCTCGGCCGACCAGTAATTCAAATACCCCCGAGGAGCTTGCAGTAGTACTTGCCCAGCCGTTGCCATTTCTCTGATAAGCTGAAATATAAGCATCAGTCACTCGAGTGCCGTCCTGCCGAACCACATAGCCGGAAATAGTTTTATTGGCTCTTTCCAGAGAAATCGGACTGCTTAAGTATGCTGTATTAGTTGTCCCTTCTGTCAAAGAAATGGAAATCGGGTCGGGACTGACTACGGCATTTTGGTTCCAGGACGGGGTAATTTCCAAAGTATAAGTCCCCGTTGATACTGCCGACATAGTAAAATAACCATCCATGTCCGTGCTGGACCAGGCCGATCCCTGATAACTATATGAGCTATCATGCAAATTTAAGGAAGCGTAAGAAGCTCCGGATCCGTCAGGCATAAGAACTCTGCCTTGCATGGAGGGCGTGCGTAATTTGATCACCTCGGAGCCGTTTGTTCCGTCGTAATAAATCGTGTCACCTTCGGTATACGCAAAAGTTATGGGTGCGGGATTGGAATAGCTGGCATTATCATAAGTCCAGATTTCGATAGTATAGGTGCCGCTACTGGAAACATTAAAATTGAATGTCCCGTCGGTATCGATACTGTCTGAACGGTAAAAACTCCAGCTGTTGTTATGTAGTGAGACTGAGCCTGATGTAACAGCGGTTATTCCGTCCGGTAAGGTAACTTTGCCGTTAAGATTGGGTTCAACCAAGCTGAGGTTTACCACGGAGTTTACTCCTTGTACTAAGGTGAATTGAGAGTTATCCGGGACTGGATAAGAGCAATCCCAGCAGTATAATTCAACTATATAGGTTCCGGGAGTGCCAATGTACGTATTATATTCGCCATTTGAATCAGTACTGGTGTATTTTGAAATAGACCAGTTGCTGTTTCGGATTGTTACGTTAATATTTTCAACGGGAGTAATATTATCAGGCTCAGTAATCGTGCCGGAGATATTGGGTTCTTTAAAAAAGATTTCACCCAAATCATTGTCCGTAGATCCAGTGATAGCCACGGTAAAGGGTTCTGGCGGCCAATAGTCGTTGTAGGATGACCATAATTCAACAGTGTAATTGCCCGAGGCTGAGATATTGAATCCGAATTCCCCGTCACTATTGGTATAGCTTGATCTTGAAACAGACCAGTTGGAATTATGAATATAAATATACATGCCTGAGATCGGAGAATTATCTGGCTGGAGCAGTGTACCGGTAACATTAGGGGTTACTAATTCTACATTTCCAAGATCAGTAGTGTTACCATTGGCTACAATGACTTCAAAGGGATCCGGGTCAGAGTAGGTGCTATTATAAGCATAAACCTCAAGGGTATAGGTTTTATTAGGCAGGTCGTAAAAATAAAATGAGCCGTCAGAGTTGGTATAGTAGTTTTGTGAAACACTCCAGTTCAGGTCATGGATATAAATATAAGCACTGCTCACGGCAGTACCATCGGGAGTGGTTAATATTCCCTGGATCGAGGTATTTTGGGCTTGAGCTTGATCAAAGGGGACTCCCAAAAACAAAAGAGCAAATAATGTTGCAAGAATTAGGTATTTATTCATATATTTTGCTTAATAAAAGATTTAAAAAAGAGCCGTAAAAAACGGCTTCTAAATAAATTAAGGTTTAATAGGGGGATTTTGCGGAATCATTCAGTTTTGACAAGCTATTATTTAATTCCAACATTATAATACTAACATATTATACGATAAAAATCAACTTATTTAATCGAAAGATTATTTTGTATAAATCATCAGAATTAATTTTTAATGCTTTTTATTGAATTCATGGTCATTTTGTAGTATTCTCAAGTTAGTTTTTATCCATTAATGGGATTAATTATGGAGAACAAAGAACAGTATATAAATCTGCTTTCGGAAATAATTGCCAAACAGGCGATAATCTTGGGGCCGGATATTGCGGTATTAAAAGCTCGGACCATCGCAGGACTTGAGGTATCTGATGACGGCACTGTAGCTGATTTTTTAGGTGATGCTTCTGAGGTCGTCCAGAAATTGGTTGATGCTTATGTGGATTTATCCGGACAAATCGTGAAAAATGCCCTAGGTTCGGTCTTTGCCAAGTATCCGGATATAAAAACCTAATTACTAATTAAATCACAACAATTATGGAGGTTACTTTGCGAAATATCGTCTTAATGATTGGCTGGCCCGTGCTAGTGCTGGGCAGCATCTTTTTATTTCTAAAGGGGCGGTCTGTTTACAATATGGTCAAAGGGTCATTAGTAGGCAGAGTTACTCGGGTATTAGTTATCACCATGCTTGTTGGAATGTATGGCCTGGGCATTGTGGCTACGGCTTTTATGTATGCTGATGAGAGCGGTGTCTGGACAGTTTTGCCGGTTTTTCTAGTCTGGTTTGTTACTTTTATCTGGACCCTGAAAGTATTGGGCCGAGCTCAAAAAGAGGCTAAGCAGCTGAGCCAGCCTAAGGGATAATTAGTTTTTAAATAATCCCATATAATGGATAGTTTTACTTTACTAACGTTAGTCATTGCGGTATTGATGATTTTAATGAGCGCCTTTTTTTATTTGCAAAGCAGGCAGTCTAAGCAGAGCCTGGAGAAAAGAGAGGAAGAAATGCAAAGGCGAATGTATGAGCTGGCTATCCTGAAAGAATTAGCGGATAGAACGGGCTATTCTTTGGATGTTCAACAGATTGTGGATGTGATAACCGGCTCTTTGCACCAGTTTATTGAATACAACGCGGTTTCTTATATGCTGCTTCAACCCGAGAAGATACTTTTTAAGGTGCACCTGGAAGATTCTGTATCACGAGAGTTTATAAACGAGATAAAAGATCGGATGCTCAAATCTTTATCAGCTCTATTAAATAAGGAGTACAAGTCAGATCAAGTAGAAGAAGTGCTGTCCGGTGCGATTGTTATCGAGGATATTGAAACGCCGGTAAAATCATTTTTCAATATTCCGGTGGTAATCGGCGAGCGGGTTGTAGGCATTCTCACTGTGGCGCACACTGAGCCAGGCTTGTATAAAGAGGAAGAGACCACAATTTTGTATAAAATTACCCAGCAAGCCTCGCAAGCGGTTACTCGTTTGCAAGAAGTTATCCAAACAGAGCAGCGTAAGCTTAATGCGATGGTTGAGAGCATGACCGAGGGCGTAGTGATGACTGATAAAGATTATCGAATTGCAGTAATCAATCCGGCCGCTAAGCAAGTAATCGGTTTGTCGGGGGAAAAAGATGTTACAATTTTTGACTTTATCGAAAATCTGGGTGGGGCTTTTGATATCCGAGGCAAACTAGAAGAAAGCGTGAAGCTGGATAAAGTAATGGTGGCCGATAATGTCCCAGTAATGGATAAATATTTTCAAATATTCGTTACTCCCGTAAAAAGCCAGATTGGTGTAGACAAAGGCGAGGTGCTGGGCGGCGTGGTAATTTTCCACGATATTACCAAAGAAAAGCAGGTAGAAAAAATGCGCGAGGATTTTACTTCCATGATGGTCCACGAGCTTCGTTCGCCTTTGGACGGCATCAAGATGATGTCAGAGCTGATTCAAAAGAATAAAAATAGCCGATCGCCCAAAAACCTAAAAGAAAATATTAATCTGATTCACCAAAGCTCCTCGACCATGCTGGGTTTGGTTAATGATTTGCTCGACGTGGCCAAGTTGGAATCAGGCAAGTTTGAAATACATCCCGAACCAACCAATATCAAAGAATTGATTGATGACTGGGTTAATTTTTACCAGCCGACTGCCATTGAAAAGAAGATCGAATTAGCCGTGGTAGCAAGTGATAACATTAATGAGAGCATAGAGATTGATTCAGTGAGAATAACCCAGGTGCTGAACAATCTAATGTCTAATGCCTTAAAATTCACTTTTAGCGGCGGCCAGGTCACAGTTCAATATTTTAAGCATACCCAGAACAGTTCTGTTAATCAGGAGGCTGCCGAGATAGGCATAAAATGGCTGATAAAAAAGACCGAGCCGGAATTTATCGGTCTGCCTGATTCAATAATCATTGCCGTGACTGATTCGGGCGAAGGGATAAGCCCGAAAAATATCCAGCGGTTGTTCAATAAGTTCACCCAATTTCAGGAAACCAAAAAAGATCGCCAGCAAAAGGGCACAGGCCTGGGATTGGTTATTGCCAAGGGCATTATTGATGCCCATCAAGGCAGAATCGGCGTGGCTTCCGAAGAAGGCAAAGGCAGCACCTTTTATTTCACCTTGCCTGTTCAAAAAGTCGCAAGTTCGGTATAATTAAGATTATTATGGTACTCAAGCATTTAAGAAAAACCAAACCTCGAGTGCTAGTTGTCGAAGACGAAATAGCTATGTTAAGAGCTGTAGCAAACTCACTTTCAGAATCTGGCTATGAAGTATTAGAGGCTCAGGATGGCGAGCAGGGATTAACCCTGGCTCTGGAAAAACATCCTGACCTGATTTTACTGGATTTGGTCATGCCCAAAATGGATGGCTTGACCATGTTGAAACAGCTCAGGGAAGACAACTGGGGTAAAAGAGCAAAAGTAATGCTTCTGACTCACATGTCAGAATCTGACAGGGTAGCAGAAGCCCTTTCCTATGGCGCTTTTCAGTATCTGCATAAGCCCGAGTGGAATTTAAATGACATTGTAGAGCAAGTGCGCAAAGCCTTGCAATAATAAATTATAAAACCGGACGCTTAAATCTTAAGCGGTTTTTGAAATAAAAAAATACGGGACCTATCTCCACCTTAGCTGAATGCTTTGGTTTTGACAGGTCCCGGGTTGCGGGCTTTTCAAGCGCTAATAATACGCCATGTTAAGCCCGAGAATTGCATGAGTAAATGAACAAAGAAAACCAGAGAAGAAATTCACGCATAATCGTGAATTATGACCCGGTATGCCAGAGCGATCCGAGACGAGTGCAGCCAGGCTCATAGTTTGAGAACTACGAGAAGGCGAAAATAGCGTCTCGGATGTCCGCCTGCACCATCAGATATGAAGCGCGGTAAGTTGCGCAACATCCGCTTAGCCGCTCTCTAGGGGAACGGCCGCTTGATCGGGTGGGCACAATTACACGCTGACAAGAAATTCAGCAAAGCTCCGGAACATGCTAGCGTAGAAATCAGAGTGAAGCGCTTTTTTTCGCTGTCTTGGGCACTGGTGCACGACAGCCACTCGAATATTCCTGTTCCGGAATAGGAGCGCCTTACATTCCCTGCAATGTTGAATCCTTCGTCATTTCAGAGCAGTTTTAACGCATGCGTCCATGCATACTGTCTTTCAGAATTCCTTCTCCAGACAGCCTCCCTTTGAGTCTTGTGTACGGGAGGGTTTGAGTGATTGTTTAGGAGCTTACGGTCCGTGCCTTACCTGACTGTACTAGCCGGTTAGGGCGCGGACTTTTAGATAGTACTATTATGGAGCAAAATGTCAATAATAATTATAAGATACCGGATTTTTTATGCAAAGTTAAGAGCCCGTTCTAAAAAGTATAGATCGGGCTCGGGGTGAGATAGCCTATCCAGTAATAGGCCATCAGACTGACAGCAGCACCCAGGATTATTCCCGCAATAACCTGTGGATAGGTGTGACCAATCAGTGTACGCAGAGTATCAGGCTTTGGGCTATTGTTGAATAGATGGCTCCATATCTCAGCAAGCTCGTTCAGTCTTTGAGCATGTAATCCCGCAGCTCGTCGAACTCCTGTCGCTTCGTGGATGACAAGGATGCCGAAGACGGCTGTTATGGCAAACCATGTGCTGTCCCAACCATTCACTAAACCGATAGCAATGGCCAGTGAAGTAACGATGGCTGAATGCGATGAGGGCATTCCACCGGCTTCGAAAAACTTGGACCAGGCCCAGCGACGTTCAGAAAAGAAAATAACAATAACTTTTATCAGCTGGGCCAGGACATCCGCTGTTATCGCAGTCCAGAGGATCCGGTTCTCCAACAATTCCATCATCCCATCTCCTTTTTCTGGTTATTTCTTCAAGTAGTTGAATTTGGTAGATTGTCCGGCTGGTGGTGCATATTTGCAATGAACTTAGGGCCTCATCCTAGCATTGATGCAGGTCTTGTCAATTGCTTTTTTTCCGCAAATCAGGCATAAATAAATCATATCAATGGCTAACTAAAAGCCTTATGACAATTCAAAAATATTTACATTCATGCATCTTATTACAAGAAGGGGATACTAAGCTTTTGTTTGATCCTGGCAAATATTGTTTTTTAGAAAAGAAGATTACGCCCGCAGATATTGGCGAGGTGGATATTATTGTTCTGACTCATCAGCACGCGGACCATTATTGGCCGGAAGCTTTGCATGAATTAGTGGCTATGCACCAGCCTCGGATTATTTGCTCGGAGGAAATTGGTGAATTGCTCAAGGAGGAGGATTTGGAATATGAGGTTATCCAGAATGAAGAGAAAAAAGAAATTGGCGACTTTACCATCCAGGCTTTTGAAGCTGAGCACGGGCCGTTGCCGGTGCCGATCTGTCATAATTTCGCTTTTTTAATCAATGGGAAGTTTTTACACCCGGGCGATTCATACTCGGTTCGCGGAGTAGATAAATGCGAAGTGCTGGCCTTGCCGATCGCCGCGCCTTGGTCCAAACTAGTAGATCCGATTGAGTGGGTAAAAAGATTGCGGCCTGGCAAGGTGATCCCGATTCATGATGCTTATTTGAAAGACTACAGCCGGCAAGGCACATTTTATAAATTGGCTGGTCAGATTTTTGAGCAGGAAAAAATCGATTTTCAGCCACTTGAATTAGGGGATAAGCTGGATATCTAGGAAAAGAACTTCAATGTCCCGTGAAGATCAGTCTAAAGCTGATAAAGCTTACTTAAAAAAGTAAAAGCGCAGCATAAATTGACATGAAGAAAATAAACTCATAGGATGGCTTAGGTGCTGTTCTTTTGTTTTCCATATTTTTAGCAAGATCAGGGAGGATATATGGCTAAAATACGGGTTGTTGAAGTATTGGCTGTCGAAGTTCACGAGGTAGATTTGGGGGAAGCAGCTCCAAAAAAAATCAGGTTTGAAGAGCTTTTTCAAAGAGCTGGCCTGACAGTGGACATGATAAACGAACTGGTTTTGGACGGAGACGGACCGGTTGAGGATCTGGGGTTCATGGTTGGTAGCTCGACCTGGGCTATGATTGTCTCTCGGGAAACACTGGGCGAGCCGCCAGCAATTGCTGAACCTGACGAAGAATCCGCTGATGGTGAAACAGAATAAAGTCTTTGTTTTGCAAACAGGCGCGGCCACAGAGTTGCGCCTTTTCATTTATTCAGTATTATGCCACCGCAAACATAGATTTGCGGTTACGAGATAAGCATAGGGCGTAAACCTACGTTTGTACCAGTTTCAGCTTCTACAGGTCAACATCATCAAGCTTGATTAGTCCCTCATCTCCCAAAACACGATTTCGAGCAGATGACCATGGGTATTGTTCTGGTTGTAAAGCTAACCCAGCCCGTACAGGATTCATGTGGATATATTGTGCTTTTATTTGATAGTCCCTTAGGTCTCTGATCCCATGATCATAGAAGCCATGTTGGAATACTTGGCCTTTGTTGCCAGACTTACGATTAAACAATTTTGCAAACATGCCATTGCAGTGATGCATAACATTACTAATGTTTTTATCCTTTGCTGGTGAGATAATAATATGATAGTGATCAGGCATTAGTATATATTCGTATAGCTTAAAAAAGTATTGCTCCCTTTGCACCTTAAGAACCTGCAACATGAGCAGGGTATATCCAGGGTAGCGAAAAAATGGTTTTCGTTTGAAAAAATTAACCGTGATGAAATACGGGAGCTGTTCTACATATATTCGTTTTCGATTTAACATCAATCACCTGCGATGCCACCATGAATAATATACATTAATTATCAAACACCGCAAACATAGGTTTGCGGTTACGAGATAAGCACAACCATAAACATAGATTTGCGGTTATGAGATAAGCGCAGAGTGCGAACCTACGTTTGTACCCTTTAATTATAAGACAGGGTGAACAGCGCTCTTTATGTTGGGTCGTCACAAATACGTGGCGACCCTTTTTTCAGTGGTCACAGAAGGCCACGGGTTTACCATGAATGAAATATAATAAAACTGCTTTGGCTAATGTTTGCCAAAATACTTAAAAACTGTGGAAAAAGAGGATTGATTATATTAATAAAAATCGTATGATAGTATCATACGTTTTTCTTCGCCAAATACTTTAGGGCACAACGGGGGTTAGTAGAATGATATTTAAAATTGGACAAACCGTCATGGTTGCACCAATCGCTAGTCCACAGAATGGAGTGCTGGCAGGAATCTGTACAAAGTCACCACACACTATTGCGGAGGTAAGTGACGATGGGGGCTTCAAAGATCATTACCCCGGATGTAATGAAGGTTTTGATTGTCCCTGCGTACCAGTTCCGAAGCACCAGATTATTAGGTTGAAGGATGATCCTGAAGGTGGACGCTGGATCCCAGCGCATAACTTCGTTCCATGCGAAGATGGCCAAAAATCTTGACCAGCTAAGTGGATTTCAACTTATCTCTTCATTGAAGTTATAGTGCATGGATTCCTCAACCGTTCGTTTTTGTTCTTTTCTGCGATAAGTGCAGACTAGAGGCTTACTTTGGTAGGCCTCTTTTCTTATCAGCTGTAAACGTAGATTTATGGTTACGAGGAAAAGAGGCTGTGTATGATAAGGAAAAGGCGACACAAGCACTGGGCTCATGTCGCCAAAGTGGTAGCGTTAGCTACCGACGGCTAAGTTCTTCAGAACGAGCTTTTTAGCTTGAGTTCTGAAGCAGCATCGCCGTCATCCGTCGTTTATTCATTGTTCACACTCCTTCGAAAGCATTGGAAGTCACCAATGCGATTTACGGAAGGTTCTCCTTGCTACTGGCCCTAGGAATCAACAAGCGATTCCCGGTACCTCAGCTATTATAGCATTGGTTATTATATTTAAACAATTATCCTAAGTACTGGAAAAAATTGACATAGAGGTGCGATTATCGTAAAGTTGATCCGGATCATTCCGTTTTAGTACTTGCATAGGTCAAATATAGATCAAGTAAGGAGGACGGAAGATTTTTGATTGGTCTTTAGCAATTTAGTTACTTTCGGTTCAACCAGAAAGAGAGGTATCTGAATTATGGGAGTTACCATTAGTAAGGTTGAGGGTTTGGAAGGGATAGACTCTCGTCCGAATCCGAATACCATGGCCCGAGTAACGCTGTCTGATGGTACAGTGGCCTATGCTATGTCACCATCGGGTGCTTCCACGGGTGAAAAAGAACAGCATGAAAAACGCGATGGAGATGCAGAACGCTATGGAGGAAAGGGCGTACTGTGTACGGTTGAGGCTATTGAAAAGATGGTTGCGCCTGCGCTTATCGGCATGTCTCCGTTTGATTTGGCAGAAGTGGATGAGGTTATGTGTAGTCTGGATACCTCAGGTAATCTCAGTCAGATCGGGGCAAACACCACCACGGCAGTTTCCTATGCCGTGGCCAAGGCTGCCGCTAGTAGCAGAGGACAGGAGCTATTCGAGTTTCTGGGTGGTCCGACTGCCTGTCGTTTGCCAGTACCCCACTGCAAGTTCATGGACGGTGGCCTGCATGCCAGAAATGGATTGCGGATTCAGGAATTTATGTGGGTACCGGTTGGCGCCCCAACCTTTGCCGAGGCAGTGCGCTGGCTGGTTGAGACGTTTCATGCACTGAGAGAAATTCTGCATGAAGACGGACATCCGACTACGCTAGGCGACGAGGGCGGTTTCGCTCCCCAGCTCATGTCGAATGAAGAAGCCTTAGTCTATGGCATGCGCGCTATTGAGAAGACTGGTCGCAAGCCTGGTGAGCACATGTGTCTTTCTCTGGATCCGGCAGCCTCAGCCTTCTTTAAAGACGGACAATATCAGGTGGAGCCCACAGGCGATCCGCTCGCAGGAGAAGCTCTGGTGAATTACTGGGTAGCTTTGGTAGATAAGTTCCCAATCATCAGTATTGAGGATGGCGTTGCTGAGAATGACAAACCTACTTGGATTAGGATGTTCGCGCGTCTGGGTCATCGGATCCAGCTGGTGGGCGATGATATTTTCTGCACCAATCCGGATTTATTAGCTAAGAGTCTGCCGCCGAATCCGCGATTTGCCAACTCCATGCTGGACAAGACCAACCAATGGGGCACAGTTACCCGAGCCCTGAGGGCAGGTCAGTTGGCAATGCAGCATGGCATGACAGTGGTGGTAAGCCAGCGGAGCGGTGACACGGAGTTTGGTCATTATGCTGACATTGCGGTGGCCGGCGGCTTCAGCGGCATCAAGCCGGGATCGGTAGCTCGTTCAGATAGGGGCGCCAAGTATAATCGCTTACTCTGGATTGAGCATCTGCTTGGAAATCGCGCGGTTTATCCGGGCTGGAAGGCTTTCACATCAGTTCCGGCGCTCTATGCAAAGGGTGTCAATTAAACAACCTATTCATTAACCTCCCCACTTAAGACATCGGTCCAAGTGGGGAGTTTTTTATTTTTATGAGATAATAAACCAAGTTTAATGTTTATAAAATAATTTATCATTATCTCTTGTTTTGATGATTGAAGAGCTCAAAAAGTTGCTAATTTATCCTGTTCATCCCTGGCTGTTTGCGCTGGCCCCGATTCTTTTTTTGTACAGCAACAATCTGGATTTGGTCAGGCCCGGCTATTTACTCAAGCCCATAATTGTTTCGCTGGTCGGGACGACGCTGATTTTTCTAATAATTAAAGGATTATTATGCAGTACGGAAAAATCAGCTCTGTTAACCTCGCTGTTCGCTTTTTTCTTTACTAGCTTTGGTCATTTCCTAAAAGTTATCCCGCCGCTTAAGCTGGGAAATGGGGAAATTCCCAATTATACTCTACTGGGGATCGGATTAATTATTATATATCTGGCGATTTGGATCTGGGTAGTTCGAACCAAAAGACGCTTAGTTGATTCAAATAAAATTGTGCTGATAGTCGGCTTGGTTCTGGCCGCCATTCCTTTGAGCCAGATGTTATTCTCAGCGTTCACTGAGAATGACAGTCGATCAATAAGCCAACCGGCTATTACTGTCCCTATTGATGATTCCACAGACAAGCCGGACGTTTATTATATTATTTTTGACGGCTATGCCCGGCAGGATATTCTGTCGGAGATTTATGGCCATGACAACAGCGAATTTATCTCATTTTTAGAAGATAAAGGATTTTTAATTGGCAAGGAAAGCACTTCTAACTATCCTCAGACATATTTTTCTATTGCCTCGTCTTTGAACATGGAGTATGTCAATTATTTGTCTGAGCAAAACGGGCAAGAATCGGACGACCGGCGCTCCATCATTGATTTATTTGAAAATAATAAAGTCCGGCAGATTTTTGAAGCTCAGGGCTATCAATATATTCAAAGTACGCCCCGAGTTGCGGGAGTTGACGAGCCGGACCAGAATGCGATTAATTTCGGCCGCAAGCTGTCGCTAAACGAATTCGACCGAATGCTTTTAAATACTACCCCCCTAACCATGTATTTTTATTATACTTTCCAGCTTGATAATTATCGCGAGGAAATACTATCTACTCTGGAACGCCTACCAGAGATTGCTGATAATCCCGAACCGACTTTGGCATATCTCCATATCACCCTGGCTCACCCGCCTTTTGTTTTTGATCAGGACGGATTGGCAGATGTTGTGCCCGGCAAAGTGACCGGCCGGGATGGCAGCCATTATTTTGAAGATCACCCGGGCGTAGAAGACTATCGAACAAGATATCGCAATCAGCTTACGTTTCTCAACACCAAGATTGAGGAGATGATAGAGGATTTACTTGCCAGGTATGAATCGCCCCCGATAATTGTTTTGCAGGCTGACCATGGTCCGGGCTCCGGACTAGACTGGGAAAACCCGGAACAGACCGATATGCATGAGCGGTTCTCGATCTTAAATGCTTATTTCCTGCCCGAACCAGGCCGAACCACACTCTATCCTAAAATCTCCCCGGTTAATACTTTCCGGATTATTGTAAATATCTTATTTAAACAGGAGCTGCCGTTGTTGGAGGATAAAAGCTATTTTTCTTCCTGGAGCAAGCCATATCAGTTTATTGATGTTACCCGTTTGTCCGAATAAATACTGGGCGGCTGTTCTTGATAGATCAGGGCATCTGGATTAAGTTAATTATCCGAACCTTTTAAATTAAAAACTGACTAGAGGATGGCTAGGTTCTTCTAGGGCATAGCTAGGGACCTGGCAGACAACTTGGTTCACCCTCCGGTATTGTGTCCTACTAGTTGATTCCAAGATGGGGAGGTGGGTTTTCCTAGTGGTAGTCACTTGCGCGGACTGCCATTTTCTTGCGGCCCGCCTTCCCATTCTACTTTATATCGTACTGGTTAATCGTTGAGTGAAACCCAACCCCGGCTCGACACACTTTAGCCAGCTACGGCATATTGGCGGGCGGACTTTTCTACATTTCGTATGAGCGACGGAGGGGGGACCTCTAATGCTCTTATGTCATGGCAGGATTGCTCCGCCCGTCTATATTACCTAGTACCGCATTCGACCGCATATACACATCTCATTTAGGTTTCGTTACAGAAAACTATTGAGGACTTAAGTACACGCGGTCTTTTTCCCTTCAGTTAACAGTCAAGACTGACACTTTTACCTGATAGGATAGATACTTTTCTATCGGGGTAAGTCCGTTTAAGTATTTCCCAAGATGTATTCTTTCATAATTGTACCAGTGAAGGTACTCGGCCAGGGTAGACCAA
>JAZDMR010000015.1:0-133658 GCA_043800725.1 bacterium | reverse complement strand
TGTCATCTAAAATCTCGTCTTCAAACTCAAAATACAGCGTCCCTTGCGGTCGTCTCGAATACTCCAACAATTCCATAGCGAAACTGGACAAGCTATTTACTTTGCCGTTAATTTTAATTTTGTCATTTTCTACTACTTCAGCAACAATATTTGAATCGCGGGTAAAGGTAAGTTTTGATCCGACAGGAATCCCGTACTGTGCGAAATGAAATCTTGAGCGTCTTTCTTTAACCCCATCAACTTCTTTTTCTTGTTCTGGGGTTAATCCGCTATCAATCTTAGTTTCTCTAATTTCTACTCGTTTTAATGCAAGCGCCGCATATTCTGGGTTCATCTTAAAAAATTCTCGGCTATCTCGCGCTCGACGATCAGCAAAAATAGAATGAAGCCATTTTTCTTCTCTTTCAGCATCTTCTACCGTTGCTGCGTAATAAACCTCAAATGGAAGTGGCACACCTGTCCGATCTAACTGCTTAAGTCTTTTTTTAACATCACCATGAGTAAAACCAATTTTTACATACTCTGGCATTGATTCATTTTTTAAAATATAGACGATTTGATTCATAAATTCATTTCACGTTGTTTAACATTGTTATTGTATTCCTATTCCCCTCAAAATAAAACCGTTTTCGTAGCTTTGCGAAGAAAACACCTAATATCCCCTCATTAAAATAAAAAAGAAATTTGAAAGATTTTTTCACTCGTGCATCAACTCGGAAAGAAAAGGAATATGTCAGCTAACTGGTTATTATGCGAACTATTCTTGAAAAGAAACCTTTAAATACTGCTCTTATCTTACTCCCCTTCCCAAACCCAAGACAAGGGGTCGGCATTGACTAACACAATACTACGTGTTAGTTTCCAAAGTCCGCAATTCAGTAATTCCTTGAACGGATAAGGGGGTTTGTATGCCAGGTGTCATAGTAGTAGATCCGCGTAAATGCCCGAAGTGTAATAAACGCGGTCCAGATGGGACAGACTTTGATTGCCCTTTGTGTAATGGCCGATTCTGCAGTGGTTGCTTCAAGTACATCCTAGAAGGTGATGGTAATCAGATCAAATGTCCGCATTGCTATATCGTACTTGATCTTCCTCCTCATGAACAAACACAAAGTGGTTCTTAACAATATTAACCCCTGTCTGGACAATACGTCTGGTCAGGGGTTTATTTTTTTTGCTTAAGATTGACAAAGAAGCGATATTATTCTAAATTACCCTGTTGAATATTCCTTGAAAAGTTAATCCTCTGTATTATTACTGGCAAGATAATCCTGGAAACCTAGGGAGGGTAATTATGCAAAAACTAGTTTTACTCGGAATTCTCTTTGCATTTATTGTTTTTTCCTCGCCTGAAATCCAGGCCCAGAACGATATTAGTCCGATAATGAGTAAGGAGGAAGTTGCTGAACTGATTTCAGATGTGTATGACGCGCCGGCGCAAAAGTTCTTATACAGGTCTTTCAATGGCCCTGATGGTCGCGGTGTGCGTGTAGTGTTTGTCTACAATGGAAATCGCTACACTTTTGACCATGATTGGTTTATTGATGGAATCCTATTCTGGATTCGTCCTGATGGAACCTACTCTCCAAATCTTCTTGCCAATGAGATTTACGATAAAAATATGGATGGCTTGGTAGATCTAGGAACTGATGGTCAAGAACACCTCTTTGCGATTGCTAATGCTCTTTATAATAACTCAGTACCTGTGGGGTCAGAGCACCAGCAATACTGGCAAGATAAGTTTTTCGAGGCGCTTGCCGGACTTAAAGTTACCCTTAATCAGGGAAAATAAAGGACTGAGCAAACCTATTGCTTCCCGCTATGTCATTTTTCGACCTGGCGGGTTTTTCTTGTGTGCAATTTTATTGAGTGATAAATGGTTATTTACTGCTTTTTTGCTCTTGTTCGACTTTAGTCAACAAATTTTTTAATTTATTACTTACATCAACCTGGTATGTCTGTTTTTTTTCAATGTCTAGGAGTTTTGTTGGTATGGAGGCTAACTGCCTATTGAAATATTTTTGTATAGTCTTTATCTTTGGCATTTTTACTACTGGCCTCCCTTTTTTTATTACCATTTTAAGTAAAGGAGTTCCAAACTTTTCGTTTTCCAAACCAATTGTATCTCGATATATTTTACCCTTTTTAAACTCACGAAAAACCTGTTTACGTCCCGGGTAGCTGACTTTTCCCGGTGTTAACTTTGCAGTATTGTGAATTTTCTTTCCATCGCGAAGTTCAGCAATTTTGTATACCACTTCAATATTCGGAGAATCAGACATTGTTGAATATTCAGTTGCTACGATAAATACATCAATTGGAGCTTTCTTTTTCATTAAGTGTTTAATTTTGTATTCATCCAAATTTGTTGCTGCGATAATCTTAACTTTATCAAGGCCGTTTCCATCTAATCCTTTTCTGACCATTCGTGATAATTTACCTAAATCACCGGCATCAATAGTGACATACCGCAGAGTGTGGCCTTTTTGCTTTAATTCTCTTCCTATGGTGATGGCATTTTTTAAACCCTGACTGATATCATAAGTGTCTATCATGAAAGAAACATCTTTGGGAAAATATTTTGCAAGTTTTCTAAAAGCGGTAATTTCATTGGGGAATGATTTGATAAAAAAATGCTGACCATTAATTAGATATTCTCTATTTTCTGGTATTTTATATTTATTTACAAAGACCGGCCAGGCATTGGCTGACAATCCGCAAATGTCACCGTTACGCAAGCCTTTCAAGCCAGATTCAAAAGAATGCGCCCGTTGCATGCCCAAGCTTACGCTTTTATTTTCTATAACACTCTTTATCCTGGCGGCCTTTGATAAATAAATCACATTGGATACGGTTATGCCAAATAGCGCAATTTCAATGAGTGATGCTTCGATTACCGGCGCTGTTATACGGACAATAGGTTCGCCTGGGAAAAATATCGTTCCCTCTGGCAGAGCATAAACATCCCCTGAAAAACTAAACTTTTCTAAATATTTGGCAAATTTATTTGTGATCAGGCCGCCTTTACGTAAAAGTTGAATTTGTTCATCCGAATATTTCAAATTTTTTAAATAATGGACGATCTCTTCTAGTCCGCCATAAACCAGGTAATTCCTGTTTTTTGGCATATCCCTGATAAGCAAATCAAAGGTGGCAATTTGCTTATCCATACCTTCCTCCAGCCAAATAGACCCTTGAGCATATGTAGGTGCCAGTTGAGTTAGCGATAAATCAGAAAATTCAAAAAGGTTGTTCATGATATTCTCATCATACCTCTCTTCCTAAACACATAACAAGATAGATTAAAAATATTGATTAGCAATTTCTCACATCTTGCTTAATCATTCTGACAATCTCGGGAAACTTTGATATTTGAAAATGGCCTTTGATGTGCTTGTAAATGATAATCTTGGCATGTTTTAGCTTGTTTTCATATTTTTTAGCTTGTGATACAGGAACCACTTTATCGTTTTTTGAAAACAGCAGATAAAGATTTTTGGAATTAGTTTCCAATAAAGACAAATCTGCTTTCAACTTAAATCCGCCAACCAGGTTTTCTGTGGGTAAAGTATTATCAAATGGAGGACAAACCAGATAGGTTGATAGAATTTTCTTTGGAAATTTATTTTCTGACAAATACTTAGCCAAGAAAATGCCACCCAATGATTGTCCAATAAGTATTATATTACTTCTTAGTTTTGGGATAAATCTCTCAAAGTGTATTTTCCATTCATCATACTTGGCACAATCCTGAAGCGGCATGCGGGGTTGGATAATTTGAAATTCTTTTCCCAGTTTATTTTCCAAGTAATCACCATTCCAGCTTATCTTTTTTTCAATTCTAATATCCCGGGTTTTCAAATACCTTAAATATTCTTTTTTATTGTAAAAGGTATTTCCGCCATGGATATGAAATACTTGGGTTTTTTGTTTATTCATAATAAGAAAATATAATTAAACTCCGGTAATTTTATTTCTTAATAACCCCTGCTAGGCGATTTATTTGCCAAACTGGTCTGTCTGCTAATATTTAATAAGATACCGGCCGCGGCCATGGATATTATTAAAGCAGAACCGCCAAAGCTGATAAACGGCAAAGGAATTCCTGTTAGCGGCAGGATTCCCGATAGCGCGCCAATATTTATAAAAGCCTGAAAAGCAAACCAAGTAGTAATACCAGTAGCCATTAGCTTGCCAAACATATCAGGAGCGTTTCTGGCTACATTGAAACCCCTAATCAGCAAAAACAAAAAAGCCAGTACTAGTAGCGTAACCATGATAAATCCCAGCTCCTCTGCAATTATGGCGAATATGGAGTCGCCTGAAGCTTCCGGCAAATAATTAAATTTTTGACGAGAATGGCCCAAGCCTACGCCGAAGATTCCGCCAGAACCAATGGCCAGTAACGCCTGATTAATATGATAGCCCACGCCCTGGGGATCCAATTCAGGATTAAGAAATACCGTGAATCTGGCTGCGCGATATGGGGCAATTTTTATTAAAACGCCAAACAACGCTGCGCTGATTCCGGCTATCCAGACAAAGTGAATCAACGGTGCGCCGGCCACAAAATACGTTACCATGGCAATCAAGGCGATTACCGTCATAGTGCCCAGATCGGGCTGAGCCATGACTAATAAAGTAATCGTACCCAATAAAATCAAGAAAGGCATAAAACTTATTGTGATGTCTTTTAACCCTTCTTTCTTTTTAACCAGCCAGCTTGCTAGATAAATCAAGAAAGTTAATTTAACTACTTCGGTCGGCTGGAATTGAATGCCTAAATCTATCCAACGCCTGGCGCCCAAGTATTCCACGCCAATACCTGGAATAAACACCATAACCAAAAAACCAATTGATATCAGCAGCATGACCAAGGCCAAATTTTTCCAAATTTTATAATCAAACCTCATCATGATAAAAAATACTGCCACGGCAACTAACGCGCTTAACATTTGCCTTTTGATCAGTACATTAGGATCGCCAAACTGCTGAAATGAGCTGACTGACGAAGCTGAGGAAAGCATAATCAGACCAAAAACAACCAATCCAAGAATTATGAACATTAAAGGATAGTCTGGCTGATGCTGCTTTTGCATGATTACTAGGTACTAATTACTAATTCTTTCTTGAATATTGATATTTGATAATTGATTATTTCAGTTTCTTAACTGCGCCAATAAACTGTTTGCCTCTATCAAATTCGTTAATAAACAAGCCAAAGCTGGCGCTGGCTGGCGATAACAAAACACTTGAATTTTTTGCCGCTACTTTCACGGCCTGGCTTACGGCTTGTGGCATATCTTTTACAGGCCCGATAAAATTATAGTTATTTTTATTCAATTGCTTAATTATTTTCTGGGTAGCCGTACCTGGCAATAAAATCAGCTGACTTACTTCCTTTTTTATAATTGAGACAAGCTGATTAAATTTCAGCTCTTTATCTGTTCCTCCCGCAATAAGCACAATCGGCTCAGGCAGTGATCTAATAGCTGAAATGGTTGCTTCTGGAATAGTGGCTGTGGTGTCGTTATAAAAAGTAATCGATCCAATTTTTCGCACTTTTTCCAGTCGGTCATGTACGCCTTTAAATGATTTTAGTTTGGTATTTATAATGGCTGAATTAACTTTAAAATGGTTGGCAACTGATACGGCGGCAATGGCGTTTTCAATATTGTGGCTTCCGGGTATTTGTAAATTACTAATGTCTCCTATTGTCTTGGTGCCAAGTTTAATTTTATTACCATGCAAACAAACATGTTTAGATGAGAGGTTTTTTAATGAAAACGGTTGTTTTTGGCTTTTGGCAAATAACACCATGTCTCTGACCAGAGCCTGATCATAATTATAAAAGCAAACATCTTTTATGGATTGATATTTAACAATATTTGCTTTGGCTTTTATATAAGAAGTATAGCTTGTGTAATAATTTAGATGATCTGGATAAATATTTGTTATTAACGAGATATGAGGGCTAATTTTCTTTTCTGCCATACTTTCCAGCATCCAGCTAGATAGTTCTAAGATAACTGGCTCTTCTTTTTTGCACTTATAAAGAGAGCGCAAGGGCGAAGTTCCTAAATTGCCGCCTAATAATAGATTTGGCCATTTTGATTTCAGCATATGCTGAATAAGCGTAGCAGTGGTAGTTTTACCCCTTGTACCTGTTATTCCAATTATTATACTGGGACAGTTTTGAACAAAAAAGCTTATATCAGTTTCTATGGGTATGTTATTTTTTCTGGCCTGTTTTAAATATATAGAGCTGTTTTTGACTACAGGATTTTTTACAATTAAATCAGCGTTGCTAAAGTCAGTTAATCTATGCCTGCCAAGGACATACTTAATCTTATACTTTTTTAATGCCTTAATCCCCTGCTGTAGCTGAGCTTTGCTTTTTAAGTCAGTGACAGTTACCTTGGAACCCAACTCAGCAAAAAAAGCTGCTGATGACCAGCCGCTGCCCCATTCATAAACACCCAAACCCATCACAATTACTTTTTTTCCTTTCCAAATCCTAGCCAGAGACTTAAAAAGTACTGGGTTGCTTATTATTTTTTTTGCCATATTATTTGTCGATCAAATAAAAGCTTACTCCAGCTACCGCCATGACTGCGGAGATTACCCAAAAACGCATAACAATTTTTGTTTCTGGCCAGCCAATTGCCTCTAAATGATGATGCAGAGGTGAAGATTGAAATATTTTCTTTTTCCTTATTTTTTTCGATAGCAGCTGAATAATCACTGACAAAGCTTCGACCATAAACACCAAGCCAATAATTGGCAATATAAATACTGAATTAGTAAGAATCGCCACAATACCTAGGGTGGTCCCCAGCGCCATCGAACCCGTATCACCCATAAAAAACCTGGCCGGAGATATATTGAACCACAAAAAAGCCAGTAAGCTTCCGGAAATAACAGCACAGAATGTAGCTAAATTAACCTTATCCTGCATAAAAGCAATAAAGGCAAAGGCAAAAAAAGCAGCTAACAAGGTTCCGCCGGCTAAACCATCAAGACCATCGGTTTCATTCACTGAAAAAGATGTGGCCACAATAATAAATATAATGATCGGAGCAAACCACCAGCCAATATCAAAGTTGCCCGCAAATGGAACATGTATAGTAGTCCAATCAAGTTTGGCCACAAACCACCAAGCAGCAATAATCGAAATAACGGAATATATGACTAATTTATGTCTGACCCTAAGTCCGCCGCCATTAGCTCCCATTTTCCTCACATTGAAATAGTCATCAGCTAGTCCCACCAAAGCAGTGGCTATCAAGGCGCCTAGCGGCAATAGGGTTTCTGAACGAGTAAGAAAATTAATGTCTTTGAAAAACGGCACTTCAGTTATGGCGGCTAAGCAGGCAAACAGTAAAGCTAGCCCCAAAGTCGTTATCCAAATTAAAACACCGCCCATAGTAGGAGTGCCTGACTTTTTCATGTGAAGCTTGGCAAATATCGGTGCTGAACCAGAATCGCGAATTTGTTTGCCTATTTTATGCTTGTATAAAAAATTTGTTAGAAATGGAGTCCAAATAACTGTGACTATAAATGCTACAGCCGCAAAAGATAAAACCTTTATTATGGAAAACGTATCAAGTAACATTCTATAAAAATTGATATATAATGAAAGCCACGGCGATTCCGATAATTAACTGAATAATTATTGTGCCTATTAATAGAATATCTGATAAGGCGGTTTCTTTCCAGCTTCGCCAAGCTAATAAATAATTTACAATAATAAATAATAATCCTGCGCCGGGCATGTAAAACAGTTCATACCAAGGACCGATTCTATCGATGCCTAGTTGAGTGTTATAATGCAGAGGTAAAAAATCGCCTTTGTTTCCCGCATAATACCAAATAGCCAGCCAAATCAGGCTATTAATAAAAAAAGCAATCACGATATAGAAGAAATTCGATGATTTCTTCCAAAAATTCCCCTTATGCTGTACCGCCGCTTCCTCGTTGGGCATATATTATGAGTTTATTACAGAAATTTATTTTAGTCAGTACTATCGCACTTTTTTTAATAGTGCAAATTTCAGCTGCCTGGGGCGATTCACAAACAATTGATGAAGGCACTCATTTGGCCAGCGGATATTCATATTGGATAAATGGTCAAATCGATCTCAATCCCGAGCACCCCCCGTTAATTAAATTATTATCCAGTGCGCCTTTACTTTTTCTTAATCTCAACTTCCCTTCTTATCATCCTAGCTGGCAGGACGGGAACCAGTGGGAATTTGCTCGTCAGTTTTTATACCATAACACGCAGTCTGATAGAACGCTAATTTTCCTAGGTCGATTGCCAATAATCATCTTAACCGCGCTATTAATCCTAATTGTTTTCATCTGGGCTCGCAAGATATTCGGCACATGGCCGGCCCTTTTATCCTCCCTCATGCTCTCTCTCGATCCTGTAATCCTGGCACACGGTCGCTTAATAACCACCGATCTGGCCTTGGGACTATTTTATATTTTAACAATCTTTCTATTTTGGGAATACTTGCTTAAACCAAATAAAAGAAATTTTTTAAAGTTTGCGCTAATCTTCAGCCTTGCCCAAATTACGAAATTTTCAGCTCTTATTCTCTGGCCGATATTAATACTGCTTTATTTAATTTATTGGTGGCAAGATAACCATAAAACTTCAAACCAAAATATTTCGCTAAAAAGCTTTCTAATTACTTTTAGCATACTTCTTATAGTTTCTAGTCTGATAATTTGGCTGGCATACGGTTTTGAGCTCAAGCCGGCTTCTGAACTGGCCGACGTGCAAAACTTTTATAATAACCTCAATAGAAATCCCGGCATGATTGGCTACGCTGATGCCGTTTCACAAATTCCTTTTTGGAATCGAGTACTAGAACCGGCCAATCAACCAGGAGTAATTATTAAGGCGCTGTCAGAGACCTTTCCTATTCCGGCTCTGCATTACTTCAATGGGATAGTTGAGCTGGCTATTCATAATTATTATGGCCACGGAACCTATCTTCTTGGCCAATCGTCAAATATGGGTTGGTGGTATTATTTTCCAGTGGCTTTTTTAGTTAAAACTCCTTTATCAATAATTATCTTGTTTGGATTAACCCTACTAATTTCTTTTTTGGCTTTTTTTAAGTGCCTAATAGAAATATCCGGTCAAAAATTAAAAAACAAATTCGAAGTCGTAAATCAAAAACTCGCTCATGCCCCTTTTTGGATTTATTTGTTGATTCTTCCTCCTTTAATATATTTTGTATCTAGCTTATTCAGTCATATCAATCTTGGTGTAAGACATCTTTTACCAGTTTTTCCTTTTATTTATCTTTTTATCGCCGTAGCTTTTAAAAATTTGCTGATAATCAGATTTGGTAAGATTATAATTTCTTTTTTTATCGCCATAACATTGCTTGTTTCTTTAATAACCTATCCCAACCATATGTCATATTTTTCTGAATCAGTAGGCGGCTCAAAAAACGGGCCGCTTTATCTTCTGGATTCAAATTTGGACTGGGGACAGGGCTTTTATGAGCTTCGTGACTATTTAGCTGAAAATAATCTTGATAATGTTTATGGAGCATTTTTTTTCTCCGGTGATTTATCGGCCATGAATATGGAATTTAAGCATCTTCCTTCAACTCAAGAAGTTAAAATTTATGGTACACCAAGCGGAATAGTGGCAATCAGCATTAGCGCGTTATTTGATCCTAATCTTGATTATGGATGGCTTAAAAAATATCAGCCTGTTGCTAAATTGCGCGGCTCAATAATGGTTTATCATCTCCCATAATTACCTTTACGTTTTATTGGTTGTCTGTTATAATATTTTTGTAATTTTTGGGGGATGATAAACGAAAAAAAACTTAAGGAGATAATCTTACAAGGCAAGCTCCTAAGCGAAGAACAGATTGATAAGGCGGCTTTGGATGCTCGGAACAAAAACCAGCCTTTGGATGATTATCTTATTGAATCCAATCTTGTTTCTGAGTCAATCCTTTTTGAAGGACTGGCTAAATTTTATGGTTTGCCCTTTATTAATCTAAAAAATCAAGTCATCCGTCGAGATATTTTACAGTATATTCCCGAACCGGTTGTCCAAGTCCATAATATCGTAGCTTATGATAAAGTAGACGACATTTTAAAACTGGTTACTCTTGATCCGAGCGATCTTCAGATACTTGAGTTTATTAAAAGACGCACTGGCTTAAAAATAGATCTGTCACTGACTACTCCTTCAAGTATTAGCGAGGTTTTAAAGCAATATCATAGGGGCTTAAAAGCCGAATTTAAAGATATTGCTAAAGTTGATGATTCTTCTATTTCAAAAAAGAAAGACTTAAAAGAGCTGGCTGAAGACCTGCCGGTTGTCAGGATTGTTGATACTTTATTGGAATATGCCATTTATGAAGGCGCTTCTGATATTCACATTGAACCGACTGAGCACGATACTGTTGTGCGCTATCGGATTGACGGAATTTTGCGAGATGTCATGTCTTTGCCAAAATCAATCCATACGGGAGTTATCGCCCGCATAAAGATACTCTCTGATCTAAAAATTGACGAGCACAGATTACCTCAAGACGGCCGGTTTAAAATTAACACTGAAGAACACAAGGTATCATTTCGCGTTTCTATCTTACCTGTGTATGACGGTGAAAAGGTTGTTCTGCGCCTTCTTCAGGAATCAGCCCAAGTTCTAACTCTTCAGCAGCTTGGATTACAGCCTAGCTCCCTGGAAAGTTTGCAGCGCAATGTAAAAAAACCCCATGGCATGATTTTGGTCACAGGCCCTACCGGTTCAGGCAAAACAACAACTCTTTATACGATCTTGAGCATTCTCAACACTGCCAAGGTAAATATCTCCACCGTAGAAGATCCTATCGAATATCGCATACCCAGAATCAATCAAACACAGGTCAATCCTAAAATCGGCTTGTCTTTCGCTAATGGCTTAAGATCTTTATTAAGACAAGATCCCAATATAATCATGGTAGGTGAAATTCGTGATAATGAAACCGCTAATATGGCTACTCAAGCTGCTCTGACCGGCCACCTGGTATTATCAACTTTGCATACCAACAACGCGGTAACCGCCTTGCCCCGTTTAACAGAAATGCAGGTTCCGACTTTTTTAATCGCTTCTACCACTAATATTGTTATCGCCCAGCGTTTAGTCAGAAAAATCTGCCCTAATTGCATTGAAAGTTACCTATTATCAAAAAAAGCTATTTTGGAACTGGAAAAACAGATCAATGTGCAGTTCATCCTTGAAGCTCTCGAGCGAGAGGGTATTATTTTATCTTCCAAACAATCAATCGATGAATTGCTTTTTTATCGTGGCAAGGGATGTAAACAGTGCAATTCAGAGGGATATAAGGGTCGTATTGGAATTTATGAAGTATTGGATATCACTGAACCAATAGCCAAGCTAATTATGGAAAAAGCCACTTCTGATGAAATACAGGCCCAGGCCATTAAAGATGGGATGCTGATAATGATTCAGGACGGTTTTATTAAAGCAAAAATGGGCTTAACAACCATTGAAGAAATACTTAGGGTAACAAAAGAATAAATGCCACTATTTAAATATCATGGTAATAAAGGCGACAACCATAAGTCAGGTTCAATAACGGCTATCTCGGAAAAAGCCGCAAAAGATAAATTGGAACATGATGGTTTTAGCTCAATCACGCTAGCCTCTCTGCAAAGCAAGGCTTCCATATTTGATCATATTTTTAACAGAGTATCGCTGGTACAGAAATTGTTTTTCACCCAGAATCTAGAGGTAATGGTCCGAACCGGTTTTTCATTAAGTTTAGCCCTGGAAACAATGTCTCAACAGGTTAAGGGCAAACGATTTAAGCAAGTTATTGAAGAAGTCACCGAAGACGTCAAATCAGGTAAAACTTTTTCCAGCTCATTGGAAAAACATGCTGACATTTTTAGTGAAATATTCGTCAGTATGATTGCTGCCGGAGAGGCCAGCGGTAAGCTTGATGAAGTCCTCAAACGATTGTCTATCCAGCTAAAAAAAGACCATCAGTTAATTGCTAAGGTTAAAAATGCCCTGACTTATCCGATAATTGTCTTAATATCCATGGTTGGCATCGGCATAGCCGTAACGATATTTGTAATTCCCAATCTGGTGACTGTTTTTACAGAATCTAAAGTCGAGCTTCCCCTGCTTACAAAAATATTAATAGGCTTCAGTGATTTATTGATTAATTATGGATACATATTGGCCGTAGTGGTTGTTTTACTGGCCATTGTCTTTGTTAGGCTACTAAAAAATCCCAAAGTTCACCGATCAATCGATAAATTAACACTAGTAACTCCGATTGCCGGAACAATTATAAAAAAAATTAATCTTGCCCGTTTTACCAGAACTCTTTCATCACTTTTAGAAACTGATATCCATATCGTAGAGAGTTTTCAAATTATTTCAAAAACCATGAGTAATAGCTTGTATCGAACCACAATGGAAAAGGCTGCTGAAGAACTTAAAACCGGTTCAACTATTTCAAAGGTTTTATCCAAACAACCAAAATTATTCCCGCCCTTACTCTTGCAGATGGTTTCAGTAGGCGAAAAAAGCGGCAGCTTAGACAGTATTTCCGCTGAAATCGCCATCTTTTATGAAGAAGAGGTAGACAATACCATGAGCAATTTATCCACAATTGTAGAACCAGTTTTAATGCTATTACTTGGAGGAGCAGTCGGTCTTATGGCGGTGGCAATTATTATGCCAATTTATTCATTGAGCGACGCAATTTAACAAATGTTCGGGGGGATCAATAAAAATAATTCTGGTCTAACTTTAATTGAAACCTTGGTGGGCTTAAGCCTGCTAATTATTGTTATTGGTGCTGCTTTGGGCCTTTATTATTCAGGACTTCAGGCGATCGGCGTTGCTCGAGTTAGGGTTACTGCAATATCAATTGCCAATGAACAAATGGAAATTGTAAGAAATCTGCCTTATGACGATATTGGAACGCTTATGGGCTGGCCTCAGGGAGTTTTGGAAGATACCCGCAGCATTACAAGAAATGGTCAGACATTTACGATTACCATCTTACCAAAATATATTGATGACCCATTTGATGGCAATGCTTTTGGCTCAATTCCCAGCAAACCATTAGACACTCATCCGGGTGATTATAAGCTAATTGATATCAGGGTATGCTGGAGCCATTATCCTTGTAATACTCCAGTTAGTCTATCTTCAAATTTTGTACCTCCGGGCGTTGAAGGTGATGACGGTACTGGCTCTCTGCATATTCGAACTATTGATGCAGAAGGTTTTCCCGTGGGCCAGGCAGATGTGCATGTTACCAATTCAACTACTACGCCAGTTATTGACATAATAAGTTTTACTGATAATGATGGTAATTTAATTTTATCATCTCTGCCGCCGGCCTTGGACACTTATCATATCGAGATATCAAAAATCGGCTATAGTGATGATTTTACCGTAACTCCTGATATTAATAACCCTAATCCAACTCGTCCAGACACTTCTGTGATGGCCAGTGATGTTACTAGTCTAGCCTTTTTTATCGATCAAACAGCTGAACTTACTCTTCTGACGGTTGATAATACTTGCACGGCCATACCAAACATTGAATTGACTTTGCAAGGGTCATGGCTTGATGGCACTGAGCCAGATGTTTATCGCTATAATCAAGCTCACACCACTGACGGATCAGGACAAATAATACTCAATGATTTGCGCTGGGATATTTATTCCCAGACTGTTGACCCTTCCGAAGGATATGATGTTTCGGGCACCACGATAAATCAGCCATATAATATCCTGCCAGCCAGCAATCAAACTGTTTACGTGCATTTACTGCCTAACCAAGACAATACCTTGCTTATTTCAGTAAGAGATTCAGGCACTCTTACGCCTCTTTCTGATGCGACCGTGCGCGTAGAAGACGGCGTTGACTACGATGAAACAAAATCAACCGGCCAAGGTACTTTATCCCAGACTGATTGGTCAGGCGGCTCAGGTCAGATTGACTATACAGACACAACAATGTTTTTCTCCCAGGATGGCAATCTGGATATTACTCAAGCGGGCGAAATAAAACTTTTACAGGACTTATTAAATTCAAGCTTGTCGGAAACCTTTAACACAAGTATTTATCAAGACTTTGCTGAGACTACTGCTGACTGGAACACTGCGAATGGTGAGGTAAAGCTAGTATTTGACTTGGATGAGTATCAATCACCATCTGTTGTTCAATCTTTGCGAATTAATCCTGAACAGGGAGAAATTTCTGAAGCTACTTTATCAGCTGTAGAAAACCTAAATGACCAAACAATAATTTATGAATTATCAGCCGATGGCGGAGTTAATTTCGAACCAGTTACTCCGGGAGTAGCTCATAATTTTATTATTACCGGTACTGATCTGCGCTGGCGAGCCACTCTGTCAACCACCTTGGCAGATACCTCCCCAGAGTTGCTGGATATTTTGATTGATTATGATTATTCAGCTTATCGGGCTTCTGGCGTTTTAACCTCATCAACTATGAATGTTGGTGCAAATAGCGCTTTTGACAACGCTCTTTGGTCTCCAATTAGCCAGCCAGCTCAAACCGGTGCTGATAGTATAAAATTGCAGATTGCCACTAATACTGATCAGGCAACCTGGAATTTCGTCGGACCAGATGGCACTTCGGGAACTTATTATACGGTTAGCGGTGATTCATTGTGGGCCGGTCACACTAATGACCAATATATTAGATATCAGATTTCTTTTTCCACGGCCGACCCTAGTGTAACTCCAAGTATTTCCGAGATTTTATTAATCCACAGTGCTGGATGCGTTCCTCCTGGACAAACTTTCTTTGGACCTATGGATACTGACACGTATCAAATTACAGTAAATCGTAACGGCTATAACGAATATATTGATTCGGTTGACGTTAATGGTGACATTGTTTATGACGTTGAATTATCACCCAGTTAAAATGACAAAATTACGAGGATTTACAATCATAGAAGTGATTGTCACGATTGGCATTTTCAGTTTTATCCTGGTTGCTATGATGATTTTTGTCAGTAATAGCTATGTATCCTTTTTTAAGCTTCAGGACAAAACCTCTGTATTATCACGCGCCAGACTTGCTCTGGAACGTTTAATTGGTGAATTTCGTGAAGCGCAATCAGGCGATAATGGGGCATATTCTTTAGCAATTGTTAGTCCTAATGAAATAGCTTTTTATTCAAATATCGATAGCGACAGCGGGGTTGAAAGAGTTCACTATTGGCTATCGGGCGGAACTCTTTGGCGGGGAATAATTGATCCCGTGGGTATGCCGGCTGACTATCCTGCTGAAAACGAAATAACCAATATTATTACTGAATTTGTGGACAATGGAGCTACGCCAACTTTTACCTATTATGACGGCACATTCACCGGTACACAAAATCCCTTAATACAGCCAGTCAACTCAACATCGGTTAGGCATGTCGGTTTTTTTGTATCAATTGACGAAACCCCCGGGGAAAAACTCGAAGCTGTAGTAATAGAATCATCGGCAACTTTGAGAAATCTTAAGGACAATTTATAGATATATGTTTAAACGTTTATATAAAAATAACCAGGGCGTAGAAATACTTTTTATAATTGTCATCAGCTCCTTAATGCTGATAATTTTTACTGCTGCTCTTTATTTAATCAACGCTGAAAAAAGGTTAAGTAAGCGTGCCACTGATCGCGAACAGGTCTTTACAATTGCCGAGGCAGGAATTAATTATTATCGCTGGCACCTAACTCATGATTCTGATGATTATACCGACGGGGACTTGGTCATTCTTGATGATTTTTCTATTTCTGATTATCAGCAGGCTTATCTTGATATTTCTGAAACATATTATACTGATTCGACAGATACCCTGACATTGATTCCTGAGGAATTGACGGATTTACTCTGGATAAAAACCAAGCAAGCTGACTATGACCAAACAAATACTGACTTCTTCACTTTTGAAACAAATCGATTAGTAAACGTCTATCTTGGCTACGATGACAGGGGTACGCCTCCTGATTGGCTTACCAGTGCTTTTATAGACACTGGTTTAACTATTTCGGTAAGTGATTCCGGCGCTTCGCCTTTACATGTCTGGCAAGCTCAATTTTCAGCCGGTCAAATTACTTTGGGTGGAAATTTAGCAGATGGAGCTTCCGGAGCTTTGTCAATGTATACTATATCAGTTTCTGCAGCTCCCGGTTCAGGACCGTTTATTCACGATTATTTAGACTTTTATGGTCAGACCATGGGTCACTACAGCTTAACAGTCACTCCCCCTGCTTCTGGTTCAACTATCACTACGGTCAGCTCCACCGGATACCTAATTTCCGAACCTAATCTAAAACGCACTATCGTGGCCAGATTTGGTGAGCCGTCTTTTTCAGAGTATTCTGTAGTGGCCAATAGTGTTATGCGTTTTGGGATTGGTACAGAGTCTTATGGTCATATCCATTCAAATAACGGAATCAGGTTTGACGGGGTAGCTCATGGTTTGATAACCAGTTCTTGTAATACTTATGATGATCCTGATCACGTAGGTCCCAATGAAGACTGCGTTCATACTCATCAGCCAGACCCCAATACGGTCTTTTTAGGCGGAAAGGAATTTCCAGTTGCTCCGATTGATTTTGGTAACATTACCGCTGACTTGGCTCAAATAAAAGCCGATGCCCAAAGCTCCAGTGGAGTTTATCTTCCTCCCTCCGGAGACGAGGGTTATCATATTGTTTTAAAGACTGATGACACGATGGATTTATATCGTGTGACCAGTCAAAGTATTTGCCGTTATCGAATTGGAGGTTGGTCAAGTTATAACGATATTTATTCGGTGGGCAATCAAACTAGCTTTATTTACGAAGGCGGCAGCTCTTTAAATGTCCCCTTTCCAACAAATGGAATTGTTTTTGCTGAAGATGAAATATGGATAGACGGTCAAATTGACACTGCCCAAATAACCGTAGTAGCGGCCCGCGAACCATTAGCCAGCGGCAATGCCACAATAATTATCAATAATGATTTGCTTTATACCAACTATGACGGATCTGATATAATTGGCCTAATTGCTCAAGAGGATATTTCATCTGGATTTTATAGCGAAGACGATCTAAGGATTGACGCTGCGGTTATCGCACAAAAAGGACGCGCTGGTCGCTATTATTATCGAGATTTCCACTTAGACGCCAATCGATACAATCCTGATAATTGCGGCCAATTTGTTAATAGGTCGGTCTTGACATCATACGGCTCGATTGCCACCTATAACCGATATGGCTGGGCTTATACTGACGGTACCGGCTATGCTATTCGTAATTTAATATTTGATGATAATTTGGTTTTTGGACCACCGCCCTCTTTCCCAACCACCGGGCAATACGTTATGATTAGCTGGGAAGAGAAGTAGGCTAATATAAAAATGTCAAAATTTAAAAACTTTATTGCTTTAGAAATTGATGATTTAGCAATACGCCTTGTCCAAATGAAAAAGGGACGTCGGACTATTGAGCTAACTTCATATAATTCAATTAGTCTTCCTAAAGGTTCTGTGTTAAATGGTATTATTGAACGAGCCGATCAAGTACAATCCTGTATAAAAAGGGCCATTCAAACAGCTAAAGGTAAGAGGATTCGCAGTCAATACGTCTCATTGGCAATACCTGAACCGCATGTCTTTATGTCAGTAATTAGCGTGGATAAAAAAGATGAAAATAACGCCGACCTAATCCAAATGGAAGCTCTCCAAAACATCCCTTTTAATATCGAGGATATTTTATTTGATTGGGAAATTATTAATTCTAATAAAAATAAAACCCAGATCTCTGTCGGGGCGATACCCAAGAATATTATTGAGGACTACACTAAAATAATTAAGAGTATGGATCTTATTCCAATATCTCTAGAGCCTGAATCTTACGCTTTGGTGCGCGGTATAATCTCACCTGATTTCCAGCATAAAACCATGCTGATTATTGATTTTGGCGCCAGCATCACGACAGTCTTAATCGTTAACAACGGCACAATCTTTTTTACCTCATCCTCTTCTGATTTTTCCGGCAATACACTTACCCAGCATATTGCCGATCATCTGCATCTTACACCCGGTCAGGCAGAAAAAGCCAAATGCTTATTTGGTTTACTCCCCAAGCAAGGTAAGGGCGAAATTCGACGCACACTTTTACCAAGGTTTAACAGCCTGATACAAAGGATCGGGGTAGTTGAACAATTTGCTATTAATCATCTGCCTGTACCCCTCCAACGATTTACTGGCATCTTAATTACCGGTGGAGGCAGTACCCTGCCCGGTCTGGCCGATACTCTGGCGGAAGAGTTACGAGTTCCAGTTTATCAGCCCTTACCTTTATCCATCAATAACATAAAAAATACTCTGGAAATTGATGATGACATGCAAAGATCACTTACTACTACTTTAGGCCTAGCTTTACGACAATAATGTCCCTCAACTTCTTACCGTCCAGCGATAAAGAAGAACTTTCTAAGGAGCAAAAACTAATAGCCCTCCAGAGTAATTCTTTTATTTTTTTAATAGTCGCTGGAATACTGGCAATTATTATATATTTGAATCTCTGGCTCTTGACTCAACATAACCAATTTTTAGAAAAATCAATATCTGATTTACGTCAATCTCAAACAATCAAGGAAACTACTTCCCTGGAAGCGCAAATTAAAGAATTTAATACTAAAGTCAAGTTAATAGACTCCATTACCAGCGAACAATTGCCTTTATCAAATATCCTGGCTGAATTAATCCAAAAGATTCCTAGGGGAATTTCCGTTGAAAGAATATCAATAGATACTAATCAGAACAGCTTTGAGCTTCGCGGTATTGCCCAGGATCGAACTAGTTACCTTTCCTTAAAAGACTCTCTATTGGAAACAAATTGGTTTACAGAAGTAAATTTGCCGATTACTGATTTATTGAGCAGAGATACTATCAATTTTATTCTTCAAACGACTTTTTCTGAGAATTTTTCAACAAGCAACGGCTTATGAAGATTAAGAAAAAAAGAATTATCGCTTTTACTCCGCTTCTGATAAGTCTGATTATTATTGCTCTAGTTATTTTTCCCAGTTGGCAAAAAATTGAAGAGCAAAAAGCAACTATTGATGAGAACAGAATAACTCAATTTGATATTGAACAATTAAGCCAGAGAACAGCCGATTTAAAATCTCGCAGTTCAGAACTGGAGAATAAAATAGTTTTTTTAAATGAAAAACTTATCGATCCCGCGCAAGCTTTAGATTTTATCACTCAGATAGAAGATCTGGCTACGTTAAATAAAGTAGAACTTGATGTTAAAACATTTGATCAGCCAGAAAGTAACTCTAATGAAGGAAACTTAGAATTAAGAGTTACGGGATATTTAACCCAGACAATACAATTCTTTTTTGCTCTAGAGAATTTTGCCTGGACAGTAAAAGCAGACTCAATTTTCCTGAGCCGTTCAATATCTACCTCACGAGAAACTAGCCCTTCGAATTTATCAGAGCTAGTTTCACTTGATATTATTGGTAAGGCCTTTTGGAGCAATGAATGAAGCTATTTCATCACCCGTCATTATCTTTTTTAAAGAGGCTACAAAAATGTATTTTTTGGATATTAGGTGCTTTGCTAATTTTACTGATTATAGTGTTTTTTTATAATAATTGGTACCGAGTGATAATCAGTCCGCCAGAACTTGATCCTGCGGTAACTCAGAGAAGTCAAATACAGATATTAACCAAAGAATATGAGGAATTAGTTACTAAAGAACGTTCCTGGCAATCACGTTCAAAGCCTAATCAACTTCAAAATATCTTTAATTCTGATATAATTATTAAATAATTCTTGACTGGATTAACTTCTAATGTTAGAGTAATCCAGAATTTGAAATTAATATAGAATATGGCCCATACAAAATCAGGAGGTTCAACCTCCCTAGGACGAGACTCTACCGGTCAAAGGCTAGGTATTAAGCGCTATGGCGGTCAGCTGGTGTCTGCTGGTGAAGTAATAATTCGTCAGCGGGGAACCAAGTTTCGTCCAGGCAAAAATGTTCGCCGCGGAAATGATGATACCCTCTTTGCTTTAATCAGCGGAAAGGTTAGATATCACGCGAAAAAAATTAGGCATTTCGACAACAACCTAATAACTCGTAAATTTGTTTCGGTAGAACCAAAATAATATAATCCAATAAGCAGAATAATTATTTATTTCTGACTTTATTTGGTTTAAGGCTAGCCTTAATAAAGGCAACAAACAAAGGATGCGGATTTTCTGGACAAGATTTATATTCCGGATGAAATTGAGTTCCCATAAAAAATGGATGGTCAGATAGTTCAATAGTTTCAATAAGCTTCTTGTCCGGAGAAGTTCCTGAGATCACTAAACCTTTCTTGGTAAGTTTATCCTGGTATTGAAGATTGAATTCATACCTATGGCGATGTCTTTCCTGAACTAGCTGTTTTCCGTATGCCTGTCTTACACGGGTTCCTTTAACTAACCTGCAAGGCCAATCGCCTAACCGTATTGTTCCTCCATACTGTTTTTTTTGTAAATATTTTTCTTGTTCGGGCATAATATGAATTACTGGATAGGGTGTTTTCGGATTTATTTCCAGTGAATTAGCGTTTTTTAGCCCAGCCACATGGCGAGCGAATTCGACAACAGCCATCTGCATTCCATAACATAATCCAAAATAAGGTATTTTGTGAATTCTGGCGTATTGGATGGCTTTTATCTTTCCTTCCGAGCCTCTTGATCCCCATCCTTGAGGCACAATTATTCCATCATAATCCAATAATTCTTTTATTTGAGACGTTTTCTTCTCATAAGCCTCAGATTCAACCCAATGAAACTCAGGGGTTACTTTATTGGCCCAAGCAGCATGTTTAACAGCTTCAATTACTGATATGTACGAGTCAACCAGGGTGTAATTGCCGGTAGTAAAATATTTTCCAACTATGGCAATCTTGACTTTCCTCTGTGATTTCTCCGCAGTTCTTACAATCTTATTCCACTCATTTAAATCAGTCTTTTTTGCTTTGATACCAAATTTGGCAAGTATCCTTTCGGCTAATTTTTGTTTTTCTAATATCAGAGGTATTTTATAAATATTATCAACGTCTGGCGCTGAAATAATATCCTTAGTATCAATATTACAATTATTCGACAATGTTTCCCGGCGAGGCATATCCAGTGGACGTTCAGATCTACCTAAAATAAAATCCGGCTGTATACCCGCAGAGTTCAATGTTCTGATAGCATATTGAGTCGGCTTGGTCTTCATTTCACCCAGTTTTGAGGGTATTGGAAAATAGCTAACTAAGATAAACTGAACACAGCCTTTCTTTTTCAGATGCATCATTCTGGCCGCTTCTAAAAAGATTAAATTTTGATACTCGCCCACTGTTCCACCAATTTCTATCAAAACAAAGTTTGCTTTGGTCTTGTTACCTACTTTGACGATTCTTCTGATAACTTCCTCAGGTATGTGGGGTACTACTTCGACGCATTTTCCTCCATATTCAAGATTTCTTTCTTTTTTAATTACTGACAGGTAAACCTGACCAGTGGTCATATAATTAATTCTTGTCAGTTCAGTATTTAAAAATCTTTCATAATTACCAATATCCTGATCAGTCTCCAGGCCGTCAGCTGTAACAAAAACCTCTCCATGCTCGATTGGATTCATAGTCCCGGCGTCAACATTAACATAAGGGTCAATTTTCATGGCCGTTACTCGATAACCCTTGCTCTGCAGTAGTTTAGCTATTGATGATACGGCAATTCCTTTGCCTAAACCAGACAATACTCCTCCCATTACAAATATATACTTTGTATCTGATTTAATAGCCATTAATTCTTAGGTTTAACTATCAGGGTAATTTTCACTTTTTTATTATCAGAATAATAACAGGCAATTTTGTGAGTGCCAGTATGCTTAATTATTTCTGGATTAAAATTAATCCCAGAACCCACCTCTAGTCCCAGTTGATCTTTAATTGCCAAAATAAGTTCCTTAATGCCAATACTGCCATAAAGCTTGCCTTCGGATGTACTGGATGAGATAATTTTTATTGTTTGATTGGATAATTTATCAATTAACCGTACAACGCTAGTTTTATTTTTATTATCTGTTTTCTTATTTTTCTCAATCAGAATTTGGGCGATTTTTATTTTTTCCTCCGTTGCCTCTTCGGCCAATCCTTTAGGAATTAGATAATTGCGGGCATATCCTGGTTTAACTCGACACAGCTCGCCGGCCTGGCCCAGGCCATTTACTTTACTTTTTAGAATTATTTTCATAAGTCAATTACTTGGAATATTTTACCATATTATCTGAAAGTCGTGAAACTCTTTTGGCTGATCAATTCTATCTTGTAATTTTATTATTATTTCTGCCAAAGATAACGGTTTATTTTTTAGCCAGCTGATCAGCTCTTCCACCTTGTTTTTATTTCCTTGGACTATTAACTTCACACTTCCATCAATTTGATTTCTTACTAAGCCTGTTATTTTTAACGATTTAGCCTTAGTTTTTAAGCTTTCTCTCAATAAAACACCTTGAACTTTCCCTTCAAGCCTTAATTCCACTGTCTCATTATTTTTTTCAGCCATACCTTTATTGTTCAAGAAGGCGCTTGATTGCTTCATCTAGCTGAGGATCGCGGTCATTGTTATAATCATCCGCAGTATTGACTACTTCGATATCAGGACTAATCCCCTGCTCGCTAATAGATATTTCATCGGGGGTTAACCATTTGGCAACAGTCAATTTAAAGCTCGCCCCGTTATTTAATTCAATAAAATCCTGAACAGTGCCTTTGCCAAAAGTAGTCTGTCCGACTATTATTGCTTGATGATTATCATGCAGAGCGCCGGCAACAATTTCTGCAGCTGAAGCAGTTCCGTTATTTACTAATATTGCCATCGCGTACTGGCTTAATTCATGTCTTCCATCAGCCCGATAGGCCACTCGCTCGTCGCCTCTTTCTTCATAAAGAATTATCTCATTGTCCTCCAAGAATAAACTGGATACATCAATGGCTGATTGCAAATATCCCCCTGGATTATTACGTAGATCCAGAACAACTCCTCTAGGCGTCTCAAGCACTATCTCGTTAATAAAGGCTTGTATTTCATCAGCGGTTTTTTCACTGAAATTAGATATTTTTATATAAATATATTCACCTTGATCTGGTTCAGGCAAATCACGTCGTTCCATTTTAGTGCTGTCAACTTTAATTTCTTGGCGAGTTACGGTAACCAGCCTGGATTCTTGTTCGCCCTGCTTTGCCAAAATTTCAACTTTTGTTTCCTTAGCGCCTCGCAATAGATCAACAGCCTGATCAAGTGTCAAATATTGTGCAATTTGGCCGTCAATTTCTAAAATAGCATCACCGGCTTTTAACCCGGCTTGTTCAGCAGGAGAGTCTGACAAGGGCGCAATTATTACTAGCTGGCCATTTTTTATGCCTACCTCAGCTCCAATACCCTCAAAATTTCCCTGAATTTCGTTTAAAAATTCTTGAGTGCTCTGCTTGTTTAAATAAATACTATAAGGGTCATCCAGATTATTAACCATCCCGGCAATCGCTCCTTCGATTAACTGTGCGTTTTCAACTGGCTGATAAGCATAATCCTGCTTTATGGAATTCCATACTTTTTCAAAAACATCCAGCTCTGAGGACTGGCCGGCAAGTCGTGAGATTGTCTCAACCAGAGAGTTTGATCTTTGTCCGGTAGCTTGATTAAAAAAAGAGCCCAACCAAAATCCGGCAATGAATACTAATAAAATTCCGATAGACCTTCTGACGACGGGCTGGCGAACAGGAGTCTTTTTATTTAAGTCTTCTTCCGGATTAGTCATCTCTGTGTATTTTTGCCCCCAAAGATTTTAACCGATCATCTATTTTTTCATAGCCGCGGTCTATCTGGCTGGCATTTTCAATCACGCTTGTTCCCTGGGCAATTATAGCGGCAATAACCAAGGCGATTCCAGCGCGTATGTCAGGAGATTCCATTTTTTTACCGACTAATGGCGTAGGCCCTTCAATAACCACTCGATGCGGGTCAGCCATGATTATTTTGGCGCCCATTTTATTCAAAGTATCAGTATAAAATAGCCTACCTTCGTAGATCACCTCATGAACCAGGCTTAGGCCTTTTGCCTGTGTTAACAATACTGTAAAAGGAGCTTGAAGATCAGTGGCAAATCCTGGATACTCCCTAGTCCTTAATTCTAATGCCTTAAGCGTTTTTGCTCTTTTTACGACTACTATATCATCTGTTACTTTTACCTCTCCTCCTGCGCGCTTCAAGAGCTCCCAAAAGACTTCTAGGTGTTTTGGCTGGCATTTCCTAATAACTAGGCTCTCAGAAGCCAAGCTGCCTAATACAGCAAAAGTCCCCGTCTCTATCCGATCGGGAATAATCTCTGTTTCACCTCCACCAATACTGTCCACTCCCTCGATAACAACTGTATGGTGTCCCCCGTTGCTGATTTTGGCGCCCAAAGAATTCAGCCATTGGCATAAAGATTCAACCTCGGGTTCCATGGCCGCATTAATTATTGTTGTTTTACCCTGTGACAATGCCGCTGTTAAAATCAAGCTTTCAGTGACCGTATGTGAAATCCAGGGAAAAATAAACTTATTACCGGACAATCCTTTTTTAGCTTTTACGGTGAATTTATTATTGTGCTCATGATATTCCGCACCCAAAGCCTGATAGCTGTCCAAAAAAAGGTCAATCGGGCGCTTGCCTAAAATGCATCCTCCGGGATAAGAAAAAATTGCTTCACCAAATCTAGCTAGCAAGGGCCCTACGCAAAGGATTGATGCTCTCAGCTTGGCTGACATCTCCTCTGGCAGAGCCGAGGTCTTGACATCTTTAGCATTTAGCGTGTAAACATGGGGCTGATCATGGATAATCTCAACTCCCAGCTCTTTCAATAACTCAAGCATCATTTTCACGTCTTGAATTTCAGGCACGTTTTTTAGCGTCCAAGGCTCTTTGCTTAGCAAACTAGCGGCCATGAATTTTAAAGCGGCGTTTTTCGCTCCATTTACTTCAATTTCTCCTGAAAGAGGGTGTTGTCCGTCTATTGTGAATTTCATAGCTGGAAATGAATATTAGGTAATGCTAAACTATTTTAACGTTCGGTATCACCATACCGTAATCAGTCCAAGCAGTCAAAATGACCCGTAGAATCAGAACAATTTACTTTATTATAACTGTCGGTCTTTTTTTAATTGGCGCGCCAATTATAATATTTTACATAATCGGCTATCGATTCAGCTTTCATGACCAGTCTTTCTATCAAACAGGAGTATTTGTGATTTCTAGCAGTCCCAAAGGGGCAGAAATCAGTTTAAACGGACTACCAACTAAAGAAATAACACCTGCCAGTTTTAGTAATCTTAAGCCCGGAGACTACTCAGTAACCTTATCCAGGGATGATTATCAGGATTGGTCGGCAAGCTTCCAAATAAAATCCAAACAGTCTGTTAACTTCAGCAATATACCTTTAATGAAAGAACAGCTGATTTTTAAGGATCTTTGGCAGGGCAGTCCGATTTTACTAATACCCGATAAGCAAGCTGTTTTTTTTGCAGCGGTATTACAAGAAAATTCACAAAACTTTTTAGAAATACTTAATACAAAAAACAATTCAAGCGAAAAATTTCACTTACCCGAATTTACCGATGATATTATTCTTAGCTGGTCCCCAAACAGTAAGTATTTATTGCTTGAGTCGCCCTCTCAAAAAAGATTCAGGATAATAGACCGTCAAGGCCAATATGTGTTCCTGTCAAATTTTATTCCTGATCCATTAACTCACCTATGGTGGAGCAATGATTCTGATGATCTTTTACTAGGTGCCAGCCCGACTGCTCTTTATCAGATTGATCTTTTTTCTCAGAAATCTCGGTTCTTATTCTCTGCAAAAGCTTATCAATACCAGCCTAACAAATCGGGTGGATACTTTCTCTCAACCTCAGGCCAGACAACAGACCTAATCTGGTTTGATCAAACAAGCAATAATCTGGAAATATTAAAAAACTTTCCCGGCACAAATTACCAATTTTTACCCGCCCATAACAACTGGCTAGCGATAAATGACCTAACAAATAAAGCAACCTCCCTGATTAGGCACAGCCAGAATAATGAGCTGGTCACTATTAATCTTCCAGACCCAACAATTTTTATTTCCTGGTCAAACGATGATAATTTATTAACCAGTGATGGCAATGAACTTCGGCTTTATTCTATCGATCTGGGCAATAATAGGCTGATAACCCGAAAAATTTACGGTCTTAATGCGGTTACTTGGCTTATTAACGGATTTACTTTAATTATTGCAAATTCAGACGATCTAGAAATAATTACCCTATTGAGCGATCAAACCGTTACCAACCGCTTTTCGAATATTATCGATCCGATAGTTTATAAGGTATTTAGCAATAAAAAAAGTCTGCTCATCGGGCAGGGACCTTCAGATCAACGCCGATTGTCAATTTTAAATATTCGTGAATGATTTTCAGATTATTTATCACTAGCTTAAGCTCCAAGGATCTTTTCCTGTTTTTTTTAGGGTATTAGCAACTAGCTGCCCAGCCTCGAGCAAGCTCTCAAATGATTCTCCGCCATCGCCCCACCACCCATTAAGTACTTGATAGGTCATTTTTCCTTGCTGAACGTAGTAATTATTAACATCAGTAACTTCTAGTTCGCCCCTATCAGAAGGTTTGAGGGTTTTAATCACCTCGAACACCGTATTGTCATACATGTATAATCCAATCACGGCTAAATTTGATTTTGGCTGCTTGGGCTTTTCTTCAATATTAATAATTTTATCTCCATTAATTTGGGCGATACCCAAAGATTTTGGATACTTTGTTTCTTTTAAAAAGATTTTTGCGCCCTGAGGCTGTCTTTCAAATTCTTGAGCAGCATTTTTTATATTATCAACCAAAATATTATCGCCCAGCATGACAACGACCTTTTCTCCTTCGGTAAATTTTTCAGCTAAACCCAGGGCTTGGGCAATGCCTCCCGGTTCTTCTTGCACTTCATAGGAAAACGAAACTCCCAGCTCTTTGCCTGAACCAAGCAGCTCTAACAAATGTCCGGCATGCCCTCGGCCGGAAATTATTAATATCTCTTTCAATCCTGCCTGCCTTAATGTGGCAATCGGATAATAAAGCATTGGCTTGTTAAAAACCGGCAATAAATGCTTATTGGTAACCTTGGTTAAAGGCCTTAATCGAGTGGCCATGCCGCCGGCTAATATCACTCCTTTCATAAATTATCCTTTCAAATTTAAATAATCTCTAAGCGCTTCTTTCCAAGGACGAAGCGGCTTTAATTTGCTATTTAATAATATAGAATACTCCGGACGCTTAGCTGCCCTAGGGAATTCCTTTGAGGTTACGGCCTGAAGAGGCACGTCTTGTTTCATAATCTTGAATATTTCCCGGGCAAAGTCGTACCAAGTGGTAGAACCGCTGTTGGTCACATGATAAATCCCGAAGGGCTTTTCTTCTTTTAATATCAAAGCCACTGTTTCAGCTAAATCAAGAGCGTAGGTAGGCGAACCATTTTGATCGTTTACTACGCGGGCCACTCTTTTTTCCTTGGCCATATTTAGCATCATATCCACGAAATTTTTTCCGTTTTTTCCATACAACCAAGAGGTCCTGACAATGTAATACCGAGTCATTACTTCCTGAATGAGAAGCTCGCCTTTGGCTTTTGACTGACCATAAACGTTAATCGGATCCATTATGTCTTCTTCACTGTTACCTGCCTTTTTTTTGCCGTCAAAAACATAATCGGTGGAAAAATGCACTAGAATAGAACCGTTTTGCGCGCAAGCACTGGCTAAATAGCCGACTGCATTGCCATTTATCTTCAGGGCCTTGTCAATAGAAGTTTCACAATCATCCACAGAAGTATATGCGGCCGCATTAATAACCACTTCTGGATCAAGTTTGTTAATGGCTTTTTCTACTGCTTTTCGATCAGTAATATCCAGCTCTTTAAAATCCCATCCCCTTACCTCTTCTTTTTCAAAGATTTTCATGAGCTCATGCCCTAGCATGCCCCAGCAACCTAAAATGAGTATTTTCATGATTTTTCCCGATTAATATACTGCTCTTTATAATATTCTTGGTAATCGCCTGACTTGATCGATCGCCACCAGCCAATATTATCCTGATACCAGCGGACAGTTTCGCGAATAGCCTGGTCAAACTGATATTCCGGCTCCCAGCCCATGTTTAGCAATTTTTCACAAGACACGGCGTAGCGCAGATCATGTCCGGCCCGATCTTTTACCGGCTTAATCATTTCTTGCCCTAAATTTAATAAATTAAGCAGCTGGTTTGTCAAACCAATATTAGATATCCTGTGTCCAGTGCCTATATTATAGCTTTCCCCTGCCTTTCCGTTATTTAATAAAAAATCAACCGCCCGACTGTGATCGCGCACAAATATCCACTCTCGGACATTTTTTCCATCGCCGTATAAAGGCACTTGCTTGTTTTCAATCAGATTGGTGATAAACAAAGGAATTACTTTTTCGGGATACTGATACCAGCCATAATTGTTGCAGCTGTGCGTAATGATGGCCGGTGTTCTGTATGTTTTCCAATACGCCTTAATTAGCAGATCAGCTCCGGCCTTGGATGCCGAATAAGGGCTTGAGGGATTAAATACACTTTCTTCCGTGGCTTCGCCTTCTTCGATAGAGCCATATACCTCATCAGTAGATACTTGTAAGTATTTGGTAATTTTATATTGCTTAACTGCCTCTAATAATGTTTGGGTACCGATAATGTCAGTTTCCACAAAATCCTTGGACCAAAGGATAGACCTATCTACGTGAGTTTCCGCCGCAAAATTAACAATGGCATCTGGTTTAAATTCCTTTAAAACCTTTTCCACAACTTCATGGTCAGCAATATCCCCCCGGACAAATAAGTAGCGCGGATCTGTCTCAATTTTCTTTAAATTCGCCAGATTACCGCAATAAGTCAACTTGTCGAAATTATAAATTTTTACCTCAGTATGGGCTTCTAAAACATATCGGATATAATCCGATCCCATAAATCCTGCTCCCCCGGTAACGAGTATTTTCATACTTTAATACTCTAACATTGGCTTACATCCTTCGCAAGATTTGCTATTTAGTAAGATTTATAGCAATTCGATAACCTTGGTGTGGGATATCCTGTCGTAGATTCCCCTATTATTCTTATCAATAACAATGCTAAGTAAATATATAACAACTGTGACTTGAGGGATAACTAAAACTAACCAAATCCAGACAGGCTGTTCAATTCCTTCATTTGAGAAATAAATTGTCCAATGAATTCCAAGGTGGGCAATCTCCCAAGGCATAAATTTAATAATATTTCTGATGATTATATATTTTAATGAGGCAGTCTGATTATTCACATCAGTAACCTTAATTTTCTTAATATTTTTACCAATTGTTCCTTGCTTCGATTTATTTTCCATAATAACGAAATATAAAACTACTGGCAGGGTCAATGAGATCATACCAATTAATTGTCCAATAACTGAAGATACGTTGGTATTCAGGTTAAATAATTTTATTGCCGAATAAACTAATAAAAAAAGTATCCCAGCATACAGGGCGATTACTAGATAATCAATAATAAAAGCAAGTATTCTTTTTTGTATTATTTTCTTCATTACTGCTTGATTTTATAAGATCTGCAACAAGTCATAAATATTTATTGTAAATTATATGAGGCATTATTTTATGCTCCAGCATACGGGATAATTTTTTAAAATTGTCATTTTTACTAAACCAAACTATCTCCTCAATTTCCGACTGAGCCTTCGGTATACCCTGAATATTGCCAATATATAATTCCATTTTCAGAAGAGTATCAGTTTCATACTCAGCCATATCCTCCATACTTACTAGAAACTTAATTGAATCTGAGTCAATATTTACACCAAGCTCTTCGATGATCTCCCGATCTAAACACTTCTTGTGCGACTCCTCGGGCCGTATCTTACCCCCAGGCATCAAAAACTTATCTGTCCCCTTTTTTCGGGTAAGTAGAATTTTATCGTCCTGAATTATTATCAGGCCGATTTTATTTATGGTGTTCATTACATACCTTCCAAATTTCTAGTTAGCTAATAGCTTCTCAATGACTATATCAATCCAAGCTTCTGACCGACTCTAGAAAAAGCCTCAATGCCATAATCAAGATCTTCCTTAGTATGGATCGCTGAAATCATTACCCTTAGTCTGGCTGTACCGCGAGGCACTAGTGGGAAAGCGATCGGGGTAACATAGACACCTTCGTCGAAAAGCTGTCGGCTAAATTCTTGGTTCATGGTTTCTTCACCGATGGTAATGGGTGTGATCGGTGTTTCGCTCTGGCCAGTGTTAAAACCCAGCTGTTTCATTTTGTCTTTAAAATACTTTCCATTGTCCCACAGCTTCTTTATTAAATCATCCGACTCTTCCATGATATCGATCGCAGCAATGCAGGCGGCCGTATTTGGAATAGTCATTGCAGATGAGAATAAGAACGAGCGGCATCTTTGTCTCAGCCATTTATTAATTATCTCATTGCTGGCTGCAAGCCCGCCCTCGATACCGAAAGCTTTGGAAAATGTTCCCACTTCCACATCAACAGACTCTTCAGGTAACTTAAAATGATCTACTATGCCCCGACCGTGGTCACCCAAGACGCCTTCTCCGTGGGCATCATCGATCATTAATAGGTACTGTTCATTTTTTGCTATTTCTACTAACTCTGGCAAAGGAGCCAAGTCACCATCCATGCTGAATACACCATCGGAAATGATCATGGCTCTGCGAAAACCAGTCTTTTTTTCTTCGACTATGGCGCGCTTCAGATCTTCGATCGAACGATGCTGATACTTTGCGATTCTGGAATTAGCTAATCGGCAACCATCGATTATTGAAGCGTGATTAAGCTCATCTGAAAAAATCACGTCTTCTTTACCCATCAAAGCGGGAATCACTCCGGTATTTGCCGCAAAACCAGAGGTAACCGTCATCGTTGATTCGGTTTTCTTGAATTTTGCCAGTCGCTGTTCCAATTCAACGTGTAGCTTAGTTGTCCCAGAAATCGACCTAACAGCACCAGGCCCAACTCCGTATTCCTCCACAGCTTTAATTACAGCCTTCTTTAGCCGCTCATTGTTTGCGAGGCCCAAATAATTGTTCGAACAAAAATTAAGCCTTTTCTGGCCCTCAATATTAAACCAAGCCGACTGAGGAGATTCGATTATTCAGTGTTTGACAATAACCCTTGTTCTTTTAGGGTTTTAATTTCATTGTCTATCCAAGTTATTTTATCAAACATATAATTAACAAATTAAAAAATTTTATTTGTCAATTGGGTATAGTACCACTTTTCCGCTCTTACCTGAAAGCATGGTCTGAAAACCCTGAGAAATCTCTTTTAGATTGTAGCGATGGGTAATTATGGGACTCAAGTCAACCTTCTTAGTGTAGATTAACTCACTGGCCAAATCCCAAGTCTCCCAAAGCTTTCGACCGATAATTCCATAGATAGTAATTCCCTTAAAAACTACCAAATTACTGAAATCGAACGAGATCGGATCGCTGGGCAACCCAAAGGCAATAGCCGTACCACCATATTTTAAAAGTTCATAACCTGACTGAATCGAACTAGGTGCTCCAGACATTTCCATGAATATATCAACGCCTTTACCATCTGTCAGATCAAGTATTTTTTCTTTGAAGCTCTCATCTTTTGCTGAAACTGTCTCATCAGCCCCCATTTTCTTGGCTAGCTCTAATCGATAGGGACTTGGATTTACGGCGATCACCTTTTTTGCACCAAGTGCTTTGCATACTGCGATGGTCATTACGCCCACTGGTCCGCAACCTGATAACATAATAGTCTTGTCTTTGACTTCAGGTGTGCTGGCCACATGAACTGCGTTACCGAAGTTTTCCATCAAGACCGCCGTATCAACAGGCATTTTTTCCTGGTTCTTCCGAGCGTTTTCAGCTGGTAAGGCGATATATTCCGCAAAACAGCCATCGACCTCCACACCGATAATTTTAGTATTCCTGCAAATGTGTTTTTTATTTGATTTACATAGATCACATTGATTACACACAATATGGCTTTCCGCAGAAACAAAATCGCCCACTTTTACATTAGTGACGCCCGGACCAATGTCAGCGATCTCCCCACACATTTCATGACCCTGAATAATGGGGATATTAGTTACTCTGCCCTGAGCCCAGTTATTCCACATATAAATATGTAAATCAGTACCGCAAATCGAGGCGGCCTTAATTTTTACGAGTACTTCATTGGGTCCGATTTTGGGCACTTCTACTTCAGTTACGTGAAGTCCAGATTCGGGCCGCTCTTTAACTGCCGCGAGCATTTTCATAATAATCTCATTTTATTTATTGCCTACGTACCAAACTCCCAAGAGGCCAAATACTTTTTCTGCAGTGGCGTTAATCGGTCAATCTCAATGCCCATGGTTTGCAATTTCATGAAGGCAATCATTTGGTCGATTTCTTCCGGTATAGAGTAAACTTGCTTTCTTAGAATATTTTTCTTTTTAATAATATATTCCACGGCCAAAGCTTGGTTGGCAAAACTCATATCCATAACCGAAGGCGGATGGCCTTCAGCAGAGGCTAGATTAATCAAGCGGCCGTCAGCTAAGATATAAATCTTTCTCTTGGCTGACAAATGATAAGCTTTGACTAGGGGTTTAACTTGTTCAACTTTTTTGCTGATCTTTTTCAAACCCGGAATGTCTATTTCTACGTCAAAGTGTCCGGAGTTCGCTACAACAGCGCCATCTTTCATTCGGCGAAAATGTTCCGGTCTTAATACATGAATATCACCCGTTAACGTCAGGAACAAATCCCCCAACGAAGCGGCTTGCTTCAAACCCATTACTCGGAAGCCATCCATGGTAGCTTCCAGGGCGCGGACAGGCTCTACTTCTATAACAATAACTTGCGATCCCATGCCTCGGGCTTTATTGGCTACGCCGCGGCCGCACCAGCCATAGCCCACTACGACAACTGTTTTACCGGCCAAGAGCATGTTTGTGGCTCTGATAACGCCGTCTAGGGTACTTTGGCCTGTACCATATTGATTGTCAAAAAAATGCTTGGTCTTGGCATCGTTAACCGCTACGACCGGAAACTGTAGTTTGCCTGATTTTTCCAAACTTCTCAAACGGATAACGCCGGTAGTGGTTTCTTCCAAACTGCCCCAAATGCCTTTAGCTTCTTTTGAGCGATCATTATGAAGCAAGGAAACCAAGTCCGCTCCGTCGTCAATGGTAATCTGCGGTTTATGGTCAATGGCAGCGTTTAGATGCCGGTAATAAACCTTGCGATTCTCCCCTGTCCTGGCAAATACTGGAATTTTTTCGTATTTAACAAGAGCCGCGGCAGTATCATCCTGGGTTGATAAAGGATTTGAGGCGCAAGCAATTACATTGGCGCCGCCGTCTTTTAAAGTTCTAAGCAGATTTGCCGTCTCAACTGTAATATGCAGGCAAGCGGAAACTCGTACTCCTTTTAAGGGTTTGTCTTTGGCAAATCTCTTACGAATGCTTCGTAAAACATCCATGGACTTTTCAGCCCATTCTATTCTCTCTTTGCCTTTCTTGGCTAATCGCAGATTGGTGACGTCGTATTTCATAGATTCTCCTTAAAATTTGCTTTATATCGCTTAGTAATATCTTTATTGGTAAATTTATGTACTTGGGTGCCTTGATACTCAACCGCATAAGAGGCAACCATGGAAGCAAGCCGGCCCGCTTTTCTCAGCGGCATGTTTGAAACTAGTCCGGCAATTAAACCTGCTCGGTATGCATCGCCAGCGCCGGTAGGATCAACTACTTTTTTCACCTTGACTGGCGGAATTTTAATTTGTTCATCCGGTAAATTTATTACTGACCCCTTGGCCCCCAAGGTGGTTATTACCACTGAGGTGTATTTAAACAGATTGTGCTTTTTTATTCGAGCTTTGCTGAGTATCAACGAAATCTCATAATCATTGCCGACTAAAGCAACCGATTCTTTCATGCCCTGTATTAAAGAGCCTCCTGACAAGCTGACAATTTGCTGGCCCGGGTCATAGATAAACGGAACCTTTTTACTTCTGAAAAGTTTTGGAAGTTTTTTCATATCATACAGGTTTCCTGGCGAGACAATAGCCATTTTTGACTGCGCTGGTATTTTCTTAAACCCTGAAGCATGCAGCATTGCCCCAGCATAAAATCCAGTAATCTGATTATCAGCCCGATCGGTAAAAATCGAGCCTAATGCGGTAGGCTCGCTATTAATATACTTTAAACTTGATAAATCAATTTTTTTCTTTTTTAAGTGCTTTTGATATTTATCAAAGTCATTTCCGACAGCACCTACAACCACCGGTATAAATCCTAGCATTTGTAAATTGTAGGCAATATTTCCGGCAGTTCCGCCAAAGCTTTCCTTATACGAATTCAGCATAAAGCTGACATTGAGCATATGAATCTTGTCCGGTAATATATGATCTCGAAAATAGCCGGGAAACGACATTATCCGATCATGAGCAATCGAGCCGGAAATAATTATTTTATTCGGCTTAATCACTATATTCTTCCCAGTTAAACCCTATCTTTGGATCATTATAAGCCAGTCTTTTTTCATCCGGGTTTTTTATATCGTAAGACTTGGTAGTGTGATAAAACAACAACACTGGCTCTTCACTTAATACTTTATAGCCATGCGCCACGCCAATCGGAATGGCTATTAACTTATAATCATCCGCGCCCGCATATATTACTTGGGTTTCGCCTTTGGTCGGAGAATCTTCGCGTAGGTCATGTAGAACGATGACTGCCTTGCCTGTGGCCACGAACCAAAGATCGTCCTGTTTTTCATGATAGTGAAAAGCTTTGATAGTGCCTGTGTAAGCAACGGTAAAAGTGCTTTGTCCGAAATGATTTAGTAGATCCTCATCATCTCTCAAAATTTCCATCAAGAAACCTAATTTGGACGTCTCGTCTTCTCGGTCGGGTACATCCTGGCGAATCGTTAGTTTTTTAATTTTTAGACCATCAATCATTAGTGCTTTGACTATTTTCAATAGCACCGTAAAGAATACCCCAGCTGACCATAGCGGTCAATAAACCCAGCAGCCATGCTTGCCATCCTAAATCTCTGATAGACCAGCCCACCCAGAGTCCTACTAATAGGGTAATTAAAAAATAGATCAGCCTTAGCCAGTTGGACGCTATGATCTTTTCAGTATTGTCTTGATTACTAGTAATGATTGATAAAATACCGGTAATAATCACCCAAATCGTCAGCCAAGTATCGTCAACGAAATTTTGTATGAAATTATCAATAAACGGATCAACAATAAAAACTACTAATGCGAAAAATAACGAGGCGAGAAATAAATGTTTTAGCGCCACAGACCAATTCGTAGTTTGGGAAAATTGTTTATCCATATTAAATTTAAAGTTTTGGAAATATTTTGCCAAGGCTGAACGGGTCTTTGCAAAATTTTGCTTTTAGCCAATCCAGATTAACAGCATCATCCATTGAATTGCGATTAGGCGCTGTCAATGAGAAAAAGAATTTGTTGTCATCTGAGAATAAAGAAGTCAGATCAAGCGCCAGATTGGCAACCAGCCACTGGTCGTCTTTGATGGGCGGCCGATAAGTGCTAATTATAAAATCGTACTGGCTTAGTATTTCATCCGTAGGATTATTAATTTCCTGTCCTAAAGCAATTTCTGGCACTGTCATTTTTTGGCTTTCCGGATAAATGGCTTGAACTTGAGGCTGATACCAGACCTTAGCCAATCCTTGCTCAGGCGGGTTGATGAAAAACTCTTCAATAGAATTATATCGCGGCTGTTTTTGCCAAAGCATGATTGTTCCATTGTCAATAACTTCCCAAGACAGTTGGTCCAGCCAATCGACCACCAAAGGCAATGACACCTCTTCTAGCCCCAGCTTGGTTTGTGGTGTCAGCAGTACAATACCTTGATTAACATTTTTGAAGCGTAAAGAAATATCAAGCTCTTGATAAGCCACAGGCGGCTGGACAGTGAATCTCACTTTATCTTGAAAAAACTTAACATGCTTTAAACTGTCATTGCCGGTATATTCCAAAATCTGGCTGGGATTATCAAATTTAATAACAGTAGACTGGTCGCGAAAGTTTGTCTGAAAAACCACTTGGCCGGTCAGGCCTGTGTACTTATTAACCAAACAAAGCAGTGCTATGGTAAATATCAGCCAAATAGCGAGGATGGCTATTTTCTGTCCTGAGATGATAGTTTTTCTGCCTGTACTGCTATCCATTTTAAACTAAAGGGTTTTTAATAAATAAAGGCCGTATGAATCAAGTAATGGCAGGGCAAGCTGCCACTGTTTATTGGTCTGACCAGCCAGTCTATTGGCTAAGTCTACTTCTAGCTGTCCGCGTGATAGCAAATAAATTGGCACTTGTGTTTCTAACGAATTTGAGGCTGCTTGAAGCTCCGCTGTGAAATCATTATAGCCAATTACTCGATATTTTGGAAAATATACCTTATCTTTATCTTTTACTAATAATACTGATCTTGACTCAACAAAAGCAGCTACTAATTTTTCATTTTCTTGTTCGGCAGAAACAGCTTCACTTCTATTTAAACTTAACCCATACAATGGCTCATAAACCACCTTTGATACTGAGAAGGCGACCAGGCTAATTATCAATAAAGAAAACACGACGGCCTTTATCCAGCGACCTTTTACTAATTGAGCAATCTTCTCCACGGCTATTACCATCAAAGGGATCTGTAAAATCAATCCCGGCAACCAGTATCTCAAATACGAAGAACCGAATAGCAGGGCCGATCGATCGGCAAATTCATTAAACTGAAAACTGCCGTACATCAGCACCAGCCAAACATTTATAAATAAAACCATTAAGCTAAATCCCAATAGCGAACTATAATGCTTTCTTAGGCTGCTCATTAATAATGCCATCAAGCCAATCAAGCCAAATATTGTCCAACCGGCAAAATATTTCAATTGATAATCGCTAAATACTCGCAATGCTTCAAGCTTAATACCAAACGGAAATATTGCCCTAGCTGCCTGACTTATAAAACCTGTCTGGTCTGACTGATTATCATTCATAGGTGAATAATAATTGTCAGCAATGGTATATCCGGTGCTAAGAAGGCTTCCATAGGTGTCTCGCTGATAATAAGCTAACGGCAGAAACACAATAATTACAACTCCGAAGGCAATCAGAATCTGTTTCCAAGGTAAGCTAATTTTTTGGACTGCCCAATATATTACCAGAGCCAGAATCACCCAAACAGCTTCGGAGGTACGCACTATTAAGGTGAGGCCTAAGGCTAGTCCGGTAAGAGCAGCCCAATACCATTTTTTATTTTTTAACCAAAAGTGAAAAGCTGCCAGACTGATAATAAATAAATCTACAAACAATGTATTGTTCCAAAGAGGGCGGCTGTTATAAAACCAAAATATTGGATGGATAAAAAATAGCAAGACGCTGACAAAGGCGATTTTTCTATTAAACAAGCTTTTCAGCCAGGCAAAAAAAGCCAGTCCTGCAAAAAAAGAAAATACCAGCGTGAGATACGGCAAGGCAGCGGCACTAAAAAACTTGATTAAAAAACCATACATCAGGGGCAGGCCAAGCCAGGAGCCCGGCACAACCGCTCCTTCGACAACCTTCATGCTTCTGGGATGAAGCAGGCCATTCGAAACTGGCAACAAGGGTTCTTCTAATCGAAAGCTGCCCTGATCGGCGAATTGTTTAGCAAAAAAAGCATTGGCTGTCTCATCGGGCGAGCCGTACTTCTGGTCAGCCCCTCGGAAACCCAAAGAGTAAACTAATATAAAGGCCAGGCCAAACAAAACCACTGCTATCCAAATATACACATTAGCTGATTTAATTTTTTGCATTCTAGATAACAACATGGTAATTTTGCAATGTATGGATCAGCAACCAACCAACTATTGGAAACAGGTAATAAGCGTAGTAATCGCACTTTCGGTGATCGCCCTAATCTCATTAATCTGGCTGCCGATTAGCCAAGCTTTTCGTTTATCGTTCGGCTTTTTTATGGTCCTTTTTTTGCCAGGCTATGTTTGGCTGGGCGCGCTTTATCCCAAAAAAACCTTTATCGCAATTGAACGCTATGCTCTATCAGTTGTCCTGTCAATGGCTTTGGTTCCGCTGTTATTATTTTTGCTAAACAAGGTTGGCGTACCGCTAACAACCAGTACCAGCATTATTTCAACTCTGGGCTTGATTGTCATTGGCGGCTTGATTTGGATAGTCAAACGTAAGTCAGTCTCACCAATCGTAAATAATAAATAACCTCCATGACCCTGGGACTTATTTTATCGCTGGTATCTGGCTTTCTTTGGTCAATTACCAATATCCTGGATAAAACTGTCGTCACTAAACATCTCACCAATATTGGCCAGCTTTACGTTTTGGTCAGCATAATTCATATTATCTTCGGCGGAACTGTTCTGTTCTTTTTCCAAGAGCCAATTTTAATTGAACACAAGTTATTGATGATCACGGCTGCAATTTTCTGGTTAGTCATGGGCTATACTTATTTTGCCTCTGCTAAGATTGAAGAAATGTCACGGGTGGTTCCTTTGTTTGCTTTGGTTCCAGTTTTTGTAACAATTTTTGGCGCAATTTTTTTACACGAGATATTTTCTTTTCAAGTCTATCTGGGCATTGCCATTATCGTAATTGGCTCCTTATTAATCATGTTTAAGCAAAGCCTGGCTGCTTTATTAAGAAGCAGGGCTTTGGGCTTGATGATTATTTCTGCCTTATCCGTGGCCATTTACAACATCCTTAGCAAATATCTGCTTGAATTTTACTCATTTTGGACAGTCTATGCCTGGTTTACCTTTTTTGCCGGCTTCTTGGGATTAATATTATTTCATCGTCACATAAAATCATTTAACCAAACATTAAAAATTAAAGGCTGGAAAGGAGCCTGGCTTTATACTCTTTCTGAAACTAACTCCCAAATTGCATCTGTTCTTTTTACCTTAGCCGTATCAGTTTGGTTTGTCTCCTTGGCCTCTTCAGTTGTTACTATCCAGTATTTGTTTGTTTTTTTATGGACAATAATTCTATCAAAATGGAAACCGAATTTTTTAACTGAGCAAGTAAATCGTAAAATTGCAGCACAAAAATTTATTGCGATTTTTTTAATAATCTCCGGAATTTTCCTGATTGCCTGAATCAAGATAAGGTTATTTTTTAAAGCCTTAGCTTTCCTGACTTAAGAATTTTCCTAGCCACTTTCAGTAGCATAAGCATAATTTAAGCCCACCTGACTAAAGTCAGTTAGAAAGTAACTTCCTGACTACCACTGCTATTTGAACAAAAAGTCAAACTAAAATAATCTTCTTAGCCACTTAAGTGGCGTTAGTATAATTTTAAGCCCATCTGACTGCCACCGCGAAGCGGCCACCGCCACAGAGCTATATACTTTTAGGAGAGCGGGGTCCCGCTAGAGCGGGAGGTCCCACTATTATTTTCAAAAACAGCTGTAGCGGGAAAGTCAGTTAGAAGGCTATTTTCTAAATACCACCGCTAAATGGCGGAGAAAGCAGTTTGAATACTTTCCAAGCCACTTAAGTGGCGTAGGGGTATATAAGGCACAGCCCTATAAAATTAAATCTGCATAATAAAGGCGAATAAGACAATACTTTAATATAATATTATAAATAATATTTTTATCTTACATCGTATGTCTAGATTATTTTCAGATAATTCATATTACTTCATTACAGTACCAACTACTCATCATACTAAATTTTTTAACACTTTTGAGAAAAAATCTATTATTTTATCTAGGCTGAGTGAGATACAGTCGAGTTTTCAACTTTCTGATTTTGATTTTAGTATCATCTCTAACCACTATCATTTAATTTCATATTTCAAAGTAGGCAATACTATCCCAAAGATACTAAAATTAATTAATGGGGGATCTGCTTATAGTCTGAATAAAATGACCAGCAACAAAAAACCAGTATGGGGAGAATATCATATTTACTTAATCAAGAACGATGAGCTACTTGCTAAAATTAGAGGTTATGTTGTCGGTAATCCATTAAAACATAAAGAAGTTAAAACTTTAATAGAACTAGAAAATTATCCTTTTTCTAGTTATCAATCTCTAATAAAAAGATTAGACAAAATAACCGTGGATGAATATATTAAATCAGTTATTTCTCTTGATTATGAAGCAATAATTAAGCCCACCTGACTAAAGTCAGTTAGAAAGTAACTTCCTGACTACCACTGCTATTTGAACAAAAAGTCAAACTAAAATAATCTTCTTAGCCACTTAAGTGGCGTTAGTATAATTTTCAGCCCACCTGACTAAAGTCAGTTTGAAGGCTATTTTCTAAATACCACCGCTAAATGGCGGAGAAAGCAGTTTGAATACTTTCCAAGCCACTTAAGTGGCGTTAGTATAGTTTAAACATCCCTAACTAAAGTCAGTTAGAAGTTATTTATATCGCCTGATTTTTTTAATTGCTTTAATCAAGATAAGACCTTATCCAATGCTTTACTAAAGCCCTCTGCCATCCCGTTATAACTGTTCAATGCAATTATTTCTTTAGACCGCTTGCCATATACTTTGATTAAAGATTCATTACTGCAAATTTTCTCTATCGCTTTGGCCAGAGGTTCTACCTGACCGGCAGGCACCACAAAACCATTTACTCCATGCTGCACCAAGTCTTCCCCTGACCCCACGGCATCACTGACAATTATCGGCTTGCTTAATTGCATAGCTTCGTTGACAATAAGTCCCCAGGGCTCACCCATTGGCTTATTTAATGAAGGCACCACCACAATGCTGCCTTTTGAGATTTCTACGGCCATTTCGCTTCTATTCGATGGTGCATGGCTGATTATTACTCGCTCAGTCATTCCTAGCTGATTGACCAGTGATTGAATTTTTTCCCGATAACCAGGATGATCCGGATCATCATTACCCATCAGCACTAACTGAGCGTCGCAATCGATTTTAGAAAAAGCCCGGCAAAGAATATCAATTCCTTTCCTGGGAATAAATCTGGCTAAACAAATAATCCGCACCTTGTCGGGCTGTAAAATATCTTCTGAATTTGTAGGCAATTGACTGGCATTTGGAGCTGTGAATACTCTTGATCCCAGCACACCCATATTAAGAAAATGTTTTTTACTTCTCTCTCCTGGTACCACCACCGCTTCTACTTGTTTGACTGTTATAGCAATTACCGGACTCATCATTTTTCTCGCAAAGCTGAACTGCCACTGCCATTCTTCCGACCAAACTACGCAAGGAATCCCCATGCGCCGTGACTTCCACCAAACTGTCAAATATTCGATAAATCTTTTATAAGTATCCCAATTTCCCGTTACTACTGCTTGATAGTCTTTTTTATCCAGCCTTTTTCTTAGGGCTGATAAGCCCAATCCCGAATCTTGGCAAATTTCAACTCCTTCAACGTTTTGGAACGAATCCGGCTTTTGCTCAGTGATAAAAAGCTCAACCTTATAAAGATGTCCTAATAGCTGAAAAAAGCGCCGTCGGTATTCAGGAAGCTGATTGTGGACTATGAGAACCTTGTTCACGTGTGTTGTCGGTCTAAATATTCAATGCTAGTCTTTAGCATAGCATGAGCTTACTACTATCAAAAACCTTCAAACACCTGGGTCTTATCGGTCTTTTATTGCTTGTTTTAGCGCTGCATCTGGTGGTTATCGCCAAAGCACCTTATCAACAAGGCGGCGATTTATTGTTTCATACCTGGTTTAGCCAGGAAATAATCGATACTAATTCAATTCCGACCTACTCCCCCACCAATGATAATTTAACCCATTATAGCTATGGCAGTTTTTTTCATTTAACTTCGGCGGCTATTGCCAATTGGTCAGCATTGGATTTGGCTTCTTTTTACCCAATTTTTAATGTCTTGTTTTCTCTGATCTGGACCATTTTAATCTACTTGTTGCTGAAATATTATCTCAAATCCAACTTTTCCATCCTGGCAACGGCTGCATCATTTTTATTATTTTTTGATTCCGGTTTTGTTTACTTATTGCCTCGCTTGTTTGCTTTAATCTTATTATTTTCCACAATAATAATTCTATTAAAAAACACAAAACACAAAATAGCCGATTACTTTTTTCTGTTGATTGCCATAATCGCCATCTGGGGAAATCATATACCCTCGGCACCTTTTTTCTTGGGTCTGTTGGTGCTGTTTTGTATTTTGGGATTAATCCATACTAAACAAAATAAATATCTTAATTATTTGGGCGCAATTTTTCTGGCGAGTGGTATTTTTTTACTATTAAATTATACGGCAGTATTTACCAGCTCTTTTCCCATTAATCCAAGCGATAGTTCTTTTCAAACATCTACTAATAGTTTTATCGCACTGGTCTCTGAAATATTCACTCCGGCAATCATAATTTTATCAGGGCTTGGATTTATTGCTTTAATTCTCTCTACCGCACAAAAGAAACTTGCTTTTAACCAAGTAATCTTATTATGCTGGTTAATAACAGCCGCACTTTTTTCCGCTCAAGAGTTTGGCGGTTATTCCTTTTTGCCAGAACGCAACTTTATGCTTTTAATTATTCCAATATCAGCCTTGGTTGGCTTGGGAGCCGCTTTTCTGATAAATACGTTTAATTCGTCCAGATTATCAAAATCATTAATTTGGTTGTTACTGATTTTGGTTATTATTCCCCCAATGATTACAAATTTATTATCTGATCAGCATGCCCCTCTAAGTGATCCGCTTGATCCTGACGAAGTTATTGAGCTGACAAACATAAAATCGCTACTTGCGCCTGGAAAAGTGATATCAGATCCTATCAGCTTGCTGTATTTGTCAACCCTGGGGGGTTTAACGCCCATGAATAGTTTTGAATTAACCAATTTGAGAGTGGCCGATACCAGAGACTGGCCGATTGTCTCACAAGTAATACTGGGCGACTCTGATCAATCTCAAGATTTTCTTAATAAAAATGAATTTGATTATATAGTAATTTCTCATTGGACATACCAGTATTACTCACTTGAAAAACTACAAAAGTTCCAGGATAGAAATTTATTTACACCTGTTTATGCCAGTCAGCGCTCTGTCCAAGTGCCTGGTCTATCCGAGGCTATTCCTTATTACCAGGTTTTCCGGTATTAAAAAGCCATACCAGCAGCCAGTACGCCAGCACAGCATCAACGATTACACCAAGCACCAAGCTAATCAACGGAATAAATGATTGCAGGCTGTCTGGACTCAGCCAGTTTAAAAATAATTCGATTTTTTGAGCTGGCCAATAAAGTACTTCCATGATTTAAACGTTTCGAACAACAAATTCCCAGATCTGCTTCTGAAGCTCGGACCAGCTGGGTAATCCAGCCACATATTGCTTGCCTGCCCGGATCGCTGACTGGTATTGTTCAGGATTTTTTAAAACATCGATCATAGCCTTATGAAGTCCGTATATGTCATTCAGTTCTATTAATACGCCTCTTTCCGACTTGCCCATTAGCTCTGGAATTCCTCCTACCCGCGTGGCAATGACCAGCGTTCCTGCAGCAAAAGCCTCGACAATTACCCTGGGCTGCGCTTCGCTTCGTGAGGGAAGTATTAGAGCGCTAGCTTGGCTTATTCTATCTAGCGTTTTATCTAAAGGCATATTGTCAAACATGGTAATGTTTGGCCCAATTCCGGCTAAATAAATTAATTGGACAATTTTTTTTCTGTCGCGTCCCTGTCCGATTATCCATAATTTTGCCTGCGGATAATCATGCAATAAAAGCCCAAAACTTTTTAGCAGAATATCAATCCCCTTGCCTTTGATGTTCAGCTGTCCGACAAATACAAATATTTGCTGTTTTAAGGGTAACGGCTTTTCCGGCAAGATACCGGGCGGCAAAGTCGGTACTATTTTTATTTTGGTTTGGTTTATCCCTTTTTGCTTTAATAGCTCGGCCACATAGTTGCCAGTGCATAAATACCTAGGCTGATAGCCTAGCTTCAATATTCTGATGGGAGCCTGGCAATCTTGGACATCATAGGTAATCGGGATATTAAATAATCTACTGGCGAAAATTGCCCCCAGAGTGATAGCGGTACTAGAGTGGGCCTGTAAATGCGTAATTTTATGTTTTATCTTTAGTCTAGAAACCTGCATTAAAGTCATCCAAGGTAAAATCAATAATCTAAGAAATATATTTTTTTCAATAAAATTGGGAATTACTCGATATATTAAAATATGCTCATCCGGCTCGATAAACTTTTCTGACCTGGTGGTAAGCGTAATAATAGATTCTTTATTTTTGTTCCCCTGAAGAATGCTGGAATAATAAATTGCCGCACCGCTAGAAAAGGGCGGGAAGCTTGGGCTAATAATTAGGATTTTATCAGTCATTTATTTTTTAATCTGTTGAATCATTGCCTGGGCAAAAGCCTCAGTATTCAAAGGCTCTACCAGTAAACCATTTTTTGCCACCTCCGGATGCGGCCCCAGATTAAAAGCCACTACTGGCTTGCCCATAGCCTGAGCCTCAGCCAAAGGCAGATTAAATCCTTCCCATAAGCTAGCCGTGACATAGCAGTCGCAGCTGGAATAATATTTTGGTAAGTCTTCATCCGAAACAAAACCAACAAAATGCACGCTTCCTTGGGACATCTTTTTTAATTTGTCCAGATATCCGGGAAAGGTGGGTTTTCCCACTATGATTAATTGCGCCTTGAGCAATTGCTGCTTCACTTGATTAAAGGCACTTATTAAAAGATGCCAACCTTTATGCGGCGAAATTCTACCCACGCTTAAAAATACCGGGCCGTCACCCAAAGACAGCTTTTGTCTAATTGACTGGTCAGTGATATTTTTGTTGAAACGAACCTCGTCAATTTGATCAGGCATAACCCGGGAATCCAGGTTCGTTTCTTTTTTCAGCACATCGCGCAAATACTGGCTGATTGAAATAACTTCATCGGCTTTTTTGACAGATCGATTGGTCAGCCAGCGAAAAATCCAAATGTATAGTTTTTCCGCATTGCTTGAAAAAAACCTTGCCGGCGGAACCCCATGATTATAATAAACATACCTGGTCGACCACTGCTGTTTCATGCTTATAGCCAAACAATTCATGGGATATTGGTGACTGTAAACCTTATCAACTTTTCTAATCTCGGTCATTGCTTTGGATATCGCCTTGGGTGACAGGCAAAAAATACACAATCGATATATTCTCTGTCCTAACAAAGAATTGGGCATGCCCAGTTTAATAATCCGATAGCGATCTGACTGGATGTCTCCGTCAAAACAAACCACGGTAACCTGATGGCCTTCCCGGATCAGCTGATCGGCCTGCCTCTCAACAACCCGGTCAATACCGGAAAACTTTGAGTAGGTCCCTGTTAATAAAGCGATGGTCATTTGATTTCCCGATAAACCCGGCGTAATTGTTCGCCGATTTTATGCCAATTGTACCTTTGCTCCACGAAATTTTTACCGGCTTCTCCTAATTGCTGGCTATACTTTTTATCAGTCATAATCGACAGCAGGGCTTGTGTCAGCTCTGATATGTTTCCAGGCGGGTATAATATTCCGCCGATACCGTTTTGGGTCACTTCTACTGTAGGAGGAATCTCACTGCTGACATAAGGCGTACCCACGGCCATCGCTTCAATAGTAACCAGCCCAAATCCTTCTACTGTCGATGGCAGGCATAATACCTGGCTGCGCGCTATCAGGGAAAGCACTTCTTGATACTTCTCGACAAAGCCCCGAAACTGGACATAGCCCTGCAGTCCCAGATCATTAATCTGTTTTTCTATTTGGCATTTTTTTGGACCGGTGCCGATAATTATCAAGCGAACTTTGGGCAGACTTTTTTTTAATTTAGCCATGGCTTCGATAATATCTCCCACTCGCTTGTATTTAACCAGCCTGCCCACATAGATAATCGTGGGTACCTCAAACTTTTCTTGCGTCTGAGGTAAATTTTCAAAATCAAACCCATTGGGCACCACTGAAATAGTTTTTTCGTAAACGCCCTGGTCTAGCAGTTTTGAGCGAGTAATCGTACTAACAGCGATGATTTTATTCCAGGGATATTTCAGAATTTTACGCTCGGCAAACTCTCCAATAATCCCAGGCAGTAAGCCAAGGTTGTCGCGCCATTGCCCAACCCAGACATCATGATAAGTGCAGACAGCCGGAATTTTCTTTTTTTCGGCAATTTTCATGGCCGCACGATAAGCTAGAAAATTCGTGCCCTCAACCACATCTACATCCAGACTTTTACCTGTCTTTACTGCTGCTCGAATAAATTGATATCTTTTTAATAATTCTCCGCCCTGAGTAAACAAACGATCCGGCCCCACCCTCAATACCTTCATGCCTGGAAAATCAACTTGCACCTGGCCCTGTTCTTTAGCAGCAATTATTGTTACTTGGTTTTCTTTGGCTAATTCTTTGGCAGCAAAATATGTCCTAGCTTCTACGCCTCCTCGAAAATCGCAATCAAGAGTATAAGGAAAATATTCTGTGCAAATTAGTATCTTCATTGATCTTCTTTGTCCTGGTCTTTTAAGGCGGCTTTGCGCACTATGGTGGTTATCTCATGCTCAATATGCTCCAGTTTCACAAAAACCCTGAATAAAGCGTAGACAATGCCGATGATTGAAAGGTAGATAATCGCGTCCACTCCACGTCCTACACCGAGCAATCGAGCTAAATAGTCTGTAGTCGAAGGCAATAGTACAACCAAAGTACCAATCAGCCAGATAATTATCCATAAAAATACTTCGCGTAATGATATCTGCTTGCTGCGAAACCTATATATCGCTCGGGATATCGCGAATAGCGCAAAGATAACAACGATTATTTGAATTACCATGTTATTTAATTATTCTTAAAAATAATAATCGCAAAAAGGTTTTTATTCCGGTAATTAAATTCTGTCCCGTTGGTTTAGACATTGAATACTGAGTATAAATGCTTTCAATCGGTATTTCAATGAACCTGAATCCATGACGTTTTATTTCATATATCAGCTCCGAGGATACTTCCATTTTGTTTGATCTGATCTCAAGCTTTTGAGCTGCTATCCGGCTAAAGGCGCGTAAACCCGATTGACTGTCACTGGTCCGTATTCCAAACAAAAAAAAGGTAACTCTATTGCCAAGCCAATTATAAAATCTGCGGATAGCCGGCATCTGCCTGGTCTTGTCTTTATCTATCATGCGCGAACCAATTACCACGTCAGCTTGACCCTCTTGAATCGGCTTGATCAGCTTAGCAATATCGCTGGCTTGATGCTGGCCGTCAGCATCAAATGTTACAATTATATCAGCCCCTTGATTTAAGGCTGCCTGTATTCCCGTGCCCAATGCGCCTCCCAAACCTCTGTTAACAATATGCTGAATCACCCGTGCGCCGGTAGCTCTGGCCAAGAGCGGTGTATTATCAATAGAACCGTCATCCACCACAAAAACTTCAGTGGTTAGTCGATGAACATCATCAATTACCGCCTGAATTGTCCCCTCTTCGTTATATGCCGGAATAACAACGGCCAGCTTCATAGTTCGTTGCTGAGAGTACCAAATTGCTATAATTTCTGCAAGTTTATTCGTTGTCAGTCTTACCGCCTTTTGCTATGATCAGCTCGTTAATAGACCATCCTAAATATGTTTCATGAAACAGAATTATTCTCAATCAAACAGCTGGCCAGAAATGATTTCCGAAACTATTGATAGCGCGAAAAATGATGTCAGATTAGGCTTTCGAACTGGGGCGGTGCACTTGTTTGGATCCTTTGGAATCGTCCAAATATTCGGCTTTGTGGTCACTCTGGTATTGGTCAGAATATTGACTCCAGAAGAGATCGGCCATATCCGATTGATCCATTCAGTACTGGACTTCTTGATAATCCTGGGAGATTTTGGTTTAGCCATGGCTTTGCTGAAATATGTAGCAGAGCCGATCGATCAAAAATTAAGGAAAGAACTGCTCGGTCAAACTTTTATTGGAATCTTGGGTGTTTCAATAATTGTTTCCATAGTAAGTTTCGGCTTACTATTTATCCCAAACTTACTTTCAGATAACGTAGCCCAGCAGTCACTCAAATATTTAGTTTGGTTAATTCCATTTATTACAGTTTTTGGAATAGTAATTCACTGGCACCAGGGTTTAAAAAATATTAAGCGCCGGGCGAAATACGAATTCTGGCAAAGACTGATATTAATGCTGGCCACTATTGGCGGAGCTTTATGGGCCGGCCTCAACGGATATTTTATTGGCTATACTGTCAGTTTGATTGGGGTCACCTTGCTAGTTATTAAAACTATTCCCAAAGAAGGTCTGGACTTGATAATTATTAAAGATTTAATGGCCAAGCTTTTTCGCTTTGGCCGCTATGCCGTACTTACCAATCAATTTCAGTTAATCATTATCACCGCTGATGTTTTAATGCTCAGTATTTTATTGAAAGATCCCTCAGCGGTGGGTATTTACGGAGTAATGGCTTTATTCATCCGAGGTTTGTGGATTCTGCCCAACGCGATAATGCAAACTGCTCTGCCTTATCTTTCGGAATTATCAGTTAATCTTCAATCCATAGGCGGACTTTATCAAAAATTAATCAGGAAGATGTTTTTTTTAATCTTTCCGATTTGTCTGGCATTATTCTTCTTAGCCCCGGTAATAATCCCCCTGCTGTTTGGCGAACAATATCGGGAAGGTGTCGCTGTTTTCCAGATTCTGCTCTTTTCTCTCTTATTTTTCAGCTTGGGAACGGTTAATGGCACCATTCTAACTGCGACTGCTAACGTAAAATTTAATTTTTATACCGCAGTGATAGAAGCGTTGATAAATATCGTATTAAATTTTTTCTTTATTAAAACTTACGGATTAATCGGGGCCGCCGCCGCCACCTCTATTACCTTCTTTGTCAGATTTATTATCAATAGTATATTTACCACTCGATTATTAAAAAGTGATAAAGCCCCTTAACATTGAGGCTTAGCTTTGTTATACTTTTCGCTGATAACGCATTTATTTATGCCTGAATCTACGTCTGAATTTAATTTGAAAATAGTACTGCGCTGGGTCACGGCCTTCATCAGCGCATTTGCAATATTATTTGTATTTGGTTTACTTAATAAAAATTTTGCTTTTTGGGGGCAGAATTTGTTTTTTCAGGCTAACTATCCTTCGACTGACCTCCAGTTGACCCCGATTGAACCAATTGAGTCCACTAGTAATATCGGCGAGTCAGCGAATGAACAGTACAAAATAAATGAATATCAAATTGACACTTCGGAAACAAAATTTGAATTAAAAATACCGAGTAACCTGATTGATAAACGATTAATTAACGCGCGCCTGTCAGCTGTTTATGATCCTGCGGATATTGATCAGCTTTTGATTTCACTCGAACACCCCCAGTCGGCCAATAGTATCACTAAGCCGCTCTATCAAAAATATTTAAGCCGGCTTGACTGGCCTTCAATCAATAATCAACTTGTTCTTTGGCAAAGACTGCCGCAATACCAAACGATGGAAGAATTTATTTCTGATTTACCCGATATCGCGACAGGAGAGATAAAAATTGCCCGCTATTTTACGGAATTAAACCCGATACCCAGTCCGGAATTTTTTGCTTCGCTGCCCAAATCAATAACCGGCTCTTCGTCCACCCCCTACCTTGAGGGTAATATTATCCTTTATGCTTATGTTTCTGAAGCAAACACTTTGGAGATTGATCTAAATATCCATGAACTGAATTTTTATCCCGGCTCGGATGAGGTACCGCTTAATATTTATAATCAAATCGGAGAATTGATTTTTTCAACTATTATCGAGGATGACGGCATCACTGATCCGGTTCAGCAAACAGGCCCGTTAAGAAAGTTTAGTTTCAGCGTGCCTGATCTGAGTGCTGGGGTATATCGAATAGTAACCGGCTTTGCTGATGTTCACACCCAAGTGACAGTCAATCAGCCGCATTTAGTCATGGCAAATAATCCTTTGATTGTTGATGATTTGTATAATAAGCAAGCCGAGCCATTAATTATCTACACAAATTCCCCGAATATTACTCTGCCTACTTGGCACTACGGATCAACTGAACAGACAATTCTTTTTTCCAACGGTGAAAGTATTACGCTCGGACCTGATCGCGATGTCCGGTACGCGCCCAAGGTCGATTTCCAACCCGGATCAGATCAGCCCGCAAATCAGATTAATTGGCTAAAGCTTGGTAAAAATCACCTGCAAATTAACATGATAACCGGAAGTTTTCTTAGCTTTAGTGAGTCTTCTTTTATTGATCTCCTGCCGATTCAATCTCAACCCTTTAACAGTCGTCAAATCGAGGATTCTGAAATTGACTTTATCCTAGGAGATTATCAAGACAATCAGACAGACGGACGCTGGATCAGATCTGAGACCACGATTCCTTTTAATACGACCTATATTGATAACCAGGGCATAATCAGCTTGGACTTATCAGCCTATTCAGCTAAAAATAAAATCAACTACACTATCAAGGAAATCAGCATAGCATTAACTGAGGATTAAGATATCCCTATCAAAGGCTTAGATACAGGGCCAGGACAACCATAACAGCCAGAAGATAATCAAGACTAGGGAAACCGGATAAACTGCCAGGCCAGAGAGTCTCCAGTGCCAGCAAAATAACATACAGCGCACTTAGAATATAAAAAATCTGCTGGAAAAACTTATAATATTCAAGCTGACAACTATTTTCGTCCTGCTTCATGCTGGATTATGGATTATTGTTTACTTGATAAACTGATAGCAACTCATTACCTACCGCTGGAAATTCTACTAACAGCTGGTAATTTATTGGATCATCAAACTTCATTAATTCTGATCCACCCCAGACTGGAGTAAATTCAGAGTTAATCACCACATATTCTATCTCATTGTCGATCAAATATTTCTTAGCTAGTTCGGGGTTTTCCTCCTTAAAAACACTTGCTAATTCCTTGATCTGACTGTAATCGTCTTTGGGCCTTCGGAACTGATAAGCCGGAACGGCTCCGGTCAAACCTTGGATGCGAAAAAGTGTAAACGGATCTGACAGAACTTTTTGATTTTGTAGCAATGGTTTTATTTCCTCTAGGTTTGATAAATAATCCCAGGAGACTTGCGAATTCTTTATTCTATCGTCGATTGTTTGTCCGAATAAAGCCAGCGCCATAATCAGAATCAACCCACTTACAAGATTTTGAATTACTTTTTTACGAACCATTAACATTAGCCAGACAACAGCGCCGCCCCCTAAAATCATGGCTAACAGTTGGAACTGCTCTATTAGCCTCATGCTTACCCAGCTGCCGGACAAAGGAAAGCCGAGCAGGCTGAGTAATAAAAACCAGATCAAGAATCTGGATAGTTCGGCTCTATGTATCTTTATCCAAAACCAGCTTATTAGGCCAAAGGCAATTATGATAATGGGAACCCAACCGATATTTTGACTAATAAATTCATTGGCTTTCAAAACTTCTGCTTTGACTTGGATCAATCCTCTAGCATGTATCAGGCTGGCCAAATAACCTCGGCTAAACAAAATTACTGTAATCGGAGTGGCAACTGTCAGAAAAATATTAACTGTCACCCTAACTTTGGAAATTATCTTCTGACGATATTGGATCAGCCATTCAAACGAACTGAAAACGATCAGCAAAGAACTGAATAGCAGTCCGGTCTCATGATGATACAGCATTAATGCGAACAGGATCATGATAAGCAATACTAATCTGAGCGACGAACCAATTCGCCGGCTTTGGAAAATCAGCAAATAGGCTAATAAAAATAACCACGTAAAGTTACGCGTTAATAAGTGGGAGTAATACGGAATAAGGGGCCCGAATAAAACAAATACCATTGACCAAAAAGCCGGCCAGGATGAATTAAACATCTTCTTGACCAAGGTAAAGACCAAAGCAGCCAGCGTGAGTAATTTGATAATATTAATGATCACATAAATCAGAGGAATACTAGCGCCAGTTAGCCTCTGCAACGCCGCGGTCTGGACAAACAATAAAGGCGTATACTGGTAAACGGGTTTTGAATCCCCAAGAGTTACGCCCGTTATCTGAGAAATATTGTCTAGCGATTGATCATCTATGACCGTATTTGTAAAAGTGAAGTATTCAAAAACATCACCGTACGCGTCATACGGAGCATAAACCGCTACTAAGATATATCCAATAACCGCGATTACCAGCACTACGCAAATAAGCAAATTAATCCGCCTGGTCACCCATCCGGATTCAGCCGAGACATTCATCTTTTCGGTCATAGGCATAGCTTACAATATCTTAACCGATTCAATTGAAATCAGCAATATGATAAAAAACTAACGCATCATAGATTGTCAAATAACCTACTTTCTTGTAGAATAAGGCAGATAACTTACACTTAAATACTCACAATTATGGCTTTTTACCTGGTAACGGGCGGCGCCGGATTTATTGGATCCCATTTGGCAACAGCGCTAATAAATGACGGTCACAGTGTCAGAATTCTAGACAATCTATCAACTGGTAAAAAATCAAATTTACCCGCAGACGCTGAGTTTTTTCAAAAGGATCTGCGAAATTTAGAAGATATTAAGGCTTGTTTTGAAGGCGTTGAAGGAGTTTTTCATGTGGCAGCTCTGCCCCGTGTTCAATTGTCTATTGAAAACCCCAGTGAAACTAACGACGTAAATATCACCGGTACCTTAAATGTCATTCAAGCCAGTAGAAAGGCTAAAGTTAAAAGGATTGTTTACTCGGCCTCATCTTCAGCCTACGGCGATGCAATAACTATGCCCTTACAAGAAGATATGAAGCCTAACCCTAAAAGCCCCTACGGTTTACAAAAATATGTAGGTGAAGAATATATGCGGTTGGCCAGTTTGTTCTGGGACCTGGAAACTGTTTCTCTAAGGTACTTTAATGTTTACGGACCAAACATGGCTACTGAAGGAGCTTACGTTACAGTGATTTCAGTTTTCAACCGGCAAAAAACGGCTGGTGAGCCCATGACTATTACCGGAGATGGCACTCAGACGCGTGATTTTACTTATATAGATGATGTTGTCCAAGCAAATATCCTGGCAATGACCAGCACCAAGGTTGGCCAAGGTGAAACAATAAATATTGGCGCTGGAGACAATCACACAGTTAATGAAATTGCTAAGAAAATTGGAGGTCCGACAACTAATATACCATCACGCATTGAACCTCACGATACTCTAGCTGATAATTCCAAAGCTCAGGAACTACTTGGCTGGCAACCAACCATGTCTTTTTCAGAGGGTTTACAAAAAACAATCTCCTGGTTTAAGGATAAGCAATAAAAAATGAAATACTCAGTCATTATACCGGTATATAACGAACAAGACTCGGTCACTCCCCTACATCAAGAGGTTTGTGATGTTATGAATCGCTTTAATCAGCCTTATGAGATTATTTTTGTCGATGACGGAAGTAAAGATAATACTTTTGAGAACCTAACTAAGCTATCACCTGTAACAATAATCCGCTTCAGAAAAAACTTTGGCCAAACTGCTGCGATGGATGCGGGCTTTAAGCAAGCTCATGGTGAAATCTTTATTACTATGGACGGTGATGGTCAAAACGATCCAGCTGACATTCCAAAACTTATTGACAAGATAAAAGAGGGCTTTGATGTTGTCTCAGGCTGGAGAAAAAATAGAAAAGATCCATTTTCGAAAAAATTATTTTCACGCGGCGCCAATTTTCTTAGATCATTTCTGGTAGCTGATCATATCAAGGATTCCGGCTGTACTTTGAAAGTGTACAAACGTGAATGTTTCGATGACCTTGATCTATTCGGAGAAATTCATCGGTTCATTCCAGCAATGCTGACCTGGAAGGGTTTCCGTATCGGTGAAATCGAAGTCAATCATCGCGCCCGTACAACCGGTATAACGAAATACAATTGGAAAAGAGTCATGAAAGGTTTTGTTGACATGGTTAGCGTGTGGTTTTGGAGAAAATATTCTGGACGACCCTTACACTTATTTGGAGGTTTAGGAATTATTGCGGGAGGCGCAGGTCTAATCCTTGGTCTTTATCTGACCATTGCCCGGCTCTCTGGTATGATCTCATTGCAAAATAGTATTTGGCCGCTGATATCAGTATTTTTGATATTAGCTGGGATACAGCTTTTTATTTCTGGACTATTGGCAGATATTGCAATTAAAACCTATTTTAATAATCATAGAAGAGTCTATGAGATTAAAGATATTATTGAAAGAAATGTTGCAAAAGATTTCTGATACTGAGTTCCGATGAGAATATTAATGTTGGCGCCTACACCATTTTTTTCCGATCGGGGTTGTCACGTAAGAGTATTGAACAGCTATTTACACTTTAAAAATGTCGGACACGATGTTTTGCTGTTAACTTACCCGCTAGGAAGAGATATTGATGGAATTAAAGTAAAAAGGATAATAAAAATACTTGGCTATAGCCAAATAAAACCCGGTTTTTCTTATTATAAACCATTCTTAGATTGCCTGCTTTTATTTAAGGCAATTAGAGAAATGATGTTCGGTAAGTATAATTTGATCTACACACATTTACATGAAGGGGCATTAATCGGATATTTTTTAAAAATAATATTTAAAAAAAAACTGATCTTTAATAATCAAGGCTCATTGACCGGTGAATTAACTGCTCAAAAGTCAATAAAAAAAAAACGGTTTTTTGTATAAGGTAACCTACCTTATAGAGAAATTCATTACACAACACGCTGATGAGGTGATTACCAGTAATGAAGGATTAAAAACATTTATCATAAATAATTTCAAAGTAAAGAGCATTACAGTCGAAAAAGATTTGCCAGACAGATCAATGTTTAATCCGGGGGTTCAACCAGCCACATTAGCCATTCCTAAAAATAAAATAGTCATTGTTTACCTGGGTGGTTTGCAATTATATAAGGGAATAGATTATCTTTTAAAAGCAATACCATATACAAACCATAAATATCATTTTTTGATTATGGGATACCCCGATGAGGAGTGTAGAATAATTGCGAAAAAACTAGGTATAATGGATCGCATCACTTTTACCGGTAAAATTCCATACGAACAGGCCCCTTCTTATTTAAAACTAGGCAGAATAGCTATTTCTCCAAAAACAACAGAAAGCGGTGAGGCTAATGCTAAACTGTACAACTACCTGGCCATGGGACTGAAGGTCATCTGTTTTGATATTCCTGAAAACCATAAGATATTAAAGGGCGAAGGCATCTATGTCAAAGAAAGAAATATCAATGATCTGATTAATAAAATAAATGAATTAGTGGTATGAGCGGTGTAATAAATTGCCCTATCTGCGGTAACGATGACATTAGAAAACAATATTCTGAAATAAAAGATCCATATAAATGTGTATCTGAAGAATTTTTTTTTAATAGATGTATCAAATGTGAAACCCTATTCTTGGGTAATCCACTTGGACAAAATGAAATATCAGAAGTTTATCCAAAAAATTACAGTCGGTTTCAAAACAAAATATTCAGTAAAATAAGAAGTATTTTAGCAGTTCGTATGGTTAATAAATTATTAAAAGAGATGCAGTATAAGAAGAATGCAAAAATCTTGGAAATCGGCGCGGGAAGCGGACTCTATTCGAAATATTTTTTTCAAAAGGGCTATGAAGTAACCGCAACTGATATTGACGAGACAGAAATGATATCATTATCTGCATCAGGAATTAAAACCAAAATTGGTAATTTTGAAGAATTATCTTTCGATGAAAATTTTGACCTGGTCATAATGAGTCATGTTATAGAACATTTCTATAATCCAAAAATAATAGTAAATAAAATTAAAAGTCTAATAACATCCAATGGGATAATTTTTATTAAGACTCCAAATTCTAATTTTCTTTTTTTGAAGTGGTTTAAAAATCATACTTACGTATTTGACGCTCCTAGGCATTTAAATATTTTTTCAGAGAAGTCTATCAAGCTGTTATTTGACGATACTTCATTTCATACTACTGTCAAAAATGAGTTTACAATTAACGAATTGTATAACTTTTTTAAATTAAAGTTCCCAAGATTGAATTTTGTATACTACTTGTTACTAACTGTTTTATTCATTCCTCTAGCTTTATTGCCATATCTGTTTAGAAAATCCTCTCGGTTAACAATAATGATTAAAAAAAATGGGGACAACTAGTATTCAACCCGAATTATCGATAATAATCGTAAACTGGAACTGTGGTGAGGTGATTTTAAATTGCCTTGAATCTCTGCAACAGACAATAAAAAAACACAGCTATGAAATTATTGTCATTGATAATAATTCAACTGATAAATCACCGGAACTAATTGAAAAAAAGTACCCTCAGATATTATTGATCAAGAATAATTTTAATAATTATTTTTCCGGAGGTAATAATCAGGGTTATAATGTCTCTAAAGGAAAAAATATATTCTTGCTTAACCCCGATATAATAGCACCTGAAGAGTCGGTTGATAGACTCTTAGATTTTATTAAAAATAATAACCGCCCGGCTATAACGGTTAAACTTTTAAATTTAGACGGAACCATACAAAACACTATGTATCGCAGTTTCCCATCTGCTTTTACGCTTTTTGCTACCGGACTATCAAAATTAGTACCGGTATTAAGAAGCTTGCCGAATGTTAATAAATATCTCTCCTTGAATAGGGATTTTCAAAAAGACTTTGACGTCGAACAGGCACCCGGTGCAGCAATCCTAATGAAAAGAGAATTAATCAAGAAATTAAATTATTTGCTTGATGAAATAAATTTTCCATTATTTTACAATGACGTCGACTTGTCATTTCGAATAAAAAAGTTGGGTGAAAAAATATTATATAAATCAGATGTTTCCTTCTACCATATTAAACAGCAGTCACTTGATAAGCTCGATTTCTATGATTACAGTAAAAACTACTGTATTTCTTCGTTAAAATATTTTAAAAAGCATAAATTGTATTTTGACTACCTAATTTTAAAAATGGCATTTTTCATTAGATTTGGAATTATTTTCTTGATTTCTTTGCTGCATATGATTTTTAATCGAATTAGTCGCATTGAACTAGAAAGAAGGAAAAATATAATATCAAAAATTTTAAAAGAAGAGTTTTAAATTTGCCACAAGTGCCACAACCCATAAACCAATTGAACGATGTTAATAATATTGATTCTGAACCACTAATCAGTATTGTAATATTGAATTATAACGGTTTAGTGTATCTGAAAAAAACTATAGATTCAGTTCTTAAGATTGAATACTCAAATTATGAAATAATCATAGTAGATAATGGTTCAACTGACGATAGTGTTGATTATATTAAGAAATTTCACAATATTAAATTAATAAAGAATAAAAAGAATTTAGGTTTTTCCCAAGGAAAAAATATTGGCATTGAGCATGCCCAGGGAGAATACATATTATCAATCGATAATGATATCTTACTTAACGATCATCAATTATTAAATAAGTTATTACAAATATACTCAGACGATTATGCTTTTATTCAAGTTCCTTTATTAAACATTGACTCAAAAATTACGAGCGATTATGGCATTTACTTTTCTTGGTATGGATTACATTGGCACAAAAATAAAACTAACATTAACAACATACTAAATTATCCAAAAGAAATAATAGATATTGCTGGACCTACAGGTGCATTTATGTTTTTTTCTAAGAAAGTTTGGGCTATCCTAGGTGGATTTGATCAAACCCAGCTGTTCCACCTTGATGACATTGATATTGGTCCCAGAGCCTACCTTTTTGGCTACAAGAATATTCTCTATACGAAAAGCTTTGTTTATAATCTGGGTGCTAAGCGCTCGCGAGACAGCAAGACTTATCTTAAGTTTTATAAATATCAATTTTCCGGACATGCTAGAAGTATTATTAAAAATTACAACATCAGAAATTTATTTATCAGGTTTCCGATCTTTATAGCTTTTCAAATTCTAAAAACATTCAAATATGTTGTTAAATACCGAGAAATTAGAATTGCTTTCGCCTTCTTTACTTCAAACATTACTTTTGTTAGAAAACTGAAAGACAATCTCAAACAAAGAGCAATCCTTCAACACAAAAGAGTAACGAAAGATGATGTGTATTTAAAATTAAAACCTATAAATTTTCAATGATATGAAAGAGTCATTTCCGGTAATATCTGTCATTATGTCAGTTTTTAACAATGAAACTTATTTGACTGAGTCAATTAAGTCAATATTAAATCAATCGTTTAGTGATTTTGAATTTATTATTGTCAATGATGGTTCAACGGACAATTCATTAAAAATTATAGATCATTTCTCCAAAAGCGATAAAAGGATTGTTCTGATTAATAATCCTAAAAACATCGGACTGACAAAATCACTTAATATATCAATAAATGTTTCTAAGGGTATCTATATAGCCCGAATGGATGGAGATGATATTGCTCTGATCGATCGCTTTGAAAAGCAGTATAATTATTTAGAAAAGTATAGTGATATTTTTTTATTGGGCAGCGAGGCTATTAAGATTGACTCAAATGGGAATAAGCTGAGTACGGTGAAATTGACTTATGGTTTCAATGAAATCAAAAATACTTTAAAAGAAAAAAATTGTATTATCCATCCGACAATATTCTTTAGGAACAACAAAGAAATATTTTATCGTGAAAAATTCGTAGTCTCGCAGGATTATGATTTTTACCTGAATTTACTGACCAAAAACTTAGTCATTGAAAACTACGGTCAACCACTAATATACCACCGAGTTTTTAACGAAGAAAGTATTTCAAATAATAAATTGAAACAGCAACTGCTATTAAAAGAGTTGGCCCGAGCATTCTATTTTGAAAGAACAAAATTCGGATTTGACTCCTATAATAATCTAGATTTTTTTAAACTTAATGAGGTTTTTAAATTCTTAAAATTAAATGAGGCAGACTTGAATAACAAAGTAGTTGAGCTAAGCGTGTTAAAGTATTTGCAGAAAGGGCAATACCTCCAAGCAAAAAAAATACTGAAAGAGTATCGGGGAGATTATTTACGCAAACTTATGTTAACATCTCTGGTAACTTTTCCTTACGTGTACACATTGTATCGGTTTTTGAAATATAAAAATAAGTAAATGGATTCTAAAATACTAGGTTTATTTTTTACTAAGGGCGTATCAGTGGAAAGATGGCAAAATATGGATCTGCTGGACAGAGAAAAATTACTGTATGAGGAATTTATTCAGAGAAATATTTTTAATAAAATTTATTGGTTTACATATGGTTCTGATGATAAAAAATACGAAAAGTATTTAACAAATGGGATTATCATTATACCAAAACCGAGTTTATTTAATTTTAAGTACGGCTCTCTCTTATACTCAATATTACTGCCCCTTATCCGGAAAAAGTATATTAAAGAATGTACGATTTTAAAAACTAATCAAATGTCAGGCAGCTGGAGTGCTGTTATCTCCAAAATACTCTATCAAAAAAAAATATTGGTTAGAACGGGTTACACCATAACAAAATTTAATAAAGAAAGAACAATTCTACATTTTTTTTATCGATTGGTTGAGAAATTAGCTTATCGGTTTGCCGACCACAGCATTATTACCAGTAAGCATGATAAACAATACATACTTAGCAATTATAAAGTTAGATCGGGCATCAGTGTGATTTATAATTTTGTTGATACGAATATCTTCAGGCCATTAAACGCAATAAAGAATAAGGATATTGTTATTGTTGGTAGACTTACTGAACAAAAAAATCTATTCAATCTAATTAAAGCCATGGATGGTCTCGAATATTCTGTGGATATCTACGGTTCGGGAGTATTGGAAACTGAATTGTCGGATTTTGCGAGAAGTACCGAGGCTAAGGTTAATTTTATGCGGAATGTACCTAACACAAAATTGCCAAATATACTCAACCAATATAAACTTTATGTGCTACCTTCACTTTATGAGGGTATGCCTAAAATTTTGATTGAAGCAATGGCCTGCGGTATGGCATGCCTGGGTACAAACGTTAATGGAATTAATGAATTAATTGAGCACAGAAAAAATGGTTTTCTGGTCAAGACTGATTCACTTAGCATAAAAAATGGAATTATTGAATTAATGAAGGACAAACAATTACGTATTGAGATTGGCCAACGGGCCTGGATATCTGTTAAAGATCATTTCAGTCTTGAAAATATTGTCAATCAAGAAAATGATATATATGAGCAATTAACCGATTAGTTTTCACAGATGAAGTATTATGATGTAAAAAACAGGCGCTTAGCGATTTTTGAACAAAAAGCCACCTCTCATTTTTGGGATGACCACTGGGATAAGGATGATCTCCAGAAAAAGTTTAACGTAAACAGAAAATCATTCATTATTAAAACTACTGAAAAATACCTAGAATCCGGAACGAAAATTCTCGAAGGCGGATGCGGACTTGGTGATAAAGTACATGCATTAAGTCATTTCGGATATGATGCGTTTGGGATTGATTATGCTGAGCGCACAGTAAAAAAAACCAATACACTTTTTCCAAATCTTAAAATAACCTGCGGAGACGTTAGAAAAATTCCATTTCCAAATGAATACTTTGATGGCTATTGGTCTCTGGGGGTAATTGAACACTTCTATGATGGATATACTTCTATAATAGAAGAGATGAATCGTGTTATTAAAAAACGTGGTTACTTATTTTTAACCTTTCCATACATGTCACTTTTGAGAAAGCTCAAAGCGATGTTAAATAAATATGACCAGCTTAATAACCACGAAATTGAAATAAGTGATTTCTATCAATTTATGCTTAACAAGGAAGATGTCATAACCGACCTTGAAAAGATTGGTTTTGAATTAATTCAGAGTACTCCCCTTGATGCCGTAAAAGGAATGAAGGATGAAATATCACTCATCAAACCGGTTTTACAAAAAATTTATGATAGCAATTCATTCGTAAGCAGACTAATCGGCATAGTATTTTCCAGAGCTTTTAAATACTTCAGCGGTCATACCATTTTATTAGTTTTGAGAAAAATATAAATGAAAAGCGTCAATTGGCTATTAATGAAAATTTTTATCTTCTTAAGCAATTATTCATATTATAAAATATCTTCATTGGCCGTAAGATTAAATAACGGCGTTCATCCAAAACATAGGATAATCGATTATCATAAATTCTTCGTTGATAATGTTTCTACTACTGACGTCGTAATAGATATAGGCTGCGGGAAAGGTGATAACACCTATGATATTGCAAAAAAAGCCAAGCAGGTCACAGGCATTGACTTCTCCTCTAACAATATTAATTTCGCTCAAAAACACTACACCCGAGAAAACCTAACGTTTATTATCGGTGATGCCGTCAAACATAACTTTAAAAACAGGTTTGATAAAATAGTATTGTCGAATGTATTGGAACATATCGAGGACCGGACTTCTTTCCTATCCAAATTACATGACATTTCTGACGTAATCTTGATAAGAGTTCCGTTGATTAGCCGTGACTGGTTAACAATTTACAAAAAGGAAAATAATTTTGAGTATCGTCTTGATAAAACACACTTTATTGAATATACTCACGACGCTCTAAAACAGGAGCTCGAGGCTGCCGGTTGGAAAATGGAAAATTACAGCATTCAATTTGGCGAGATATGGACGAAAGTGGTAAAAGTATAAAACTTTATGATTAGATCACCGCAAGCATTAATAAAAGTAATCAAAAATATTTTCGATCGAGACTATAAACTTATTTATATTGTCGAGGAGCCGGAATGGTCAATCAACTGGGACGGCAAGCAGTTAACGGAGAATTTAAACAGTCTGGCTTTGATCAAATCCAGAACCAGTACCACTCCGATAGGATTAAAAAATAAAATAATTCATTTCGGATCGATTCATACGATTATTAATCACGGTCAAATAGTAAATGTTAATCTAAGTAATTATGTGGTCCTGACCTGGTTCCACCTAACCGATAATGATAAAAATATCAAATTCATCCCTCAACTGATTAAGTCTGTTGATTGTTTTCATACTGCCTCACAGAATACAAAAAAAGGTTTAATTGATTTAGGAATTCCGTCTGAAAAAATAGTTGTTATACCCCTGGGTGTTAATCTAGATTACTTTAGACCTGCCGATTCCCATCAAAAAACGGAGTTAAGGACTAAGCTTGGACTGCCTATAGACAAATTAATTATCGGTTCCTTTCAAAAGGACGGTGTGGGCTGGAAAGGCGGTTTGCAGCCCAAGCTAATCAAAGGGCCGGATATTTTTTGTGAAATTATGGAAACTTTATTTAAAAAAAATAAAAATATCCACGTCTTGCTAACAGGACCGGCTAGAGACTATGTTAAGGAAAGACTAAAAAAATCAAATATCCCCTACACACATGTTTATGTAAAAAAATATTTAGATATGCGTGATTATTACTGTACTCTAGATTGTTATCTAATGACTTCCAGGCAAGAGGGCGGACCTAAGGCAATACTGGAATCATGGGCCACCGCTATACCCTTTATTGGCACCAAGGTTGGTATGATTAAGGATATTGCACTTGAAGGAGAAAATGCTTTATTCTCGGAGATAAATGACCTAAATGATCTGACCGAAAAGGTTAATAAAATTATTACAGATGAAAAGTTTAGGCAGAAACTGGCAGTAAATGGTCAGCAAGAAGTGTTAAAATATAACTGGAGTAAAATAGCAAAAAAATACTATAAAGATATTTATAATATCGCTATAAATGAAAATTAATATTCTCTGCGAACTCCAAGAGGGTCCCTTTGGTGGTGGTAATCAATTTCTAAAAGCTTTAAAAAATGAGTTTGAGAGACAGGATTTATATATCGACGATCCTAATAATGCTGATGTGATCATTTTCAATAGTTATCCTTTCCGAGATGAATATAGATTTCGGCAGATTTTAAATTTAAAAAAGAAAGATAAAATATTATTACATAGGATTGATGGACCAATATCCGTTTATAGAGAAAAAGATCGTTTTATCGATAAAATTCTTTATTATTTTAACCAGTCATTTGTCGACGGGACAATTTTTCAGTCCCTATGGAGTGAACGAAGCAATCATGAACTGGGTATGAAACACAATAAATACGAAAAGGTAATTATAAACGCTCCGGATCCAAAAATATTTTATCATGGTAATAACCAGAAAAAATATGAGGATGGTAAAATTAAAATAATTATCACCAGTTGGTCGGCTAACTGGTGGAAAGGTTTCGATATATATCAATATTTGGACGCAGAATTGGATTTTAATAAATATGATATACTCTTCATCGGTAATTCACCGATCACATTCAAGAATTTCCGCACTATTGAGCCATTGCCCAGTAATGAACTGGCAGAGTATCTGCGTAATAGCGATATCTTTATTTCCGCGTCTTTTATGGAATCATGTTCAAACGCATTACTTGAGGCAATGCACTGTGGTTGTGTGCCGGTAGCTAGAAATAACTCCAGTCACCCGGAAATTGTCGGCGATGCAGGAGTAATTTTTTATGGCATCGATGATGTATTGAAAAAAATTGATGAGGCAGCATCAAAATTAGATTATTTCCAACCCAAAATCAATTTGCCTAACATAGAGACGATCGCCAATAAATATATTGATTTTTCAAAAACGATTTTCTCAAAAAAAGAACAAAGAACCTATGATGTGAAAAAAGGAAATATCTTCAACTACTACTACATAATGCTAATGGTTTATTTTAGAAAATTAAAAAGATTATGAGTGATATTGAGTGGCTATATAATTTAAAGAAAAAAGCTCCTGACTTTTTAAAAAAGATTAAAGGCACTAAACGAAAAGGTTTTTATCACTATTCCTATACTGGTGATTATTATAGCGAAAGAATTAAATGGGGGCTAGGCAATGCAGTATTTTTTTTAAAAATTATTTACACGCTGAAAATTGAAGATTTATTTAAAAATGAAATTGAAACAGCTGGTGAATTTATAAAAAGTTTTCAAAATAAAAATGGCGAATTCTCGGATAAACTACTTTCCGCACTTTCTCTACCGAAGTCCTATTCGGCCGCTCTAAAAAAAATGAATTTGGATTATCTATCAAAAAAATATGTTAATCAGGCGGAAACCAGGCAGGCTATCTCCAGTCTTTCCCTATTTGGAATTAAACCAAACTATGACTATCTAAATTTTCCACAATCGGAAAATAATATCAAACAATTTTTAGAAAATCTAGACTGGAAATTACCCTGGAGTGCCGGCAGTCATTTTAGTCATTTGTTGTTCTTTCTCAGTTATAGTAGTTTATCGAATAAAGAAACACTGATCAACTGCGTAATAGACTGGGTAAAGACAATACAAAAAGATGACGGTTTCTGGTATCAGGGCGCTGCTTCCACTCAACAGAAAATTAATGGGGCCATGAAAATCATTTCCGGTTTGAAAGTGGCTGATAAGGTTACCTTCGATCTGCCGGAAAAAATTATCGATACTTCCCTCGAGGCAAAAAACGACAAACACGCTTGTGATAATTTTAACGTTGCTTATATATTAAAATACTGCAGTCAATTGTTAGGCCACTCTTACCGGATAGACGAAATTAAAAATTTTATGTATAATAGGCTCCAATTGTACAAGAAATATTATTTTCATGAAATCGGCGGCTTTTCTTTTTTTGAAAACATGGCGGGCAATTATTACTACAATGCCAAGATCACAAAAGGTAAAAATGAACCGGACATTCATGGAACAGTAATGTTTCTCTGGGGGATATCAGTTATCGCCCAAGTGATAGGCATTGAAAAAGAGCTTGATTTCAGAGAGTTTGTTACATAAAACTGTATCGATCAAAATCATGTTTTCTAAATTTTTATCAAAAAGCTACCACCGCCAATTATTAGAGCGCCATATCAAATTATATTCCTCAAAAGTTACTGGCCAGGTGCTTGACGTGGGTTCGGGCAGCCGAAGATATGATAAATTATTCAAAGCTGACAATATTACCGCCATTGATATACAGGCCGATCCTGAAAAGAATATACTGCAAGGTGATATGCACTCACTCGACTTCGCTGACGAAAGCTTTAATAATGTTATCTTCTTTGAGGTTTTATGCTATAGCCACAACTTTCAACAAGCGCTCAAGGAAATGCTACGAGTACTAAAAAATGACGGTAATCTATTGCTAAGCATCCCCTTCCTGGTCAGAGACAGTAAAGACAGAATACGTTTTACTCGAATGTATTTCGAGGAAATCATTCGCCAAACCGGTATTCAGGAATATCACATTGATACTTTTGGCAACTCGGCCACTCTAATATGGGATATATTGAGAACGGTTATAACTTCAAGAAAGAAAAGAATTGTCCGTATTCTATTCTCTTGCCTATTACTACCCTACTACCTGTTTATCAAGTTATTTCTCAATGACAAAAAAACAAACTCCGCTTATTATACGGGTCTTTTTATTTGTATTAAGAAATAAATATGCTTTGGAGAATAGATGATGTTGGAGCATCGACCAAGCGGTTCAATCAATACGGAAAAAAGAGATTCTATTTGCACAAAATCCTATATTTTTATTTTCCCCTAGCTAATTTATGGTTTTTCAAGCGCATCAAGCCATTTAGGACATGGGGACCTTATCCAGAAGTAAGCAGCGATACCTGGGAAAAAGTAATAGAGCTGTTCAAGCGGAATTCAATTGTCCCTATTATTTCAGTAACCGCCGCATGGGTTGATGAAAAATCAAACTTAATCCCTTTCAATAAAAAGTTTTCGGCTCAAGCTAAAGTATTAAAAGACGCTTTTAAGAGAGGAGAGATTATTATTGCCAACCATGGTTTAACGCATTGTGTTGTCGGTAAACATTTACCTCGCCTGCTTTACTCAAATCGAGAATTTCATAGAGAGTTCTGGCCGTATCTAGATCAGACAGTACACGAGCAACACATCACTCAATCACAAAAAATCCTGGAGGAATATTTTGAGAAACCCATTACAATATTTGTACCTCCTGGTAATGTGTGGAGCATTAAAACATACAATTCCCTAAAGAAAACAAATATTAAAAAAATAATCTGCAACCGATACATGATAGACTCAGATGTTAAGCTCAATGATATCGAGTTCATAGATGACAGGAGGGGGTGTTTTCTTTTACACGACCGTGACTTACACTTTCATGACCAAAAATGGCTAGCGGACAAGATTAATCAGCTCAATCAATGAATTATCTATTCTTTTATAAATACAGCAAAATAAACGGCGGCATACCCGTTATCATGAGACATCTTGGTACCGGCCTGATTGAAAAAGATAAAAACAGCAAAATTTATATATTGGCCGAGCACCAAGATTATCAGACGTTAAATTACTCTTTTGAGGACAATTTTCATGTTTACTATTTAAACTGGAAGAATTATTTAAAAATACTATTCAAATGTAAAATTGATATTTTGTGTGTCTTCGAGCCCTATAAGAACTATTTTTACCTTACTTTTTTCTTTAAAATTTTTAGGAGTAAATTAATTACCAATCTAGTCTTCTGTGGTAGCGTTTCGGAATATCCTAATTGGATTATAAAAAGAATACCATTCGTAGTAGCATGGCTTTACGATAATTTAGTGGCCGTTTCTCATTATGCTAAGAGGGTATCTTTATGCGGTAAGTATCTTGATAGAATTAAAGTTATCTATAATCCGGTTCAGATCGATCGTTATAAAAAAAGCGACTTCAAAAGATACAATATAATAACAATTGGCAGAATCTGCTCCCGAAAAAACTACTTCGATTTGATAAAAATGTTCTATCGGCTCCATAAAATAAATCCCAAGATTCACCTTGATATAATTGGTGGTTATGAAACAGTTAGGCAAGGGTACTATGACCAAACATTGAAACTTGTTTCAAATTTGTACCTAGATGACTACATCACCTTCCATGGTAACGTTCCTGAAAACAAAAAAATACAATTACTTTCAGAATCGAAGATTTATATAACTACCTCAATCCATGAAATGTTCGGTATTACGACAGTAGAAGCTATGGCTAGCGGCTTACCAATTGTCGCCTATGATAACTCAGCTACAAATGAAATCGTTAAACTGGCCCAGGGTATCTTGGTAGAAAATAGAAATTTTGATCAGATGGCCCAAGAAGTATCTCATCTGATAGACAATGACTCTCAAATCACCAAAATGTCAGTCAAAAGCATTGAAACTGTAAAACTTTTCAATCTAGATATTTTCGTTGACCAGTATTTACAACTATTTAAGAAATAATATTAAGTTTTTTGCTAGAATAGAAGCCTATGTTGAAAACACTATATTCAATCATCCGTAATAAATACAACCACATTAAAACGATGGCCACGCTGAAAAACAGTTATAAGGTTGTTGAAATATTAGGTCAAGGCAAGGATGGAAGAATTTATTTGTGTCGCAATAAAGACAATATGAACGTGGTTGTAAAAGTACTTTCCGTCTTCGGGCAAGGTTATCTCGATATAACCAAGGAATTTATAAAAAGAAACGTAAACTCAGAACATTTGTATCGCTTAAAAATATTCTCTGATAAATTTATCATATATCCCTACGAAAAATTAAACCACACAAAAACCGATCCAAAATATTTTATTAAATATTTAACTCAAATCTGTGATTTGGAAATGGATTTAATAAAAAAGAATATCTGTTATTGGGATTTTGGTTTTGTCGATCATTGCAACTATATGGAGAATAATTACGGAAAGATAAAGTTAATAGATTATGGGGGGAATTCTTTTTTGCTGATAAATGAAAAAAATAGTTTAAATACCAGAGAACAAAGAAAAAACCTTATTTATGCCAAAAATAATTTTCTGAAACTGCAGTTTATTTTACACATTTATTACTATGGTTTAGGCAGAAGAACTACCACTCTATTATCAACTACAGCACAGAATTCCAGTGACGATGAGCTAAATAAATTGATTGATTTTGTGCAAAAAGAGATGAACGATACTATTTACACCGATATCATTAGGAGGGCGACAGCTCCTGAAACGGACTTATTGACTGAAGCTGGCTGGAAAGTGCTCAAACAAGAAATAGAAAAACTACTAAAACATAGCAACCTTGAATTGCCTCAAGAATCAGCGCATATCGACACTATAAAGTTCCCTAAAGAAAACGAGGTGCAGGTAAGAGGCTATCAAAACTATAATATCGCTGACAATCAAATAACGCCATTGTCGATTGACGCCAAACCTCTCTGGAATACTGAACCAAAATTCAGGCTCGTTGATAAGGCTTTGAACCAAATAGCAGATATAAAAAAAATAGACAGCTTCTTGGATATTGGTTCTAATCTGGGTCTATATGTATTTTTGAGTAAATTGAAATACCAGTTTACTAAATGTTATGGCATAGATTACAACAAAAAATATATAGAAACTTGCAAAATAATAATCGATACCCTAGGCATTGAAGGATGTACTTTTAGCTACAAAAAATTTAGCGATATAAACAATTCATATGATTGTGTATTAGCCATGGGGATAATCCATCATCTATTTCACCGTACTGAGGATTTCGGATCGTTAAAAACAATTATGGAATCGTTTTCCAAAATAACTAAAAAGTTTTTAATCATTGAGTTCCCTTCGGAAAAAGATGTTAAGGCCAAAAAATGGACCAATATTCTGGGAAGGGCAAAGACTGAAGAATATAATTATACAAATTTTATACATTTCTCGAAATTATATTTCTCAGATATTGAAAAGATTGGGAGTGTGAACAAAACAAGGACAATATACATTTTGAAAAAATAAAATGTTCAGAGAGATATCTCAATTTATTCTAAAAGTGAAGCAAAAATATTTTTCTAGTGGTGTTATTCTTTTTCTCCCGCAGATAGTATCGCTAGGGATCAGCATGATTACCTTGCCGATAATTTTAAGTAATCTATCTATCGACGATTATGGACGGTACCAGTTTGTCTTAGCTATCGAAACCTGGGTATTGGCTCTCACTGGTTCATATATAACAAATGGTGTAAAGTCAGCCATTGCTAACGGATTCAAGGGTACTTTTTTTTATGCCTTTTTTTATAGACTGAGATTAGCAGCGATCGTAATGCTTTTTGGTTTTGTTGTGATTATCATTTTCTTTCTTCAACAATCAAGTCTAATCGCTATCTTACTGTGCATAGTCTTTATCTATGCTATATTCGGCCAGATTGTTAATACAAGTTTTATAAATTATTTAATATCTACTAAGCGTTTCAAAGAAAAAGCCGCTTGGGAAATCAGCATCGGTCTAATAGTAAATCTAACAGCACTTGCTTCAGCGTATTATACACATAATATCATAATATTCGTTATATCATCATTTGGTTCGTTGGTCCTGTTAAGCTGGATAGGGTTTATTTATGTTTCCAAAAAAGATCATCTACTCTCAGAATTCAAAAAAAATAATATCGATAAAAAATGCGTTTCATTTGGATTAAAGATGATCCCAGCTAATATAATCAACATAACGAGTACAAAAATATCCTCAATTATAATAGGGCTATTCTTGGGTTACACTACACTTTCTACTTTTTCGGTGGCTGATAATTTAAGAAATAAATTTGCTATGGTTGTAAGAATAATAGATCCTTTATTATATGCGGATTTCGCTAAACAAAAAAAGGGGGATTTGGTACAATCCATCAAATCCAAGCTAAAAATATTTTTCTTAATCTCTATTATCTTTACACTAATTGTTTTAGCAATCGGGTACGGGTATATTTCTTTATTTTTCCCGACAGATTACCAAATCACAAAAATATATTTTATGATACTAGCTCTAACTTTCCCGTTTAGCGCGGTTTCTTACATATTTGATGTGCTTTTTCAATCACATTTATTACATAGGGAGACGAGCATTGAAAGCATATCTGTAGATATACTGAAAATATTACTCATATTACTTTTCGGATATCTATGGGGTATTCTCGGTATATGTGTTGCAATAACGTTGAGCAGCTGGATGGCTTTCTTTATATACTATTTATTAATTTTTAAACCACAGGTACTGCCATCTTTTTTAAAAAGATAAGTTTATACAGAATAAACTCTACCTGACTTAAAATGGTTAGGGAGTAATTAGTTTTTCTCGTAATAGTATATCTCGATATTAGATTGATCGACATTCTCACCAGATATTTTGATAAAATCAAGATCCTGGGCACTTTCTAATACGTATTCATGTTTATAATTTTTTCTTGTAGGCCAGGTGATAAATATTTTATCATACTGACCTTGAAATTCCACAAGGGCTTCTTTCTTTAATGGATGTCTGGAACCGTTATCTTGTTCTTCATAATTTTCTCTATCAACCATTATTTCTTTATAAGGATAGTCAGGGAGTAAATCATCAAATTTGTAAGCTCCAGAGTAGTCCCCTATTCCAATTAGATCAATTTTATCTTTATACTTTGCCAAAGCTACTAACTGAGGATCGTTAAAAAATGCAGTTACTAATGCAACTTTGTTATCTTCTGGCTCTATATTTTCAAGAATTTTATCGTACATAACCTTATATTGTTCTTTTGCTCGCGTGGGGCTTGTTGTGCCTGTTATATCATACATATCAATGTAATTGTATTTGCTACCAAGCTTATCATTAATTGTGTCTGATTTCCATAAAATAATATTATTAACAACTATAACAAATATTAATATTAAATATGATAATTTTTTATTAACAAGAGGCAATAAAATAATATATATAGCCGGTATTAATATAATAATATTAAGAATTACTAAATATATTGCATAGCGCGGAATCATGTTATCCTGGGTCACAAATAAACCGTAGGAAAGATTAATAAATATATACAAAATTAATAAATAAATTATACTTTCAAAACTAAAACACTTTGAATGTTTCGTATTTTTTTGTATATATTTTTTAAATATGAATAATAAACAAATCACGGTTAATGCTAAAAAAAATAATTTTGCTATTTGGGGATCAAAATTTAAAAGAGTTATGTTAAAAGTGTGCCAATCAAATCTACCGCTGTAATCATAAAATCCACTAAATCTTGACTGATAATAGCTCATTAGTGTGGGCACAGCTATAATTCCCGTCAAAAGACCACAAAAGAGATATGTTTTTAAACTCTTGTTTTTTATCAAACTGATTACTTTAATAGAAATTAGTAATAATGTACCCGGCACAATAGTGATAAATGTTATTCTAAGCTTGTAACCAATAAATAATAATGATATTAGAATAATAGTATACAAAATGGTCTTTGAATAAATATTATCCTTATTTTTTTCAAATAATTTTAAAATATATATAAAAACCAACAAAGAAAAAGTAATAAGCATAGCATATATTCTGATATAGCCGGCATGATATACAAAAAAGGGATTTGTACAATAGAACAATATTAAAGCAAGAGCAATGTTTTTATTAAATATCTTCTTTCCTAAAAAATATAACAAGAATACATTTATAACTGAAAAAATTAAAAAAGGAATCTTTGCGCTAAAAAGTGAGGTTCCAAAAATTAAAAAAAATACTGAAATTACATTAGAAATCAAACAGTCGTTGGGATAGCTATATCCTGGAGCGTCTTGTAAAAAATTCCAGGCAATACATTGATGCGTCTCAACAATGCCCTTGCCGACATTAAATAAATGAAATTCATCATCATTTAAAAACCTACCAAATAAAGGAAGGCTTAGAGCTATTAAAACAATAACTGCAATAATTAAACCGAGAGAATAATAATTGCCTTGCTTATAAAAAAAACTTGCTATGTTCCTTATAAACGGTATTTTATTAACTGTTTTAAATTTATTCGTAAATTCATTTTGACGAGCCATTTCAATAATTTTTTCTTTGCTATTTTCATTTTCTATTTTTATGTTTTCTTTTATTAATAATGTAAAGTAATTATAAATTTTTTTTCTTACGAATCGTAAAGACATTAAGCCTAATAAAATAACGCTATAATATAAAGTAGCGTTAAATTCTTGGATACCAGGATATGGGAAGTATTTTAACGAGACCCCCCAAACTATATTATAAAACCATAAGATAATTAATACCCAAAGCCAAAATTTTTCAACCTTTAGTTTCGGTTCATTCAAAATGGTAACTAGGATCAAGAAATCAATCAGAATAAGTAATGTTAGGATAACATCTATTTTTCCTAACCAATCAATTTCCCTAAATAAAATAAATCTCAATAATATCAAAAGAGAGGCTGCGACTATACCCACCCACGATAGACTATAAAGCATCTTTCTGAGAAATAACATTTCAGTTGTGGATTTTTAGTTCTTAGGATTATCGAATTTCAAAATATTTTTTTTTATACTTAGGAGATTTAAAGAGTATCTTAATATATTCTAAGTAGAGAGATTATCATATAATTCATCATTTTACAATATGAACGGTTCTCACTAATAACACAATTACTGCTAACAACTTCTTAAAGATTAATGAAATCTCCACAATCCTAATGACCATGTAAGTCAAACATCACATATTTGAAAACAGTGCCATTTAATGATATATTGCTTATTGTATGACTAACCATAAAATGCGCTTTTGTTGAAAAAAACACTCGTTATCATTGCCGCCTACACTGTTTTGACTCTGTTGCTGACGTATCCCGTCATTCTCAACATCAACTCGGAAATTGCCGGGCTAGGAAGCGATTCCCATCAAACGGTGGCCGACGTAATTCATTTCAGTGAGGAGCTGAAGGCTCTCGGTTTCTGGGGCAGCATCCAAGAAATCATCACTCACGTACGCATTGATACTGTATCAATTGTCAGCTATCTCAACACTGTTGTTGACGTCACTCTCGCATACAATCTCTATTGGCTTTTTTCCTTTATCGCCGCCTCGTACGGAGCCTTTGCCTTGACGCGATTTCTTATCAGAGAAACTTTCGCAACAACAAAAGAGAAAGTGACCGAACGGTTGATTACCTATGCGTCCTTTATGGCCGGGTTAATCTATGGATTTGCGCCTATTCATTTCATCTGGGGAATGGGCTTTCGCGGCTCAACGCATATTGAATGGATACCACTGACGACCCTGTTTATCCTTAAAGCTATTCGATTTCAAAAATTACGCTATGTATTCGGAGCCGCTATTTTTTTTATTTTTCTAGCGGTCAACGAAATACATTTTATAGCGTTTTACTTACTTTTTCTACCCCCTCTGTTATGGTGGTATCTGCGTAAATATCCGAGTTTCTGGCGTAATCTGGCGTTCATTCGAAACTGCGCAATAGGAATCGGTGTTATCGCAGTTATTTTCATAATAATATCCGCGTCGTTTCTTAAAATTGCTTCATCTGAAAACAACTACCTCAATCCGGGAATAAAATCGGCCATAGCATATTCCAATGACGCATTAAGCCTTCTTACCCCTCCTTTTACTCATACGCTGATTGGTCCGTTATTTGCTGATGTTCGAAATTCTTTTACCGGAAATGAATTCGAACACTCCGCCTATGTAGGTATCGTGGTGCTGAGTCTTGCCATACTTGTACTGATCTACCGAAAGTCACGCGACAGCATCTTTTGGGCGGTTGGCGCTTTTAGTTTTTACATTCTGTCCATTGGCCCCTTTTTGCACTTTGGTGGGGTTGTCGAACCAAAAATACCCCTACCCTATCTGCTCCTTCATCACTTTCTACCGTACTTTAACAATATTAGATCCGTTGACCGTATAGCTGTAATTTCGATGATGTGTTTCGCAGTTGCCGCTGCCTATGGGTTTGTTTATCTGGTCCAACGTTTCCGACTGGCTCTCCACGGCCAGCACATACTCGTAATACTGCTGTCCGGTTTTATCATCTTTGAATTTTTCGCTCTACCCTATCCCACAACATCTCTTGATTATCCACATTTTTACAATTCCCTGCGTCAGGAACCTGGTGATTTCGCTATCCTCGAGATTCCGAGCTCAACCAACTACCGATCTGCGGCCAAATCACAATATTATCGATCAATTCACGGTAAGAAGATGATTAATTTTTTTCAACCCGCCCGATTCAATCCTGAAAACCCGCTCTACGTCAGGAATATTTCTATCCCAATTTTAAAATCCCTTCTTTACAGCTTCCCCCGGGGCAGCGACATAGTGACCTCTCTTCCGATCAGCCTAGCTAACGCGGACGCCAATACCGGCGTTCTCCAATACTATGACGTACGTTACATTATCCTTCATAAAAACTACCTGGGCTCTGCTGATGACGAAATAGAGCTGGATGACTTTATCCGGATCAGGAATTTCCTAAGAAACTATGTGCATACAGAAGAAATTTACCAAGACTCTGACTTAATTGCTTATAAACTATCCGAGCAAGACTATTCAGCGCCAATTTTGGTCCAATCCGGCGAATGGAACGGCACGGAAATTGATGACGAGCGTCAATATCAGCTTACTGGCCAACAAAGCGAATTGATAATTAATAATATTAACCAGCAAAACAGTCTTAACCTGAGATTTATAGCCAAGGCTGCCTTAGGCTCGATACGTAATCTTCAAATCCTGCAGGATGAGCAAATCCTAGCCCAGTTTCTAGTGGATGATCAGCCGCGACAATACCAGGTTAATGTACCATTATCCAGTATGGAAGCTAACACTTTGCAATTTCTGGGACAACGAATCGAACAGCTTGACCTGAGTCAAGAACCTGATCCGCCGGTGTTTATCTCGGAAATCGAAGCTTTGCCAATATCAAACAATCAAGACGATATCAGCAGCCTTCTGTCTGAGTACGCTGGTCAAAATACCACTTTGCAAGTGCCGCTATTCGGTTCAGAATATTCAGCCTATAACATTGTAAATCCCCAGGAGATATTTGCCGGAAACTCGATTTTTGAGCCTAAGGTAATTCTTCGCTGGCCCTTGCTGATCGAATCCCGAAATGCCGCAAACACCTTTGGCTCGCTGCGCTCATATCACGATATTATTGAAGAAAATTATTATCAGTCCAGCTTGCGCTACCTGGCAGACCGGGAAAATATCCAGCAGGTATTAGTGCATAAAAACCTGCTTGAACCTGAGGAAGCTTTGGCCTGGAACAAATACTTAATATCAACAGTCGGGTCAATGGTGGTTTCCACGACTGACGAGTGGGACTACTACCAGCTGCCGCCGTCTTCGGACGAAGATACTCCTCTAATTATTCGTTTGAGCAAAAACTGGGATATCCTGGAAAATAAGGGTCAGGCATCACAAAAGAGAAAAACTAAAAACTACGCTTCGCTTAGTCTTGATTCGCCACAGTCAGAACAGCTGTCGGGAGAACTGAATTTTAGTACTTATACCTGTCCTGACGCTTACCGCCGGGCGGTGATATTATTAAACGGAGAGACAATTTCATCCCTAACTATTAATTGGTCTAGTTTTCAATCAGTCAGCCTGCCTATTACTATCCCGTCCGGTTCTAATGAATTGCAAATGGTCTTGTTTGATGAAAACAGCCAGCTGCTAGAAGGTTCGGATTTGCAGGAATGTCCTCTCTGGATACAGGATGTATTTTTTAAGCCTATTAAATAACCATCATCATGCACCGCCGACTGATTAAAGTTTCAATTGTCATTTTCTCTGTTACAAGAGCTCCGAGGTTTGGCATTGTTAAAATAGAACGATGAGTTTTTCATTACGCAATCTCCTCAAAGCCTCTTTTATTATTTTTTTATTTACGGTATTCGGTTTTATTCTAGAATACGGCGTCCGGGCAGTGCTGGCAAATAAATTCGGCAACACCGAACCAATGGACGCCTTCTTACTCGCTACCGCCATACCGGTCTGGATCGTTACAGTCCTCATTACAACAGTTCACAAATCCTATATCCCCCTCTATACCGAACTTCAGGTAGCGCGAGATGATAATTCTCACCATCAGCTAACATCGAATATTCTTAATATTTTTGCAGCCGGTCTTTCCGTACTGGTAATCATAACAATTGCCACTGCCTGGTGGATCGTGCCCCTGACTTTACCCAACCGTTCTCCGGAATTCCAGAACCTTGTCCGGCAGATACTCCAGGTTGTTCTTCCGTTTATTGCCTTCTCGGGAGTGATGAGCATTGGATTGAGTGTTCTTTATGCCCAAAAAAAGTTTTTTATTGCTTCGTTAAGTATCTTTTTGCAAAAACTGCTCTACTTTGTGCTGTTGCTAATCCTATCCTCGTCAATCGGAATTTTAGCACCTGCTTACGGCCTGACCATAAGTGGTTTGGCGGCTTTTCTGATAGTGCTGGGCTACTTAATCAAGACCGGCAGACTGCGCTATGCATTTACTGTGTCTTTTCGCGATCCTAAGGCTAGAAAATTTTTCCGCTTTTTCCTTCCGCTTATAATCGGCGCTCTGATCTATAAATCCGTAACGGTAATCGACCAGTACATGGCCGCCTGGCTTGAAACCGGAAGCGTAACCTATGTTGCGCTCAGCCGACTAGTGGTCATGGTTCCGATCGGACTGATAGGAACCACTATCGCTACCGCACTCTTCCCGGACCTATCCGCGGCCAGTGCTCAGAGCGACCTGAGCAGACTGCGTGCTCAAATACTCCTGGGTGTCCGACTGGCAATCTATTCTATTATCCCAATTATTATTATTGTTAATTTTGCAGCCCTGCCCATTATCCAGCTGCTTTTTGAACACGGTGAATTTTCACATTCTGCCAGCATAGCTACAGCTAGCGCGTTGCAGTATAATCTGGGATTTTTATTCGGAGCTACGCTGGGCGCTTTGCTATCGAATACTCTTTATGCTCTGCAGCGAATAAAAACAGTTGTCTTGGTAGGTGTTTTCGGAGCGACTGTCAATATTATCGTCAACCTTTTGCTTATTCCATCGCTAGGCTATTTAGGAATAGCTCTGGGAGCCTCGATCGGTTCGCTGTTGACAGCCCTGCTTTTTGCTGTAATTATTTTAAAACTTATTGCTGGGTGGAAAACCAGAGATTTTCTGCCATTTGTTAAAATGCTCATTGTGGGACTTTTTTCTTCCGGATTGACCTGGTGGGCCAGTCGTCTTTTCACGGAAGTTACTGTTTTCTGGGAAATCATCGGCATTAGCCTGGTGGCAATCTCCACCTACCTATTACTGTCGTATGTCTTCCGAATGAATGAGCTTATCGGGGTAGTTCGCATACTATTCCGACGGAATAAAATTACTCCAACACAACTTTAGCTATGAAATTGCTTATTCTGACATTCGGTGACCGTCAGTCCGCCAGTACTCGATATCGGGTGTTGAATTTTCTTCCGCTTCTGAAACGTGATTTTAATAGCCTAAATATCGTTTATTACACTGGACTCACTCGTCCATTTAAGCAATTGCATAAACTTGTTTATATTCTTCGAGCTCTTCTGGCTTCGCGAAAAACTGATTCCATTCTTGTTCAGAAAATACTCCTGCCTACCTGGCTGCTCCGGTTTCTGAAATCTCAAAAAGCTACTCTGACATTCGATTTTGACGATTCAATTTGGTTGGGCGCTCCAGATCAGACGTCTGGTTCATCTTCCAGAAAAAACGCGGAAAATAAGTTTCAGGCGACTCTTCGGACAGCTGACCGGATTATTTCCGGAAATGAATTTCTGGCGGAGCATGCCAGGCAATATTCCAAAAGAGTAACTGTTATACCCAGTGTTGTTGATATTAAGCGCTATGTCATATCACCGAAAAAAGAAAGTAACCGTATCTGCATTGGCTGGATTGGATCCGCAGTTAATTATCCCTATCTAAAAGATCTGGAATCTGTTTTTAAACGATTATCTGAAAAATACGGCCAGCGTCTTTTTCTTAAAATTATCAGCAATGGAAACTTTCATCTTAACGTCGGCTTAGAATGCCAGAACATTTCCTGGAGTGAAGCCGGGGAGATTAATGAAATGAAACAATTTGATATCGGTCTAATGCCACTTAAAGATACGGAATGGAGTAGAGGTAAGTGCTCATTTAAGGCTATTCAATACATGGCTCTGGGGATTGTTCCGGTGGTCAGTCCTGTTGGAGCTAATAAACTGGTTGTTACAAATAATCAAGACGGATTATGGGCAGTTTCCGATACTGAATGGGTCGACGCCATTAGCTATCTGATCGAAAATCCCGAAAAACGGCGGCAAATGGGAGTAGCTGCCCGTTCAAAAATACACAAAAACTATACGCTGGAGACCGCCTATCCCCTTCTCAAACAAGTACTAACTGAAACACTTTTGTAAATATACTACTATGAAAATAGCGATGATTATTCCATTTCTACACTATCAAACCGGCGGCATGGAAAGGCAGGCCTGGCAGCTCGCGCGCCAATTGACTGATCAAGGAGTAGAAGTCCACTTTATTACTGGCCTGCGTTTCTGGGAACGCTGGACCCGATCGCTTCATCAGCGCGACCAAATTGACGGGATAATAATTCATCGCCTACCTGGCCTTTATCCGCCTAATGCCAGCAAACTTTGGCCCAGCGAGCTGATTAGAGGAGCCAAAAATATTTTTAAACACGAACGTTTCGATCTCATTCACGCTCATCAGCTGTTCAGCGCCGGCCTAGCCGCCGCGGTGCTTAAAAAACTGCATAGGTCTCCTATTATCGGAAAAGCCGCTGGCGGTGGCCGGGACGGTGATATTTCCGACCTTCATCATTGGCCTTTAACAGAAAAAAAGCTGTCTTACTTACGCTCCATCGACAGATTCATCGCCATCACTCCTCAAATAGCTGATGAGCTTAAATCGATCGGGGTTCCAGACCACCAGATAATACAAATTCCAAACGGCGTAGATACTGACTTATTCGCGCCGCCGGAGGTCAGCCGCGAAGAAGCAAAACAAAAGGTCGGTTTTAATAATCAACCTATTGTAATATTTATCGGCCGCCTGATCCCCACCAAGCAGGTCGATCGACTACTGCGCGCTTGGCCGCGGGTTATCGCTCAAGTGCCTAAGGCTAAGCTTCTGCTTATTGGCAAGCCGGATAGTAGTTCGACTTATTCGTCTCAGCTTCGGTCTTTGATTCAGTCTGACTGGAAAGATTCGGTTATCTTCAAGGGCACAGTTGAGCTCACTCGCGACTGGCTTCAGGCAGCTGATGTGTTTGTCCTGCCCTCGCGAGCCGAGGGAATGTCCAACGCCCTACTCGAGGCAGGCTCGGTCGGTCTACCGATTGTAGCCTCAAGCATTCCGGCTAATCAGTATGTATTGAAAAATAATAAATCAGCTTTAGTGTTTGCTCCTAATCGCACAGACGAGCTGGCCAAGCATATTATTACCCTGCTTACCCAGCCAAAGTTTGCCCAACAACTGGGTCAGCAAGCCAAAAAAGACATTTTAGAGCGGTTTTCTTTAAAAGCCGTAACAAATCGCTACCTTAACCTTTATCAGGAGCTGCTAGGGTTAAAATAGGCCCTGATAAAGCTTAATATACTGATCTAAGGTGTTTACCCACGAATGACTACTCAAAGCCTGCCTACGCCCGTTTTGACCCATGAGAAGCGATTGAGCGGGATTATCCAGCAACTCGTTAACAGCCCTAGCCAAAGCTTGCGGATTGTTATAAGGGATAACCAAGCCATGTTCACCATCAGTAATCAATTCTGAAGCGCTTATTGGAGTAGCCACCACTGGCAAGCTCGAGGCCATGGCCTCCAGTATGGTAAGCGGCTGTTCTTCATCAACTGAAGGTAAAACAAGAACCGCTGCTGACCGGTACAGGTCGGGCATTTGATCATGGGGAACATCAAAAACCACGTTTATGCCCGCTTCCCGGCATTGCTTGCGAAGACCGGGTCTCATTGTTTTAGTAACAATTTTAACCAAGCCATGAATTTTCGGAGCAGCAGCAATCAGGACGTCAACGCCTTTCGCTTCGGTCCCCCGTCCCACAAATAAAACTTCCGATCCTGGCTTATCGCTCGGCGTAAATTTTTCATTATCCACTGGGTTAGGAATATTAACAATACATTCAGGATTAATACTAAATTGAGAAATTAAAAACTTGGACATTCGTTCATGCAATACAGTGATCTTCCGGGCCTGTTCCAGGCTCTTTTTTTCCAGGTGTCTAAGTCTGTTTTTTACCAGAGGATTAAATACCAGCCGATAACGTGATATTCGTGATAAATTTTTACTTTTTTGCGATCGAATTGAATGAAGTGAGTAAACCAGCGGTACTGGACATTCAACTTTTCCGAATAAGGTAGTTGACGAGGTATGAATCAAGTCATATCTAGGGGCAATCCGCGAAGCTACCAATTTGCCCAGAGCTGGCGCAGCCGTGATTTCACGAAGATATGGAGTTAATTTAAGCCTGTCTGGCCAGTTAAATTCCAGCTTATTCGAATGTAATCCGGTATAGGAATAAACATCCACTTCAAAATCTTTAATCTTTCTTACCTGTTCGGCTAAAGACATCATTGCTTCCTGTTCTCCCCCTTGCCGCTTAGTTCCGTATAATTCGTTGATAAAGGCAATACGCATACTTTTTAAGTTGAAGGTAAGCTCAGGCGCAAATCACTAGTGTCTGTTACCTGATAAATAATATAATCTTCATTTCTGGTCTCTATCACTCTAGGGGGGCTATTTCTCTGGAAGCTTCGTAATAATGGAACACTTAATGCCTCTTTATTCTCGTTGATATAGTCATTGGTCCACATAGTTGGGACAAGTTCTTTGTATTGAAGCTGCCAAGTACTGACTTGAGTCAGTCGCTCAAGAGGATAATATGCGCTCGGCTGATGACCACGCTCCACCATGACAAAGACCCGCTGGTATTGATTAACCAATTTCTGCAATTCCTGCTCAGTAAAGCCATCAGCATTGGGTAAAATATCCAATCCGTTTACATAATGCAGATTATAGCCCCATTGCTGCCAGTGCCAGCCAGGATCCATTAAAATAAGATCATTGGCAGTAAAACGCTGAGTAAAATCGTTTAAATGTATATTCATCCCTTTATGCTCTTTATAAAACAAGATCGGAGCCGCGGTACTAATATTAATTATTATCACCAGTAGACCTAGCGTAATATTGCGCCGGTATCGCGATTGGATATGGACTATTGCCACGCTTCCCAGCAAAATTAAAAGAGGAATGATGCCGCCGTAAAAACGCCTCATAAACCAGGGCTGATCAATAGCAATATTTGGATTAAAAAAGAAAATAAAAGACGGCGCAAACACGATTATCAGAAGTATGGCAGGTATCCGATATTGGGAATTATAAAATCCGATGATAATCAGGATAAAATAAGTTACCAATCCGTAACGTACAATATTATCCAAAACATAATGCAGCTTAAAGTAGCGCCATTCAATATAACCCTGGCCTAGCACATACCCCCAGATAACAATCGCAGCCAGTCCCGCAATCACTGCGGTGGCAATCGTGATTTTCTTCTGAACAGATAGGCTAAGGGCTCCATAACTTTTTCTGCGCCATAATAAAAAAGCTGCCAGTATGATGACTAGAGCTATAAACACCGCTCCTTCCGGCTCGATAAAATAATGCAGGGAGCTTGTCAGGTTGCGATAAGCATAGTCAAAATAATCAATACCAAGACGCTGACCGTAAAAAAATAAAACAACTAGACTGCCTAATGTCCCTAGCCAGGCAGGCAACTGAGTCCAGTTACAACTATTCCGGAAACGGTAAACTACCACCAGATTCACTATCAGGGCAACCAGAAAATAAATCATACCTTCGCTTCTTACCAGAGATGCAAAGGAAAAAATAAAAATACTCCAAAACGAGCTAGCAGCCGTTTTGTTTTGCCAGGCTTTTAGCATTAGACCGCTCCCAGCCAGCATAATCAGAATGAAAAGATTTTCCGAATAAGTCCCTCGGCTGAACCAGACGGTCGTGTATAAGGTGACATAAAAAAGGATTGGCCATAAGCTTCCCTGCCCTGACCTCAGTCTCCGAAATACATAATATAAAGCCAGACTGCTTAATCCCAATAATAAAGCATTGGCCCACTGAAGCGCGGACAGTCCGGATAAACCATACGGCCAGGCCAGAAAAGAAATGTAGCCCGGTAAAAATTGGGAAGTAAAGGTATTTCCGTCGATCGACCTAAATGGATGATACGGTCGTGTTATAACATCCTCAAAGGCTAGCGATCCGTGATCAGCAAGCGCGGCGGCCGCTGATATAAAGCCGGCATTGTCACGATTACGCGGCATTTCCTGATGAAAAATACCCGTGATAACGATTATTAGTAAAATAACAGCCAGTGCTATTAATTCGTTCCGGCTGATTTGAAAACCCCTCCTCTTTATCCTCCAAAGCCAACATATCAACCAGCCCAGTGCGGTCAAACCAGCCAGGCCTGTTAACAGGCTGACTGAGAAATGTCCGAATATTCCCAAATAAATTGCCACACCTAGAATTGTCAGAAAAACCAGAACTCCAGATAATAAAATGTCCTCTAATATTACGGGTGAATACGATTGTTCACGCTTCATTGTCATTCTTTTTAGTTTTACGTATAAATACTCTTTCGTAGGCTGATCTGATATTTGGCCATTGAAAATTATTAATAGTATATTCTTTGGCTTTAACGCCAAGATCTTTTTTAATATTGGGATGGTTAAATAAATTTACCAATTCCTTTAACCACTCATCTGCTTTTTCAGGAGAGATAATTAGTCCGTTTTTATTATGATGAATTGCATCTCTTATCCCCTCCAGACGACTTGCTAGAACGGACAAACCATGACCAGCGGCTTCCAGAGCGACCAAGCCGAAACCTTCGACGTCGTTGGGCACCTTGATATTGGGCATCACAAAGCAGTCTGATGTGTCTAGCAACAAATCTTTATCCGATTCAGATACCTGTCCCAGCTGAATAATCGAGTCCTGGGCGCCTGTCTCTTGTATCGCCTGGTTAATGGCTTTTGTCTCTGGGCCCTGACCTACCAGGCAATAAAGCCAAGAAAAACTTAAACGCGGACAAACTTCCCGAATAAACCACTCAATCCCCTTTCTCTTCACTTGCCGGCCAATGGTCAGCATGACAAAGGCTTCCTTGGTTTCCCGGCCCAGGTAGTCAGAAAAATCCTGCCGCGTGACTTTTTTCCGGTTCGTATTAATGCTTATTCCGTTGGGTATTTTTACCAATCGATCAGGTTTAAGGCCTGATTCTTTAGCTAATTTTAAACTATTTTCACTGACACAGACGACTTTATCCAGCTTGGCTAAGCTCCATTTAATCAAACCTTGATATCCGGGAAATTTAAAAGTCAACTCCAAACCGTGCACTGTGGCTACCACCGGCCGCCGAGTAAGTTTTTTTAGCAGCCAACCAATCGGAGCCAGAACTCCGTCAGCCAAATAAATTATATCAAATTTGGGCGCCTTAACCCAGCTTCGAAAAAACAGCCAAGGCGCCAGCCACAATATTTCAATGGCCTTGCCCTGTGAACTGGCCACCAACTCTTTATCCAAAGTCAGGTGACGATAAAGCTCAAAACTAAACAACTCCATACCCCCGATCCTGGGCGGGTATTTGCGAGTTATAAATAACACTCTCATTCAGTTTTCTCGCTGTCGCACTCCTGTTTTTTTAGCCTGTACAACACTTCCTCAGAAATACGACGGTTAGCGTTTACGCTATCAGCTAAAAGCCCAATCACCACTATTTGAAAACCAATAACTGAAACAATTGTGGCAATAATTAGAGATTGAATATGACCGCTACCGTCGCCAGTATAGTAGAAATATAAGAATCGAACAATCAAAATTATTCCGATCAAGAAAAAAGGTACGCCTATATTAAAAAAAGTCTTGAGCGACCGATACATTGTAAAGGTTCTGATGATGGTATTGCCTGATTTTTTTATATGGCTCCAAACGCTGCCGATCAATCGCGATTGTTTGCCATCGCGTTCTGTGGCTCGAAAAGAAACCGACACATCTTTGAAGCCAAGATGTTTAACGCCCGCCTGAAGAATCGTTTCGTGGGTGTAGGTGTGGCTTGATAAAACGTTTAAACGCAGAGCGGCTTCTCGGGAATAGGCACGATAACCTGAGGAGGCATCTCTCACCCGGAACCCAGCCAATCTTTGAACTATCCAGGTACCTAATCTATTTCCATATTTTTTTGACCAAGACATGTGATCTAGGCTGGCTACCTGCCGATCTCCGTTAACAATATGAGATTCTCCATCCAGAATTGGCTGGGTGAGCTTGGGTATTTCCGAAGCATCATATTGATTGTCCGCATCAATGTTAACCACCACATCAGCTCCCAAGCTCAGAGCTTTATCCAAACCTTTCTGAAAATTCGAAGCTAAGCCTAAATTATGCACGTTGGTGTAGACCTGATCGGCCCCGGCCTCCCGGCTGACCTGGCAGGTGCGATCTTGGGATCCGTCGTCTAGCACAATTACCTGAACCGAATCAAAGCCGCTGACCTGTCTGGGTATGCTGGAAATTACCCGACTAATCGTGTCTTCTTCATTATAGGCTGGTATCATGACTACTAATTTCATATCTGATACTTTAATTACTGCCGGCCAATTCCCCGATAAATAATTCCGGCTTTTTTAATCTTATCTTTTGGCAGAATGTTTTTACCGTCAATAATAACTTTGATACCTTGGCGCTTTAAGCGGCCAATGTCAAGAGTCTCAAACTCAGCATGATTGGTAACCAGAATTAGAGCTTCTACGCGGTCTATCAACTCTTCCAAGCTGTCGACAGTAGACTCTTTTAAAACATAGGGGTCAAAAATATCAATCTCAGCTCCGAGTTGTTTTAATATTTTAATAATCCCATAGGCCGGACTCTCTCGAGTGTCTTCAATATTTGCTTTGTAAGCCAAGCCTAAAACTCCTACTTTAGTGCCCTTGACTGATCGTTTAATCTGATTAAGTGATTCAGCTAATAAATTTACGGTATAGCCTGGCATACTGTTATTAATTTCCCGGGCTAATTTCAGGAAACGGTGGTCAAAACCGGATTCCTTGGCTCTTTGAATCAGATAATACGGATCTACCGGGATACAGTGTCCGCCCACGCCGCAAGAAGGATAATGAGCCATAAAAGCGAATGGCTTGGTTTTTGATCCCTCAATCACGTCAAAGACATCAATGCCCATTTTATCAAAAGATTGGGCAATCTCGTTGATAAAGGCAATATTAATATCCCGAAAAGAATTTTCCAATATTTTGGTAGCTTCTGCCGCTTTAATAGAGCCCATGGGCCGGACCGGACCCTCAATAATCGATTGATAAAAATCAACTGCACTTTTTAAATCCTTCTCAGTCAGAGCACCGACAACTCTGGGAATATTCCTGACTGTCCACTTGGGATCGCCGGGATTAATTCGTTCCGGACAGTGGGCTAGGCCAAAGTGCTTGCCTGCCTTAAGTCCGGATTTTTCCAAAATCGGCAAAATAATCTCTTCGCAAACTCCCGGATTAATTGTTGATTCAATAATTACTAACTGTCCTTTTTTTAAATATTTAGAAATATCAGTACAAGCTTTGATCAGCGGCTGAAAATCAGGGTCATGATTTTCATCTATTGGGGTAGGTACACAGACTACGATTATTCTTGCCTGCTTGATTGATTTAAAGTCAGTGGAAACCTTAAGGTCCACTTTTTTAAGCCACCTCTGCAATCTCCGATCATCTATCGGTGACTTCTTATAGTTGATCATCTCGGCTTTTTTGTTGTCCCTAACCACGCCGATAACCTGATAGCCCTTCTCAGCGGCCAGGCACGCTAAGGGCAAACCAACGTAACCTAATCCGATAATGGCGATCTGTTTATTCCGGGGTTTTTTCTTTGATACACTTTTAGTCATATTATTTGTTAAACCAGTCTACGGTTTTTTTAATTCCTTGTGATAAATCTATTTGAGCAGACCAGTTCAGGTCAGACCGGGCTTGTTTTGAGGATAAACTGCTTGCTAGTAATTCTCCCGCAATAGCCGGTCCATGCTCAGGGACTATCTTAGTCCCGGTCGTTTGGACAATCGACTGCCACAGCCCCAAAACGCTGGTTTCCTTGCCAGTACCGATATTGAAAATTCCTGATTTATCATATTTCCCAGCATTCACAAACGCGCTGACCACATCATCCACAAACACGTAATCCCTGGTCTGCTGGCCGTCACCGTTGATCTTGGGCGTATTATTCTTGGTAATAGCATCTAGGAAAATTGCTACCACGCCGGCTTCCCCTTTGGGATCCTGCCGCGGACCGTAAACGTTTGACAGTCTCAACGCAATATAGGGTAATTGATAAACCTGCTCGTACATATACAGGTAATGTTCGGTTGACAGCTTTCCGACACCATAGGGAGACAGCGGTCGAGTCAGCGCTTGTTCATTAGTCGGACGATCTGCGTGCTGATCATAGATAGCACCCCCGGTGGAAGCAAAAATGATTGATTTGGTACCTGCCTGACGGGCCGCTTCGAGAATATTCAAGCTACCTAAAATATTAATTGAAGCGTCAGCTGCCGGATTTTCCAGAGAGAAACGTAAATTTTTCTGCGCGGCTAAGTGGTAAATTTTCTCTGGTTTCTGATCGAGAATCAAATCAGCTGTTTGGGGGGCTTGAATGTCAAGCTGATGAAACTTTGCCTGGTCAGGCAGATATTCTTGATTACCGCTTGATAAATCGTCAACAATAATAACCTCATCGCCCTGTTCCACCAAGCGATCAGCTAAATGCGATCCGATAAATCCGGCACCTCCGGTTACCAGTATACGGCTCATAAATATCTACTGGCCTTCTTTTTAAGTAGACTAACTAAAGTGAGCTGTTCCCAGGTAAAGTCTTTTTCTTGGCGACCAAAATGTCCATAGGCTGCTGTTTTTTTATAAATGGGCCGCTTGAGCTTTAACTGTCGAACAATGCCGCTAGGCGAAAGATCAATATTTTGACGAACGATCTTTTCAAGCAGCCGATCAGATATTCTTCCGGTTCCCTTGGTATCAATCAATAAACTGATCGGATCAGCTACTCCGATTACATAAGCGAACTGGATCTCACATTTTTTGGCTAATTTCGCGGCCACGATATTCTTGGCCACATAGCGAGCCATATAGGAAGCTGATCGATCTACTTTGGAAGGATCTTTGCCTGAAAAACAGCCTCCGCCATGACTACCATGTCCGCCATAAGTATCGACGATGATTTTTCGTCCAGTCAACCCGGCATCAGCTGGCGGACCGCCTTTGACAAATCGGCCGGTGGCGTTGATGAACACTCGGGTTTTTTTATCCAGCCAACGTTTACAAATCGGAGTAACAACGTGTTTAAGGATCGAGCTGGCTACCTTTTTTTCACTTACCTGCTCGCTATGCTGTGAAGCTACCACCACAGTGTTTAAACGTACGGCTTTGCCATTAACATATTCCACGGCCACTTCAGTTTTGCCGTCTGGACCCAGGAAGGGCAATAAGCCGCTCTTTCTGACTTTAGCCAGCTGCCGTGCTAATTTGTGGGCCAGCATGATCGGTAGGGGCATTAATTCGGGAGTTTCATTCGTGGCATATCCAAACATTAGGCCCTGATCGCCTGCGCCCTGTTTTTTGAATTTGCCTTTTCCTTGGTCTACTCCCTGGGCAATATCAGGGCTTTGCTCGTCAACTGCCACAATCACGCCGCAGTCCTGCCAATGAAAACCCATATTTGGGTCAGTATATCCGATTTCACGAATTGTTTGACGAGCCACTTCAGCAATATCAACATAACCTTTGGTGCGGATCTCTCCAGCGACAACTACTAATCCGGTAGTGGCCAGGGTCTCAATTCCCGCTCTGCTTTCCGGATCTTGCTTCAACAGCTCATCGAGAATCGAGTCGGAAATTTGATCGCAGACTTTATCCGGATGGCCTTCGGTAACTGATTCGGAGGTAAAAATGTATGATTGATTATTTTCTTTCATGTGATTTTTCTGTTTGGTTAATTGAAGATTCAAAATGTTTAATAGTGATATTTTTCACCCCTTTGAAATAATCAATGGTTCGACTCAAGCCGTCTTCAAGAGATACGACCGGAAACCAGCCAAGATGCTCCTTGGCCAAGCGGATATTTGGAGTGCCATGATTGATGAAATCGCCTTTTTCACCGGAGACCAGCTTTATCTTGGAATTAGAATTGGAAAGTTTTTTTATTATCTCAGCCATTTCTTTAAGAGGACGCTCTTCGCTGGTGCCTAAATTAATTGGGCCAAGTTCGTTTGACTTCATTAGTCTAATCAAGCCCTCGACAATATCACTGACATAGCAAGCGGAAATAGTTTCGTCTGTTTCGCCATATACGGTAATTTGTTCATTATTTAAAGCTTTAATAATCATTTCTGGAATCATCCGTCCATCATTTATGCGCAACCGTGGGCCATAAACTTTAAATATCCGAGCTATTTTAGCATTTATTTTATGTTTTTTTCTATAGTGAAACATTAAGCTTTCAGCAAATCTTTTTCCCTCGCTTAAAGCGGAATGAGGACCGATAGGATCAACATACCCCCAATAATTTTCCGGGTAAGGAGTCTTTTCCAAAGGACTTCCGTAAATAGTCGCTGACGAGGTAAAAACCAAGCGAGCCTGGTACTTTTTTGCTAATTCCAAACTATGGAGAGTGGCCCGGGCATTAGACATGAGAGTTTCAATGGGCATGTCCAGATAGTCTTTGGGTGAAGCAGGAGAAGCCAAGTGATAAATCTCCTGAATACCCTGGAACTCAACCTGGAAAGGCTTTAGGCCCAGTTCATTCTCAAAGTCAATCGGTTCGGTAAAATCATGCTTAATAAACTCAAAATTAGGATTTTGTAATAAATGATTAATATTTTCTTCCTGTCCAGTTAAAAAATTATCTAGGCAGATAACTTTATGCTCTTTTACCAGCTCGTCGCATAAGTGCGAACCGATAAATCCGGCGCCTCCGGTGATCAGGATATTTTTACGGTCAAAAATTGGTCGGCTCATAATATTTAGTTTTTAGCTATCGATATAATCCGCGAATATGATTCAAACGGACTGTAAATATTTCAATAAAAGTTAGTAAATAATGATAAGGTCGTACCTTGCTAGCCTGATCATTGGTCCATCTGACGGGCACCTCAATCATCCGGAAGCCATATTTTCTTGCTAGATAAAGAATCTCGAAATCAAACCCCCAGCCGATAATTTTCTGCTTTTGAAATAAAAAATGACAGCGACGACGATAAAGTTTAAAACCACACTGAGTATCTTTCATCCCGGGAACTACCAGCCATTGAGTTAATTTATTGCCCAGTCTACCCAGCCCCACCTTGATACGATTTTGTCTTTTAACAATTATCGAGTCCGGCAAGGCTCTTGAACCGATAATAATATCGTAATCCTGTCTCAGCGTCCAAAACCTTTCCAGCGTTTCAATGGGTGTTGATAAGTCAGAATCACTCAATAGTATCCATTCTCCCTGGCTAGCCAGGACTCCGGCTTTAACTGCCCGTCCTTTGCCTCCTTTGGGTCGGGGCAAATCAATTATGCGTACTTCAGGACCGGCTGACTTGGCTATTTCACTTGTCCGATCAGTGCTTCCGTCATTAACCACCACGATCTCAAATGCACCGAAAGACGTTTGCCGCAGATATTTTAAAATGATTTTGAGAGTTGAGGGTAATCTTTGCTCTTCGTTAAAAGCCGGGATTACAACGCTGAGTACCGTTTTGGATTGGGCCATTTATAACGTGCGCGATAACAATAAATTTCTCTTTATTAAATACTGATTAAATCGTCGATATCATAACAAAAATCGTACTTCCTGACAAGCTATGAAATATTAATTTTCTGGCGAAATGTCCAGTACTTATTAGCAAAAAAATTCCAAAAAACTATTATTCCCGCCACTAAAAGCTTGGCTATCAAATCATTAACGCTAAAATAGTGGACAAATAAAAACAATGTTGCCTCTGCTAAAACAGCCCCAATGGTGCTAACCAGCAGAAATTTGGCATACTGGCCCTTTATAGCATGACGGCGGTTATCGCGGAAAGTCCAAAATTTATTCAAGACAAAGCTTAAGGTAGCCGCGGTAATGAACGAAATAAAATTCGCTACTAAATAAAAAATGCCGAGATATCGAGTTAAGGCAAAATAAACCACGAAATCCGCGATAGTGTTGCCCACTCCGACAATGCAAAATTTAATAAACTGCCTTACTCCCTTACGTTCGGCTAACCATTTATGATTACGGACATATGCAACCGCTTGCCTCATTACTTAGGCTCGTAAATAGTACCGACATTGATGCCGCCCCGGAAACTTAGGTCAAAGGAATAGAATTGATTTATCAACTGACCGTCGGCCTGAAAAATCCTGATATGAGGTCCGCCCCCTACGCCTGCACCTACAATAATATCGTCAATGCCGTCTTGATCAACATCATCCGAAGACACCCGTACGCCGCCTTTAAAAAACTCAGCAAAAGCAAAGAATTGACTGAGTAATTCGCCGCTGTTGTTAAATACCCTGATATGCGGACCGCCGTTTTTCAAAGGAGCGACGATAATTTCACCCCTGCCGTCATTGTTTACGTCGCCCACAGCAATCCCTAAGCCGATCCGAAAATACTCGGGGTAGGCAAAAAACTGGCTTTGCAAATTACCAAACCCGTCAAATATCCTGACATGCGGACCGCCGTTATTAATGGGAGCGACCACAATGTCGTTGTTTAAATCGCCATTAACATCACCGCAAGCTACTGAAATGCCGATTCGATAGCTTTCGGGGTAGGCAAAAAACTGCCCATATAAAGAGCCGTCAGCATGAAAAATTCTTAAGTGCGGGGCTCGGCTCTCGCCCGTGCCGGTAATAATTTCATCGCGTCCGTCATTATCCAGATCACAAACCGCCAGGGTGGTCTCAGCGCGATAGCTGGATGAGTAAGCCATAAATTGGCTTTCCAGCTGCCCCAAAGAATTGAAGATTCTGACCTGGGGGCCGCCGCTTGAAGCCGGAGAGGTGACAAATTCAGTCAAACCATCTTTATCAACGTCCCCGGAAGCAATATTTACTCCCCCGGTAAACGATTCCGGATAGGCCATAATTTCTCCTAGGTTCTGTCCGCCGGCCGAGAAAGTTCTGACGGATGGGCTCCTGGCTGATAAAGGCGCGCTTAATACATTTACCCAGACATCATAAAGCATCGTATCGGTCACGGTCTTGGAAAGTCCGGCTTGATCATAAGCTGCCACGGTTACGGTGTTTAGGCCTGGCTTCAAAAGAATGGTGGCCACAAACTCGGGCGGTTGGTAATCCGCCAGAATACCATTTACCGTTACATAACTGATATTGGAAGTGGCATCTGATGCTCGACTGATGATGTAATGCCGGCGCAATGAAGTGGCCGCACCGGTAAACGGGTAACTAAAACTTACTTCAGGGGCGGTTTTGTCAACTTTAACTTCCTGATGTTTGGCAACTTCTTGATTGTCAACCACGTCCACTGCGTAGTAGTCAAGCTCGCTAACTCCTTCCGGAGCGGAAATTGACCCCGAGTATTCCTGATATGCGTCGCTGCCCCAACGATAATAGATCGATTTAATCGCAGACTGCTGGTCTTCAGCGGTTAGGTTGATGATGGGTGTTGAGGTATAAAAGCCACCTTCGCCGTTGGGCTCTACCGGATTAATTGACAAGCTAGAAGTCGGAGGATCACTGTCAGTGGTTAACTGGACAAATAATTCCTCGATATTCAATAAACCGTAGCCGGTTTCCAAGTCATATCCGTCAGCGCCTATGTCTTCTGCTGAGCTAAGCAATAAATCGCCTACCTCGGAACTGTTTACACCATATGCTAGAGCCAGAGCCACTCCTCCGCTGACATGCGGTGCTGCCATAGAAGTTCCCTGATATCCGACATAGCCAAAAGTTGTGAAATCAAGGGGCAAATCATCATTATCCAGATTTGAAAACCCTTGCTGGACAATCGAAGATGATCCATCGCCGCCGGGAGCTACCAAATCAATGCCTTCGCCATAATTTGAATATGATGCCCGGGTATTTACGCTGGTATTTCCCGTCGCGCCTACGGCGATGACTTGATCATAAGCAGCCGGATAATAGATAAAACTTGCGCTGCTGTTGCCGGTTGAAGCAATCATAATAATACCGGCCTGATCAGCCAGCTTAACCGCATCCAGCATGACTTGGCTGTTGCTGATCGTGCCAATGCTCATATTAATCACATCAACCATTTTTTCACGGGCAAAATCTATGCCCTGAGCAATAGCCGCCGTAGTGCCCAGACCGTCCCGGGCAATCACCTTGATGGGCATAATTGTCGAATTAAAAGCTGTGCCAGCAGCGCCTAGGCTGTTGTTGGTTGATTGAGCAATTGTGCCTGACACATGCGTACCATGGCCATTATCATCATTAGCATGGGTATCATCATTGATAAAATCATACCCCGCCACAAAAGCTGTTGATGCAAAATCTGACGCCTGGGCATACTCGGCATTCTCGGCAACGCAAATACCTTCTTTATCTCCTCCTATTATACAGTAAGCCGGATTGGGATCGATGTAATCCTCATAAGCAGTCCCGGTATCCAAAACAGCCACGACAATACTCGGGTCACCGCCGTATTTCGGAGCAACTGTGTCATAATCCCAAGCTTCAGCCATATTTATCTTGGTAAAATTCCATTGCTGATTTAGCAGTGGGTCATTGGGGACATAAGCCAACTCAACATAATAATTAGGCTCAACATAATTTACCACTGACAGTTCTCCAAGCTGATTAATAGCCCAATCTCGATTCTGAGAATTATTAAGTTTTGCTAAAAACAGCACTGGATCATTACTGCTCTGCAAAGGAAACAATGCTGAAATCTCTGCTTGGTTAATAATATCATTTACTTCTGGCCATGGGGTGGTGGCAATATTCTGTGGCGGGCCCAATCGGGGCGGCAAATTGAATTTAACCACGATTTCAGCTTCCAGCGCATTGCTGTTCGACTGGCTGTTGTTTTCAGAAGACAGCGCAGTTTGCATAAACGCAAAACCCGATAATAAGGTAATTATTAAAATTATCCAGGACCTTTGCTTCATAGGGCGTTTCCTAAAACTCCTTCGGCTTTTAGCTCAATGCCATCGCGCAGATAAACAACATTTACCTCACTGCCCACTTCAAAAGACTGAATAATACCCGCCAAACTGCGTTCTACGGTAATTTCTTGATCATTTATTTTTATGATAATGTCGCCTTCTGCCAAGCCCATTTCCTGAGCTGTTGAATTAGCCATTACCGCGGAAGACTGAAGGTCCTGGCCTGCCGCCAAGAGGGCGCCGGCTGATCTTTTATTCGTTTCACTATCAAGCAATCCTACTGTTGCCGATAAATCATACGCAGTAACGCCTAGCTGGGGCCGCTCAATTTCTTGATTCTGTAAATAGCTTTGCAGGGCAGTCCGGATATACCTTACGGGAAATATTAAGTTATCATCCAGTTCGCCCACCTTCATACCAACCATGGCACCGTCCATATCAATCACAATCGTCCCCGCCGCCCATGGTTGATGGCTATCAGACAATTGAATTGATCGATCCAGTGAATCGCTGGATTCCGGCGCCCCTCGCAATAATTCAGGTAATGAGTTTATGCTGCTCAACGATGAAGTCCAAAGACTGGGTGGACCGGCCAGATTATTTGAATTCAAGGCTAATAGTTCCTGGCCTATTTGCAGATCAGACTCCACTACAAAGGCGACAACCGGAAAACCGCTACCCTTTATCTGCCCAAGCCCCAAATCGCTCAACGGATCAGTGGCAACTAAATTTAATGGATAGGTTTGGCCTGAATTTGTTACAGCAAGATAATCATGCTGGCTATTTGATATCAAGGATGAATCCAATACCACTAAGCCGTCCTCGGTAGCTAAAACTCCAGTCCCTAAATATGCTTCCTGGGATACCACTCGTTGGTTTAAGGGGGCCGAGCTGTCAGCAGATGATTGGTAAATGCTGACCAGCATTGCTGAGACACGATCGTAGGTTTCTTGCCTTTCTTGGTCAACTCTTTCAATGCTGCCCGCTTCCCGTATTATCACTTCTCGCTCCGGGCGAAGTTCACTGGTTATCCCAATCCAGCGCCAAGCCGGCCATTGAGAGTTCTGTTGGTATAAACTATTTAAAGTGACCATTCCGGCTGCCCCCGCCAATAAGCCGAACAAAACTGAAAATAATACTGTGGGCAGCCATCTTGCCCTGACAGACGGCTGCTGAAATGATTTTTGTTCATCTCTGCGGTATAAATCATCTACTGAATTTTCAACTTGATATTTTGGTGAAGTCGGGGCGATTTTAGGTTTCATAAGTTATATCCAACGAGCAGTTATTAATATAATTAAGGTTAATACTGAGGATAATATTATTTGCTGGGCAACTAGTCTCCGTCGGAAAGCTTGACGAATAACCAGCCGGCTTAATCCGATAAGCAGATAAAAGGCAATCGCCACCATTAAACCGCTAACAATGTATTGTACGGGCAAAAATCCCATACTTACGAATAATTGCATTAATAACGCCACCACCGCAATAAGCCACCAGATCATCTGCTGTAACTTTAATTTATGCACCCAAAAAGTCTGATAAGCCAAAGTTAGAGAAACCACAAAAAATATCACCCAGATTACCGACAAATTTAATCCTAAAAACAGCTTTAAGCCAAATAAGCTGCTAGCAGCCAGAAAAACAACGAATATATTTATTGAGACTGATAAATTCTCCAAAGCATAGGGCTGATATTGCTCGGGATTATAGTTATATATATATATCTGCTTGAGATAAAAGCCCAAAACAAACGGAGTAAAAACAGCCAACATCCAACGAAATATTTCCGACTCAGCTATTATTATCAGGCTGATGCTGCTTAAAATAAGCCACAGCGGAGGAACCAGCATCACCCAAAAATACTGCTGGATAATCTTTTGGCCTGACCCTAGATAAAAAAAGCCAATCACTAAAAACAGTAAAATTCCACCAACCACAAATAATCGCTGAGGCTGAAATTGAATAATTGTCAATCCAACCAAAGAAAATATGGTTAATAGATAAGGCGCTAATCGGTTATGCATTAGTAATAAACATTACAAATATGGATTATCCGGGCCCGTTGGGGTTATAGCCACTGTCAACCTCTTGCTGATCCGAATAACCGTCATTATCTGTATCAGCAGCCAGGGGATCAGTTTTATGGACATAAATTTCCAGTAAATCACTCAGGCCGTCATTATCTGTATCTGTTTTCTGCGGATCGGTCTTATATCTGGCTTCCAAACGATCCAATAAGCCATCCGCGTCACTGTCTGCCTGAAAAAGATCCTGATCTGTGGAGACGGATGATTGACTGGCTTCTGGTTGATTATCAGCTCGTTTAATTAGGCCTGAGGACCGAGAGTTTTCCAAACTAGCGGGCAGCTCATTTAATTCATCTAAACTTGGCTCGGGCAGCAACGATTGAATCGAACCTTTTAAAGAATCAGCAATTGAATTTGACGTTTGGTCCGTGGTGCTGGTATTTTTTTCAGGAATTAAAAGTAACACCAAGCCAGTAATAATTACTATACTTAGCACGGTAATTACGGCAAATTTTGGTGAATAAGCCATTTTCGAACTAACGGTTATTTTAGTATCCAACTCCGCTGAAATGTCTTCTGAGTCAGATAAATACTTATTCGCTAAATTGCGGGATGAAATATTATCCTGCTCAGGCATAGTTAATATTCTTGCTAAAGAGTTCCTGAGCCATTGGGATCATAACCGTTTTCCACTTCTTCGCCATCCAAATAAGTGTCACCGTCAGAGTCCTCATCTAAAGGATCAGTATTATAGATAAATATCTCCCTAAAGTCATTTAGTCCGTCATCGTCTGTATCAGCCTTATCTGGATTAGTGCCATAGGCTGTTTCTTGGGAATCAGTCAGATTGTCTCCATCAGCGTCATTCAGAGCGCTTGATTGATTAGTATTTTTATTGGCAACAGTGTTGGTATTTGAAGCGTTGGTATTAATAGTAATATTGGCATTACCATTGGTTGAAGAGTTGGCATTGATATTTTGGTTAACAGCCGGATTTGAAGTTCGATCAAACGAGCTGGCTATCCTGTTAAATATTTGCTTCAGATCCTCCCAATCGCCGGAATTTGGCAACATGGCCGTACCGGCTATTCTCACCTGGGCATCGGAATATATTGCTCCGGTATGATAGATCATGATTGGGTAAGTTAATCTTGTATCTGTCAGTTCACCGATTCTGGCGGTAGTCGATAAAGAATCAACCGTGGTAATTACCTCATCTTCTAGAGTAAATTCCATGCTTGAATTATCCTCAGCTGATTCCAGCAAATCAGCTACGTGGGTGATTAGATTATCGCGATCTTCCCAGGTAATTGCTAGGCCAACAGCCGAAACACTTCCGTATTCATTTTCAGGAGCGGTAAAGCTCACCAATACGCCTTGGGTGGCGGTATCTACGGTCCAGTTGTTGGGATATTCAATGGTAAAACCATACTGCGTATCAGTATAAACCAGATTTTGAGTTTGGCTGGTGTTTTGATTGATTGCTACGTTTGTGTTGATATTGGCATTTGAATTCTGGTTCAGATTTGCGGTATTGGCATTTTCGTTGATATTTTCATTGTCATTTTCAGTAATATTGCTCTGCAGAAGAAAATATGCCGCTCCTCCCCCTCCTATGATAACTACCGCTAAAATTATCAAAAAAACTATTAAACGGTGTTTTGACGAATGATGCTCCGAATTAGGAAAATTTGTTGATAGTTGAGGGCTTGTGTGGGAAGGCGGAATTCCAGGTGTTCTTGGCAGAGTGTTCGGTTCTGGGATAAGCATATCAGCAGCCGGGATAGAAGCTGATGAGTTAATCGGGGATCTAGTCTCCTGTGCTGAAAACGGACTGGGAGCTAAAGGATCAGGCTGGACAGGTGCTGCGGGATCAGGCTCAGGTATCGGTTCCTTGGGCGGGGGTGGCTGAAAATTAGGACTTTGTGGTGAAATAGGCTGGGGAGAGTCAAACATGGGAATAATCTCCATTAATTATTTATAAAACTTAATTATATTGTACAATTTTTTATACGCCTTGGCTAGATCTATATTAAAACACCAAATAACGCCTGATTACCTTTTAATATTTGATTATTTTCTCCCTGCGAGAGATCTCTCAAAGGGAGATTTATTGGTTATTAGCCTATATTGTCCAATTAAACTTTAACTGAGATCTCTGAACCATGCGTAATAAATGGAAGGGATGAAAATTTTTATAATTTCCGGAAAATGTCGTTTTAATAGTCTTCCTAACAGATTTTGGCAAGGCAGCCGTCACTTTATTCATCATATAATTTGGGCTGTATAAATAGGTACAGCTTATCTTGGTTCGCGACAGAATGTCCCGGACGCTGCCGTTTAGCTGTTTTAAGAAATTTTGCACCACAATGCTGTCTTTGGCTCGCTTGATTCCGCCGGCACTGTGGCTGACAAAACTTTCCAAATCAGAATAATTCGGCATTTTCATCTCATAGGACAGAATGCTTTTTATTTCACCGTTCACCGCCTGATAAATCTGCAAAGCTTGCTTGCCAGTAACAATTAATAAAGCCGGCTCATCTTTAAATTGAGGCAGTTCTTGGGCAATTCGTAGATGTTTAATCATACTAACCTCCCCTGTTACGATTAGTACTAAATTTTATTTTTATCTTGATTGTAAGTTAAGCGTTTCATTAATAAAAATTTTTGTCAACCTGGTTCAAAGCTACCCTTAGCAGGGTCAATCCCCTTGACGTGTTATTTAAAAAGTTCCCTGCCAAGGACTGAACACAAAAAGTGTTCCCCAGGATAAACCGTGAGGAACACTTGAATAAGGTGCGTTGCACAGTCGGCTTGAAATATTAAAACCTATACTTAATATTGATGATTTCTGGATCGTTTAAATAAATCGAGTACTCAACTCTTCCAAGATTGCACCTCATATCAAAGGCAAAGGGCGATCCCCTTTCATGATCACCCCCTATTAGAATCCAGATAAGATCCCCAGGCCCTGCATTTATCGCCATATTGCAAAAGTGCATTTCTCTGCCTTCAACAAGAACGTTTGGAATTTTACTTTCACTGAAAGCAATTGCTTGAATTAAGCTATCGCTATATGGATAAACATTATGTTCTGCAATCCAGCGACTAAATCGTTCAGCCACGATTCTACCATTTTTCACAGCTGTCTTGTCCGGCTCCGGCAAACTACTTATCTTGTCACTACACCCAATAGTAAACGCGATCAAAACAAGGCCAATAATGTATATACTGATACAGTATAACAATCTAGGTTTCATGCGACCCTCCTTATGTGCGAGTTTTCAAAAAACCAACATCATCTAAGCATGATGATTATTGGCAAGTCAATAGCTTAAGTTAAGGAAATAAGCAAGCTAAAGCTTGCATACCCCAGCTGAAGCCGGGTCTTTGGAACTGACCCAAAGACGGCACTTAAGTGCCGGTGGAAGGGACTTTAGTCCGTGGGTTAATTATATAACGCGCCAGCCGCTTTGTTGGCCTCTTATTTAGGATGCTCCTATTCGTCACCCGCTACACTGGCTGCGGGAGAGGGATTCGAACCCCCGTACTCAGGTCCAGAACCTGATGTCCTACCACTAGACGATCCCGCAATGTGAAAGGTAATTTAGAGCATTAGCCAAAAGCCTGCAAGACCTTGTCCCAGGTGGACTTGTTTGAATCTTTGCCTTGCTCGGTCTTGCTTGGTTTTTGCATGGTTTTTGCCTGTTTTACCTCAACGCTCTCGGCTGATGCCGGCGCTGAAACTTCCTGGCTATTTCCCAAAACGCATTCGACCTTAATTACCCGACCAGCGATTTCTGAAACCAGCGATTCCAATAACTTTCGATTCTTCATGTTATTTATTTGATCCTTGTGGAAAGCAAACTTGCTTTGGATTCTCAGTTGATTTCCGGATATGGCCTGCGGTTGGCAAGCATTCAGCATCACTGCCAACCCATGGTTTGATTCTTTGGCTTTGATCAATAAATTGCTCCATAGCTGGTCCAAGTTAACCAAGGAGTTATCAGATTTAACACGAGTTGTTGATTCAGGATTTTCTACCTTACCGGATGAAGTCTCGGTTTCAGTTTTACCAACTGGCTCAGGTTTTGGATCTTTAATCGGCATTGTGGTTGGCGTGGAGGGCTTAGCAAGGGGAGCTTCCTGGTCAGGATTAATAATCTCTACGGCAAACAGCTCCAAGGGCAGCTGCGGCACATAGGCCGATTTAAACAAGGGCTCTAATTCAACCAAACCGCGCAAAACTTTGCTTAACCAAACCAGGCTATTGTTTTCTGCTAATTCCACAATCCGCTTGTCCTGATTCGTTTTGGTCTTTTCAATAGCCTGAAATATAGCCTGCCTGGTCAGTAAAATCAAATCGGCATAAAACCTCTGGGTAGTAGTACCTGCTTCAATCGCTTTGTTGACCGATTCAATCGCCTGTTTGGCATCTTTTTGGGACAGGCTGTTTAAATACTCAAGCGACCTAGTACGGTCCCGCTTGGGCAGGACCAATCCGGCAACTTCCTCACTTACCTCTTTTTCGCCTAATGAAAATATCTGGCCTAAAAAGCTTTCGGCGTCTCGGACAGAGCCGTCTGCCAGCTCTGCAATATTAATAAGCACGGATTCGCTGATCTTGATCTTTTCTAAATCAGCCAGCTTTTTAAGCCGAACAACTAAATCCCCTTCCTCCACTCTGTGAAAATCAAACCTTTGGCAGCGCGAAATTATTGTTTCCGGAACTCTGTGAACATCCGTGGTAACCAAGATGAACACAATATAGTCAGGCGGCTCTTCAATTATCTTGAGTAGTGCGTTAAAAGCCGATAATGATAGCATGTGCACTTCGTCGATAATAAAAACCTTGAACTTGGCGCGCGAGGGCTTGGTGCGAGCGTTGGGAATGATATTTTCCCGGACATTATCAACCTGGGTATGTGAGGCGGCATCCAATTCCACCAAATCAAAATCCCAGCCCTCAACAGGCTTCTTGGTCTTTGAATCAATATTCACCTGTCTGGCAAATATTCTCGCCGTAGTTGTTTTACCCACCCCGCGCGGTCCGGTAAAAAGATAGGCGTGGGTGATACGATTATTTTTTATCTCCTGCTCCAAAGTGACCCGGACATGTTTTTGATTAACTAAATCAGAAAAGTTTTGAGGGCGATATTTGCGCGACAAAGAAATTGTTGAGTTATTTTCAGTCATTATTTCTATGGCTAAACCAGCCCCATTCTAGCTGATCAGGGACAGACTGGCAAACTTTATCTTTATTTTATGCGTAATTTAATCTAAATCATCCGGCTCATCTGCTGATTCAGTATCTGGCCGATCTGAAGTAATTTCTGTCCCACTAGTCTTTTTTATAATATTTTCCACGGCAGCCCATTGAGTTTGATGGTCTTTAGGCACCAGAATTACCACTTCATCGCCGGCATCGCCTTTGAAATAAGTAATGCTGGCCAGCAGCACTTTATAGGTTTTATTAGAGGTCACTACCATAAACTCATTCGTTGTTTCGTCTCTGATTAGTGATCCAATCAGCCGGTTTCTGTCTATTGGGCCGATTTGCTTATATACAAACGAGCCATCGGGCATAATGGTCAGCTTTAGCCGGTCGCCTTCTACCAGCTTGGATTTTGAAGCATAATTCGCTGGGACTGAGTATTGCTTGCCGTCCGGACCAATCATATTCTGGCCGTCAAAAATACCCTCAATGATTTTAATATTATCCTCTACTGAGATTTTTCCCACTTCCCTGGCCTTTTCAATCATATCCTTGCTCACATCCATCACCTCATCGGAATCATCATTAAGCAGAGCCTTGGCGCGAATCAGGCTCTGTTCAGCAGATTCAATCAATTGTTTTATTATATTAAGTTTATTTCCGTTTGTCATTGTTTATAATGTTTAGTTTGCTATTTAGGGTTATGTTGTTTTGATTTTTTTTACGCAACCAGTTTACCAGTATTATTTGCGCTCGTCAATGGAGTCCATGGGTTCAGTATCTAAATTTAATACAATAGCCGAAGCAGACCGCTGCGTATAGCTGACCCCCTTAAGTCATTACGAATCGCGAATCCGGCGTCACCGGACTTCGGGATTAAGCAATCTCGCGATAGTAACAAGACTGCTGTGGGAGACGAATCAGCTATGCTTTTAGACTTACCGGGTCTGCTGTTTTTTCTTCATTTCCTCCACTGTGTTGGACATCTGCTTTAAGCGGGCTTTTAGCTGCTTGGACAGATCCAGTCCTTTTTCATACTGCTTCATGGCAAGCTCTAAGTCTAAATCATCTCGCTCAAACTGCTCAGTGATTTTTTGCAGCTCGGTAAAAGCCTGGTGAAAGCTTTGACCGGATTTTTTTGAAGGGTTAGTTTTTTTCATGCTGTTTTTTATTGGTTACTTTTGAGGTGAATTTGCCTTGGGCTAAAGTGGTTTCCACTGTTTGGCCTTGCTTTAAGGCAGAAACGTTTTTTAAAGATTTTTTATTAAGGCGCGTGATGCTATAGCCTCTGTTTAAAGTGAACTGAGGCGACAGATTGTTTAACATCTTTGTTTGATGCGATAAGGCAATTTGCCAGTGATTTATAACACCTTGAATGCCGCTGTTTAAATGATAGGCTTGAGAATTTATTTGCTGTTCCTGATTAGTAATCTGTTTAAACAGCCTGCTGCCCAAAGCATCAAAACTCGACAGCAACTCTTTCAACTCTTGAGATTGATATTGAATCGATTGTATTAGTGAATTAACAGCTGAATCAATTTGCTGATCAGCGTCATTTATTTGCCTTAGCCAGGAGCTGTCAATTGTTTCCAGCATCGCCTCAATGGCAAAGCTGACTTCTTGGCGATCCGGCACAATCAGCTCAGCGGCATTTGATGGAGTAGCGGCTCGTTTATCCGAAACCAGGTCGGCAATTGTCCAATCGCGCTCATGCCCCACTCCGCAGACAACGGGGATTTCCGAAGCAAAAATGGCTCGGGCCACACCTTCGTCATTAAACGACTGAAGGTCTTCCAGTGATCCCCCGCCCCGAGTCAGTATCACCACGTCAGCATCACCTTTTTTAAAGCTACTGATGGCTCTGGCAATTTGCTGAGCCGAGCCAGCACCTTGCACAGAGGTTGGCTGAAACAATATTTTTAATCCGCTCCAGCGATTTTGCAAGACTCGTAAAACGTCATTGTAGGCAGCAGCGTCCGGCGAAGTGATCAAACCCACGCGTTCGGGAAACTTGGGCAGGGGCCGCTTGCGAGACTCTTCAAACAGGCCTTGGTCTTTTAATTTGGCTTTGAGCTTTTCCAGGGACTTTAATAATGCGCCTTCGCCTACCGGCTTAATTTCCGACACGCGAAAATGAAAGCTGCCCCGCTTTTGAAACAAGGCCGGATAGCCGGTCACTTGAACTTCCATGCCGTCCTCAATCGGGGTTGTGATTTCCCAATCCATGGCAAAACAGAGCATGGTGCTTTTGGCATCTTTTATCTGGAAAAAAACCAGATTGGAAGATCGATCGCGATAATCGCTGATTTCGCCCTGGACAGTGACCCGGCCAATCGCTTGCCTTAACAACTCGCTCACGCCAATAACAAGTTCATGCACCGAATACACGCGCTCGCTGTTATTTAATGCCTTGCGCTTAGATGTCATTATCCTGATTGACAATAATCGGGGCCACCTCAGTAAAAATTAAATCCACGGCATACTCATTGACATGGGTCAGTTTCATATTATAAGCGCCCACTCTGATTTCCGGCTGGTCAATGGTTAAATTCACGCGAGCGTCCGTGTCTGACTCTATTACATCAAACGAAGCTGCCAAACCGCTCCACTTGCACAAACCCGCTTGCTTGCACGGCAAGTAAAAAATCCTGGCCAGGGTAATCCTAACGCTTTCATCAGAGGATATTAATACTTCGCTTTCTTTTAAACTGATCCGCTCCCCTGCATGAAAAGTTGTGGTGGCTAATTCTTCAGCTTGATTGGATAATTCCTCCGGCGCGCTTTTTATAAAACAGCCGGCCCCGACTAAGCTCAGGGAACCAATTAGAATTAAAGCCATAATAGAACGTAAAATCATATATCAGCAGTATATCAAATTAATCTTGGTTTTTTAAAGCAGGGCTGTTTTGGGAATCCAGATTAATAGTAACCGGCCCATCGTTTACCAGGTGAACATTCATATAAGTGCCAAATTGCCCGGTGACAATTTTAATTCCTTGATCAGCAATTTTCTTAAGTGCTAATTCATACATCTTCCTGGCTAACTCTGGTTCAGCTGCCTGGATAAAGCTGGGCCGGCGTCCGTTATTGCAATTCGCAAACAACGTAAACTGCGAAATTAATAACATTTCGCCTTTTGCTTCGATAATGGATAAATTCATTTTACCCTGATCATCACTGAAAATTCGAAGCTCAATCAGCTTTTTGATTAGCCAATCAAGGTCTTGTTCAGTATCATCCTGGCCCACGCCAAATAGCACAACCAAGCCCTGATTAATAGAGCTGATTGTCTTATCGCCAACATCTACTCTGGCTTGGCTGACTCTCTGAATAGTAGCTCGCATGAAGCTATTATATCACAAGTTTTAATGCATTTTTATCTGGGCGAAATCTTTTGAAATGAAATTAGTATTTGAAAAAACCTCCCCTGAATCACTTATTCAGAGGAGGTGGTTTTAGGCGGTATAAGGCTCACCCAGCCTTTACATGCATGGTGAGGGTGGCTCAAGGCATTTCGCAGCCACCAATTTTGCCAGCTTCTCGTCCATTTTTGTACCGAACGCGAATCATACGGGATCGCGGCTAGACACAAACTTGGCGCCAGACCCAGTTTCCATATAATAGCTGTTGCACGGACTATCATGTCAGGATGGGCCAGTTCAATCGGCCGCGAACTCCCAATAGAATGTGCAATTACTATGGCGTCCTTTTTGACCTCCCAAGTTGGATAGTATTTACCGCGAGGCCAGAGTACGTGTATGTGACCGGTAGTAAACAGGCGTTGATATGCTTGAGGATTTTCTTTATAAAGAGCGTAGCCAATCTCCCACTGAGCAATAATGGGAATCTTATGCTTTTGACAAAGACCAAGTGCGACAGATGCCAGCGATCGATTGGAGTCACCAGGGTCGAATGAAAGTATTGATAGTTCTTCCATCATCCTGACATTATCGTAGCCTGCTCGCTGACGGAGTATTCTGATCTTCTTGTTCAGTTCTGCATCGCTCCAGGTGTTTCGACCAAACGCCTGGATAAAAATACAATCATTGTCATCCGTAATAGGATATTGACGCCTAATTACTGCTGCTAATTTCAGCGTCAATCCCGGAATCGGCAAGCAATACAGAATTTGAATTGCTGCACTGCCTAGAATTTTCGCGATTTTTGGCATGCTACCCCCCTTCTGATTGCTCACTTTGGAAAAAACATTGACAAGCAACCTTATCATAATAATGACTACTGTCAATGTACTTGAACAGTACTAATAATACTTAATAATATTTGTCTATTTTAAAAAATACTTCTTGACTTTTATTAGATATCTGGCTAGGTTTCTTTTGCGACCTCCTTAACCTGCACCACCTTGCAAAAATGGGCTCTATGTCAATGACAAGAGAGCTCTGAAATATCCTTATTGGTTGAGGCAAGTGAGGATAGTATTTCAGACCCGGCTTCTCCCCATTTTCATGATATTGATCGCCTATGGCTAATCAATCGTGATTGAGCAAGACTGGCTACTCTCTAGGGAGTAGTTAAGGAGACACTCGCCTCGAGAGAAGCGGATATGGTAGCCTCACCCCGCAGCCCAAGTAACCCAAAGAGCCGGAAGGTCTCTTAGGACTTGAATGCTGCGGGGTCTTTTTTTATTGGCACCAATTATAACTAGTGATGCAACGTAAACCTTCAATCGTCATACCTGCGGGACAGTCTTCATCCACTGGTTTGAGTTTGTGATTCCCCTCCTCCATGCGATCCACGGAAGAATGACAGCAGTTATCATCACACTGGTCACGCAGATTTTCATAGTATTCTGATATCTCAATCCTATCAACTGAACAATCCAAAGTCATGCATCGGTCAAATCCTCCGATAATACACAAGCACGGTACAGCTAGCTGCTCGCCGCATTTATCCTGATGCTCGTAATCAGTTGAACAATTACACAGATCATAAGCCAGGCAATCCTGGCGATCTCGGCATTCCTGATAATCTGTAACCAGTTCGCAAGCTGTGGTGTTTATAACAATATCAGTATTGGTATTGGAATTTTCATTAGCATCACATGGCTCAGCCGGCTGGGAACTAGTAGGATTGCCGTGTTTAACCCAAATATTATCATCGCAAATCCAGGTATCTTCATTAGAAAAAATACGGCCCATAACAATAATAAAAAACAGCAAAATCAAGGCACCAACAACAGTTCCAGGCATTTTATTTAAATATGAATCTTTTTTACCCCTCATGTTAAATATCATACTATTATCTCTGGTATAAGAAAAGCCGCCACGTACCTCTACGCAGCGGCTGATAAGCCATTATTTGGGTTACCGAATTGACAGGCGCCTATCAATTGGCGGAAAAACATCATCTCCCCTCAACGAAATCGGCTCTGCCGGCTTCATGCGCTTTTTCATTATCAGCCACTGAATATACCAGACGACCATGGATATTATCCAGATCAGAGCGCCAAACCTCCATGGAGAAGCCGCACTATGGCCAAGGATTTTATTAAGCAGCACGCTTAAAATCGCCGAAATCAATCCGATTAAAAGCATCCACTTGAACCGCCGATCCTCGTACTTTGTGGTTAAGCAGACTTCGGCGCCAAGACGAATCATTTTCCAAAACCAAATACCTAGCCCGATGGAACCCAATAAGATACTCGGCAATGCAAAGAGCAAATTATTCCACGTCACCCGCAACCTCCTTGTCAATGATTGAAGACCCTTATTCTTAATTTGAGGCTAGATTATCACTTCTACAAAACAAGTCAATAATAATTTATTTACAAATCGGATAATAAAACAAACTGGTTTTTAAATTTTTAAAATACTCCTATTTGGCTCAATAATAAGAAAAACAAAGGGTTAAAAAAATGCGCCGCTTCTTTTTAAGGAAGCGGCGCTCATCCATGAGCGATCAAACCTCGCCTTTATTGATCACTCGACCCCCCATGCGGAAATCAGACATGGGGGAGCAAATCACCCAAGCTAAAACGGGTAAATCAGCAGCACAGAGCATGTCGACTCCTTTTAAAAGGTCAATATTTTTGGCCCTAGCAATGGCCACTGAAAGATAAAAAGAAAGGAGGTTGCAATGACAATAGCGTGTTCCTGAGCCAGGAGCCTCATCGACCCATCCTCACAACTTAAATAGACTCAGAAACATTTTTAGCCTAATACTGACCAGCCAGTCTGTCAACAGGCTGCTAATTTGACTGGATGATTTAGCTTGTGCTACACCTAATACTAATTAGTTTTGTCATTAGCTCGTTGACATGGAGGAGGATGAATATGAGCGAACAACCAGAAGAACAAATACAAGAGCTCTCATATGATGAGACCGAGGAATTGATTGGCAGATTAGCTCACAAGCTCAAAGATGAGAAGTTCGACATCTGGCTATTGATTTCCCGAGGTGGTGCACCATTGGGCGTAATGTTGGCGCACTGCCTTAATTTTTTTGAACTAACCTACTTCTCGGTCCGCTGGTACGATGAAAACGATCGAAAGATGGAGCAACCGCAGGTTCTTCAATTCCCTGATGAGGCTCTACTTCGTGGTAAGCGAGTTTTGATAATTGACGAAGTATGGCACACTGGAGACACCTTGACCCTTGCAAAGAAAAAAGTTTACCGTGCCGGTGGCATTCCCTTTGTAGCTACATTGCACTTCAAAAACAAGAAATCAACCAATGAAGGTGAACCAGACTTCTATGTCGAAAAAACTGACGTGTGGAATAAATATTTCTGGGAGACCATTCGTCGTCGCGTTATGTGATGAGTAATCAAAATCAACCCCAAAAGCCAGCAAGCACTACACTTGCTGGCTTTTTACTTTTAAAAATTATAATGCAAATAAGTGACAAAAGTGATTATTTATGCTAAAATATACTTAGCAATATGGAATTGCCAGAAAAGAAAATAAAAACAAAAGGAATTATTATTAGAATAGTAATATCTCTATTGATTATTTGCGCTCTGGCGCTTTTTTTAATATTTGCGTACTACTTCATGCTTGCTCCCCAAGTTGAGAAACTATCGCCAAATAAATCAACTTTAAACGTAGCCCTAGATTCGAGCGTGGTAATTTCTTTTAACAAGCCTATAGATAGAGACAGTTTAATTGCAACCATCGAACCAGAGGTAGACGGTGAATGGATTTATGAAGACCCTATTATTACCAAACATCTTTTTCGCACACTTCGCTTTGTGCCTAATCAATCATTAAGGCCGGAAACAGAGTATCGCGTCCAGCTAGAAAACATTAAAAGCATTTATGACCTGAGTGATTCAAAAACCATTACTTATGGCTTTACTACTCGATCTCTCCCTGATATTTCCAGCGTTATCCCGGCTGATGAAAAAACTGGATTGTCTCCCGAGACTACATTTAAAATTAACTTAACAGAACCTAATCCGGATTTAGCTGAATTTGAATTTCTGTTTGAACCCGAGATTGAATTTACCAAAGCAGTTAATAATTCACTGGATCAATACACTCTCACGCCAAATCAACCCTTGGTTCAAGGCGCTGACTATAAACTAGTAATAAATCGTATCTGGATGGTTAAAGACAAACAAAGTCATGAGGTGGTATTTCAGGATGAGCCGAAGAAACTCTACCAAGGCTCATATAAGACCGCGCCTCCACCCAAAGTAGAAGAGGTGGGCCCGACTGGCGATGATATTCATGTTGATGAAAATATTTCCATTACCTTTAGCCAGGCAATGGACGAAACTTCTATTAAGGGAAATTTATCTATCAGTCCGGATACCCAGGGCCTGATCAGTTTATCGGATAATAATAAAATTCTCACCTTTACCCCGGAATTCCTAAGTTATGAAACAGAATATCAGGTAACCATACCAGTAGGGACAAAAAATGCTCAAGGCGGGTACTTAGTAGAAGATATAAATTTTAGTTTTAATACGATTGGCCGGGTTAGCGTTTCTCATCTCAGCCCTCAGGATGGAACGACCGGCGTGGGGATCAATAACACAATTCGAGTCAGCTTTGACCAAGAGGTCGACCGCGCCTCAGCTGAAAGTAAGTTTCAAATTGATCCTGCTCATCAAGGCGAATTTTCCTGGGATGGCAATACCATGATTTTTACGCCCAGCGGCGACCTGGCTTACAATTATACTTATCAGCTGACAATTCACAGCGGAATAAAAAGTACTTATGGACTTGATTCTGACCAAGATTATAAAGTTAAGTTTGCTACTGCCCCGGAAACAATTAAGTTGGCTATTGCTCAAGATTTTCAGGATCAATCTTTGTCATGTGAAGCAGCCGCCCTAAAAATGGCCTTGAGCTACAAGGGCATATCTGTTACCGAAACCGAAATTATGGATCTGGTCGGCTACGACTCGACTAGCCATCAGGGCAATGTCTGGGGCGATCCTTACTTGGCCTACGTGGGAGATATTAGCGGCCGTCAAAACACTACTGGTTATGGAGTTTATTGGGATCCAATTGCTCGCGCTGCTGATCAGTGGAGATCGGCTGAAGCATTCACTGGCTGGACTGTAGCACAGCTTACTCATGAAATTGCTCAAGGTAATCCGGTGATCACCTGGGGAATATACGGCTCGGGCTATGAAGACTCTTGGTATACCCAGGATGGCAAATATATTTACGCCTGGAAAGGCGAACATGCCCGCACCGTGGTCGGCTTTGTCGGCAATGCGGAAAATCCTTCAAAAATCATTCTCAATGACCCTTATGCCGGCGTCTTATATTGGACAACTGATAGATTTGAGCAGGATTGGAATATTTTTAACAACTCCGGAGTAGTGGTGCGTTAGTTTTATTTCAAAACACCAGTATATGAAGATGGCCGTCTTCATCTACGAGTTGAAGGATTAATACTTGTGCCTTAGAAATTTCGATACTCTATTTTAAAGTAATCCCTTTTTCTCCAGCAGTCTGTACGGATAGCCAATAAAGTCCTGCTCCCCCACTCTGATATCCAGCTCTTTTAACACGGAATGCAAGCGCTCTTTGGCCTGCTCAATAGATTGATATTCGCCTTTGGCCTCTAACTCAATAAACCAGCCCAGATCAGTAGCATCATCTAGGGCTATTTCAATATCCTGATATTGGTATATTGTTCTATTTTTTTCAACCACCATCAGCTCGCTTATTTCAAGCTGGTCAAATATCTTTTTCAGCTGGTTAGCATTTTCTATCTTGGTTTCAAATTCATCGCAGGACACCGCCTGAGCATCATCCTGATTATGCCAGTGCTTAAAAGCAACGTCAGCGCCTTGGTCGGTTTCCCGGATTCTCAACCAATCAGAAATCGGCATTTGTTGGACAAAGTTTTTGTGCTTAGGTGTGTAATAAGTATCTTTTTGATGAATCTCGCCTTTAACTTGTGCGACCTGCTTAATCTTAGCGCGAGCTGATTCGTGATCTTCAAGTAAAAACGTCAATTCTACTTCGATGTTTTTCATATACTAATACTCCCCCAGCTCAATTGGAAATCCGGATGGATCTTCGATAAAAGCAAATTGTTTAACAGACACTCCTTTGGTAATCGGCTTGAGTATTCTCACTCCCCTGTCCTGCCACTTATCAATCTCGTCTGCCAGGCTTTCCACCGGAAAAGATAAATGCAGCAGCTCAGGAATATTCTCTGGTTGCTGGTATTCAAAACCAGGCTTATGCACTAATTCAATGCGAACACCCTCATCTGATTCTAGCCAATAAGCTGATAAATCTTGGTCTGGCTTTGCCCACTTATCTTGATAACGAAAACTCAGCATTTCGTAAAAACTACGCGACTTATCTAAATCTTTAGTTGGAATGGCAAAATGAATAGTCATAAATCAGGCTAATCCCAACGAATAGTCACGCTGGACACGCCAATATCCAAATCAATATCAACCTTTTTTTCAGCCTCGTCATAGCCCTCGGATTGGTAAGTGTTGTCATCAACTTTTTCCAAGTCATCTAAATTCTTTGACGACAAACCAGCATCAATATCAACTTTTACGCCTACTTCTTTTGGCACAGTGATATCCAGCGAGCTGGCGCCGGCCTCAATTGATACATCAGCTTGGTCTACTTTATCACCGAGGATCAAATCTAAGGAGGAGGCACCTGTATCGATATCTAAACGAGTTAACCGAATTTCGCTTAAATCCAAATTCATACCCATGGCTCCTGAATCAATCGACAATTGATACAGAAGATCATTGGAAAACTTTAAATCAAACTCGTTGGTTAAATTACCAATACCCTGCCAGCTGCCAGAAGTGGTTAAGCCAATCTTTTGAGTTTCGTCTTCAACCTCGGTGCTGGTTGATAGTGATGGGCCATTTGTTTTATGCGTTCCAGAGATAACCTCCGTACCATCGCCCTCAATTAGCAGGCTTCCGGCGCCTGTTTTAAAAGTCACCTCTGCTTGAGTTACTGATTCAGGCTTGGCAATATCAATATCCTCAGTCGTAACAGATCGGGTATTGGTGCCGCTGAATATAATCCATGCTGCTACACCCAGCACTGCCAAAGTAACAATAATGCCCACCACCCAAGACACCCAGCCCTTGCTGGAGATAATTGACAGCCCGAAGATAATTATTAGCAGTGGCCAGAGTTGCCATAAATTTAAGTTAACCTCAATCAATCCCGTGGAATTGGCCAGGTAAGCCAAGCCAATCAGGATAAACAAACTGCCAAATAGAAATCGGCCAAAGCTCAGTTTTCTTCCTTTGTGGTAATGGGGCGGGCGTTCTTCCTGGTACTGAGGCTTCATCGGATCATGATGAGGAGCTACGGACGATTCAGACGGATTATGTCCGAGCTCGGGCAGAGATTCAGAATGATCGTGTTGTGTCTTGGGATGATCTGTATTGACTTCTGGAATCTCATGTTTTGGTTCAGTCATATGTTTAACCCTTTTTAATAATTAATAAAAAGCCAAATACGACAATTATTATCGGCCAAATCATGTGAAATCCCAGCCAGGACATGGGATAAAATTGCCGCAATAGAGCCATTGCCCCAATAATAATAATAATTATGCCGATAATATTGCGCGCCTGATAAGAGCTATTCTCATTCACGTGCTTATTAACCAATTGTTCCGCTTCTTTGCCTACCTCTTTTACCTTTTCTTCTAAATTCTTTTTTTCGCTTTCTTTGCCTGTCTCGGGAACAATAATCCACATAACTATATAAATCAGCACTCCAGCTCCGTCAAATAAAGCAAACAGCACAAAGGCGGCTCGAAAAATCACTGGGTCAATATTAAAATATTCAGCCAGGCCTCCGGCCACTCCGGCTACCATGCGGTCGCTTTTTGATCGAGTAAGTCTTTTAGCTTTTTCTGGCATAAGTAAAAATATTAATTCTAAATCGCCTACACTATAGCAATAATATGCAAAAACATACAATTAATTATACTGAACAGGTGATAAACAATAAATGAAAAATATTATTACTTCTTTTACCGCAATTGCGCTAGCTTATTTTTTCCCTGGTCGGATTGTCAACCTTTGAAATCATCACAGGTGGCGCTATCCTGATATTCGTCGGAATCTATCCGGAAACTCGTAGTTAACGAAAAATCAGACAGGCCAAATAACCTAATATTAGCCTATCAAAATCAATATTTATCAGTAAATAGCCAAGGCCATTAAAGCAGCAATTGACAGTTAAAAATAAATAATTTAAACTCATAAATATCTTTTCAAAGAGCACGTTTGAAGTGGGGCCCTGTCTTCTTTGACAGACCTTACGGAGAATACCATCACATAGCAAGGAGGCTAACAATACGATAGAGTCATGATCGCAAATATAGGATCGCGATCATTAGCATGGCACTATCTGAGATCCCTCCAAGTAGAATTCAAAAATTCTCTGTAAGGCTTCGTCGAGGACGGGGCCTTTTTTCTTTTAACCAGATATTCCGTCCGCGTAAACTGTTGAGTATATTAATTTAATAAATCTCCAGCGTTACGGTTGGGGGGCGGTTCATACTAATATAAACAGCTGACGCGGGGAGATGCTTCGTCCCACTTCGGAGCACGGATTGCATCCCTGACCCCGGACTCGAATCCTGGGGAAGGGTCTCCCCAGGCACTCAGGGCAAGTGGAGATGCTTCGCAAGCTCAGCAATACGCATGTGAATCCCTGACCCCGGACCCGATCCGGGGGAAGGGTCTCCCCCATCACCTTTGGTTCTTGACGCCTGCCCCGCACTTGATGCGCAGGGTGACAAACAAAATTAGCTAATTCCTATAACTCCACTCCAATGCGCCAATACTCGGGGTAAGCAAAAAATTGTGATACCAGATCGCCGGTGTTCTTGAAAATCCTAACATGAGCTGATGCGCCTGGACGGGTTCCCACCACCACCTCATCTTTGCCATCACCATCCACGTCCGCCGTGCTTAAGGTAACCCCGCCTTGATAGGATAAAGCATAAGCGTAAAACTGGCCCACCACATCGCCGTCTTTTGTCAAAATTCTAACATGCGGATGATAACCCTGGCCCGCGCCGGTAACTATTTCATCAATATTATCACCATTAGTATCACCCACAGCGATTTCCACACCGCCGCGATAATTTAAAGCATAAGCAAAAAACTGACTGATCAGCTGGCCCTGGCCTGAAAAAATACGCACATGAGGCGTGTAGCCTTCGGTAGTGGCCACAATAATATCATCGCGCAAATCTCCATTTAGATCCCCTGAGTCAATGTTTAACAGCAAGCGCCAATGAGCCGGGAATACGTAGAACTGACCCTGGAGATTGCCCTGGAAATCAAACACTCTGACATGGGCAGCGCTTTTCACCGCCGGCAGGACAATAATTTCATCCGTGCCATCAGCGTTGATATCGCCCACGGCAACTTGAACTCCTATGCGCCATTGAGCCGGATAAGCATAGAATTGGGAAACGACTGTTCCATCCTCTTTCAATACGCGAATATGGGGCGCGGATCGGCCATTGGTGCCGGTGATGATTTCCTTTTCACCGTCGCCATTCACGTCGCCGCGGGTGAAGTTGACGCCATTGGTAAACTGAGGCGAATATGCGTAAAACTGATTCTGAACTTCACCGTCTTTATTCATGACTCGCAAATGCGGCGGATAGCCAGGATGAGTGCCTACCACGATATTTTCTGGCTGATTTGCTACTTCGCATGACTGCAGCTCGTCAGGACGATCTTGATCAGTTCCGCAGCCATTATCATCCATGCAAAATCGATACTGCCCTTCGTCCCGGCATTCTGACCAGGTAGTACAACTCCAAGATTCTTCACAATCAGGCGAGGGCCCACCGAAATCGCAATATTCTTGCTGGATAGGCATATTCTGATCCGTGCCGCAGCTATTTTGATCTGTGCAAATGCGGGTATGAATGCCATCAAGGCAATCTGACCAATCTTCACAAGACCAGTCCTCAAGACAAGCCGTTGTTTTATGGGCAACATTTGAAATATAAGAAATATTGCCAGCCTCGTCCATTGACTTGATAGCAAAAAAATATTCAGTATCCGGCTCTAGGTCGAATACTCGGACTGATTCAGCTGAGCCAGATATTCGGGGTTCTGGGGGATTGCTAAGCCTTGTTGCCTCGCTCCAGTTTTGATTTGTAATTTCAGAGATAGCATAGCGAATTTCATATTCACTAGCCTGGCCCATATGTCCATCATCCCCTGGTGCGGTCCAGGTCAGTTTAATAGAATTCGAATCATCGTACTGAGCGCTAATTAATTCATTATTAATAAAGGGCATATTAGCCGCCAAGCTCAACATCAGGGTAAGCGCGACTGAGGAAAAGCCTATCACGATGGAAAAAGGAATTACCCGAGTTGAGACGATCTCAGTTCGAGTGATGGTGGCAACTATTAATTTTTTTGCTTGAGTGTTCATTTTTATTCCGTTTCCAAGTCAGAAATTGCATTGGGCGAAGTCGAATCACAGGCCCGCGCCTCCTCCGGCTTATCAGCATCTGTTCCGCAAGCATTTTGATCCGTACAAGACCTGGCTTGCAAGCTGTTTGTACAGGTCGACCAACCAGTACACTGCCAGACAGGAGCGCAGTCAGCCAAACCATCCAGCACGGTAATAGTAATATTATCTGAATCAGACGCTGCGTGATTGTCTGTTACGGTGATGGCAATATCGTCGTAAATACCGGCTTGACTGGTGGTCGGCGACCAGCTAAGAGTAGCCGTCCGATCGCCATGGTCAATAAAGCTGGCGCCTATGGGCAAGTTATCAGCCACAAATGCCAGAGTATTATCGCCATCTTCATCCAATCCTGACACTGTTAGATTTAAAACATCTCCTTCGTGGATTGACTGGTTATTATTCCCCTGAAGTACTGGGCTTCTATTCGTATTAGTTACTATAATCTTAAAAATCCTTCCAATCGTATTATAACTATCTGTAACAACAATAGAAATTAATGAATAGCTGCCCTCCTGGTCATAATCCGGAGTCCAGCGAAAAGTAGCCGTACCATTTTCATGATCAGTCAAGCTGGATCCGATTGGTCCATTTGATAAGCTAAAATTTAAACTGTCGTCTTCCGGATCAGTGGCACTGACTGTGAATTCCAATAACGAACCTTCGGCCACTTCTTTATCTGGAATCGCCGGGAAATCAGGAGGCAAGTTTAAATAAACGCCATCAGCAGGCAGCCAAGCAGAGCTGGCCTCATAGCCGGTGCCATCTTCTACCGCGGCAATCCGGTACTGCCAAGTACCCGAGCCGGGATTGTCATAGTATGTCAGCGTACCAGATTCAGCTTGTCTGGCGACATTGTCTACCAAGTCGTCATCCCCGCTGCCGTAAGCCCTACGATAAATGTTATAGCTGGCTACATCATTGTCCGGCGTTTCAGTCCACATTATTTTAACAAGACCATTTAAGGCGGTTATGGAGCTGGGCAAAGGAGCCAATGGCCTGGTCTGGTCCAAGCCACTGGTTAAATCTTCTACTGATAAATCATTTTTTCCAATTATATAGATTGGCGCCATATCAATATCCACGCTAAAACTTGATCCGGGTGCCACGCTGATGGGATTTCCTTCCATGTCTAAAATATCAACATTGCCGGTATCAATCGGGATATCCTCCAGGGCCGCGCCAGTAAACTCCTGATCAAAGTTAAACACCGTAGCGACGGGACGAGTTTCGCCAGGATTGTTTAGGTCAGGCGCTTCAAATACAAACGCTCGGCTATAGTCGTCCAGCACGCCATTGGTGCGCAGCTCGGGCGTCTCGATTCGGCGAATAAAATTACTGCTTTCCAGCAAACTGGTCATTTCCGCATAGGCCGGAGCTGTAATGTTCGGCGTATTATCATAATCAAAATAGCTGTAGCCGGTACCGACTGTCGCGTAAGTATTAAAAAGTCCAAAATTAAAACCTTTGGCAATCCCATTGGCCATTATATATAAATGCACTCGTATCAAGTCAGAAGTGATTTTCCTGGCCGTCTGGATAGAGCCGCTCATGTTATCCCAGCGCTGCCAGCCTGAATCCCCGTCCCAGCCGGGCACTCCGTTGACGGCGGCCGTGTCCGGGTAAATTCGAGTTTGATTAATTCCAAATTCTGAGTTCCAGCTCGGCTTGGTATTGCTTCCGCCCGGGGCCTGACTGTCAAGCTGTTCCATCCAAGTATTAATGCTTTCATCAATATCCGCCTGGCCGATACCAACACCGTCCTCGGGTATCTGTCGAAACCCATACTGAAATCGATTATAGTAGTGCGGCGCAAAAATATCAAACAATTCATAGCCGGTGCCATGTATGCCATCGCTGTAGCCCAGCACATTATCCAGCCAGTCGTCACCCCAGCTGGGTCCGGACACTTGATTCTCGACCAAGCCTTGATTTTCCCGGACAGCTTCTTCGGCCCGCCATAAATATTCATAATATTCGTCATAGTCCAGCGTATACGGTTCATTAAGCACTTCATAAACGTTTATGTTATCGCCATAATGGTCCGCCACCGTGGCTACGTAACTCTGCCAAGTACCCTCAGGCCCTTCGGAACCGGAGATGACCGGCATTAAGTTAATATGATGCTGATCCGCGGCTGTAACATAGTCATCCAAAAAAGGATCTTCATCCACCTGATCTTCAATATTATCCTTGCTGATCAAGCTGAACTCTCTGGACCATTTAATGCCCAAATCCCTGGCTATTTCCAAATACTCGTTCAGCGGCCGGTTGGCAGAAAAAAAATGATGATCATAGGCACTGTTTATATCCAGCCATCCCAGAGTAACGTGATTGGCAAAAAACGAATCGGGCAGGTCCTGGTTTCGATAAGGCGACTTCTCGGCAATCGCCATGACTAAAAATTCCTTATCAAGCATTTTTGATTCATCCGGATTCCATAATTCATACGCCAGAGTAAACCAGCCTTTAGATTTTGCGGGGACGGCTGATCCGATAATGCTGGTTAAATCTTGGGTAATGGTTTGCCTATTTGAAGCCGAGTGGGATATCAGAATCTCGCCCTGATCCAAGGCAGTATCCGTATTGAAATAATCTCCAGAGCTGTCATAAAGCTGCCACTTGATTATTGAATTGCTGGACAAAGCGGCTTGCTCAAGTATTTCCAGTTGTGCGTAAATATTTTCCTCATCGTCCAGCCAGTAAAAGTTGCCGTTTTTCGGGTTGGTGCCTGCTGCGTCAGTCGAAGTATGGGCAAATAACTCCTGCTGCGAGGTTTGATATGCATAATCAGTCGGCGCGGGGGTACTTTGATTCTCGGCATATTCAAACTGTATCGCGTCCATCAGCAGCACGCCCATGCCCCAGCACTGGGGCTGAACCGTGCTGCTGACCAGAATTTCCGGATGATAGATTTCCCCGGACTGAATCATGGGATCTACTGTTGAAACTACGGAAATGCGTTTCCAGCCGTCGGCCGGAGCCACGCTGAATTGGTCGTTGCCGGACGTATAGTTCGCCCAAATATGATTGTAGATTCTTAATCGCAGACCAATCGCGCTATTACTGCAAGAATCATTATCATCAACTTTGCCTCCCACTTCCAGGGCCTTTACCCAAACCGAAAAAACATATCGGCCGGTTTCCGGAGCAGTAATATAATTAAGATCAATCGAAGCCCCGCCGGCATTGCGATTGTCGAATTTTAAGCTGTAATCCCCGTCAACCGAATCTTCATCAGTAATCTCGGTCATTACCAGGCCGCGGGCCGGATCAGCCGAAAATATATCACCGCTGCCCGGATTGTAATAATCGTAATGCAGCCTTTGAGTAACGCTGATCGAATCATAAGTCCCGTTTACCCCGAATTCAAAACTGGAATCTTCCGATACCAGATTCTTGGTTTGATATTCTCCGCACAACTCCCCATCAGGAACATCTCCTCGATAGATGCAATGATCTTGATAGGTGTCAACGGGCGGATATGAAACTCCTTTTACTTCGCCCTGAGGCTTAATTTCATTCTGGTCTGACAAATACCAACAGCCAAAAACTACCGTAAAGATAATTATAATCACTCCAAACCAGCTATTTAACGGTTGAGATCTGAACCAGTGAATTGGTGGCTTTTGCTTTGGCATAAACTCTATTTCCAAGTTTGGTTAATTAGTATTATACCATTTATTCCCTTTCAACGATTTAAAGCCGCACTTTCCAAAGATAAGGCCCGCTCATTATTCTTAGAGCGGGTCGGTTTAAAAGGATTTTATGGTCCATCAATTAATCGCGATAAAGCTTTATTGTCAGTGGCCAAAGTAACCAAAGCACCAACAATAGAATTATGATTAATCCCAGACCGAGACCAATCAACGCTATTGAGACAATCATCAAAGAATCGAAAAGTATTGGGGATAGAAGGTATGACGCTCCCAATACCAACACATAAATGCCAAGCCCCATAAGAATACGGCAGCCGTGCTTTTTTATAGAACGACCGGCATCATACCACGTTTCTGGCTGAATAAGCTTCCTAACAGAAAAAAAGAGACAGACTATAAATCCGACAACCAGATAAAGCAAGAAAGCAATCCGAACTATCAAATGAACCTGATCCATTGATATGTTCCCTCCTCTCCATGAAAAGAGCTCTGTTATTTATCCCTATGCACCTTATAGCATTTTAAAAGATTAATCAAAATCTCGAATGTAAATACTCGAGTCTTTAAATCAATATTTAATAATTGTCTAGCTCGCTCCAGCGCCTCCGCCTCCGCCTCCTCCTCCGGAAAATCCTCCGCCGCCGGAAAATCCTGAGCTTGATGATGGCGAGCTGGCCAAGGTCTGGCTAACCGTGCTGGTCATTACGCTGGACAAATGGCTGGCGAACATGACTGAAGAAAACGCCCCCATTGGATCATTGGTCCTAAACCATTCGGGCGGCTCTTTATATATATCGACAAAACGATTGGCCCATTGTTTTTCCACTTGAAAAATCATGGCATAGGGCAAAAAACGTTCAAACGTTTCCGGAGTCATAGCGGCGACCCGAAACCTCTCGGCAGTATGCAAGTAAAGCTTGAACCCATTCGCCCACTCCTTGGCTAGGACACCTTTTGCAGTCTTCCTGGGCATCACCCTGCCAAAGATTATCAAGAGCACTCCCCAGACTGAAGGAACAAATAATAATAGGAAACCCGCAAAAATAAAAATTAAACCGACTATCATATACTTTTGCCGGACTTTTTCCGGATTGCCTTGGAAATAGTCATACTCTACTGTTTTCTTGTAGATTTCATCCTTAATGTTGTTTATTTTGGTATGAAACTTATTTTTCAGCTGGCTCAAGGACACTTGCGTTTTCGATCCAAACAAGTCTTTCAGGAGCTGGCTTTCATAGTTATTCAAGGATATGAATTTTTGGGGATTTTCTAGCTTAATAAAAGTATATTCAGTTTTTTTCAAAAAGCCGGTTTGTTTGTCTTCTTCTATTTGAATAAAACCTCGTACGGCTAAATCTATAATCGTTGCGGTAATATCGCGCATATCCACTCGTTCGTCTATCAAAGTGCCGACTATCGCCGGAGCCGCGCCATCCGGAGGATCATACTGGGCGACGATGGTTTTTCTGCCCTGGGGATCACGGCCGCCAATCCGCCACCTCTTATACAACCAGACGCCCACGATTAAAGGACTGATAAAATAAATCCACATACCTACGCCCAAAATTTTATCCCAAAGCGTATGCACTTCTTCAAAGGTCTGAAAAGTGATTGACCCCTTGGGCCAGCCAGCGACAATGGTGAAATTTTCGCCCGGCGCAATGTCCGATCCGGCATACTGCAGAGTACTCCCATTGACAACTTCATATTCAGTGCTTTCCATGGTGCTTCCCGTCTCGCCTGTAAATATTTTCTGTCGCAGCTGGTCAGGCTGATAGCTCTCTTCAAGCTTCACTGTGGCTGAAACATAATCAATTGAAACCGCTCGATCCGGCGGAACTACATTCCAATAAAATTCATCGTGCTCGTCAAAATCACCCAGTCCGTTTAAAATTCGATAATGAATAATAATGGTTTTTTGGGTGATCTGGCCAGCCGGAGTCTTGTCAAAGTTTGCTTCGATCCTGACGTTCGTGCTGTTCTGGGAAATATTTACCTTATCAATTGCCTGGCCTGCCTGGTCAGTCACCGCAAATGAATCAAAAAGAATGCCCTTGGTTTTGGGCAGCTCTCGGTAAACCTGGCTAAAGTCGCCATTAAACACGTATTGTATCGTCTCTTGCGCGTTGACGGTTGAGTCGGTATTGATTTGATACTCGGCATCCCAGCGTTCAAAGTGCCAGGTTTTCGCCTGGCCGGGCCAGGGCATAGCCATTAATACAAACAGGACAACCAGCCAATAAATTTTATTTTTTATAAACATTTTTTAAAATTAATTTTCTGAATTATGTTTTCTTTTGCGTTTAAGATAGGCTTGAAACTTTTTATCGTGAGAAATAAGCTTATCAATTTGGCCTCTTAAAAAATCAGCTTTTTTCAGCTTGATATTCTGGGTTTTCCAGTCCAGGTAAGCTTCGATAGTCGGAGTGATTCGTAAAGTAAATTTTATCCTGGGAATCTCCCGGGTTTCACGATGACCGATTGATTCAATAAATTCGTCCAATAGCCATTGCAGAGTCTTATGGGTATAATAACGTATCTGGCAGACTTTTGGAATTTGCTTATCTTTTAAATACTTTAGTATCTGGCGTCCCTGGCTGCTCTTCTCAGTTAAAAATAAAATGGGCTTTTTTTGAGCCAAAGCATAGGCCAATAAATAACCCACTTCCGGATCAGGCGTGGAACCCTCGATAATAATACCTTCCATCATTTCCAAAGGATTGGTTGCTTGATCCTCTGCCAGCTCGGTAACCTCTGAATCCAGACTGGCGGCAGTGCTCTGGGTATTGGTGGATAGGGATACTTCGGACTGTTTTAAAAACCTGCGAATCATGGCATAAGCTTCTTGTAACTGCTCAGTATCTGTTTTCGGCCCATAAAAGTAAATGCGCATATTTAGGCCGCTCCTTTCTTTAGGGCTTGTTTAACTTTATCTTGCAGCAGCTTTCGAATTACCGGCAAACTTTTGCTCTGACCCAACGCCCAGAGCATAAAAACAAAAGCCGTGTGATATGGAATTCCGGACAAGAAGATAAAAGGCGATCTGGTCTGTTTAGTTTGAAACTCCTGAAAAACCAAGACCGGTATTTTCTGTTTTTGCAATTTTAGCAATTCAACATTAATACCCTTGGGGATAGCCATCAATTCTGCGACTCTTAAAATTAAAGCTGTTGGTTTTTTCAGGGCAATTTGCTTAATCTGGTCAGCGTTTGTGCTGGGATTTATTTCCAGACTGGCAATGTCGGATTCGAACTTAAGCGAGGGCTTGAATTTCCGATTGTGGCGTCCGCTTATTGGCGGAAAAAATTTCAATCCAAAATCTATCTTGCCAAACGTACTGCCGGATATCGAATGAAAATAATTCAGATTGGGAATGCGATTGGGGGAAACTTCCAATGCGCGATGCACTTGATTGCCAAATACCAATAACACCCCGGACAAATCAGCCACGGCAATATGCAAAGCATTCAGTAAATTATCTTTGTTGCCAAAGCCGCGATAATCGTCGAATATTTTTCTAATATTGTCAGGTACGCTTCGATACATCAGATCATAGGGCGAAGCGGTAATCACAAAAGGCTTGCCAATATCATCCATAGCGCAAGCCAAGGCCGGCGCTGTGTAGTGGACTGTTTCAATATCATGAGTCAGCACAAATCCATCGCAGCGCTGGTAAGCCTTTTGCACTTCTTTTACGATTCGCTCCCAGAAATCAGCGTTAATTTGCGAGCCTTGGCCGCTAGAAATAAATACCGACTCAATATCAGCAATAATATTCAGCTCTTGTATCTCATTTATCCAGTCTGCCAGATCTTTGGCCGAACGGACCTTGATATTGTCCGAACCCTTGGCTGACAGTGTGGTCCCGCCGGCAACCAAGAGCATTATTCTTAATCGTTTCATGGGAAATAAATGCGCCGTCGCGTTTTTCAAAGACGGCGTTATTGTACGACTTTTTTACCCCTCTGGTCAACTATTATATGCCCAACGCAGGCTAATCACCGCCATGCGGGATCCGATTTATCAGTCATTGCGAATTCCGAATCCGGCGATATACGAAGTAGCCAAGGCCGTTCATCGCCCAATGTTGTCCTTCGTACATTTTTATCTTTCAAGGAAATTTCCCGCGTATAATGTTCACACATTATCTGTCTTCTTATTCAGCTACAGTAATCTAGTTACCTATTCTACTCAAAAAATCTTTAATTCTTCCTCGATCTTCATTTTCTTTATCGCCCTTGTAATAGATCTCAATGAAAATGATGCGTTGTTCGTGCTTAAAATACGAATAAATAACACGAAGTGACGATCCCTTCAAATATCTGCAAAACAACCTAGCTTTGATAACATACAAAATTTCATTTTGTGTAATAACATTAAAATGCTTGCTATTACCCAAAGGAACAACAGAAACAACATTCCGGAATTCTTTTAAATCATCGGGAAGTGATTTGTACTTTTTGCCGAATCTTTTGTGTTCTTTTCGAAATTCTGGCAGTTCATCAAAGTTCATCTTCGTAATTTCTTACAGAGTGGCTTTCATCGCGGTAAAAGACACTCTCGTAAGAAAGTGGTTCGCCATCTTGTGCGGACTTCCACGGAATATCTTCGTGCGAATATTTTTCTATTTCTGAAGCATTTTTATCTGAGAGACGTGCTAATACATCATCAATATGCTCTATCTCACGCGCCGAAAGTATATCAAGATTGGGTCTCTTTCGTGGTAAATACTTCTTTTGTTGGTATTTAAAATACTTACTATTTACAGCTTCAAGTTCTTCATGCTCCTGCATATTCTTAATAATCGAACCAAGCTCAATTGAAGTGGGGCCGTGATGATTCTTAATGTATGTCGCGCCCATTAAATTCTCTTCAAATTTTTCAAAATAATCAAAATCGATGAAATAGAGTAGCTTGTGCAGAACTGTCTCGCCGACATTTGGTTTTCCACCCACCTTATTTAATACATAAAGCAGTACTTGCTTAAATTTCTCGAGATTTTTTTCCGTAACACGAATCTGTAAATCATATGATTTGCTTACTGATTTTTTCTCAATAGTTACATTCCGTTTTGGTTCTTTTTTAGCAAGAAAATTCTCCAGAGACATATCAAAAATTGCCGCTAGCTTTTTAGCTTCATTTACTGTTAACTCTCTTTCTCCCCGTTCAATTTGCATATAAGTTGGACGAGAAATATCGAGTTGTGACGCTAGATATTCCTGCGTCATTCCTCGTTTAGCGCGCTGCTGTTGTATAAATTTACCAAACATATTTTATCCTCCCCTTTTTCGACTTTATTTATTCAATAATATTCTATTCTTGTGTAACCCCGAGAATTTTTTTGTAGGCGTAAACGTGAATTGTAGAATAATCGCCCCCGCCAGTATCACCATCAAACCCAATCTGAAGAAGATATCCCTCGGTGTCGCGTGCGCTTTGTTCACTTTCAGTATTCCTTTTAATCCACCAAGCATTATCTCTGGACACATTATGTTCGTTGAAAAGGCGCTGGTCCGGGTCAGACGCTATTCCACAATACCAATTTTGTAGCCACTACCCTCATTATCAGCGTGTTTTTAACGTCATTTACAATTGTGTGCTTAACCATGGTAGATTATCTTATTACATTCCTAGTATAGGCAATGTAGATTTTCTTGTCAATAGTGATGTCAAAAATAGTTACACGGGAAATGTACTAATAAAATAAAAATGTATGTCGGACAACGTTTGCATATAGCAGTTTCAGGAAAGCGCACTACCTTTCGCTTATATTATAGGCGTAATTTCCTGAAGCTGCTATGCACTGTTAGGCGATGTGTTGAACAATAAATAATCCCCTTAACTTATGGTCTCTTTTCAATTATTCACATGAATATACATTGATACAATTCTCGTTCTGTGATACAGAGGAGTATCGCGTACAACCAGAAAGGAGGGCGCAATGTGAGCAAGAGTATCTTTGAATCGGTTGAGATTGGCGGAGAGACGTTCACAGGTGAGTTTGTCCTGTCGAGGGAGGAGGTGGATCTTCCATGTGAAATTTGCGGCACTTCACCGGCATGGAGAATTCTGCTGGGAGTCAATGCTCTTGAAGGAAAGACCGGAACGCTCCCCATAATAGGTCAGAGCGCAAACAAAGTTTGGGGGGTCATCATAGAAAGGCATGGCGTGGGCCGTGTCATCTGTACCGAACATCTCTCAGTCTAGGAGAGGATTGCAAGGAGTGAGTAGCCCATCATCGCAGACTGCACGCGCCATTCGAAATTCCTCGGGTGGCACGTTCTTCTATTTGATTAAAAAGTGAAAAGATCCTAATTAATATATTATATTATTTGTTGACCATTTTTAGTTTAACGTTTCTGTGTATCTGATGTCACGCGTAGCGGGATATAGGCGGAGGCTTGCAATGATAAGGTGATTTAACTCCCCCACCCCGCGCCCTGGCGTACCAGTAATTCATCGGCCTGATCCGGATAGGCAAGGATTTTTTTAACAACCTTTTCCATGCGAGCTGCTTGCGATCCTTTGACCAGCACTAAGTCATGTTTGTTGAGTTCGTTTTTCAGAAAACTGCCGGCCTGGTCTGAATTATCAAATGATTGGATTTTTGATTCCGGCAAACCTTCAGCCAGAGCCGCTTTGGCAATTGTTCTGGCTTCTTTGCCAACAGTAATCAGTAAATCAACCTGCCCGGCGCAAGCCAGGCCCACTTCGGTATGCCCTTGCGTGGAATAGCCGCCCAGCTCAGCCATGTCGCCCAAAACAGCGATCCTTCTTAAAAACCTGACTGATTCAATGGTCTGGCTTTTTTTAAGTTTAGGAGAGCCCAACTGCGACTTCAAATCTTGGGATAAAGTATTAAGCAGCTCCAGGGCAACCAGCACAGCTTTGGGCGAGGCATTATAGCTGTCATCAATAATCATGGTTTCGCCCTGGCCTTCCAAGAGCCGCAGCCTGCCTTTAGGCGGCCGGAAGTGGGCCAGCGATTTTGCCACCTCAGTTAACTCTTTGCCATAGATCAAGCCTATGGCCGCGCCTGCCAAAGAAGCTAAAATGGCCGGCTTGCCCACTGCTCCGTTTAAGGTAACTGGCACGGTTTTGTTTTCAAATCTTAGTTGATATGTCACGCCAGTAGCTTGAGGCAGGCTGGATTTACCTTCCCGCTTTTGATACTGAATAGCCATTGATTCAGCTCTGATATCAGCCTGCTCGGAAAAGCCATAGGTTAAAACACGAGCCGAGGTGTGGTCACGAAATTTAATAACTTCCGGATCATCAGCATTTAAAATGGCGTAACCGTCTTCATCAGTTTGTTCTGCCAAAATCCTTTTTTCCCGGGCTACCTGCTTGATATCATCATAAAACTCCATGTGCACCGGTGAAATAGCAGTGATAATGCTAACCCTGGGCGGGGCTAAAGAAGACAGGTATTCAATATCCCCGGGATGGTCCGCAGCCATTTCCAAAACCAGTATCTCAGGAAAAGGCTTGGTGCGAGTAATTAGCTTAATCGCTTTGGTAAATACTTTAAACCAGGCAATAGGATTTTTTCCGCCGCTATCACAATCAATAATTGTCAGGGGCAACCCTATCTCATTATTATAATTACCCTGACTTCGGCGCACTGAATGCAATCCGCTTAATGTGGTATATATAGCTTCCTTGGCGCTTGTCTTTCCTACGCTGCCGGTAATGGCAATAATATCAGGATAATATTTTTTTAATATCCTGCCGGCAAAAAAAGCTAAACTTCTTTCTAATTTTTTTTGTAACCAGGATTTTTGCATGCTCTTTTATTATAAAAATACGCCTGGATAGTACAACATTTGTCTAACTCTGGCAAAATTTTCATCTATGGCTTGACACATAATCAACTATGCGCTATTATATTGACCGGTCTTTATCAAAAAAGATAAAAAATTACTTTTGCGGGTAGCGTGTCCATAAGAGAGGCTCTCCCAGGACTCTCTTTATAAAAGGTTCGTCTCCCACAGGCGAACTTGCTGCTCGCGTCGCAGGGCCCGGCTTACTAAGTGACTCTTTAAAAGAGCTCCTTGCCGGGCTCTTTCCTTATCTAAAAAGCAAAGTGATTGATATTATTCCAGTGGCGCGTAAATTATTGTGATTGTTTGACAGGACGGGTGCTTTTTGTTAGGTTTTGATGTCTTTGGGAGGTACCCAAGGATGTTCGTTGACATCAGTCTTAGTCAGACGATCTTAAGGCAATAGCCTAAGTGAGGAGCTGACTATGGCGCTTCCATGGCAGGACAAGTAAGGAGTCTGTCATTAAGGGAGATACCAATCATGAGTGACGATAGAGAGAATGGAAATTACCCGAGGAAATCAGGACATGTAAAATTGTTCTGGGCAGAAGTGTTCGTGTTGATATTAAGTGTAGTAGTTCTTTGGCCACTGGCAGATAAGGGTATATACCAGATTTTCAATACTACTAGTGACTGTTTAATAGTTACGACACTTCTTGGCCTAAATCTTTCCTTGATCGTGTGGTTATTAATAGCGCTATTTCGAACAGAGAAATTCTGGATATGGGTAGAGGAAGACTCTGGAGTAAAGTCATATAACGCCGAGCCATCGGTTGAGGATCTGGGTAAAGCAACGGATTTCTATCTGATATTTCGGGTTAGAGGTTTCCGTCCGATTGTCGAGATTTGTCCGTTGAATAAAAAAAATACAAATTATACTGGTATTAGGATATGGATATCAGGTTGGGAAGATAGGAATCCGATCTTTACTGTGAAATCGCATTTAATGAAAATGAAAGTGCATCAATACCAAGATGCGATATCTCTTATCCGACTAATTGAGGAACATGAGCGCTGGGATAATTTCAACAGTCACTTAAATATGTTGGAACAAAACAGTAAAAGACTTAGGTTAGTTCAAGAGGAACTGGATCGGACCCAGAACGACCTAAAATTCTTCGCCCAAACCGTCCTCACCCTGGCCATACTCACAGTACAGGATCGAAAGGTGATCAAGTCGCCTTATGCTCACCTGTTCCATCTTCTGATCAGGGGGGCACTGGAAGACTATTATCCAGATCACCTTGATACCCAAAATCCGGATCGGATAATTATTGAACTGTCCAGACGGTATGGTGTGACGGAACCCTGCCTAGGAAAAGTTATGCTGATTGAACAGGCGGTAATGGCGATGCGGGACAGTGGAGCTAAAGGCTCTCTAGCTTTTCGCGTTATGGAACAGTTGAGAATATAACGGCAAAAATGCCGATGCAGCCGCTTGAACTTTGTAGATCATTTACGCAACGCAGTTGGTTAACACAACCAACTGCGTTTTTTTATACAATGCCATAGAATACGGGAGCTCGGCCGGAAATCAAAGACTTCACACTCGTAAAAAAAACTACTCAGTAATTGTCGGCGGGATTTCGTAATAGTTTAATAAAAACTGAGCAATTTCTCCGAATAAAGGGGCGGCAGTGCTTTCGGCAAAGCGCACGTCTTTTGGATCAACAATTTTGGTAATAATCACAAACTTAGGGTCGCCTACCGGCCCAAAACCGATAAACGAGCCGATTGTTCGATTGGGGTCATAACCTGAGCCGTTAGTACTCGGCATCTGAGCCGTACCGGTTTTGCCGGCAATGTAATATCCGGGTACGCCGGCTCTTTGGCCATGGCCGTTTTTCACCACATTAACCAGCATAGCCGATAAAGTGGTGGAGGTATTCTGCGAAATTACTTGTCCGTGAGACTTGGGTTCGGTTTTTATTCGAAAATCATTTGGCTTAACGATTTCATCCACGATATAGGGCTGATACAATGTGCCGCCATTGGCAATCGCGCTAAAGGCGGCGGCCATTTGCAAGGGGGTTACGGTAATGCCCTGTCCGAATGAAGCCGTGGCCGCGTAAATATCCTTGCCGCTGGATAATTCGCCTAAATTCCCGGCTGATTCACTGCCCAGCTCAACGCCGGTAGCTTCCCCAAATCCAAACTTTTTTACATAATCATAAAAGACATCATTACCCGTCTGCTGAACGGCAAAGATCGCGCCGGTATTTAAAGATTTTTCCAGCACTTGGGTCATGGTTTGCTGTCTGTAAGCTTTTCCGTCGGAATTTTTAATGGTGTACTTAGAAATTTGAACACTTCCTTCATCAACATATGTGGTGTTGGGTGTTATGGCGCCGGTATCAAGAGCCGCAGCCATGGTAATCGACTTGAAAATCGAGCCTGGCTCATAAGAGGTAATGGCGGTGTTTATAAAACTATCCAAATCCTCAACCTCGCCGTAATTATTTGGATCAAAATCTGGGTAGCCGCACATGGCAATGATTGCTCCTGTGTTAGGATCCATGACAATGGCCGCTCCGTCTTCAGCACCGTGCTTTTGAACTGACTCGGACAACTTCGAGCAGACTGTGTACTGAACAGTCCGATCAATGGTTAAAATCAAGTCATCGCCGTCTTTTGCCTCTTCCAAGAGCTTATCGCCTACCGTAATCCAGCGACCAGCAGCATCGCGTTCGGCCTGAAGAAAGCCAACCTCGCCGGCCAACTCGCTCTGATAAAACTGTTCCAAACCATACTGTCCGACCTTTTCATTGCCGTCATTACCAACAAAGCCAAGGATGTGACTGCCAATATTATTCTCCGGATAATATCGCTTACTTTCTCGGGCAAATTCAATACCATCAAAGTTTAACCCTTCAACAGCCAGCTTTGTTTCTTCGCTAATATCATGCTGAAGCGGCTCATACAAATCCTCTGACTTGGAAAGCCTGGGCATGATTATTTCTTTATCAACCTGCAGAAGCGGAGCAATTTCCTCAGCAACTTTTTCGGCATCGTTAACCCTTTTCGGGATGGCGTATGCCAGGTAAGTATCCATATTTGTGGCTAAAGGGAAAAGCTGATCGCCAGAATATCTGTCTTGCGCAAATATCTCTCCCCGAACAGGCATTAGCTTTTGGGATATTTCATACTGTCCTGCCGCCAATATTTCATAAAAACCATGAGCCAAGACCTGCAAGGTAAACAATCTAATCAGTAAAAGGGAAGAAAATCCGAATAGTAAAACTACTAGAACGGTGATTCTGTCTGGATTTCTCGATTTTGACTGTTTCCGAATTACGCGTCTTGGTCGCATATGCCTTTACACGCTAACTTAGCGCATTTATTTGCGAGCGACAACTGTTCCGGTGGGACTTAGATATTTGACTTGAGCCACTTCAGTCAAGCCAAGCTGATCCGTGGCTGATTCTACTATGGCCAGAGATTGCAATTCAGTGGCTTCGAGCTCTAGTCGCCGATTGTCTTGCCTTAGCTGATCCACTTTTTGTTCTAATGTTTTGATCTCAAAACCGGTCGTTGCCACATTATTGATTAGCATCAGATAAATCGCTCCCCCGCCAAAGGTTAAAAAAATTACAGCCAGCGTTACTGCGGTCAAGCGTAATTTAATAGACTGCCTTATCCGAGCGGCAAAGGTTCGGGCAATTGTTTCCTGTCTGACTTGTCGAGAATAATGAGTCATTTATTTTTTTCTGCAGCGCGCAATTTAGCGCTTCTTGATCGTGGATTGGCAGACTGTTCTTCTAGAGGGGGCGTGATCGGCTTCTTGGTCAGCACCTGCAGAGAAGCATGGTGTCTGCAGGTACAGGTTGGCTGATCAGCCGGACATAAACAGTCTTTTGATTCTTGTTTAAAATATCTTTTTACGATTCTATCCTCCAGCGAATGATAGCTGAGTACGGCCACTCGTCCCCCTGGAGCTAATAACTCGATGCTAACCGGCAAAACCCTTTCCAAAACGCCCAGCTCATCATTGACTGCGATACGCAGCGCTTGAAAGGTTTTGGTGGCGGGATGAATCCGCGATCGCCCATAGTATTTTCGCTTGGGCAGGATATCAACCAATAAGTTGGTTAATTGAGATATCTCTTGAAAGGGCTGGTCTTTTCTGATACTGACGATGGCTTGAGCAATTTTCTTTGCTTGGGGCTCCTCGCCATACTGCCTGATGATCTGAGCCAGTTCTTTTTCTGACAGTCGATTTATTAATTCTGCTGCAGTAATTCCCTGGCTAGTGGGGTCAAAGCGAAAGTCTAAAGGTCCTTGGCTTAAAAAAGAGAAACGTGAATATTCAGACCCGAGTGCCAGTGAAGATAGACCAAGGTCAAGTAAAATACCGCTGATGGGAAGAGAGTTGAAGCATTCATGAATTATTTGCGTGCAATCTATAAAATTTTTATGAAATAGATGAACTCGTGATCCAAAGGGTTTTAATCTGTCTCGAACAAACTCTAGCGTTTCTGGGTCAGCATCAAACCCGATCAGCTGACCGTTTGGTGCAGTAGTCGTGAGTATGGCCTGTGCATGGCCACCCCCTCCCACAGTCAGGTCGATAACGTTATCACCGGGCTGTAGGTTTAAAATGTTAAGTATTTCCGTTTTGAGCACGGGTATGTGCTCTGTTTTCATGATTTCCCTTATACTCCCAGCTCACCTAAGGCTTCGGCAATATCAGAGCTAGACTTTTCTGTGGTTCTCTTATAGGTGCCCCAGACTGTTTCGTCCCAAATTTCCAAGCGATTATAAAGTCCGGCAACCACTGTTTTTTTCTTGATCTTGGCATACTGGCGTAAATAGTCAGGCAAAACCACTCTCCCCTGCTTATCCATTTCCACATCCATGGCCCCGGCCAGCATTAATCGAGAAAAAGCTCGGGTATTGGCTTTGGCAATAGGTAAACGGGCGATCCTGTTGGCTAATTCTTCCCATTCTTTCTTGGTGTACAAAAATAAGCAGTTATCCAGACCGCGGGTAACAACCGCTCCTTTTAAAAGTTCGGCACGGAACTTAGCTGGGACAGCTAGTCGGCCTTTATCATCAATTGCGTGATAATACTCACCTATAAACATTATTTGTCTCTAAATAGTTTGAAATTTGTAATTTGGTAATTGGGATTTTAACTTGGGGTTGTCCACAGTTTTATTACTTATCCCCACATTTATCCACTTTTCACCTTTATATATCCATTTTACTCCACTTGAAATAACTAGTCAACCACCTAGTAATCACAACTATTAGGCAGATATGTCAAGATTGTGTCGCAATTAATAAAGCTATTCCCTTTTAAATCACTTAATAACCAATACAACAACATTTCGACATTTCTAGAAATCTCGAAATGTAGTTTGATTGTTTTCTTTATTATTCAAATTTATCGCACTATCTATCTATCGAAACAACTCCGTCAGAATTGACATGCTTGACTGTTTTTCTTAATGCCTTAAGGTGTGACTGAACATGATGCGTTACTTGAAACTCAAGTACGCCTATCTACGGCTCTTTGACAATTAGGAGGCTTAAAATGTGTGGCATAGTTGGCTATGTTGGTAGCAAACCAGCACTCCCGATTGTCATTCCGGGAATGCTACGTTTAAAACACCGAGGTTATGACTCTGCAGGATTGGCCATTGTACTCAAAAATGGCACAGTCGCTGTCAGAAAAATCAAGGGCGATCCTGAACAACTAAAACAACTTCTAGCGGATCAACCAATTCCGACAGGACAAGAGGCTATCCCCCATGTTGGCTTGGCGCATAACCGTTGGGCCACGCATGGCGAACCAAGTGTACTGAATGCCCACCCACACCAGGGTTCTAAGGGTATTGTGACAGGAGTACACAACGGCATCATTGGGAATTTTGAAGCGTTGAAGAAACAATTCAATATCACCACGGTTTCGGATACTGACACAGAAGTATTTTTCTGTCTGATTGAGCAGTTCGTGCTAAAAGGCAACGACCTAGTCACCGCTGTTCAGCTTACTCACGGTCTAGTCAGTGGCGAATACTCGATTGCAGTTGTTTCCTCTCGCGAGCCAGACAAGATTGTCGCGGCTAACAATGGTGGCTCTCTGGTTCTGGGGATCTTGGACCATGGCTATCTCTTAGCCTCTGATCCCACAGCAGTGGTTGAGCACACCCAACATATCGTACGATTCACAGATGGCCAGATGGTAGAAGTGACTGCTGAAAAGTACCGTACTCTGACCATGGACAATCAAGAGCTTCAGCCAGAGATCGAACGGCTTGAGTTGGGCCTTGAACAATTATCCAAGGGCGGCTTCGCCCATCACATGGAGTCAGAGATTTACGAACAGCCAAGCAGCTTAGAACGCACCATGGCCGGCCGTATTCGTGGTAACGGTGAGCTGTTCGTTCACTTGGGTGGCTTGCTGGACTTGGAGCCGTTTGTCCGAGACCAGATGAATCGGGTTGTCCTGACAGCTTGTGGCACTTCCTGGCACGCGGCTTTGATTGGCAAGTTGGTTCTGGAAAGAATGCTCCAACTGCCAGTTCAGGTTGAATATGCTTCGGAGTTCACCACACCAGTTGACAAACACACCTTGGTCATTGTGCTTAGCCAGTCCGGCGAAACGTATGACACCAAGATAGCAGTGCAACGAGCTCAGAAAATGGGCGCGAAAGTCTGGGCTATTTGCAATGTGGTCGGATCAACAATTGCTTCACTGGCCGATGCGGGAGTCTATCTTAGAGTAGGAGTGGAGATCGGCGTGGCGTCCACCAAGGCTTTCACGGCTCAAGTCGTAGACTTAGTCATGACTGCCTTAGCTCTGTCCCGTATCAGGAAATCTCCAAACGTCCTTGTCTTACACAGGCAGCGAATTCTCCAAGCCTTGCTCGATCTGCCTGATCAAGCACGCCAGGTTCTGGAGTTAGCGCCGACTATCCGAGAAATAGCTCAAGCGATTACTGGATACGAACATGCTTTATTCCTCGGCCGCGGCTTCAACTTCCCATCCGCGCTGGAGGGGGCCTTGAAGCTAAAGGAGATTTCTTACCCTCATAAACCAGACTCAAAAGAAAAGGGGGTACACGCCGAAGGCTATCCTGCTGGCGAAATGAAACATGGTCCGATTGCTCTAATTGACCCGGAAATTCCGGTTATCTTTATTGCCGTCCCAGAAGACCATATCATACCCGCTGATGGGAATATCCAAGACGATGTACTTGGTTGTGTCTACAGCAACCTGGAAGAAGTGGCTAGCCGGAAAGGACTGGTCATCTTGGTCGCCTGCGAAGGTGACGAAATCGCTCAGGCTAAGCTAAAGCAAGGCAAAGTCAAGCATTTGATCTCCATTCCACCAACCATCGGGGTATGCACGACTGTTTTGTCCAGTATCATTCTTCAGCTCTTAGCCTACTACATCGCGGCTGAGAAAGGCTGTCGCATTGATAATCCCAGAAATCTAGCCAAGTCTGTTACTGTGGGCTAAACTTTGTACCTTTAACTTCAAACGGGCTCTTCTATCCAGATGAGTCCGTTTTTTATTTAACTAAACCTACACAACCAATAATTAGACATTTAGAATATTTTCTAATTGTTATTAAGCTTGATTTCTTAGCAGCGTGTAACGGATCCCTTCAGTTAACAGTCAAGACTGACACTTTTACCTGATAGGATAGATACTTTTCTATCGGGGTAAGTCCGTTTAAGTATTTCCCAAGATGTATTCTTTCATAATTGTACCAGTGAAGGTACTCGGCCAGGGTAGACCAA
>JAZDMR010000004.1:0-5868 GCA_043800725.1 bacterium | reverse complement strand
TGGCGCCAGCTTCAATTGCGTGCTAGCAACGAATACGCCGGTCATATCGTCGGTTACGGTAATCGTTAGGGTCAGCTCATGGTCTTCACTTTCGGTATTGACCTGGCTGGGGGTCAATTCAAATGCGGTGATTTGGGGGGCGGTTTTGTCTTCTGCGGATTTAGCAGTAGCGGGAATAAAAAAAATGCACAAGCTGATAAACGCTAGTGCGAAGGCGCCCTTAGTTATCATGGTATTTTTAAATTAGTGTTTAATTGTGGTCAATATTATTATAAAACCACAATTATTTTTAGGCAAGGCAGACTTTTTATCAATCAATCACTGTAAGCGAATTGATTCACCACAGGCAGACCAATAGACCGATACAATGGGGTGGCAATCCGCCTGCGGCTGATCCGCTGCTGTTTTTTAAATTATTTTGTGGAGGAGAGGGATTTTCCGCCTACGGCGGATAGGTCTGTTTTTTAATTATTTTGTATCCGAGAATCTATATCATCCGTACCAATTACTTTATTCGGATGCGGAACAGGCAAACTAATAGTCCGATATTTTGGGTCGCAGACGAAATTTAAATACAACAAATATTGAAGCTTTAGAAGGTTTTTTTTAAATGCGTTGATGAACGACTGTTATCCCCCTATCCCTTCTCCCTCGTAAATAATGGTTCCATTGGACGAGAGATGGACTTCATAGAAAAGATCTTTTGTTCCTTCTGGCCAAAAACTCACATGCCAGTAATTATCTTCATCGTAGAAATGTGCTGAAGATTTAAGCGTACCATACTGTTCATATCGATCAGAGAAATCTTGTAAGTCGTCACTTTTTTGTTCTGCCCAGGTGATTGCCTCTGATTCTGTTGTTACGACTGAGGAGTTTGTATTATTTATTGCTGTATTAGTGTTTGTTTCTTCGTTGTTATTTACAAACATAAAATAGATCACAACAAGGACTATTATGATCAGTAAGATGATTAGCCAGATAGATTTTTTCATTTCTTTATATTTTGCGTTTAATTATTAGAGCAGTCTGGGTCTTGATATGTTTTTGCTGAACTTCGCTGGTTACTGATTAAGCAACAAATTGTTTGGCTGGTTTTTACCGATTTTATTGACCTGAATTTTTCTTGAAGAGCGGACCGATCATTGCGCCGATAAATACCAAATAAACGCTTAAATGGCCGAACATATAATTAAATCCGTTTGGAATGGCAAGAATTAAATAAATAACCACCAATATAGCCGCCCAGACTATTCCATGGGTCACAGCTTGTTTTGTCGTCTCGGGATGGAGCAGGTGGGAAAACAGCCAGGAAAAAAAGACTACTACAGCAGCTTTGATGACATTCGCCCACCAGTAATCAATAGTTTCATATGAACCGGTGATCATTGAAATAATTATTTCAACAAGCCCAATACTGAAAAACAATAGCACGCCGTAGCCAGCCAGCTTGAAGCCTGTTCTGAGAGTGATCATAATTTTTATTTGGTTAATAGTAAATTAATCTTAACAATTCCTCAAGATATTTTATAAATGCACAATACGGTGTAACAAGTAAAAAACAAGCAGATGCTATCTTTCGTAGATTAGCGGGCTAATAAATACCTCATCAGCACCGCAGCGGCCGGTTTGATGTTCGGTCTTTATATGGGTATCGTCAACCAGCTGTAGAAGAACTTTTTTCCAATCTTCTCCGCGATTGTACTCATAGCAGTAAGTATTTCCGTCAGCTGTTACTTCCGAAAACTCCCTGTCAGTTCGTCCGCTGTGTCCGGGGATAAAGGTGAAGCTAGTGATTCCGCCCATCGAGATTTTGGCGTATGCCGGCTCAACATTATCATGGATTAATATGAGCGCATCGTTATCGGTTACATTCTTTTGAGTAATTGGATTCTTAAACCAGTCGCCCGCAGCGGTGCCGGACACATCCTGCATAATATTGCCACAAACTGGCTCAGTTGTCCTTTGTACAAAAACCTGTACATCGCTACCTTTTGATTTAAATCCGCCGAATTTCGTCAGATATTTTACTCTCAGTTCCGGTGTATAGTAATCCATCATGCAGGCGGTATGGAGCGTGAAAGTATAATGTCTGTCCGGGTTGATAAATGCCAAAGCCGGCTTGTTGTAGTCGTGCAGGCCGTAGTCAACTACGTAATCTTTGCCGCCGAGCGTACCCATAAACCCGATAACCTGGCCGGCTTGCAAAGTGACCTTATCAAACGTCGGGTGGCAGGTATAGTACCAGGTCAAATCATCCTCTACTGTTTTCACTGTGTCGCAGGGCATGTTCTGTTCGTGAACAGCTGCTTTTAATTTGTCCGACAACTCCTTGTAGTGCACCATTGACAGGTTGATGCCGCGACAGGGCGATAGATTAACTTGGTAGTCATTGCCAACGAATTTGTTGGTGGCATTACTGTACTTTTGTTTTACCTCAATCCAAATGAGCGTCATGTCGCTTGGCGCATACACAGGGATATTGTCTGATAAATCATTAATAATAGGATAAATGTGGTCAACCGGTACAACGTGGCCCTGATCATTGGAATTACCTAAAGGAACAATATAATCGGGCAGGTCGCCATCCATGAATGGTTTGGTGAAAAGAGAGGAGGTATCGGCCGGGCACTCTGGTAAACTGGGATCCAAAGATGCGCGATCCATCCATTCTTTTGTTTGATTTTCAACGCTGGAACTTTGCGGTGGATTCATATTTTCTGTCTGTTGTTTCGTATCTTGTTTGCCATTATCGGCGACAAAATAAAAAATTCCCACCCCAATAATTATTATTGCCCCGATCCACCAAAAGCGCTTGGTTCCGCCTTACCAAGGCTCCGCGGGGTGAGAAAATGATTCTTTGGGATTAACGTCCATAGGATTATTTTTCTGTCTTCACATTATGTGGCACTCTAAACCCCCGCGCTAACGGCTCCGCAATTTTTTACGCGCACACGGTAACGAAAATTGATGAAATCGCCTGCACCAACAACAAACCAATCACCTGGCTTGAGACCATAGTTATATACCGCTTATAACCGACGATGCGCTTGCCATCCTTCATCTTATTCTTCGCTCGCAGCTGCGACACACTAACAAAAAAAGTAATACTCATAATCATGAGTATGAGAAAAATCGAGCCATAGAGAATATTGTACCCCTCGTTCCTGTTCGCTTCTGGAGACGACCCGTCATTCACGATGCACTGGTCGTATATAAACCAGTAATCAATGGCTGCGAATATGGTCAGAATCCAACCCACGATGAAAAAAATGTTCAAAAACTTCGCAAGCTTTGGGAACGCCTCCTTGAATGTTATTGTTGGTTGTGGGGTTTGTTTCATAATTCAATTAATCACTGATAAATAAACTATGCAGAAGCGCGAAGAGAATCGCGACCACACTGATGAGAATAGAGATTAGGACGCCTTTTGAATGATCCTTATTTTTAATCCAAGCAACCAAGCCGGTAATGAACGCGATCAGAGTGGCAAAAACAAGTACTACCACTGTGATATCCCACCAGGTGTCTTCAAAATCAAGCAGCTTGATGACCTGAGTTAACAGTACCGCCGCGATCACTACCACCAAGAAAATAATGTTCAATCCGGATGACCATTTGCCCAATTTAGTTTTTGGCATGTAAGTATATACTGTTATTTAATAACTTGTGACGTATTGCCGGTATTATTTTTTAACTCGGACAAACATCGTCCCGATTATTTGAGCGACGAATAGCAAATACATGCCCCAATTGCCAAAGACGACGCCTTGAGTATCGTTCCCAAGGGCAGTTACCGACATGAACATAGTCGTTATACCTGACCAGACAAGACCGGCGATAATCACTTGCTTACGGCTGGACGGTTTGAGCTGCCGGCCAAAAGCATAGGCAATAATCCCCAGGATAACAGCGACTCCGGCTAAGCCTAATGCGGGCGGGACTGTCATCTCAGCTCCCTCTTTTACACCGTAGATGAGAGAAATCACAAAAATGATGAACATCAATAATACCCACTGCAAAATGCCGTAGATAATGAACTTAAAGAGTGATTGTTTTGTCATGTTTTTTTATTAATTTACCTCATTTCTAAGTATATTCTTCCATAAAAAATTGGCAAACCCTTTAATACACCCGAAATGTTTGTTCCTAGTGACTTGAATAACTCTTTAGGTGATGAGTGGTGATATATTAGATGCATTATTTATGATTGTTTATGTTAATAGATTCTCATAGTGTTAATTATAACATAAAAATCGCCATTTTTATTATGTTTTTATTTAAGAACAACCAAAAACACCTCCCAATAAATAGGAGATGTCTTTTCCTCGGCGTACAACCTATATATAAAAGTTATATACCAAGGTGGCTAGAGGGAATTTCCGCCGAAGGCGGATCCGCCATCTTTTATTAATATTCAGTGGCGGAGAACCCTCTTTGTTTTAGTTTTAATATGCACAGCAATGGGGTGGCTAGAGGGATTTGAACCCTCGTCACCGGTGCCACAGACCAGTGCACTAACCACTGTGCTATAGCCACCCCATTGCTGTTCAATTATTAAGTATCAGCCACGAAGATTACCAGAAGTTATCAGCCTAGTCAATCGTCGGTATGAGTTTCTTTCTTCTCCTCCCGCTGCGTACCATGAAAGGCTTTGTAGACCTCTTTAAGCTGTTTATTGGTCACATGAGTATAAATTTGCGTTGTGGTTATAGAGGAATGGCCGAGCAGCTCCTGAACTGAGCGGATGTCAGCCCCGTTCATAAGTAAATCAGTAGCGTAACTATGACGCAAGGTGTGAGGCGTGATCTTTTTGGCAATGCCGGCTACTTTGGCATAGCGCTGGACCAGGCGTTGGATCGAGCGAGGAGTTAGTGGCGAAGGATCCTCAGTGGCTTCGGGGCCTGATAAATTCTTGGAAGCGCGGTCAGCTCGGACAAACATGGCTGGATTGTCATCTTGCCGCTGGTCTAGATAGTCACCAATGGCTCGTTTGGCTTGGGCAGAAACGAACACCACGCGAGCTTTGCCGCCTTTGCCGGTAATCGTGAATTCATCTTTATCCAGATTAATACTATCGCGCGTTAATTTAGCCAGCTCAGAAACACGCAACCCGGTTGAGAATAGCAATTCAAGTATGGCCGAGTCTCTTTTAGCCAGGAGCGAATCACCCTCAAGTTTTTTTGGGGCATGCAACATTTGCTCCAAGTCTTCACCATCAATAAAGTCGACCACGCGGTCAGATTGTTTCATCAGTTCGATCTTTTCCGCGGCTAAAGATTTAACATCTTGCTTAGCTAAGTATTTCAGAAATGAACGGATGGCAATCAAGTGATAGTTCTGGGTTGAATTTTTAAGCGGTTCACTACCTGTCCCGCGAAATCGATTTAAAGCCAAGCGGTATTTTCTAATTATCTCAGCCGTAATCTGGTCTGGTTTGTTAATTTTAGTGAATTCCAAAAAGCGCGATAAATAAAAATCATAATTGCGCAAAGTTAATTGGCTGCGGCCGCGTTCAATTTCCAAATATTCCAGGAATTGGGTTTTAAGTTGAGGCAGATTCATCAATTACATTTTACGACGCAAAAGAATAATAATCAAATTCCAATTACCAATAATCAAACAATTTCCAAGCTCCAATAGCCAAATAACAGACAATTATCAAATATCAATAACCAAATTCCAAATCGCTTGAACTATTGGAATTTGGTTATTGGGATTTGTTTGTCTTTTGTTGTTAATCTATAAACCCCCAGCATTGGCTGGGGTGTACGTTTGAAGGCGACGCCGTATGCTAAAGCTGTCCGGCAGGACGGCTTTAGCAATTAACATTATACGCCTATGTCTTCACATCAACGTACCATTCGTACA
>JAZDMR010000037.1:0-18944 GCA_043800725.1 bacterium | reverse complement strand
TTCCCGGCGGAGCCGGACCCCGCTCCGCGGGGCAAGTCCCATCATTTAAAATTTGCGGACGTGGCGGAATCGGTATACGCGCTAGGTTGAGGGCCTAGGCTCGCAAGAGCGTGTGGGTTCAAGTCCCACCGTCCGCACCAAGGGCGGTTAGCTCAGCTGGTTAGAGCGCTTCGTTTACACCGAAGAAGTCGGGGGTTCGAATCCTCCACCGCCCACCAAAGAGCTTAGTTTATCCCGCCACACTATTTAATAATATAATAAGACGGCGGGATCCCGCTTCGCGGGACACCGAGAAGGTCCCTGGTTCCCCCGCATAGAAGCGGGGTCCCGCAATCATTAATATAATAATTTTGATGCGGGAGAATCCAGGCGCGCCCACCATGCGAACAATAAGAGTACAAATAAGTGGCGAATCATAATAACCGCTTTGTTTATGTATTATGTCTACATACTAAAAAACCAACTCTTTGACCGATTGTATATTATAAAATCAAAACACAGTCTCAAGTCTAATTATAATGCGACTTTGTATAGACTCGTGACTGCTTTGGGTTATGGGAATATTGACTCTTTTAAATCTTGCGCTAATCCTACGGATCCAAGCGTTTGATTATTTTAAGAAAATAAGTAAAGTTACCAACGGAAGGCTGATCATTTCAATTTAGAAAAAACTGGCAAAGGGGGTAATCATGAAACCGCTGCATAGGTACGGTATTCCTTATTGCACGCCACCGCGCTTATGCGGTCACCCGGAAAAATCGAGTAGGCGATATTATGGCGTTTAATCGACAGATTTACAAATCACTCCGGCCAAGTCTGGACCTGGGGTTATTAGAAGACTGGGATCCGCTTGGTTTTGCTTGGGATAAGGATATCGGTGATTTAATTGACTAGGAAAACCCCGGGGAGGAGCTATGAAGCCACGATATCTGTACGGTATTTCCAAAAACTGGCCTCTTCCGCCAATCATGACTCCGGAAGATGCCTTTGATTTCGCTCCTCGCCCAAAGCAAGGTTGGATATCTGTCTGTGGGGGGCCTGGATGCTGTTTCGTTTCATGTGAGGCGTTCTTTTGAAAAGGGCGCCTCTTTTTTATTTCTTATAATAACGCTGCTTTAATAAATCCAGCGCTTGTTCCAGCTGACCAGGATCAGAAATACTTTTACGCAAACGCGCTTTTTCACGTCTAATAAATTTTCTAATGCCGCGGCGGCCGCCTAAGCGCCATTTTAGTTTCCTGGCCATAATTCACCGTAGTTAACCCTTACTCTGCGATAATATTAATAATGTCTCCCGCTGTCAAACCTTGTCTTTTAAATATCGCCATCAATTGCTATACTCTTTTGGTAAGAATATTGTTTTTAAGCAAAATATCAATATGAAAATATCCGTAATTGGCGCCACTGGCTATGTGGGCCTGGTCTCAGGAGCTTGCTTGGCTGAACTGGGACATACTGTTATTTGCTACGGTCGCAATAAGTCGGCTGTTGCTAATTTAAAAAAAGGCAGGGTTCCGATCTACGAGCCGGGATTATCCGCCCTGGTTAAAAAAAATATCAAAGCCCAGCGCTTGATTTTTACAACTGATTTTGAAAAAACCGTTAAAGACAGCATGGCAATTTTAATTTCCGTGGGCACCCCGCCTCTGCCTAATGGCAAGGCGGACTTACGCGCTGTTTATGATGTGGCCAAAAAAATCGGCCAGACCATGTCTGAATACAAGCTGATAGTGGATAAAAGCACTGTTCCGGTCGGCACTGGTCAGAAAGTAAAAAATATTATTGGCAAATATTACCGGGGTAAATTTGACGTGGCCTCCTGTCCCGAATTCTTGCGCGAGGGTTCGGCCATTCATGATTTTTTAAATCCCTATCGCGTGATTATCGGAGTAGAAAACAGCCGTGCTCGAAAAATCATGCTGGCAATTTTTAAACCCCAAAAAACCGACAAGTTGGTGACCAATATCGAAAGCGCCGAATTAATCAAATATGCTTCTAATACTTTTTTGGCCACAAAAATTTCTTTTATTAATGAAATATCAAGCCTGTGCGACCTAAATGGAGCGAGCGTGGATGAAGTGGCTCGCGGCATGGGCCTGGATGAAAGAATCGGGCCAAGTTTCCTCAAAGCCGGAGTGGGCTATGGCGGTAGCTGCTTTCCCAAAGACGTCAGCGCCTTGGAATACATGGCCGACTCCTACGGTTACGAATTTAAAATACTTAAAGCCGTAATGCGGGTGAACAAGAATCAGAGAACCGTGGCAGTAAAAAAAGCCCGGCAGCTGCTTGGCTCGCTCAAGGGAAAATCAATCGGCGTGCTCGGCTTAGCCTTTAAACAGAACACCGACGATGTGCGCGAATCAGCTGCTATTGACATGATCAAGCTGCTACAAAAACAAGGCGCCAAAATCACGGCTTTCGACCCGGTAGCAACCGAACGTGCCAAGCCCAACCTCACCAAAGTAAAGTTCGCCAAAACTGCTTATCAGGCCTGTAAAAACCAAGACCTTGTCATTGTGGTAACAGAGTGGCCCCAGTTCGCCAAACTCAACTGGAAACGCATTAAAAATGATATGCGTAAAGCCCGCGTGGTTGACGGCCGCAATCTACTCAACCCCGCTAAAATGGAAAAACTGGGATTTGAGTATTTGAGCATCGGACGATAAATCCCACTCCAAGAGCAGCCTCTCTAGTCTGCTCGGTGCCAAGCATAGAAAAACCGGCTCTGAATAATCCTGGTTAAGGATTAGGGCATTCAGAGCCGGTTAGTTGTCTACGCATTGGGTGATAATTAATGGACCCTAGGCCGTCTCATTATCACCCTCGCCATTGCCAATTTGAACAACTTTTAGCTTTGGCGTTTCCTGATGGATTACTGACAGGCCATTTTTAATCCATCGTTTGGGTGGACGATTGGCCAGTAGAAGTAAAAGAGCCATTAGGGCGCTTACGCCAAAAAACGCCATGACCCACATCCAGGTTGGCAATTGTTCCCAGTTCATGTGACTCACCTCCTAACAGACCCGGCAGTGAGTATTTTTATTGTATTATTTATGCCCACGAGCGTCAATAATAAAAGAGAGCCTTTGTTTTCCTGATCAGGCTCTCTTTGATAAACAAAAGATCATCGGCCCTCCTACCAGCCAAACAAGTGATGCCAATACGACGGGTCGAAAATCCGGATGCAGGGTATGGCCAGCACGCCGATTACCAGCAACGCCAGGCCAAGCTTGTGCCGCAGTTTCAAAGATTGAGGCTCGGCCTTATCCATCCTTTGATCTGTCATGGCTCCCACCTTCTTTCCTTGGAAGGTTAAAGAATTTATGTGTCTTGCTTAGCTGAAAAGAACCAGCCAGTCTATACCAAAACCGGCCTTTTGTCAATCCTAGGGCATTATAAAAAAATAGCAGATGTATCTACTCACCCTATCAGGATAAAAACTAATTTTCAAAAACCATTTAATAATTCCAGAATATTGGGCAGGCCGGGCAGCCCGGATAATCCCCCCCAGCCGCCCCATCTAAATCTGAAGGAAAACAATTATACCTAGAAGAACAGGTATCGCAAAGTTCGCCAACTATCATTTCATATTGCCGCGAGCAAAAACCCCCGTCATCTTGTTCAACCGAAGTATTGCCCCGGCTTTCAAAATTAGTTAATAACCGATAACTTTGAAAGTCTTGAGATACAACATAATGATAAAAATAGCGATTTTCAACTGAAGGATCGGAATTATCGTTCATTGGATCAATCAAGGGAATCGCCAAGATCCCCCCATTCAACAATCCTCCTTGACTGTTAAGACTGTTAAACGGGCAATAATGTTCATCATATTCATTTCTGCCATTTAAAAATTGATTGGGATCAGATGGGCTTGAATCATCAAAACGAGGAGAACAACAGGGATAATGCCCATTATTATCATAAAATATATTCAACGCCGAAGCATACTGCCTTAAGTCGCTAATTCGCTTTGCGTCCCTAGCTTTTTCTCTGGCGCCATTTAAGCTAACCAGGCCAATGCCCGAGAGTATGCCGATAATGGCTATTACTACCAATAATTCAATTAAAGTAAAGCCTTTTTTAATGTTTTTGTTATTATCCCCCATCTTGCTTATATTATAGCAGAATTTGCAAATTTTATTTCTCACCCGGGTCGCAGATGTCCCACATGCACTGAAACCATGTCCGGCCTGCTTCGGCCAGGTCTTTGCTGATAAAAACGAATAGGGTGACGTTGTCTTCAAATCGTTCGGGGTATAGGCCGGTGAAGGTAACCACATGATCGCCAAACACATCAATGGCTGAGTTGGTTGAAAATTCCTTGGGCAAAAAACGATGCTCCCCGTATTGATTATAGCTGGCTTGTTTGGTATTTATTATTTCTTGCATTTCATAATCAAACAGGTTATGCGCTTTTAGCTTTTTATTAACGCGTTCGCTCTCAAACTGATTGGCAAATGAACCCAATTTATCATATCCCCAGCCGCCTTTCGCTCCCAGGCAGTAGATGTCTTGGCTGACCAGTAAAATGTCACGCAGATATTTTTTAAAGCCTTCCACGCCTTTGTAAATTATTGCTTTCTCCCGGACTTTTTTAGAAACAAACTGCTCTTTCAATTCAGGCATAATTTTCATCAGGGCGATTTCTTTCGCCTCAATCAACTCGGCTATTTTATCAGGCGCAACTGCTGAATAAATCCCTTCCTGCTCTTGTACGATTTGAAACACTAAACCTTTGTCAAGAAGCGTGCTTAGCGAATCATAAATGTTTCGTCTATTTATTCTGGTATGTCTGGACAGTTTTGCGACATTTGTTTTGCCTAACTCCAAAATTGTTAAGTACAGCTGTGATTCGCTTTTGGTTAATCCTAATGTCTGAAGTTTTGCTGTTAAAGTATCATCCATATTTATAGTGTTTCTGATTTTTTCCAAAGCAATTCAAACCAAGTTCGAAATGAATTAGCCAATGACTTACTGACCACATTAAATATCGTGGCATTAAACACATTTCGTTCCTTGGGCATGGCAAACATAATCACTCTGTCTCCGCATACATCAAAAGTTGCTTTGGTGGAATATTCTTTTGGGAAAAATCGAATATTATCCAATTCATATTCAGAATAAACATTTTTACCGCGTTCGCGCATTTCATAATCAAATATACCCTTGATAATGATTCCCTTATCACTACAGCTTGTAAAATATCTTTTCCTCTCATCCTCAATTTGCCGATCATGCCAAGCGCCTTTCCCACCCACAAAACAAACCGGTTCATTTTGCATTTGAACATAGTTCCAAAAATTTTTTATCCCCTCAGTGCCGCGGGAGATAAACGCCTGCTCATCTGGTATTTTTGTTTTATACAAATTATTTAATTCCGGCAAAATCGATTTCATCCTGTCCTGCTGTCTTATTAAAAGCTCACTCAAAATATCAGGATCGGCCGCTTGATAGCGCTTTTCACGATAGCCGGTAACAGGGGAGACTAGCTTTCTGGCTTGTAAGTTTTTAATGGAATCATAAACATTCCGGCGATTTACCTTAGAAAAACCTGATATTTCTGAAATATTTGCTGGCCCTAAGCCAACCAAAGCCTCATAAATCCTAGCTTCATTCTTGGGAAGTCCTAATTGCCTGAGTATTTCAGTATGCATTTATTAGCTAATATTAGCCATTTATATTAATTTCTATCCTGTGGTGATATTTGCCACTCATTGATAATAGTATATGATCCACGGTTAAACTACAAAATTTACAAAAAGCACCTTAAAAACCTGGGAGAAATCTAACCAAAAGGGGTATAAAAAATGAACTCTACTAAAGTGCTGCTGCTGGTAGTAATTGGAATAATGGTAGCTTCAATCGTAACCGCAGGTGAGATCACCAACACCAAGCTTTTGCTCCACGGAACCCAACCTGTAACCGAGGGATCCAGCTGGCAAACCGCTAGTTGGGTGATTGTGCCAAACTTCACCAGTCCGTCCAAGGCCGTGATCGTGGCAGGTCCGCGCTATCAAGCCAAGGATTGGTGGGTAGAGACCAATGTCGGCGCTCTGATTGTTGAACCAGGCCAAGTTGGTCAACGTGAACGCCTGACAATCTTCGACCTCCGAGCCTCCTTTGATGCTCTGGACCCGATCCACTTCGGGGTCAACATGCAACAAATTCCTAGCAAAGAGTACTGGTACACGTATCTGGAAGTGAACTATCGACTCCCCTTCTGTTTAGTCGGCATTGAAACCGAAAACGACCATCCGCTCGGACAGGATAACCTAAGTATTGGTCCGCGCATGGTTCTGCCGTTGGCCAAAGGAAATATGGTTCTCGTCGGATCATATCAATTCCATGACCGCGGCGAAGATCAAGTTTGGTTCAGGACTGTTATCAACTTCTGAGGAGGTTGCTATGAGTATCACCCAGAGTGATTTGGAAAAAGCCAGAGTTGGCGACCAATTCTTGCTTGCTGATGGCACAAGAATCGGTATTCGAAGTATTGTCTTGCGAGGAAAGGACACTCGCGACCCCTACTACGACATTGAACATGATGAACCTCCCCACTTTATCTTCTGGCACTTGCAAAGGGGATTATTCATTGACCTGTCGGGTAAGGCTCGTTCAAAGCTCAACCACCCTGATACGAGGATCGTCCCTCGAACAACCTAACTGTTCTTTAACCGAACCCCGCCCGCTCGTAGTTTGAAATTAATTTCAAACACAGCGCGGCGGGGTTTTTCTTTTAGCCCGCATAGGCAAGGATTTTATCCTTGCCTATTGTTTAATATTGGTAAGCTCGCCCAAGATTATCCTCAATCAGGTCGGGGATTGGGCTGTGCGATAATATTTATTAATAGTAAAACAGGGCCACACCGTTTGATGTGACCCTTGTGCTGATTCAATTGTGAACCTGAACGATCATGTTATTTTCTGTCCTGTCACTAGCTCATATAGTCTCAGATATCTGTCGTGGACTTGCTCTACTATTTCATCGGGTATGCCTGGCACCTTCCCTCCCTTGGTGACGATCGGCTGAAGCCAACGACGGATCGGGTCCTTATCATAGGAAACAGGTTTCCCAGACTCCAAGCTATCCTTAGTTACCCAGCGACAGGCATCAGGGGTTCCCCATTCATCAATCAGAATCAAGTCGTTAGCTCGATTAATGCCCCACTCGAGCTTTCCGTCGATCAGTTCAAAGCCAGCTTGACTAGCTAGCTCAGAGATTTTCTTCATCACCGCGATGCTCATCTGCCGCATATGGCCCATCATTGCATGGTTGAAGATCAGACTTCGCATATCCTCTAGTAAGGGCTCGTCATTTGCCGATTTCATGGTTGGGGTCCAACAAGCAAATTCAGAAACCGGATCCCACTCTTTTGTGCCCTCTGGTGCCCCATGTCCAAAAATCAAACCAGTCCTCTGATAGTCTTTCCAGCCAGTACCAGTCAAGCGAAACCTGACCACGCTCTCGATTGGAATCACTAGATGGCGGCGAACAATCAGGCTCCTACCTCGCAGAGATTCAATGTCCCTAATCGGCTTTGGAAATCTATCAAAGTCTGGCTCGACAATGTGCGTCTTGATCCCATTGAAAAGAGGTCTTTTGATGCTGGTGACAGCCTGGGCAAAGAACGCAGTCAGCCCGACCAACACTTTACCGCGATCCGGGATGCCTGTTTTCAATTTCACATTGAGAGCAGAAACTCGATCGGTTGCCACTTGTAACAGCAGGTCCTCTTGCCCATCAACCATTTCCGAGGGAATAAAGAACGTATCCCGAACCTTCCCTCTTGAAAACAGCCGAAATTCTTCTGGTAGAGAAGCTTCCATTAATAATTGTCTCATAGCGTCCAACCTTTCAACTTTTCGGTATATAAGAATCTCAGGAGAATACTATACCCTCCCCTTTGTCAAAGACCTTTTTATTGAAAATTAATCTCAATAATCTGAACTTACCTTAGAGGGGATGGAAATGCCTGTCAAATACATAAAGCGACTATTGTCTTTCACAATAAGTTGCTATAATCTGGGTTGATTATTAGGGTCCGTAGTTCAGTTGTTCAGAACGCCTCGTTTGTCCCGATTCTAAAAATGTTTTACATGTATGTTCTAAAATCGAAAAAATCCGGATCTTACTATATTAGATCGTGCGAAAACATTCCTTTTCGGTTAAACCAACATAATGCATATAAAGTGCGTTCGACAAAATCAAAGGCACCATGGGGGTTGATATATTATAAAAGTTTCAAAACCCGAAGTGAGGCTCAAGTGAGAGAAAAACAGATTAAGTCTTGGAAAAAACGATCCGCAATAGAAAAATTATTAAAACATTTATAAGAATCGAGGATCCTCGATAGCCCCTGGCGGGCCCGTAGTTCAGTTGGTCAGAACGCCTCGTTTGCAACGAGGAGGTCAGCGGTTCGACTCCGCTCGGGTCCACCAGGGGCTATCGGAACAACGAGGAGGTCAGCGGTTCGACTCCGCTCGGGTCCACCAGGTTTAGATATAGGATAATAACATGAGTCATTTAAAAAGCCTGGCCAACATAAACCAGGTTGTTCTTTTTATTTAATTATTCAAGCTGCTAAACAGTGGCCCGAATAAATCTTTTATAATAAACCCCAAAAGTCCAATCATGCCAATCAGGGCCAGAAAAATCATCACCAGACCTAGGAGCTTATAAAAAAGTCGGCTGCCTCCTTCGGTGGAAAAATGCTTTTCAGCAAAGCCAACCCGGCCGAACCAGCTCATAACTATATCCGTCTTTATGACCAGGAAAGCTCCGATGATTATTGTGATTATGCCGATTACATATTTCATACAATTTTATTATACTAAACACTTCCCAAACCACGAAACGGCTAGTCACCAATTAGTTCTGGCCAGTGCTTTTTATAATAGTCAAACCGCTCATCAAATTCTTGCCTGGCGGTTAGTGAAATGTCTAATGATTTTAGTTTATTTTTAAGTTCTTCCAATGCTTTTTCTTGGTCAGTCGAATCACACATCTTTTCCAGTTCAATTATTTTACCGTACCCCTTGGTATTATCAATTGTTACGATAATACCAGCCCAGTCAAACGAATGACGCTTGCGAAACCATTTTATTTTAACCTCAAAACCTAAGCCGATAAATAACTTTTCCAGTTTTTCAAAGTCTTGGGCTGTGAAATAAATTTCCAGTTCTTCTCTGGCTTCGTCATGGATCCGGCCGGATTTGGACCATATTTTTGCTCCTTTTTCATTTTTTTGAATTCTAAGATCTTGAGGCGCATTAAAATAATAGGTGGTTTGATCATCTTCGCCCAGATATTTCGCGTCTTTTTGAAAATAATCTAAAAGCCGCTGATACTCTTCGTCAGTAATAAACGATCGAATTTCAGCTTCTATGTTTGCTTTATTCATGTCTTTTTTATTACGCCACGTACTTGACTTCAAAAGACTAAGTACCAAACGAATCTACTTACGGCAGTCAGGAAGGGGTATGCGCCTTAATTACATCTTTTCATAATGCTGAGCACTTGGATCCGTAGGATTAAGCGCGAAGCATAGAGGGGCATGCTTGCGAAGGGTTATGTGGTCCGGCTCCACCGGAACATGTAGCCCGCAGCAAGCTTTGACCCGTGGTGGGCGATCCAGGATTTGAACCTGGGGCCTCGTCATTATCAGTGACGCGCTCTAACCAGCTGAGCTAATCGCCCTTGTTTAACATTTTGTCATCGAACACTTGGACCCGATAGGGTTAAGTGTGAGGAATACCTACCTACGGTAGGCAGAAAGGGGTATGGGTCTTAATTACATCTTTTCATAATGCTGAGCACTTGGATCCGTAGGATTAAGCGCGAAGCATAGAGGGGCATGCTTGCGAAGGGTTATGTGGTCCGGCTCCACCGGAACATGTAGCCCGCAGCAAGCTTTGACCCGTGGTGCCGCCGGTCGGAATCGAACCGACACGAGGTTTCCCTCATTGGATTTTAAGTCCAACGCGTCTACCAGTTCCGCCACGGCGGCATAAAATTAATTTTTCAATATTTTTTTTGAACAAGACGTACCTGATACTAACATGAGCCTTATTGCATGACAAGGCAACTTTATTGGTTGTTCGTCAAGTTATTTTGCGCCTTCTTACGTTTTCTATGTTTAAAAAACTCTACTATAAATGGCATCAGGGAAATTAAAATAATCGCGACTACCACTAAACTAAAATTATCTTGCACAAAAGAAAGATTACCAAAAAAATACCCTCCAAATATGAAAAGTGATACCCATAAAAATCCACCAACTATATCATATGGCAAAAACCTTCTATAATTCATTTTCCCCAGACCGGCCACAAAAGGAGTAATTGTTCTGATAATTGGTACAAATCTGGCAATTATAATCGCTTTTGTTCCATATTTTTCATAAAAACGTTCGGTTCTGTCTAAATATTCTTTTTTTAAGACCCTAGAATCTTCTTTAAATGGTATTTTTCTACCCAGTTTTCTGCCAATCCAATAATTAACATTATCTCCAACAATTGCCGCAAATAATAATAATCCCCATAAAAAAAATAGTTTTAACGAACCTTGCGCACTTAATGCTCCGGCAGCAAATAACAGCGAGTCTCCTGGTAAAAATGGGGTAATTACCAGGCCAGTTTCAAGAAATATTACTAAAAATAAAATACCATAAGTCCAAGTGCCATAATCACTTACTATTTCAAGTAATTGTTTATCAATATGGAGTAAAAATGATATTACTGATCGTATAAATTCCATTTTTATGTGTTTTTAACAATACTTAGGTTTTTTTGTCAATATATTGTATATTTTACATTTGCTAACCTTAGTACACCTATGTTCCACGTGGAACAATTTCATTAATAATTGTTATAATATTTGACATTTTAATTGTATCTGCTAAGTTAGTGCCTGGCGACTTTGTCAAGATGGACTGTTTTTTCCCATTGCGGATCTTAAATAGCAACTAGTGATGTTCCCCAGGGAAACCTGAATCGAGATCTAACGAAACCCAGCCAAGAACGGATACCAAGTTGCCTTCTTCGACAGAGTCTCCGTTCTTATAAAACAGAATAATAGCCTGTTTTTATTTACAAAGATCTTCATATGCCCGAGGGTTTGAGCCCAAGGTTTTTGTCGCAAAAAATATTAATATAATTAATTGCTAAACATAGAGATATTTCTTATTCATCAAACACTTGGGCCCGATAGGGTTAAGTGTGAGGAATAAAGGGGCATGCTTGTGAAGGGTGAAGTGGTCCGGCTTTGCCGGAACACGTAACCCGCAGCAAGCTTTGACCCGCGTGGTGGACCGTAGCGGAGTTGAACCGCTGACCTCTGCAATGCGAATGCAGCGCTCTACCAACTGAGCTAACGGCCCATGTTTGATAGGCCTTTAATGATAGCTGATTTTTCATTGTTCCACGTGGAACATTTTCATTATTTTTCTAACATCTAGCACTTATATTTACAAGATTAATTGCTAAACATAGAGATATTTCTTATTCATCAAACACTTGGGCCCGATAGGGTTAAGTGTGAGGAATAAAGGGGCATGCTTGCGAAGGGTGAAAGTTGGTCCGGCTGTACCGGAACACGTAACCCACAGCAAGCTTTGACCCGCGTGGTGGACCCTACCGGATTTGAACCGGTGGCCTCTTCCATGCCATGGAAGCGCTCTACCAGCTGAGCTAAGGGCCCATAAACCACTTATTTGATAACTTATTAATTAGCTTATCATTTTACCATTCTTGCCCTTGGAGGGAATCGAACCCCCATCTCACCCTTAGGACGGGTTTGCTCTATCCATTGAGCTACAAGGGCATACATACCATTGTCTACCACAATTAGTTTTTCTTTTTTCAGCTGATCCACCTTTGGTGGAAACTATGGGGGTGGTAAAGTTTAATAGATTGATTTTAAGTATTTATGCTTGTTCTAGCCTATTTTAAGTGTCGTAATATCTTTATTATTTTAATATACAAATTATTCATTTCTTGTTTAATAGTATTTTTTCAGCTCTACTAAGTTACATAACTTTTTTCTACCTTTGACAATAGGCTGAATTTTACTTATATTTTATCCGCTATTAATATATTTGTTAACCAAAGATGTCTTTACTTAAACGAGAAAAAAATAACCATAGCTCAACAATCGAAACAATAATCGGACCAAGCGTTAAAGTTGAAGGCAATTTTGTGGGAGAGGGCGATGTAACCGTAGAGGGGATAGTTACTGGTTCAGTAAAAACCTCAAAAAACCTGCATATTGGACAAGCGGCCAGAATCAAGGCGGATGTAGAGGCCGATAATATAAATATTTCAGGAGAGATCAGGGGCAATGTAATCTGTCACAGCAAGCTTGAGATGTCCTCTTCTTCAAAAATAATTGGAAATGTACAAGCGGCATCTTTATCGGTAGAGGCCGGTGCTATTCTACATGGTAAATGCAAAATGGCCAATAACAAAGAACTGGATGCTCCAATCGATTCTCAAGTTGACAGCGATCCAGAAGAACAGCTATCCGGGTCTAAGCGCTAGTATGTACTGCTATTTACACGATGCGTTTTTAAGAGACCATCGTTATGAATCTCAAATTAATAAAATCGAGAATCGGTTAGCCGAGCTTGGTCTTCAAGGCAAAACCGAGCGTTTGACTATCTTGAAAAACATGCGGGAGATTGTCCAAGACGCAATTAAAAAAGGAGTTGATACTATTGTTGCCGTGGGCGACGACTCGACAATTAGCAAATTGCTCAGTTTAATAGCGGAAAAAAACATTACTCTGGGAATAATCCCCATGGGCCCAAAACAATCAATCACCCAGATGCTGGGCATCCCCGGTGGACCGGCTGCCTGTGATACCCTTTCCAAGCGCATTGTTAAGAGGCTGGACTTGGGAAAAATAAATGGGCATTATTTTTTAAGATCCCTTGAAATTTCTAAATCCAATGTCATGCTAGAGAGTGACCGCGGCTATCAAATTTCAGCCGTTGCGGGCGAAAACGAAATTCGAATTACCAACCTGCCCGCTTCAAGCCAAGAGATAGGGGATTCGAACCCCGAAGACGGCTTCCTGGAAGCAATCGTCCAGCCCACAAAACAAAGAGGCTTCTTGCCAATGTTCCGCAGGCAATTTTCTCGAGCCAGCGTTTTTCCGCTCCGCCGCGTCCGCATCACCTGCTCGAATGAATGCGTGCCCTTGCTGGTAGATAATGAAACTGTCATTAAAACTCCTGCGGCAGTTGAGATAGCGCCGGGATCTTTGCGGGTGATTGTCGGGGCAAAAAGATTTTTCTAGCAGACTAATGAAGCCAGCCGGGTAACCACTCTCTCAATTGCAGGGAGCTTTGGCTGAGTTCCTGCCCAGTATAAATCGGATAAAATACCCAAAAAACCAAGATAACAAACACCGCCCAAACAGCCAGGCACTGATACTTGCGGCGGGCAAAAATTATTTCCGCGCCATTTAATCCCAGTATCCCAAGAAAATAAAAGGCTGGCAGGGCATGGTATAAGAACATCGGACGGCTAACCAGTCCGAAGGTTGCTAGATGAAAGAATAAGGCGATCAAAATCAAAATCACGCTGGCTTTCTGGCGGACTTGTCTTTTCAATGATGCCAGCACGATTACTATCGCGGGCCACCAAATAGCCGGATTACCCAGCCCCGTAATAATTTTCACTGTCTTGTCCGATTCTATTAAATGAGGAAAAGGACGCCAGAGCAGGAGCCAGGACCACCAGGGCGACTGATAAGCATGGGTTTCGCTAATGCCCGTATGGTATTGAAATATTTTTATTTGGTTAATTAAAAACGAACCCTCGCTGTCTACCAGGTAAAAATGAAACAGCCAAACCAAATAACTAATTAGCAACGGCAGAACGATTAAGATTAGGCTTGCCAGCCAGAGCCGCTTAACAAGGCTGAATACTGGAGGGCGAGAATCCAGCTGATAGAAAAATATCACGAACATCAACATGGGCGGCACCGCAAACCAAGCAACCCACTTGGTGCTGACAGCCAGGCCTAAAAAAATACCGCCTAAAATCAGCCAGCGGATAGCTGTTTTCAAACTGTGCAGACACTGGAACATGCAAGCATAAGCGACAACTAGAAAAGTCAGATAAATAATATTAATCAGGCCCAGGCGCGACTCAACAAAAAGCAATCCGTCAAAGGCGGTAATCAGGGATAAGCCCAGGCCGACAAAATTTTTGCCTGTGGCAATTTTCCCCAGCCAATAAGCCAGCGGAATTAATAGTGTTCCAAATAAAGCCGGCATAAAGCGCCAGCCGATTGGCCGGTTTCCAAAAAGCATCTGACCTAAAGCATTAATCATCTTGCCCAGAGGAGGATGGACATCAAAAAAATACTCCTGATTGACGTAAGCCCGGGAAAAATTTACGAAATATACTTCATCGCCTGTGATTTCATCAGGCTCAGACAGCTGAAAAAATCTGATTGCTCCGCCAACCAAGGTAAGAAATAGCAAAAGGATTAAGGTTCCGCGTTTCATCAGCTTTATTCTACGGGATCTGGCTATTTTTAAAAAGCCGATGAGCGCGAGGTCTTAATAAAAAAAAACATTGCCTAAGCCAGCAATTTTTAGTATAATTTATCAAAGTGAAAAAAGGGGGATTGAAAAAGGGAGCAATGAAACAAAGCGTTAGAAAAGCAGTTATTCTTGTGGCTGGTTATGGTACGCGTTTTTTGCCTGCTACCAAGGCCATGCCCAAAGAAATGCTCCCGCTTATTGACAAGCCCGGAGTACAGTTTTCGGTTGAAGAAGCAGTGGCCGCCGGAATCAAAGACATTATATTTATTACCGGCTCCTCAAAAAGAGCCATTGAGGATCATTTTGATTCTCACCCCGATCTGGAAAACAATCTTAGAAAACAAGGCAAACTCTCCCAGCTCCGCTCGATTATCAAGACTCAAAAGCTGGCGAATTTTATCTATGTCCGTCAGCCCAAACCGTTGGGAAACGGCCATGCCACCCTAATGGCTCAGGCGGCGGTGGGGAATGAGCCTTTTGTGGTCATTTACCCTGATGATTTTCTGATCAGTAAGGTCAACCCGATCAGCCAGATGATTAAAGCTTATGAAGAATATCAGGCGCCAATTATGGGCCTATTGCCGGTGGCTAAAAAGGATATCACCAAATATGGAATTGCTTATAACAAGCACATTAAAGACAATATTCATGAGGTGTTTGGGGTAATTGAAAAGCCCACCCTAACTAAAGCCCCCTCCAATTTAGCTTCCATTAAAGGCTATGTTCTGCCGCCAGAAATCTTTAAATACCTGAAAAAAGTCAAAAAAGGGCGGGGTGGCGAGATCTGGCTTCCAGACGCAATAGACCTGTATAACAAGAAGCGGGCAGTTTTTGGCTGTGAGCTGTCCGGCGACATTTATGATTTGGGATCCAAGCTGGGCTGGTTAAAAGCTAATATTGTCCTGGGCCTAAAACACCCCGAACTGGGCAGTCAACTTAAATCATATTTAAAAACATTAAAATAAGGCTATGAGGCGCTTTTTAATAATAAGTGTTATTGTACTAATCCCAGCCATCGCGGTTATTCTGATAATTTCCGGCGCGATTAATAAGCCCCAGCCCGTTGTTGATCCTGTAAAGCTTGTTTATTGGACCATTGAGGATGAGGCTGATAATTTCAAAGAGGCCATCGCCGCTTATCGGCGCAGTCATCCTTATATAAATATAGAAGTTGTTACAAAGCGCTCGGAAAATTATTATGATTCATTGGTAGAAGCTTGGGCGAAGGGTGCGGGGCCTGATATTTTTTCTATCCCCAACACGGATATCGGCACCTATGCTGATTTTATCGAGCCTCTACCGGAAACAACCAGTGTTTACTACTATCAATTAAAAACAGTACTGTTTCAAAAACAGCTCTCAATAACCAAACAAGTTAATCAGTCTGTGACAACCGCCCGACTGGGCAATGATTTTATTGATGCTGTGGGTCAGGATGTTATTAGGGGGGGAGATATTTATGGACTGCCTTTAAGCACTGACTCTTTAGCAATTTATTATAATCGGGATATTCTTAATAATTCGGAGATTGTCAGTCCGGCAACTACTTGGCAGGAACTAGTTGCTCAAATCCCTAAATTGACTATCTTGGACAACCAAAGCCAGATCATTCAATCAGGCATTGCTTTGGGTCTAGCTGACAACGTAGATCATTCTAGCCAGATTTTATCTCTCCTGATGATGCAGAACGGAACAATGATGACTGATGTGAGCAATCGGATAGTGATTTTTGATAGGAGTACGGATGACTACAGTCCGGGCTTGCGCGCTATCGAGTTTTATACGGGCTTTGCCGCCCCCACGAAAGAAACTTACACTTGGAGCGACAAATTTTCAAACTCAGTTGATAATTTTATTGAGGGTAAAGTTGCTTATCTCATCGGCACCAAGGCGGATGGGGACCGAATTGCTGAACGCGAAACAGCTCTCCGCTACAGCCTCGTGCCTATGTTTCACATTAACCCGGACGGCACTGATACCAATGCCCAGACAAGCACTCGCAGTAAGATTAATGCGGCCACTTACATGGTCGAAACAGTAGCTAAGCGATCTAAACATACTGACGAAGCTTGGCATTTTCTCCAATACCTAAGCCGAGATGATATTGTGGCTTCGTATTTAAACAGCACGGGTAAGGTTTCGGCTCTGCGTACTATGCTGGCCCAGCAGGTAAAATCTCCTGACTTGGAGGTTTTTGCCAATCAAGCTTTAACCGCAAAAAACTGGTACTTTGGAGAGGACTGGCTTCAGGTTGATGATTATTTCTCGGGCCTAATCAATGCGATCATAGACCAGTCCGCCACACCGCTCGAGGCTTTGCGCCAAACCGCCAAACAAGTACAATTAACTTACTCAAAATCATGACCCGTCGCCATACAATCAGCCTGGTAATGGCCGTTTATCTTGGTATCTTCTTGGCCGCCCCGGCATTGGCTCAATCCACTTCCTTGGGCAGCGGCTTGCTGCCGGATTGCGATAAAACCATTTATGAAGTCAAGGGCAACGGAGAGATCCTGTGCCCTGACGGAACCCAAAGATGCGTCACTCCGGAAAGATACGAGGGAAACGGCGGCGCTGGAACTTACGGAGATATTACCGGGGTTTCGGTAAATAAAGGCTGCGGATTTTCTGATTTTATCCAGCTGTTTGTGATATTAGCCAATTGGGGGCTGGGCATTATGGCCGGACTGGCTGTCTTCTTCTATATTTACGGGGGATTTCAAATGATGATTTCCGGAGGGCGCAGCGAATACGTTGATCAAGGCAAAAAAATGATAACCGGCACAACCATTGGCGTGCTAATCATGCTGGTAGCCTGGTCAATGACTGGTTTTTACGTTGTAGTGACTACTGGCAGCACCCAAGGCTTGGTCTTTCCTGATTACCCCGGGACCTGGGCCGCCAAATGGTTTGGCCAGTCTCAAGGCTGTCGCAAGGTTTATAATCTCGAGCACAACCAGTCACAATGCGGACAATTTAATCTTCATTTATACTGTGCTGATCCGATTGACCAAGATGGCCCTATCACAACTTTACAGTCCTTGCTGGAAACTCGAGGCTGCGCCGTGGGGTCCATTGACGGCTGTTTTGGCCCGCAAACTGACGCTTCGGTCCGCAAATTTCAACAGGTAAACGGCTTGACTGAGGACGGAATTGTTAATCAAGATATTTGGAATGCCGTAAGAGATCAAATAAATTTCGGCGACTGCGACGGACCGACCGGCTGCTGTGCTACGATAATCGATGAGACCCATATTGACTGTCAAGATAACTATTCCAAGTCGCGATGCGAATCAGAAGAAAGTACCTTTTTTACCGACGGCGAGTGTTCCGATTTAATTTGCACTAACTTGTAATTATTATGAACAAAATTACTGCTACCCTAGCCTTGTTTATCCTTTTACTGCCCCTGATCGTGGCGGCTCAAGGTTCTGACGTCGCCTTGCCCAACCCGATTTCTTGTAATACCCTATTGTGCGTATTTGTAAACGCCATTAAGCTGGTTTTGGGCGCTTTGGGGTTGTTTGGCTTGGTTATGTTTATTTGGGGAGGCGTTAATATGATGACCTCGGCCGGTAATCCGGAAAAAGTTCAAAAAGCCAAGGAAACTCTGGTTTGGGCGACTCTGGGTTTGATTATAATCCTAGGAAGCTGGGTCATTCTGCGTTTTGTGCTAAACACAGTGGTGGGGGTAACGTCTACCTGATTACTTGGCAAATCAAGCTGATAATTTGACGTTTCGCCAAAATCCAGAGTATGCTTAAAAGCGGCTATTATAGGAACATCTAAAAAAACAACGAAAGGGGGTGAAAAAATATGAAATTTTTTATAGGTCTGGCTGCTGTTTCCCTGTTGGCTTTACCGCTAATGGCAAGCGCTTCCTCATTTTCTGTTGAAGATATTGGTGGTCAGGTGGGTTTGGGCACGGCAGATCTTAAAGAGACAGTGATTAATATCATCCAATGGGTCTTGGGTATTCTAGCTTTGGTTGCGGTAGTAATGATAATTATCGGTGGATTTCAGTGGATGACTGCTGGAGGTAATGATGAAAAAGTCGAGAGTGCTAAAAAGATTATTTCTGCGGCGGTTATTGGCCTGATTATCGTGCTGCTCGCTTGGGCAATCGTTATTTTCGTGGCCAATACCACGTCTAACGTAACTGAAGCAGATGGTGGAGGCGGCGGCGGCTAGTCTTGATTTATTTCAATTATCTTTGACTATAAACAAACCCCTGATTAAACAGGGGTTTGTTGTTAATCTATAAACCCCCAGCATTGGCTGGGGTGTACGTTTGAAGGCGACGCCGTATGCTAAAGCTGTCCGGCAGGACGGCTTTAGCAATTAACATTATACGCCTATGTCTTCACATCAACGTACCATTCGTACA
>JAZDMR010000027.1:0-23054 GCA_043800725.1 bacterium | reverse complement strand
GAGGCAACCAAAAAGCTATTAAAAGGTATGTAGAGAATCAACATCATCATCAAGTAAGTATGCCTAAGCTACCCTTCTTCTAAACGCCGTTGTAAACGGCAGGATAGAAACCCCCAGCTATTTTGGCTGGGGGTTTTCATTGTAGGCGAAGTTGGCCAGCTTCGCCTACAAAAGCCCTGCCGCACACAGTCAGCAGACTCATTCATTGGCTTGGATATTGGGAGGAGTAGACTTGGAAACTAAACAGACGAAGCGTCATACTGGTTCTGGTCAGAAAATCAATACCTGCTGGTATTTTCCCAAGGGTAAGAATCCCCAGAATCCGGTAAACTGGAGAGTGACCTTTTCCTGCGGGACTAAACTTAGAGTGAAGGACTGTCTCCAAAGGTGTTTACTAAGAACCGCAAAACATCGACATAGCTGTAATACGAGTGGCTGCCATGTGATTGGCGCAGATGAATTATAAAACTATCCTCTCCGTGGATATCGCGGGGAGGATTTATTTTTTATTGGCGTTTTTGCAGGTGATGTTGGTCAGGTTCATCTACGGACTTTCGCCGAGGCGGGGACACCTCGGCTATGGTATGGTGTAAACATGTTAAAAATGATTCCCAGTTTTATTTCGCTACTGCGCGTTGTTATTGCGGTTGCTTTATTTGCTGGCTGGATTAATCAGGACGATTTGTTGTTTTGGCTGTTTATTGCGGCCATGTCTGATTTTATTGATGGCTGGCTGGCGCGAGGCATGGGCTGGGTCACCAAATACGGCAAGACTTTTGATTTGACCGCTGATGGATTATTTTTCTTAAGCGCCTTATGGTATTTTTGGCAAGCGGATATAATTACCAGCACCTGGTTTTGGCTATTGATAATCGCGGCCATACCCGAAATAATTGCTCAAGTAATTTGGTTTGCCAAAAAGCGCGGGGTTGGTTCAGGTGGCCGGGTAATAAATAAAATACTAGGCGTGTATTCATACATTGCCATGATTGGGATTGCCTCTAGTAATGCCGTGATTCCGTTGTTGGTTGGCCAAGTTGTATTAACTAGCAGTATTAATTTGTATGATTTGTGGCGGGCGATAACACGCAGGCGAAGTTGGCCAACTTCGCCTATGGTTAAAAATTAAGCCAATTCCCAATTCGGATCCGCGTCCAGTTTCTGCCAAGGAGTGAAATCTTTTTTCACAGCATGGAAATAGCCAGCCGTAGCGATCATGGCTGCGTTGTCAGTGCAGTATTTTAAGTTAGGCTGGAGATAATTAATTTGAGGGTGCTTTTTGCTCACTGCCCTGGCAAGTTCGCTGCGCAGTCTGGTGTTGGCTGACACGCCGCCAGCCAGCAGCAGGGTTTTTACTTTATTTGATTTTAGCGCGCGTAAAGTTTTATAAACCAGCACATCAACAACGGCTTGTTCAAAAGAAGCAGCCAGGTCAGGCAACTGTTTTTTTGTGACCCTGTGTTTGTCCAAATAATAACGAACAGCAGTTTTCAGTCCAGCAAAGGAAAAATCTAAGTTTTGGGAATTAAGCATGGGTCTGGGCCAGTTGTATGATTTAGGATTACCCTTCTCAGCTAGCTTGCTTAAGATCGGTCCGCCCGGATAACCTAAACCCATCAGCTTGGCTACTTTATCAAAAGCCTCGCCAGCAGCATCATCCCTGGTTTGACCCAGCTTTTTATATTGTCCGTGATTTTTCATCAGCACCAACTCAGTATGACCGCCGGAAACAATCAATCCAAGGGCCGGAAAGGGATTGTTGCCAATAGTATTTGATAGCCAATTGGCGTATAAGTGACCCTCAAGGTGGTTAACCGCTACTAATGGTTTTTTCACTGACCAAGCCAAAGTCCGAGCTGCTTCTATGCCGATCAATAATGAAGTGATTAAGCCGGGTCCAGCAGTTACAGCAATTGCGTCAACATCTTTTAAGGTGATTTTTGCTTGCATGAGCGCAACTTTTAATCCAGGCGTGATAACCTCTACATGCATGCGAGCAGCCACCTCAGGCACAACCCCGCCGTACTTGGCATGAGTTGAAATTTGCGATGATAGAAAATGACTGCGAATAATAAATTGATCGCGCCCTCTTTCCAAAACGCAGACCGAGGTTTCGTCGCATGAAGTTTCTATTCCGAGTATGATCATTATGTTTTGATGGTTTTCCTGCGAAGCTGGATCCCGCTATGCGGGGTGATTCCTAAAATAATCACGATCTCATAATAGCACGGATACTTAAGGGATTGACAAATTCAAATTTGTTTTTAACATTGACACGAAAGGCCTCTTTTGTTAAATTCTTGGGTTAGATAGAATCTTTGACAACCTATATCCAAACAGCAGAAAGTGGAAAGTTAACGAACAGGAGAATCAAAAAAGGAGGGGAAACGTGTTTAAGAGAATTTGGTTGGTTTTTGTTTCCATCTGTGTTTTAGTGCTGATTGGCTGTGGCGGTACGCCTGATACTGATCTGGCTCACGATATTGAACCAGTACGGGACGTGATATCTGCTAAACACATAAGCGTATTAGGTTTATTGGGTGTTGTCACAGAAGAGAGTCGGTGGGATTACCTGAACAGGAATTGGCCCAACCTAACAAGGAACCTGATCGCTTATAAGGCTGTAAGTACAGAAACAGACTCTGTGGTTTACTACTTTGGCAGTATGTCTACGAGCGCTCAGGACGGTAAGGGCAAAATCCACCGAGGCAAACTATACGATGAGTTAGTCGCACTGGTTTACACATCAGACAAAAAGCCCAAAGCGTTTATTGTACGCTGTCTCAACCAAATGTTCGACAGGGTTGATAAGGTTCCTAAAAACCTTCAGCGCTTAGGAGTTGAAACTCCCTCATTTGAGTTCGAGATTGGGCCAGGGGAAGACTTACGTCACCATGTTGACAGCGAAACAGCCATTTTAATAGCGGAGAATTTTGATCTTCCTTTGTTCAGCGGCACTTCGGAGTCCCTCTACGACCAAGAAATTACTCCGGACAAAGCTCGGAGAATTATATCAAAGACGGATTATACCCAGATCACTGCTAAGGTCTCGGAGGGCGATGAGCTTAACCTTGGCGATTGGACATTCATGCGTAAGGGCAGAATCACAGATCAAGGCCATCTAAGGATAGTTCGTTAAAACTTGCCCGTGCGTTTCTTAATTGAAGCGTACGGGTTTTTTCTTTAATAAAAAACCCGCTCTTTTCCGTAGAAAGTCGAGCGGGTTTTGGGCAACGAGCTAATCAAGTAACAACCAGTGGCATGCTTTAACGTTAGTGTTCTCCGTATACTCAACGAGGACTGAAAGGACGTACCCGAGTCTGTTCCCGGACGCTATCTTTTGGCCGGGTAGGCTGATGGTTTTCAGGTCGCCAGCAAACCACATTGATCAGATCCTCGGGTTCGACCCGGATGGGAGCGTTTTTTTGGCCGAATACTCCATGCTCTTTTAGAAGATGCATGAAGGCTTCGGTTACTTCTACCTGCTTCCTGTTTTTAGTGAGCTTGATGGTGAACTTACGATCACCAGGCTGATAATCGCAGTGGGGACAATGGCCGCGATCCCAGTCCATTCCTTCAGTAATCATAAAAAGTTTTTTTGAGCGACGGCCGGTTTGTCCAACAGCTTTGCTAAGCGCAAGGGCAACCTGCTCAACTGTTAAACCTTTTCCCTCCAGGACATTTCGGTCTGCCACAGTCAGGGTTGGTTTCCTTGTTTTTGCTCCTTGGCTGATTGGCACAATAGAACCTCCTCTTTTTCTTTGGCAAAGAACCAGAGCATCCATTAGAATCCATACCTCTGGATGCGATTATCAAAACCAGCTTAGGACTATAATATCATATTATCATCGTGTCAATAACGATTTTTATAGCGCTTAATTTATTGGATAAAAATACGGAAATGGTATTTATTGACTGCCATTGTTAGATTTGATAATCTTGCACAAGTTCTTTCATTTTCAAAATCCAAAAATGCGGGAGGTCTGATGAAAACAACGCCTTTATTGATAATCATGGCTGTCTGTATTATGCATTTTGGCTGTGGCTCTGATAGCCCTGTTACGCCTGAAGATCCGTTGAATGTGCTGAAAAATTCCGAGCCGGCCCAGGTTCTGTCAAGTCGCCAGCTGGTCATTGACTGGGCAAGCTCCTACGAGCTGAAATATGAGCGCGGGATGGCAAGAGTTGCGCCGGTCATTGACTACGGCGCCGCTGTCTTCTTCTCGACGGACACGACCGGATATGATCCTGACAGTTTGTACGTGTACACGGTGCAATTTTATCCCGGCGCCCCTGACATGAATGAGGAGCCAACCGTTGAGCTGTACGTTGAATCACATGATCGGCTAAACAGGATGAGGTATGTCTCAGGAAATCCGGGATATGAGACTATTTCAGGGCAGTGGCATCTTTTTTTTGAGCGTGTTGTGGCCGATTGCCAGAGCAGGGATAATTATCAAGAAACAGATTTCTATGATGATGTTGTTTCTTGCTTCAATAATAATCCGGCTTCGTGTATTATTTCTGCCCAGCGCGTTGCCGACAGAACCGTTATAATGTTCATGACAATATTTAATTTTGAAGAAAATATTTAACGCCCAGCATACCCCAGTAAGATCACTGGGGTATTTTCTTGTAAAAATAATAAGGCCCACAAGCAATCCGATCAGGATACTTGTGAGCCATTACGTCCTAATCCAACCATATAGGAGCTAATGCCCCGTATGAAAGCGGTTTGGGATGCTGTTGTTGAGATTCGTTAAAAAGGGATCCCTAGAATCTTAAAATTGCCCAGAGTTTCCACAGCCAGCCAAGGTGATGATATGGTTCGTCACCATCGCCGACAGCAATGAACTCAGTTGGATCACCACCGGTCATCAGGTATGGTTCGTCCGGATCACCATAACAGTACTCGGGCTCATCAGCATCACCGCCATTTTCATACTCCCCCACATTATTGGGGAGTTGCGTTTGACCACTGATCTCAGTACTGTTTGGCTGTGGCGTGGTCGCGATAGCGTCTGTTAGACAGAGGCACAACAGGGCCAGAATCGCAACCACGAGCGGAAATACTTTACTCATTATCATCATCTCCTCAGTGCAGAAATAGCACTTTTTGGAGTTATGGACCGTAAACCATATAAGTGGGATATTATATGGCAATGAACACGCACGCACGAGACCCGCAAACAAATATAATCTCAGCGCGTATGGCAATTATTATATTTTTAGCCAATTTGTCAAACCGTGACTTGAGATAGAACTAGAAAATACTTAGTCGGTCTGTGTTTATATAGATCGGTTTTTTCAATAAATTCTTTGTAAATGAAAGAGGCAGCAAACTTATTGCTGCCTCTCAGGGTTTTTGAAAAAGGAACTGCTAAAGGGTGGTGACTTGAGCTACTTTTGGCAGCTTATGAACGTGACGGAGGTAGTCTCCAAAACCGATCCAGTGATCTTTAACTAAAACAAAAGTCTCTTGTTGTGGTTGGCCAAAGCTAGCCAGGTGTTTGTCCCAGGGATCTGCAACGCCAAGCGCCTGAATGATGAGCCGAGCGACCTTCAGGGCCATGGTGCAGAATTCCTCCCCACGCTTCAGTTTAGTTTTAAATATGAATTCCTCGCTGCCACTTAGTGTGCTGGCCGATGCTGATCGATTCAGGGTTTGATTGAGTTGACTGAGACGCGCTAGGATCGCTTGCCGTTTAGTGGTTGGGGCGCCAAAATAACGCTTGATGATGACACGTGCAACGAGGGTGCGACTACCATCTGGGGACGACCAGACGCTCATATGGTGGAGTCGATGTAACCATTCGTCGAGTATATCCGCAGATGGTGGGTCATCGATTTCAAGGCACGTTTCAAGAGCTTGAACAAAGTTCCAGACAAAGATTGTCCGGTTCCACTTTTTCACAAAGTACCTCCTGTTACCCATAGAACTCCGAAATGAATTCGAAGCGACCCGAACAATACGGATTCTTATTAGATAACAATTCTATTGAAGCATAAAAGCCATTTTTGTCAAATTCTGACTTGACGTGATTGCTAAAAGATAGTATCTTCATAGTAGACAGATTTTGGTGGCTCCTTAAGTGGGGCCACTTATGTTATATAGAGTAATATTTTGCTTAATTGTTCTACTTAGCCAGTTTGTTGTTTGGGCACCAACTCAGGCCGATGAAAGCCCGGCTGTGGTTATTAATGAGCTAATGTGGATGGGTACGTCGGCTTCGTCAGCCGATGAGTGGATTGAGCTGCGCAATTTAACCAGCCAGGATATTGATTTATCCGGCTGGCTGTTAACTAAAAAAAGCAGCGGCACTGAAAACGTCATGTTAGAAATGCCTGATGGAGAAATAATTCCGGCTCAGGGTTTTTATCTGATTGCCAATTATGATTCGGAATCCGGTAATTCACAGTTAGACATTCAGCCGGACCTGGTAGAGCCTGATGTGAGCCTGATTAATTCGGGCCTGCAAGTAAAGCTGTATGATTCGCAGGATCAGTTAATTGATACAGCCGACGATGGCTCTGGCAAACCGCTTGGCGGGGAGTATGTTTCAGGCGATGTTTGGAAATCCATGGAGCGCGTAAGTCTGCCCGGAGACGGCACGGCGGGCGATGATTGGAAAACCGCCACTGATAGCATTAATTTTGATCAAGGCGCAGTTGAGTTAGGTACGCCACGGGCGCCAAATAGCAATTCGGAGCCATTGGCCGTTGCCGGTCCGGACAGCGAATTGGTTATCGGCGAAACAGCTACTTTTGACGGCTCGGAATCGTCTGATCCTGACGGAGACACACTTGCCTTTACCTGGGAGTTTGGCGATGGCAAGCAAGGCGAGGGCGTGACCCCAACGCATATTTATCAAACTGTTGGTGAATTTAATGTTGTTTTAACCGTATCTGACGGATTGGCAGAAGCAAGCGATGAATTGGTAATCAATATAATTAAAGAATCAATAGAGCCGGAAGTGCCGATTATTGAGAATGATGAGGATGATAAGGATGTTAATGAACCAGAGCCGCCTGACTCGCCGGTTCAAAAGGAAATTAAAGAGCTTGCAAAAGAAGACAAGCCCGCAGCAAGCCATATGACCGGAGAGGTAATTATTAACGAGCTGTTTCCAAATCCCGAGGGCCGAGACCAGGAAAATGAATTTATCGAGCTGTACAATCTTGAACCCGTGGCCGTCAGCCTTGCTGGCTGGAAACTGAGCGACGGCAAAAAAAGCTACATATTTTCTGAGGCCATGGTGATTGAGGGCAATGAATTTTTGTGGCTGCCTTATTCAATCACCAGGCTGGTTTTGAAAAACAACGGAGGCTTGCTTCAGTTAATTGATCCGTTTGAAAAAACCGTTAATGGCGTGGAATACCCAAAAGCCCAAGAAGGCCGATCGTTTGCCAGAGTAAACTTAACAACCCAGTGGGATTGGACCGAGGAAATTACCCCGGGAAGCGAAAATGAATTTGCGATGAACGAGCCGGCAACTGACGAGTCGACTGACAACCAAAAATCGGAAAGCACCACCCGAGACGAGGAAGCCGAAAAAACAGAAGAGCAAAAGGATGATAACCAGCCAGCCATAATCACGATTGCGGAAATCGATGATTTGGCCAGCCGGACACTGATACAGATTAACGCCACGGTCGCGGCTGAACCGGGCATGTTTTCAGTGTCTAGCTACTGGGTGGTTGATGAAACCGGGGGAACCGAGGTTTATTCGTCAAGCAAGCAATTTCCGGGCCTAGCAATAGGAGACCGGGTTAAAATTACCGGCACGGTTTCCATGTCCGGAATCGGCAGAAAGATAAATCAGCGCAAAGATGAGGTTGAAATAATCGGAAAAGGTGAAATTGAACCCTTAGAATTTGAAATCGACGATTTGTCTGAATCCGGCATTGGCTTATTGGTGAGAATTCAAGGCAGGACTGTCAAGTCCACCAAGCAAAAACTTACATTAGAGGACGAGTCAGGCGGTTCGATTGAGGTAGCGGCCAAAAAAGGCACGGGGCTGTCGTTCAGCGATATTGGAGCAGATAAGTCCGTAAGCGTCATCGGGGTGCTGGGGTCGGGCAGTAACGGTTTGCAATTATGGCCAAGGATTGAGGAAGATATTGAATTAGCCGGAGAGGTTTTGGGCGCGGAAGATATTGAGGGCGAGGCTGAGCAAGTTGAGGCGAGTAGTCTGACGGGTTTATTGAAAGATGAAAATAAGAAGCCGTTTCCTTCGTGGATTGTGTTAGTGGTTATTCTAATAATACTGGGAGCGGGCGGCTGGTGGTATTGGCGGGGAAGGAAGATAAAGGAGAATGATTCGATGGATAATAAACCGTAAGACTAGAGGAGTGGGGGTCCCACCCTGCGGCCGGAAAAGGGATTCCGGCCTATGGGATATTAATTACCCATAGCCTGGGATCCCCCTTCCCAGACGATGGATTGAATTATGAGTCTTCCAAAAATCATCCTACCCAATCAAACGTATTTTATTACAACGAATGTGAAAAATCGTCAATGGAATTTTGTTGATAGAAGCACACAGAAGGCGATTTCAAATATGTGTAATATTCTTATCCATAATCTCAAATATTATCGTAATAAATTTGGATTTGCGTTATATGGATTTGTTGTTATGCCTGACCACATTCATTTACTTCTCCAGGTGTCACAAAAAGGAACAATATCTGATGTGATGCGTGATTGGAAAGGCAGGACGAGTTATGAGATAAATAGAAATTTCAATGGCCGAAAACATGTCTGGCAAGCAGATTTCTGGACGTATGCGGTTCGTGATCAAAAAGATGTTGAGATAAAACTTAACTACATCCACCAGAATCCTGTTCGGGCCGGACTAGTAGATCGCCCCGAGGATTGGCAATATTCTTCAGCCCGATGGTACGCTGGTATGGATTCTGATATTGAAATTGATGAGATGATCATATAAACAAAGTGGGAATAGGGATTCTTATCGTGGCAGGATAGCCTGGAGACCAAAAAACGCGAAAGAAATAGAAATTCCTTTCTACGCGGAAGAAAGAGAAATCTATTTAAATACGCACGGATAATGAATCCCTGTTCATGGTCGGTTGACGTGAGCATAAAGGTATATTATTTTTTCCTCGTTTATAACATTCCCCAATTGTCGTGACAAGGAAGAAATTTTTTGTGATACTATATCAATATGTGGGGAACCCGCGAACGGAACTTTATTCTGATTTTCAATCTTTACACCATTGTCCTATGGCTGATGGTGATTGTTGAGTTTTTATCCAGACACAATTTTATCGCCCCAGCTACTTTAGGCAGCCTATATTTACTTGTATTGACCTATTACGCCGGGGATAAAGAAATCCGGCGCTGGCGGCACAAACATCGAGCTATTGATCGCCATGGCGAGTATTTTGTTTTGATTTGGGTACTGACCATTATTCTGGCCTATTCTTTTGAGATATTCGGCGGTAAGCCCTATGGGTTTCGGGTTCCCGGGCAGCTGCCCCAGGTCGTCGGGGGCGTATTGATAATTTATTTCATTACCGAATACTTGAAATCTGAATTCCGACGCAGGCTAAAAAAGAAAAAAACCTAAAGGAAAAAGCCAGGACAATTTAACGTGTTGGCTTTTTGATAGCAGCGCTTGGTGATAGCTACAGTGAGAGAAACCGGACAAACAAAAATGGGATTCCTCCAACCACGAGCGTAGCCGAATTTTAGGCAAAAAAAATAATCCGAACATCAAGACGAATATTAAACCGATGATCCGAAAAAGGTGCTTAATAAATAGCATGGCGCGTTTTTCTTTGCATTATTAAAGAGCCAGATTCTCCGGACCAACCCCAGCAATCAACCAGTTATTCAATCAAATGGGATTTCAGTTAATCACGTGCTAAACTAATACCGTGATTAAGAAGTATTTCATTATATTGGTTGTTATCTTGGGCGGGATTATTGGGTTAGCTTATTTAATTGACCAGCCGAAAGTGGAGCCTGGCATTAGCTCAAAACCAATCAGTAAATCAATTGGTGACGGTTTAGCTTTTTTAGCCCAAGCCCACTCGCCCTATCATTATAAGGACGCATATTTAGAATACGTATACCCGAGTGAGGAGCTGGACTGCAGTTTGCCTGGCTGTAATATTACCTATCGGATTCTGGATGCTTATTTTGACGTGACCATGCTTAAGCGCCAGTTGAATTTTACCGGCCAAGAAGTTATTCGTGAGCAAATATTGGAAAGCGAGGCTGTTTATCAGGATATTGTTCCAATCTGGCAGGAAGCAAATATTTATAACACGTTAAAGAGCGCCGAAGCGGACCAGGGTGGTCTAGCTATTGATACCTACTGCATTTTAGGTTATTTGCAAAAAGACGGGGCAATGGCCAAGCGAGCGTTGGATTATTTGGACGAATCAGGCGAGTGGCTAGCGGAGGATGCTTTCCCCGTGGATACCTGGCGGAATATTGCTGATGAGACCTGGTGCATGCGGTTATTGGCTGTGACTGATACTGAACCGGACAATTACGGTCAAATGATTCAGGCAAAAATAGAACAGACCCGAGAGTTTGTTGATTCAGACGAGCCGGATAGCTCTAAGTTAGGCACTCTTTATCATATGCTGATGTTTTTATCTGAGTCTGATATTCAAACAAGCCAAGCCGCGGTTAATGAATTGCAGCAAGAAATTTTTAAACTGGAACAGACTGGGGCTTTTAATCAAGACGCGGTGGCCTTAGCTAATATAATCGAGGCGCTGACAGTTTCCAATTATTACGACGAGGCCTACATTGCCAATCTGGCCGATAGACTGATAAGCTTGCAGCTTTCAGACGGTTCCTGGCGAGCGGGGCCGCAGCAGCTTTATCCGGTGTTTTCCAGCTTTCGAGCTTTGATTGCTTTAGCCACGTTTAGATAATTTTATGAAACTTCCCTGGCGCTATGCCCTAATTATTCTCGGTGTTCACTGGCTGTTTATTAAAGGCCTTTATTCTGCGTATCATTGGCTATCTCGTGACGTTTTTTATATTCCCAGAGTAATCGGCGAGATCGACTGGTCGGCGATATTTATTTGGCTGTTTGCCCTGGCGGTTTTAATTGTTGTGTTTATAATTATTCGAAAGCCGGTAAGCTTTATGGGCCTTGGAAAAACCCAAGCCAGTGATTGGAAAAGACTTGGTTTGTATTTAGCTTTTGTCTGGCCAGTGTCGTTTATCGGCCGCTTGGTTGTGCCGGAATTCGATGTCTGGTATGTGGAGCGATTTGGACTTTTGGTTGGCTGGGGAATTTTGGGATTTTTTATGGTGGGGTTGGTGTTCATTGTGTTCAAAGAGGAAATATTGCAAAGGATTATGCAGAGATTATTACTGCCCACTTACGGATTATTTTTTGCTTGCTTGGCCACTGCTATGCAATTCGGCATAGCGCATTACTTTTCTAAACCGCTGGAATTTGGCTTAGCCTCGGCTATTAGCGTGGCGCTGGTCAGTTTTGTTTTAGCCGTTTTGTATGCTCAGACCAAGAATTTATGGATCAGCCTGAGTTTTCATTTAATTTTTAATTTAATTGTTATGGTCCAGATATTACTCCATGCCAGAGGTGATCTGGTGGGCGAATGGCTGCTCTGGATTGTTTGGGGCCTAGCCTGGTTAATTCTATTGAAGCCAGCCTTTGGGCTATTGAAAGAATTGTTTGGGGAAAAAATGCCTAAGATAAAAATCGGCGATTGGACGTTTCTGGCTTTGTTTGGGTTGGTGCTGCCGATTACCTATTTGTTTATTTATGGTTGACGCCCAGGCACAGAGACCTGGGCTATATAGGGTTAATAAAAAACATAGGCGAGGTGTCTCGGCCTCGCCGAAGCGTGGAAGCATCGGCTATGGGGGGTTGATATTTGCGTGGGTGGGGATTCCTATCCTCGCCATAGATAAGGGAATCTATGGCTATGGTTTTTTTGATAGAATATTACGTTTTTCAGTGTTTTGCCGTACACTACAGGTATGACTAAGAAACGTAAGACTTTTGTTGTATTAGACGGAAACGCCCTGATTCACAGGTCGTTTCATGCCCTGCCGCCCCTGACCACCAAAGACGGCCGGATGGTTAACGCGGTTTACGGCTTTACCGCCGTTTTGTTAAAAGTGTTCAAAGAGCTTAAACCAGACTATTGGGCGGTGGCTTTTGATGTGGCCGGCCCGACTTTCCGTCACAAGGAATACAAAGAGTACAAAGCCACGCGCGTTAAAGCGCCTCAAGAGTTATACGACCAGATTCCGATTGTTAAAAAAGTCGCGGAGAGCTTTAACATCCCGGTATTTGAAAAACCTGGCTTTGAAGCGGACGATTTAATCGGTACAATCGTGGATAAAAAAACCGACGCGGAGAAAATCATTATCACGGGCGACGGCGATGCTTTGCAATTAATAAGCGATGATATCCGGGTATATAAAATTCAGCGTGGCATAACTGATACATTGCTTTACGACAAGGCGCTGGTCAAACAAAAGTACGGCCTGACCGTGAATCAGTTGATTGATTACAAAGCCTTGCGCGGCGATCCTTCGGATAATATCCCGGGCGTGAAAGGCATTGGCGAAAAAACAGCCGTAGCTTTGCTGCAAATCTTTGGTTCGCTGGACAATATCTATCAGGCGCTGGAGAAGAACGACCCAAGACTCAAAGATGTAAAAGAACGCATTCAGGACTTATTGACAGAATACAAAAAAGACGCCTACCTGTCTCAGAAACTGGGTCGGATCGTGACCGACGTGCCGATTAAATTCGACCTGGAGAAATGCGCCATTGTAAATTACGATCGGGCACAGGTAACCAGGCTGTTTCAAGATTTGGAGTTCGGCAGTCTGTTAAATCGGCTGCCGGATATTAAAAGATCTGAAGATGTTGAAGAGAAGAAGACTAAAAATCAGTCAGTTTTTGAATTAACCAGAGCGGAACCAAGGCCCAAACGAAAAACTTCAGCCGAATATCGTTTGATTGATAATGATCAGGACTTACTAGACATGGTAAAAAAAATGTCTGGGATTGGCGAGCTGGCCATTGATACTGAGACTACCGACCTTGATCCATTCAGGGCCAAGCTGGTCGGTATTAGCCTGTGCTGGAAAGCGGGCGAGGCATATTACCTGCCGTTATTGGCCAAGCCTGAACTAAAGAAAAGCCCGGCCTTTGAAAAGCTGACCATGATATTAGCCGATACCGGAGTAAAAAAGATCGGGCATAATATTAAATTCGATTTGAGCATGCTGGAGCGGGAAGGCATTGAATTGCGCCCTTTGTATTTTGACACCATGATGGCAGCCTATCTGCTTAATCCGGGGGTGCGCCAATATAGCTTAAACGCTCAGGCTTTTACTGAGCTGGGCTATGAAATGCAGCCGATTGACGAACTGATCGGACCCAAAGGCAAGAAGCAAAAGACCATGGCTGAAGTGCCGATAGAAGAGGTGTCTTGGTATGCGGCCGAAGATGCTGACTACACTTTTCGCTTAAAGGCCAAACTCGAGCCCAAACTGGCCAAACAAGGCGTCGAAGGCCTGTTCCATGAAATTGAAATGCCCTTAATACGAGTTTTAACCGACATGGAAAAGCAGGGCGTAAAAATCGATTCTGAATTTTTAAAAAGAATGGGCAAAGAAGTTGGCGAGGATATCAGCCAGCTGGAAAAAGAGATTCACAAATTGGCCGGCGAGGAGTTCAATGTCCAGTCGCCCAAACAGTTGAAAGAAATTCTGTTCGACAAGCTGCGGATTAATATCCAAGGTGTGGGAAAAACCAAAACCGGCCTGTCCACGGCCGCGGCCGAGCTGGATAAATTAAAAGATCGCCATCCAATTATTCCTTTGATTATCCAGCATCGAGAATTGGCCAAACTGAAAAATACCTATCTGGACGCTTTGCCGGAATTGGTTAATCCGGAAACGGGCCGGGTGCATACCAGTTTTAATCAAACAATCGCCGCTACCGGAAGATTGTCATCGACTAATCCTAACTTACAAAATATTCCCATACGCACTAAGATCGGCAATGAAATCAGAAAGGCTTTTATCGCCGAGCGCGGCTGCCGGCTTGTTTCGGTTGACTACTCGCAGATCGAATTGCGCGTGATTGCCTCTATGGCCGATGACCCCAAAATGATCGCCACTTTCAAGCGCGGCGAAGATATTCATGCCACCACAGCCAGCGCCATTCACGATGTGCCTTTAGATAAGGTGGATAAAAATCTGCGCCGCTTAGCCAAGGAGGTTAATTTCGGAGTTATTTATGGTCTAGGTTCGGTCGGCTTAGCCCAGCGCCAGGGCATATCTAGAGCCGAGGCTAAAGACTTCATAGACAAATATTTTAAAACTTACGTCAAGGTGAAAGAATGGATCGAGCGCACCAAAAAGTATGCTAAGGAGACTGGTTATGTGGAAACTTTATATGGCCGGCGTCGGTATTTACCGGAGATCAATTCGCCCAACCACATGCTCCAGGCTCAAGCCGAGCGTTTTGCAGTAAACATGCCCATTCAGGGAACGGCCGCGGACTTGATGAAAGTGGCTATGCTGGAAGTGGCTAAAGAGTTGCCCGCCAAGTTTCCTAAAGCTCGCATGCTCTTGCAAGTGCACGACGAATTAGTTATTGAAGCGCCCACCGAGCAAGCAGAAGAAGTTGGCCAGCTGGTTCAAGAATTAATGGTCAAGGTTTCCAAGCTGCGCGTACCAGTGGAAGCGGCTGTAGAAATTGGGTTGAATTGGGGGAGCTTGAAAGAGATTGAATAAAAAGAAGAAGCGACAGCATGGATGCTATCGCTTTTGAAAGATCGTTATGGAATAATATTTCCTCGACTACGCAAAGTTTTAAGCGCGTCGTTTATGTCACCTAGTGTCCTAGGGTGACTTGGGGTAGGAGATGATGAGGGTTGAGAACTCGATAATTCAGTGTCGCCAAAAATCTTACAATCATCCAACAAGTCTTCTTCATTATTAGCGGGGACAGCAACACAGGACGAACTTGTTCCAAAGAAGCGATGCTTTCTTCCTGTACTTGGGCAAGTGTTGCCAGCTGCAATATCTTCTTGGCAATAAAGACAGTAGGTAGACATGGCGCCTCCTAGGTTTTTTATGAGAAAGGTACGTTATGCCACCATTGTTAATGATTAGCAGGGCAAATGTCAAGATAGAAGAGATAATAATAAAAGGAGCCCGAGTGTTTGGATTCGGGCTCCAGGACTAGGCAGTTATGAAACCTTGATCTTTTAGACTAAAGCCCAATTGAGCAGCCGCTTCTTCGATGGTTTCGAGGCTGGCAAGAGCGAATTGGCATTGACAGCCAGGCTGGGAACAGATGTGGCGGTTAGGCCATCCACTAATCTTGTGGATTGTTCCTTTGCATCCTACAAGGGCGCAGGGACCTACTGCCACATCAGGCTTTAACCGTAACATAATATCCTCCACTTCGGGTATCACTAGCATGGTGACTACAACCTCCCTTACTTTTAAGTTGAACAGCCAACTTCTAAGGTTCAAACGAACGCTCCAAGTTTACGAATTTTACCCAATATGTCAAGCTATCTAGGTTATGATTCTATTCCTCCACGGGCCGGACACTTATCGGTCCAAACAGCGTTTAAAAGTATTAAATAAGGCTTTTCAGGACAAGTTTGACCCGACTGGCCAGAGCATTGTTGTGCTGGAGGGTGAAAAATTGACCGTGGAAGAGTTTAGACAAGCCGCGTCTACGGCTGGTTTGTTTACCAAGCGGCGGATGATTGTGGTTGAAGATTTATTAGGTGCCAATAAACAAAAGTCAGTAGCTGAAGGAATTCTTCAAGCCCTGAAAAACAAGATTGTGCCGGAAGAATATGTAGTGATTTTTTGGGAAGGCGAGTTGCCTAAACGAGGCATGACTGATCTGCAAAAATATTTAAACAAACAAAAGGTGGAAGAATTTCCAGCGCTAGAGGGTTATCGATTGAAAAAATGGATTGAAAGCTCGATAAAAAACCAAAACGGACAGATCCAGTCGGCCGCCGTAAACCAGCTGGCCTTAATCGTGGGCAGCGATTTATGGCGCATGAAAAATGAATTGGAGAAACTGATTGCCTATGCCCAAGGCAAGCCGATCACGTCTAAGCAGGTGATTGATCTGGTAATATCAAAAACCGAAAGCAAGATATTTTCCTTTACCGACGCTCTGGCCAATAAGCAATCGAGCCAGGCTATCAAAGAATTAAAAGCCCTGCTTGATGACGGCGCTCATCCCTTGGCAATTGTCCAGATGGTGGCCCGGCAAGTGACCAATTTAATAATAGTTCAGGAGGCGGCCCAAGACGCGCCTCATCAGGCGACTATTGCCAAGCGGCTCAAACTGCATCCTTTTGTGGTGAAGAAATCATTGGCCCAGGTTTCCAAGTTTACCCAGCCGGAACTGATTGTCTGGCACGATCGGCTGGTTGAGCTGGACAGGCAATTGAAAAACAGCCGGATTGAACCGGCCGCTCTTCTGGAAAATTTTGTGTTGAGCGGTTAGATAAAAAAGAACCCCGCTGAGCATTATCAGCGGGGCCAAAAGGACAATTGAGTTTGGTTATACGTCGGCGGTTTGAGCGGTTTCCGTGACCATGAGTTCGCCAGCTTCCGAAAAGGCCAGCTCTGGAGCGGTTTTAAAACTACGATGTTCTTCAACCTCTCCGTTGTGAACAATTCTTAAAGGGGTAGACTGATCATCGCCTGGACTTTTTTCAACGCATGCCCATGAGGTGCCGTCCAGACTCAGAATCAGTTGAGAAAGAAAGTCATCGAATGCTGTCTGGTACCGGGTAATCCATCAATGTAAACGTACTGAATGCGCCCCTGTCCAGCGATCGCTCCCCAAACTTGACTCCAGTATTTGCATCGCGCGAATTCTGTAATGCTCGGCATAGCAAGTAGTTTTTTTATCTTGCCTTCAAAGCCACAGAGGTACAGAAGACGCATCGGCCCAGTACCCTTTAAGGAAAAGGCGAAATCGCATGCATCATCAAGATCCCAGAGTCGTTCAACTTCAAAGCCATGGAATTCAACTGGATCTGAACAGGTTTTGAACAGCACGCTTTTTACTCGATTACCTTTATAGCTGAACGAACAAGCCCACGCAGTGCCTGCTCCCTGTCCGGAAAAGGAGATATGCGCTTGGAGTATTATTGCGTCTGGATTGACGGTGAAGCTATAATCCTGAAATCCAGAGAAACGGACTTGATCACCCACGCGCTTAATATGTGCCCATCTCGGACTCCCATCGTGAGATAGTCTTTTCCTCTCTTGAATGATTACCATATAACCCTCCCTTTTTCATGTGAATGAGCCCTAATATCTATATGTACAATTTCACAAGACGGCTAAAAGTAACAGGTCCGAGGCTGGATGTCAACCCGATGTATTTTGACAGTACAATGGAAGATTTGGATATAAATAATGAAGCGAGGCATATTATAAAAACATAGACGAGGGTACCTTGCCTTGGTTGCCTAAATGGTAAAGAAAATAAATATCATAGATGAGGCATCTCTGCCTCATCGTTGTTCAGCCAAGGCAAGATGCCTTGGCCTATAAGTATGTTGTTGGTTTATTTACTAGCGTTAACCAGCTTGGTTAGGCGGGAAATCATCCGGCTCGAAGTGTTTTTCTTAACTAAACCTCTTTGGGCTGCCTTGTCGAAAGCCTTAGTGGCCTTAGCCAGCCAGGACTTGGCCTCATCAATCTTATTGCTGGCTACTGCCAAGCGAGTGTGCTTAACCAAAAATTTAATTTGGATCATGGTTTTTTGATTCAGGCTGGTGCGCTTCTTGGTTTGGCGCAGATACTTGATAGCGGCTTTTTTTATTGGCATAAAATTATTATGTTTAATACGATGCGGAGTGTAACAGAAAGAGTTTAAACTTTCAAGTAGCCCGGGCTATTTATTATTCCGACGGCTGATTTTGTTTTCAGCGCCCCTAATAATAGATGATTTAAACTGTTCCGGCTTATATGCGTCAATGCGGACGATATTAGTGCGCAGACGGCGGCGCTTAAGCTCTCTTTTCAGGTTACGGGTGAGAAATTTTTGGTCATAGCCCAGGGCGATTACTTCTGGACGATAAATATCCAAAACTCGATAATAATCAGACTCGCTGCCCAGGGTGGCCCTGGTTACCGGCCTGAGTCGCTTCACCGCAGTTAAGCGGGTTTCTTCATCACGAATGGGAAATGCTCTTTTTGCTTCTTTGACGGTTGAATCCCTGGCCACAACGACAACCAGAGCCTCGCCTAGTTTTCGGGCTTGCTCCAAATAGTATTTATGTCCGGGATGGACGTAATCAAATGTGCCAAAGGCTAAGACAATTTTTTTTCTGGGCGTGGTCATAATCAGGCCAAGTCTAACAACAAGTATTTTATTTGGCAAGAAAAAAGTGGGTCCGCCGAACAGAACGGACCCACCCTACCGAGGTAGATGGACTGACAGGTCGCGAGCGACATATAGTCTGGTTCTCGCAATTCGTCCTAATTCTGCCTAGCGGCTGATTTTTAGTCAGCACCATCTAGACAGAACAGTAATCCACCCGTGGAGTCCCCGGTGCTTATTGCCACCATACTAGCAGTAGTTATGCTGAATGACAATAAATTTGACCAATATTCACAATAAGAGCTAAGATAGCATGTTCAAAGTGGTTCATTAAAAATATATTTTTAGAGATAAGTCACCAATAAGGAGGAAGTCATGTGTGGAATTGCTGGCGTAATTAATCATCCTGTAGCGGCCCACAAGGCTCTTCACGCGGTGACTGAACTCCGTCATCGCGGACAAGGGCGCCGAGGCGTGGCCACCTCAAGCAGTGGAAATCAGCCGTATGTGAGGATTGAAAAACACGGAAGGCCGCTCCTAGACAGCGTTGAGTCTCAACGCCAGTTGTTTGGTAGCGCCGCCTTGGCTTTTGGTCGCTACCCTACCTCTGGTTCAAATGATAACGAGGTTGACACCCAGCCGGCTTTTGCCGATGGCATAGTCGGGGGCAGAGAAGTGCGTCTGGTTCTGGTCGAGAATGGCGACACGCCCTGCCTGGAAGAATTTCGCGAAAAATATGAAGATCTCAGATCAACAACTGAAGCGGAACCTTTGGCACGCTATCTTATTGATCGTTTAGAGTCAGGGAAGCCAATCATCCAAGCCCTTCAAGAGTTAGTTGTTGAGTACGATGGAGCTTTTGCCATGATTGTTTTGTATGATGGCAAAATGTATCTGGTACGAGACAGGCAAGCCATGAGGCCGCTTTGGTTTGGTACGGGGACAAGACAGTCAAACCGCAAATTCCAGGCTGCTGCTTCGGAGGATGTAGCCTTAAGGAGCATTGGCGTGATCCCTGAACGGGAAGTAGGGCCGGGTGAAATAATAGTAATCGGACCAATGGGGCTGGAGGTTTGTATACCGTACCAGGGTCCAAAAACCAGGTTAGCCAAGTGTCTTTTTGAGCCGGTCTATTTTGCTGGCGTAGTTTCAGAGATCCTCGGAGTAAAGGCTGAGTTTTTTCGCTTCATACTGGGTAAGATAATCGGCGAAAGACTCAAGCAAAACGGCAAAGAGGTAGATGCAGTCGGGTCAGTGCCTGATTCATCAAATCCTTTTGCTGAAGGAGTGGCCGAGGGCTTGGGTGTTCGATTGACTCATGCTTTAATCCGTAAACATCGAGCCGGTCGGACCTTTATTGATGAAACAGGTGATCGGCCTAGAAGTGTCCGGGAGAAGTTCCAAGTAAGTCTTCGTATCAAGGGTTTGAGGCTAATGCTAGTTGATGACTCTATTATTCGTGGAAGTACCATGCTTGAGTTGGGAAAGCTCATCCGGGCCAGTGGTAATCTGGCAGAATTTCACGTTGTTGCGGGTTCTCCTCCGGTTGTGGCCAATTGCTATTATGGTATCAATCAGAAAACACCTAATAAACTGATTGCCCGTCAGTTTCTGAATCCGGAAGGAGTGGTGGATATAGAAGCTCTAGCTAAACATCTCAACCTGACCAGTCTGACCTATGCGACTTTGGAGGAAATGTTCCAGGTGCTTCAGGAACTAGGCGCTGATCCCGAAGAATTCTGCGCCGCTTGCTGGAACCTAAAATATCCAACCCCGGGAGGACAGGCCATAGCTGACAGAACTCTGAAAATGTAAAAAAATCAAGACCGGTTGATCTATATGATTAACCGGTCTTTAACTATCTCCGGCCAAATTTCTTAGGCTTTTGCTTGAGGCCGCGCCGTTGGTTAAATCGGGATTTGGGTTTGACTTGGGGTATTATTTTTCTTAATTCGCTTATCTGGTCCCGAAGCAGGGCGGCTTTTTCAAACTCTAAGTTACGAGCCGCCAAATCCATTTGCTGTTCCAAGCCATTTATCAGCCTAGGCAGCTCTTCGACTGGCACGTCTCCAATCTCTGGTTTAGATATCTCTTCTTGTACGCGTTTTTGTCCGGATAAGCGGTCGTCGCGAATCGCTTTCTCAATCGTTTTGGGAGTAATCCCGTGTTTTTTGTTATAAACAGCCTGGGTTTTTCTGCGGCGTTCAGTTTCTTTAATGGCTCGGTCCATTGAGCCGGTTACCTTATCCGCGTACATGATCACTTGGCCGTTGATATGGCGCGAGGCGCGGCCCATGGTTTGCATCAGCGATGTTTCCGACCTTAAAAAACCCTCTTTATCAGCATCCAAGATAGCTACCAAGGTAACCTCGGGCAGGTCCAAACCTTCTCGCAGCAGGTTGATGCCCACCACTACGTCGTAATTACCCATTCTTAGATCTCGTAGAATTTCCAACCGTTCAAATGTATCCACGTCCGAGTGCAGATACTGCACTTTGATTTTTAATTCTTGCAAATACTCGGACAATTCCTCAGCCATTCTTTTTGTTAGGGTGGTTACCAGGGCGCGCCCTTTTTTCTTCACCCGTTTTCTTATTTCATCAACCAAATCGTCAATCTGATGTTTAGACGGCTTAATTTCGATTTTCGGATCAAGCAGGCCAGTAGGCCTGATTAGCTGCTCAACTATCTGCTTACTGCGATCAATTTCTTTTATAGACGGAGTAGCTGATACATAAATAGTCTGGCCAGTGCGTTTTTCAAATTCATCTATTTTTAAAGGCCGGTTGTCAAAAGCCGAAGGCAAGCGGAAGCCGTAGTCGACCAAGCTTTGTTTGCGCGACCTGTCACCCTCGTACATAGCGCCAATTTGAGGCAGGGTCATGTGCGACTCGTCAATAAACAGCAGAAAATCATCTGGGAAAAAGTCGAGTAGGGTGTAGGGCGGCTCGCCTGGTTTACGAAAAGTAAAATAGCGAGAGTAGTTTTCTACGCCGTTGCAAAAGCCGGTTTGCTCCAGCATTTCCATGTCAAAACTGGTACGCTCTTCAATGCGCTGGGCCTCAATCAGTTTGTTATGCTTGGTAAACCAGGCAGCTTGCTTGGCAGCCTCGCCTTTTATATTTTTAATAATCTCTTTTAGTTTATTTTCCGGCGTGACAAAGTGTCGGGCTGGAAAGATGGTTATTTGATTAAATGGTTTAATTGGTTCGCTGGTTAAAGGGTCTATTTCGGCGATGCTTTCTATGTCATCGCCAAACCAGCTGATGCGCAGGCCGAATTCTGAATAAACAGGAAAAATATCCAAAGAGTCGCCTCTTACGCGGTAAGTGCCTCTCCGAAAGTCTTGTTCATTGCGCTGATAAAGGTTTTTAATCAACTGCTTTTGAAAATCATAAGGCCTGAGCTTTTGGCCTACTTTCAGCTTAATAGAAATTCCCTGATACTGATCAGGCGAACCAATACCGTAAATGCAAGAAACCGAAGCCACAATTATTACGTCTTGGCGGGTCAGCAGGTCCCGAGTAGCCGCGTTTCTTAATCGGTCAATTTCTTCATTAATAACAGTTTCTTTTTCAATGAAAGTGTCTGATCGAGCAATATACGCCTCAGGCTGGTAATAATCATAATAGGAGACAAAGTAATTTACAGCGTTATCTGGAAAAAAGTCTTTGAACTCAGAAGCCAGTTGGGCGGCCAGGGTTTTATTATGCGAGATTACCAGAGTAGGTCTATTTATCTGGGCAATCACATTAGCCATAGTGAAGGTCTTGCCCGAGCCGGTCACGCCCAGAAGCGTCTGATAATCGTGTTTAGTCTTAAGTCCGGCCACGAGTTTTTTAATGGCTTGAGGCTGATCCCCAGTCGGTTTAAATTTACTGATTAATTTAAAAGCACTCATAGTGATTGTGGCCGGCCGGCCTCGCAAATGATTCGGAACGAAGTGGAGAAACATTGTGCGGGGTCACCAGTGGGCTTAAAATGTGACTTAAGCTGGAGGTTCATGAACAAAAGTATTGTAGCACGCAAGCTGTAATTGTATACCACCATTGACATTTTCTAGGAATTGGAGTATGCTTCACCGTTCTTACGTTCGTTTATAACTGAAAATCACCAACCTTAAAGGATGGAGGACGTATGGCGGGAATGAAAGAAGCCTTGAGAGAAGCGGGGCTGATCAGTGACAAAGCCCATGACGAAGCGTCTTCTAAGCAAGATGCACGCCGTCATTCATGTGCTGGACAGCATCTTTCCAAAGAAAGCAAGAGCCGTCCAGTCAGTATGGATAATTTAAAGTCGGCCGGATCAATTCGTGAGTTCAAGCAGATCGCCAAGCAGTTGCTTGAACGATCCCCGGATGTGATTGACGAAATCATTCAGGCTGCCCATACCTGGAAAGAAAAATCAGGCGGGAAAAAACTTGTCTGGCTCATGTACCAAGTTCGTGATGGTCAGCAGGGCGCAGGAGGCGAGGTAGGCCGCAAAGACTTTCTCAATCGTGCTTTTCGCAAGTCTGGATCAACAATCAAATAATCTAGGCATTAGCCTAGGATAATTAATCTATAAACCCCCAGCATTGGCTGGGGTGTACGTTTGAAGGCGACGCCGTATGCTAAAGCTGTCCGGCAGGACGGCTTTAGCAATTAACATTATACGCCTATGTCTTCACATCAACGTACCATTCGTACACTATCA
>JAZDMR010000006.1:0-11824 GCA_043800725.1 bacterium | reverse complement strand
GGAAATGAGTTGAAGCGCGGAATTGGCTACGCTACCAGAGTTGTTTTAATGTGAGCAATCGCTCTTCCATTAAACTGATTTTGGTGGTATCATAATCATGCCATGCCCTTTTGCAAAAGGGCGGCATGGAAATCCTGCCGTAAGGTAAGGTACAAGGCCACCCGTGATGCTTCAACTCCGGGTGGTTTTGTTTTATGCACCTCAACAATTAAATAAAAAAATATGCAATTTAAAGAAGCAATCGATCAATTTTCTGACTGGCGCAAGTTCAAGGTCAAGAAGCAGACGGTCAGGGGCTACGACCAGACATTGAGACAATTCTGCCTCTTCCTTCGCAACCCCCAGATCGAGGACATATCAATCCATCATGTCATGGAGTTTTTGAACGGTATGAAAGAACTAGGGTGGGACACGAATAGTTTTGTTGGGAAGTGCATGGCTCTACGCAAGTTTTTTGAATTTTATCGATTGCAGAATTACGCCGTGATTGACGAGAACCTGATTCCAATACCGAGCAAGGAACATAAACTTCCGAGGGTTGCAAAGGACGCGGACTATAAGCAACTGATTGCCGCCATACCCGTAAAGACCACTGATCCTCGCCATATCCGAAACTTAGCTATTGTGAACTTGCTATGGGACACCGGCGCGAGAAACGGAGAGGTGCTCGCATTAAATGTAGCCGATCTGGACATGGAGAGACGCCGAGCGGTTATCAATACCGAGAAGTCAAAAGGTCGACGCCCATTCCGGGAGTTATTCTGGACACAACCAACCAACGACAATATATGGGCTTGGTTGAAAAAGAGAGAACATCTAAAAAAGACAATGGAGTTCAAAGAACCAGATGCCCTCTTTCTTTCGATATGCGCCGGTCAGTACGATACGACCGGCAGACGATTCTCGATTAAGGGCGTTGGCGAAATGTTGAGGCGTTACTCCAATAGAGCGAAGCTGCCATACATGAACGCACATAGTTTCCGGCACCACATGGGTCACCACATTATACAGAGCGGCGGATCGAGTGCCGATGTGATGAACATACTCGGGCATGCATCGGTTCAGAGTTCTACTATTTATACAATGATGACTGATCATGAATTGGAAAAGAGATACCGAGGATTTATGAATGACACTCCAACAAAAGAAAGGGTAGAGAAAGTTTTGAGAATTGAAAGCCCCGTAGAGAAGTTTGCGAGATCAGTTGTTCCGTCGCCAGATTAAACCGCTGTGGGTAACTTCAGCTTGATATTATGTGCCGGTTGGATAGGGTGTTGTTGAAACTATGTATTCACCGAAAATAGACGAAAATCAAATCCAGAGATTATACCGATTGCGAGAATCGATGAAAGAGAACGGAGCAAAAGTGACGATGACGACAATGGTGCGAGAAGCGGTAGAGGACTATCTAACCGAGAACGAAAAGCGACAGAAAAAACCGAGATTCAACTTGATAGATATGCACGAATTGATATAATGAAAAAGATGAGAGAAGTTATGCACTCCCATCAGCTTGACTCCAAAGGTAGAGAGCATAGGGTTGTGAGTGCGATAGAAAAGAGAGCCCTTTGACAACCCGACTTTTACTCCCAGATGCTCCTGTAGCGTAAATGCCACGGGGCCATCTGGGGAGCAAAAGAAATACTCGTAAGACAAAAGGTTTTGGGACTACCCAAAGACCCGCATGACAATTAGACCAGTGGATGAAATATAAAAAGTGCCATGGGAAATAAATATATGAAATGTCCAAAATGTAGTCAGGAGATGGTTATAAAATCGGAACAGTTATTTACAGACCACAATAAAAAGCTTGAATATGCCCGCACGCTGGTGGATGAGGGCAAGGGAAAAGAATTTCTCGATAGAAACGCCTACGCCGGCATTATGCCCAAAAGCGCAGAGTCATTGTTGATTTCTTAGATCTGAATCCCGCGTTTGATGACGCGCTGCCGTTCCACAAGAAACGTCTGCCTTCTTTTGGAAAGATAAGCGTGCCGATTTTAGCGGTTATCGGTGACCAGGAGGAATACACGATAATCCCAATTGCAGATGCCTTGGGCTTGATGAGAAAGGAAAATCCACTCGCCAAAACAGTGCAAATTCCCAATTGCGACCACGACTTCCAGGGCAAAGAAGAAAAGCTGTCGGAAATATTGATACACTTTTTAAGTGAAAATAATTTATGTTCCTATATCGAAAATCAGCGGCAATAAGCCATTGATTTACAGGTTATCATATGATAACCTGTAAACATGAAGGATTTACTGTCTACAAGTGAGGTTGCAGCTATTTTAAGGGTTAGCCGCATAGCTATTCTTAAAAAAATCTCCAAAAAACAGATCAGCGCCATTAAGGTTGGGCGTAATTATGTTATTTCTAAAGAGGAGGTCCAAAAATTACTAGGCCTGGCTATTGGGGATGAAAATAAAAAAGAAATCGACAATGCCGTTAAAAAGGCCGTGCATCAATATGGCGAAGTTTTCCGCAGGCTGGGTAAGGAATGATTATCACAAGACTCACCGTCAAAGAAGTAGAATATATTGCATTTTCTCTTGCCAGGGAATTGATGGCGTGGGATGAACCGATTCCTGATTTCGGCACGAGATTTCCGAATGTTTTAGAGAGCTGCCTCGCCGTTCCTTTTCAAACATTCAGCAAAAAACGAAAACTGAACGGAAAAGCGGCCATCTTGTTTTATCTGATGGTTAAAAACCATCCATTCGAAAACGGTAATAAAAGAATTGCTGTTATGACCACTCTTGTATTTATAGGACGCAATAGAAAATGGCTTAAAGTTAGTAATGATGGTTTATATAGGATTGCAGTTGTCGTTGCAGAAAGTGACCCCAAAAGAAAAGACGAATATATTAAAGTACTAGAACATTTTTTTGCCGAGAACATTATATCTTCGCCATGATAAAAGATTTAAAAATATAAAATGAGAATATACATAACATCATCATTCGGAGATAGTAATAGTAAGGCAGAGACAGAAAAGTTGTGCTCGATTGTCCGATCGGCGGGGCTTGAGGATTTTAGCTTCGCTAGAGACGTGGAAAACTACCAAAAGATTTTCGACAATCCCAGGGACTTAATGAAGAGATCGGAAGATGAAATACGAAAATCAGATGCCTTGTTGATCGACATGACTGATAAGCCAACCGGGCGGGCGATTGAGGCGGGCATGGCGTATTCCCTCGGTAAGAAAATTATTGTGACAATGAAAAAAGGCACGCAGATAAAAGATACCACTCGCGGCATAGCGGACGTGATAATCGAATACGATGCAATCGAAGATATTATTACAGAACTTAAAGATTTTAAAGGTCGCATAAATTTATAGGAATAAAAACCAAATAAACAAAAAATAAACATGCGTACTGTAGAAAAGAAGGCTTGGCCGGAATATTTCGAAGCTGTGCTTTCCGGCAAAAAGAATTTTGATTTGCGGCTGGATGATTTCGAAATTGGCGAAGGAGACATGTTGGTACTGAAAGAATGGGACCCCAAAACGCGGGAATATACCGGCCGGAGCGTGGAAAAGAAAGTTACATACGTTGGCAAATTCAAAATAGATAAGCTGTTCTGGCCGGAAGAGCAGGTCAAGGAGAAGGGAATCCAGATCCTTTCCCTGGAATAGCCACCGCGCAACTTAGCCAAATCAGTTGTGGTGGGGTAATATATTGAAATGGAAATTCGCATCATAAAAGCCCCGATAGCTAGATCAGAACTTGCCAAGCTGGCCAATGCTGGATTTGGGAATATTGTGAAGGCGGTAGTGGATATTTCTCAAGAAATTATGGCGATAGGAGGAGAGTTGCATGCGGACGAGGAGGTTCTGCTCACTACAACCGAAGGATCTTTACGTGAAAATACGTGGGGAATAAATCTTTATCCGCAGGAAGGCGTAGATAGATTTGTGGAATTTGATTCTATGATCAACCTGAAGCCCGCATTCGGCAACCGTTCACGCGGAGTTGAAAATCAGGAAGTTCAAGAAAAAATAAAGAATATAGTAAATAAATTAATCGTTGAATAATGGCTGATTTTTTACATAAAGATCTTGCCGATGGAAGATGGTTCACTCTTTCGCTTATAGAGCAAATGGCAAATATTGGCAGCGAGGTAAGCCGCGCCGCCAAGTGGAAGGACAAAGACAAAAATATTTTTAAGGGAGCATTCGAGCGTGCTTTGGATTTGTTCGATTTAACGCTTGAAGACGTGCGTTGGATTGGACGCAGGTTCGAGATTGCCCGCGCGAGAGAGTTGTTCTGTGCCGCGGCATTGGATGCAGATGAGGCGAAAGAATATAAAACAACGCTAAGCGACCTAGATCGTTATTTTTACCATTTTGCGTTTGCTGTAGCGAACAAAACACAGGCAATGTCGAGCAAACTTCAATGAAGCTGGGAAAATATAAGCATTATAAAGGCAATGAATACGAAGTAATCGGCATTGCCAAGCACAGTGAAACGCTGGAAGATATGGTGGTATATCGCGCACTTTACGGAGAACGCCAAATGTGGGTGCGGCCCGCAAATATGTTTTTAGAAGAAGTTGAAGTGGGCGGGGAAAAGGTGCCAAGGTTCCAGTATCTCGGCGAATAAAGTACTATATAAGCATTATGTCCAAATCGAACAACAACGACACCTACCGTGAGCTGGCCAATTTTATCTACGAAACCAGCATCCATAGCAAAACGCCGCGCTCCGGATTGTGGTTCTTGGGAAGCGGCAGCCAATCTGTAGCCGAGCACCTATTCCACACCACGATGATTGCTTATGCGCTCGCGCACGTTGAGCCAGGGGTGGATAAAAACAAAGTGGTGCTAATGGCATTAATGCACGATATCGGCGAGGGCCGCACCTCCGACCATAATTATGTACACCAACGCTATGGACGGCTGGCCGAAGCGGAAGCAGTTAAGGACTTAGCCTGCACCGTACCGTTCGGCGATGAAATGCTTGCTTTATTCAACGAAGAGCAGGCACATGAAACAATCGAAGCCAAGCTGGTTAAAGATGCGGACCAGTTGGAGTGGATTACCACATTGCGCGCCGAAGAGATAAAAGGAAACGTTAAAGCCAAACAGTGGATCGACATTGCCGCTAAAAGATTAAAAACGAAGTCCGGCAAAGCAATGGGCAAGGTTCTTATAAAAACCCATCCGGATTCGTGGTGGTTCAATGCCAAAGACGCCTGGTTTGTGGACAGGAAAACGAAGGACAAAAAGTGGGCAGGAAGGAAATAATTTGCTAATATTACCGCAGGTTGAAGGTCGAAACCGCAACTCTTGCAATTTATAATGAGTTGTGGTATAATGCTTGAAAGTCAAAAAACCAACAAAAATCATGTCGCAAGAAGCTCAGTACATGGGTCCTTCTCCAGAAATGAAAGCAGCTGCCGAAGCTGCGGCAGAAAGCGTTCCGGAAAGCAAAGAAAAAGATTCTGAAGACGCTATTATTATAGACGGAATAGAGGCAGCAAAAGATTTGTCGCCCGAAGGGTTACAAAAGCTAATAAAGTCGTTGGAAGAGATGAATATCAAGAATCTTCCCAACTAGGGAATAACCGAGAACCGCCGCAAGGCGGTTTTTGGTTTCATTAATCCCAAAAAGGGGATAGGATAAAGGCGTTCCCATAAGCAACATGCCCAGGCGGTATATAAGATTGGTAATTGCTTTTGCCGTAATTTTAGTATCGGGCATATTGCTGTCGCGCAGCAATAAAATAGAGGCGCCAAGTTCATCGCTCAAAACTGCGCCGCCAGCAGTGTCCACTTCTATCGCTTCGGGCACAGCGTTGTCCGAGGCAACCACCAGCGTAAAAATATTATTCGGCGGCGATATATTTCTGGATCGTGCCATCCGGCGCACAATTGATGCGCGCGGCAAGGATTACTTGTGGAGCGAGATAACTCCGCTCTTAAAAAATTATCCGCATATAGTTGCAAACCTGGAAGGACCGATTTTAGACAAACCTGAGGCCTCAGCCAATAGCAGCTTTTCGTTTGCGTTTCGCAAAGAAGATATTGCGGAGCTAAAGACAATCGGGTTCACTGACCTTTCTCTGGCGAACAATCATACATTAAATGAAGGCACAAACGGTTTAATAAATACCAGAAATGCGTTGAAAGAATCAGGCATAAATTATTTCGGCGATTCCGGGAATGCTGCGGATAAATCTTACATAAAAGAAGAGTGGGATGGTCAGAAGATAGCATTAATAGGGGATCACGATTTAGTGCCGCAAGGTAAAAGCGAAATCATTAACCAAATCCAAAAACTGCACAGCGAAGATTATTTTGTAATTGCCTATCCGCATTGGGGGATAGAGTATGCAACGACCATTCCGGCAATAGAACGCGAGCGCGCACATGAATTAATAGATGCCGGTGCGGATTTAATCATAGGTTCCCATCCGCATGTTATTCAGCCGATAGAACTATATAAAGGGAGAATCATTTTTTATTCGTTGGGCAACCTGCTCTTCGACCAATATTTTTCATTCGGTACTATGCACGGCCTTCTGGTTGGCCTGGAAATAGATAAAAATGAGTTAAAATTTACTTTATATCCCATGGAACAGGATAGAACTTATAAAATTCATATGGCGGATAATATTTTAAAAAATGATATTCTTAAACGAACAGCAAACAGCTCGAATGTGCCGCAGGAAATGCAGAAGAATATCCAGGCAGGCGCATTTACGATCCCGCGCGGAATAAAATAATTATGTTTAACAAAACCGAAGAAAAAGAGCTTCATATCGCATTCGAAGTCGGAGTTATCGTAAAAGCAATAATTACTATCGGCGAACTTGTCGGCGGAACGATTCTATGTTTCCTGAACACGGAGAGGATTCAGAGGATTGTTTATTTTCTTACCGCCGATGAATTGAACGAAGACCCGTACGATAAAGTTTCTTTGTTTATTAAGAGTGTCGCGGAACGCTTTACGCCGAACGAAAGATATTTTGCCATGTTGTATTTGTTTTCGCATGGCGCGGTTAAAATATTCCTCGTTGGCGGTTTATGGAAAAATAAATTATGGGCATATCCGGCTTCCATCGTCGTGTTTACGTTATTTGTGGCGTATCAAATATATCGGTATACCTTTTCGCATTCGATATTACTTATCGCTTTAACTGTTTTTGACGTTATATTTATCGCCCTAACTATCCATGAGTACGTTGAAGTAAGGAGGAAATTAAGGGGATAAGACAAGGATTTGCCGGAAGGCGACCTGTGTGTCCTGTGGATAAGTATATATGGTATATACTAATGTGGCTGCTAAAATATATACATGAGCCAAAACTTTAAAGCGGGATTCGTAAATCTCACCCCTAAGCAAAAAGCGTTTTACGAAGCGCTTAAAGAATCCATAAAACAGAACGGCCAGTCGCCGACGGTAACCGAATTGCGCACCTTGCTTAAATTCTCCTCTCCGCGCGCGGTTACGCAATATTTAGAAGCACTGGAAAGAAAAGGATTAATCGAGCGTGCCCGCTACGAGCGCCGTGGCATCCGCTTGCGCGAATCTGCACATGAAGACGCGCGCGGAGAAACAGTAACTATTCCGGTTATGGCTTCGGCCGGATGCGATAATGTTAGCGTGCTGGCCGAACGCAGCTTCGACGACTATATCTGCATCGCCAAAGAACTGCTCGACGGCCGCAACAAGGAAAAAATAGTGGCCATTAGGGCCGTCGGCAATTCAATGGACGAGGCTGGAGTGAATGAAGGCGATTATGTTTTGGTGGAAATTACGCATGCCGTATACGATAACGACTTAGTGGTGGCGATTGTCGATAATTTTGCGGTAATCAAAAAAATTGAATTTGCAAACAATGCCGTTATCCTGAAGCCGGTGTCATCCGACCCGCAGTATAAACCGATCATCGTTAGTCGCAATTTCCAGATATTCGGCAAGGTTATAGACGTGGTGCGTCGAAAACAGAAGGGCGACGTAGAAATCGTGCCGCTATATTCGAGCTACTGATTGGCGATTTAAGTCATCGATATGCATGCATATGTAAATTTGAATTACTGCACAAGTATCGTTAATATTGTGAAATGGCAAGAGGCAATAAATTCGACAATCCAATGCCGCCGCCGCGGAACGCTGTGCGTCCGGGTGTGCAGGTATGGGTAATAGAAAAAGATAACTACGGCACCAAGAATTATAAGCAGGGCATAGTTAAAAATGTGCTGACTTCCGCGGCGGTACATCCGCGCGGCATAAAAGTACGCCTAACCGACAGCACTATTGGCAGAGTGCAGTGGCTTGTGGAAGAATAGAGTTAATGCCGTGGCCGCTTTTAGCCGGGCAAATAAGTTATGAAAATAACTACAATCAGGACCGGCAAAATTGTACCGGGTATGCAAACGCTTGAGAATGTTCTCGACTCAAACATCCCTCCGCTTAAAGAGGGCAGTGTTGTGGCGGTTACCTCGAAAATCATATCCATATGCGAAGGCCGTGTTGTTCCCGTGGAATCGGCTGGCGGTTCAGGTAAAACAGGCGGTTCGGATAAAACAAACAAGGCAGATAAAATGAACAAGACGGACAAGGCGGAGCTGGTAAAACGCGAAGCGGATTTTATACTCTATCCCAAAAAACAGCGCTACAACATAATACTTACATTGAAACGCAATGTCCTCATACCCACCGCCGGCATAGATGAATCGAACGGAAACGGCTATTACGTACTGTGGCCGGCCGATCCGCAAAAAAGCGCGAATGAAATCAGGGCATACTTACGGAAGCGGTTCCACATAAAAGACATTGGCGTGATCGTAACCGACAGCCACACTTCGCCATTCCGCCGCGGCACGACTGGCGTGGCCATCGCGTACAGCGGTTTCCAGGCACTCAGGAATTATGTTGGGAAGCCCGATATTTTCGGACGCACAATGAAAGTGACTAAGGCCAACGTTGCTGATGCGTTGGCGGTGGCCGCGGTGTTGGTCATGGGCGAAGGCAGCGAGCAAACACCTCTGGCGATAATAGAAGAAGTACCCTTTGTGGGATTCCAGCGTCGCAACCCGAGCGCAGGGGAACTTAGGGGGTTATACATTTCAATAGAAAGTGATTTATACGGGCCGCTTTTAACTAGCGTTAAGTGGCATAAGGGCGGCGGACGCGCAATAAAATAGCGCGCGCTATAGCTACTCGCCGCTTTTTACGCAACGCCATTTTTTCACGCAACGCTATTGCGCCAGGCGCTTGCCGTGGCGTAAAAATTTGCGCATACTTTAAACCACCATGCCCGCAGCTTCCGAAATGCGAAAAAATGCCAAAAACGTGAGGTTGCCATTACACGTCTTACCCGAACGTTATGAAATTTCGATATCGACGGACCTTAAAAAATCCGCCTTTGAAGGGTCGGAGGTTATATTAATCCATGTCGCTAAACCGGTTAAATCCATAGTTTTGCATTCTAAAAACTTAGAGTTGTCCGGAGTCGTGCTTGTGCATGGCAGGAAGCGCCTGAAGCCGGAAAAAATTACTTTCGACAAAAACCTGGAGACCGCCACTTTTTGGTTTAAAGAAAACATAAAGAAGGGGAGGGCAACACTTGAGATTTCCTTTAGTGGAATTTTAAACGATGAATTGCGCGGTTTCTACAGGAGCAAATATATTAGGAACGGCAAGGATGTTTTTTTGGCTACAACGCAGTTCGAACCTACGGATGCGCGCCGAGCTTTCCCGTGCTTCGACGAACCGGATAAAAAGGCGGTGTTTAAAATTTATGTGTTCGCACCCACCGGCACAATGGCCATATCGAATACGCTGCCGGAAAAAGTTAAAAAGGAAACGCGCGGATCCTGGTACCATTTTGCGCCGACGCCGAAAATGTCTTCGTACCTAGTGGCTTTTGTGGTGGGTGAGTTCGAATATATGGAAGAAGAAACCGAAGAAGGAGTTGTAATGAAGATATATAGTACTCCCGGGAAACAGCGAGAACTTAAGTTCGCTATGGACGCCGCAATAAAATCATTATCTTTTTATAATAATTATTTTGGTATTCCTTATCCGCTGCCGGCACTACAGTTTATAGCTATTCCCGATTTCCAAAGCGCGGCCATGGAGAACTGGGGCGCTATTACGTACCGCGAATCCGCGCTTTTGATAAATGAACATGCGTCTGTTGCGGACAAAGAATGGGTCGCTTTGGTTACCGCCCACGAAATTGCACACCAGTGGTTTGGTAATTTGGTAACCATGGAATGGTGGACCGACCTGTGGCTTAACGAGGGGTTCGCTACATACATGGAATATGTTGCGGTTAACAAGATTTTCCCGGAGTGGGATATACGGACGCGCTTTACCGGATACGGCGGGCACGGCCTTTCCTACGCATTGCGCCTGGATGGCCTGGAAAATACGCACCCAATAGAAATACCGGTGCATAATCCGAACGAGATCAACGAAATATTCGATGGCGTAAGCTATGCCAAGGGGGCAAATATAATACGCATGCTAGCCGCCTACTTGGGCGAAGACCGCTTTAAGAAAGGGTTACGTAATTACCTTCATGCATACCGGTACGGCAATGCGCGCACGCGCGACTTATGGAAATCGCTGGAATCAGCTTCGCGCGAGCCGGTTCTTAAAATGATGAGCACTTGGACGGAGCGTGCCGGATATCCTCTTTTAGAAATTGAAGAAAATAAAAACAATATAAAGATATCGCAAAGGCGGTTCTTCGGCAGCGCCTCCGCTAATCGCAACAGCAAAGACAAAACGTTATGGCATATTCCGCTTGGCATTGAACCGGCTAAAGCCGGCTTCAAAACGCCGCGATTAATGACTCGGAAAAGTGTTATTCTGCCGAAGATCCAGCCCGGCACAAAATTCAATTTCGGCGAGTGCGGGTTCTTTAGGACAAAGTACCCGCCATCATGGCTGGGCCTTCTGGGAAAATACATAGAAGAGAAAAAGCTGTCGGCACCCGACCGCCTGGGAGTTATACGCGATAGCTATGCCCTGGCCGAAGCGGGAATTGTGCCGATAACGCAAGCCCTCCGGCTTACCGCAAAATACCATAATGAGCTTGATTATACTGTTTGGTCGCTAATTTCCGGGAACATCAGACAAATGTCATCGCTCTTGTACGGCACGCCGCATTATGATGCATATGAGAATTATGCGCGCAGCGTTTTTGTTGAATTGGTAAGGAAGATGGGTTGGGATAAGAAAAAAGACGAGTCGCACAACGATGCTCTCTTGCGCATGCTGGCTTTGGCCAATTTTGGGGGATACGGGGACAAGGAGACGATACGCACAGCAGAAGAACGTTTTAAGGCGCAACGCGAACAATTAGAAACCGTTGACCCAGACCTGCGCGGAGTGGTGTACGGCTTGGCAGCAAAATACGGTGGAAAAAAAGATTTTGATTGGTTTATTAAAACATATAAGAATGCCGTTTCTGCGCAGGAAAAAGAACGCATAGGAGTTGCGCTTGGCGCGTTCAAGGATGAGTCTATTCTCATAGGGTCGCTTGAATTTACAATGAGCAACAATGTCCGCCTGCAGGATGGTCCGGCAATTTTTGCCGGCGTGGGCATGAATCCGCACGGCCGCAATCTTTATTGGGAATTTATACAAAAGCATTGGGCAACGTTCCTGCACCGTTATCCGGACGGCAGCCACCTCTTAACTGCGCTCATCAAGCCGCTTGGCGGCTTTGCGGACAAAACCAGGGCTAAAGAAGTAGAAAAATTTTTTAGCACGCACGAAGCACCCGGTGCAGAACGTACTATTAAGCAGGCAATCGAGCGGATAAGGTCGAACGCCGATTGGTTAAATCGCGACCAGAA
>JAZDMR010000039.1:0-5523 GCA_043800725.1 bacterium | reverse complement strand
AACGTATGCTGGCATTGTGAAAAATTGCTTGCTTAAAACCGCCAGACCAAAAACGCTCAAACAAAGAAGCGCGCCTGCCACTATTCTCGCCCCTCGTATGCCAATCCACATTGGCAAGGTCACGCGAATACCTTCGTTTGCCCGAATATCAGATATATCCTTGAGAATTTCACGAGCCCATATGGACGTAAACACGACAGCGATTGCCAATGGAATGCCGGTGTGTAAACGATGGCCAGACAGCCATCCCAATAGAATTGGCGTGGTGTCGACAAAAGCAATTGCTACGTTTTTGGTTACCCAGTAACGAGCTAAACATCGGGCATACAAAAGTATTATCAGGGCATCGACAACGACCAGTGTTTGGCCGGCTCTAGGAAGATATCTGAAGGCGATGATTAAAGAGAAAATCATTACTAGGCTTCCGAGAGTTGTCAGTACCCAGGGCTTGGTAGTTGGTACACAGTCGTGCTTTTTCCGCGCGTACATTTTATTGGCCGCCCCAAAATGGAACAGGCTAGCCCCCAGCACGCCAATCCCCATACTTACCGGTGCTGCTACTTTTACTACACTGAACCAGGTTGGCCCATTTGATAACAGGGCAACAACCCAGGTTCCAAAGGCAGCAGAGAGATAGTTGTGCGGGCGAGTAACTTTTAGCCAAAATTGAAAAGAGCGCATCTGCCGCCCCTCCTTTGTTAGTTTGCCTGATTTAGAAAAATCTACCCTACTATATCGAATGCTACACCTACCGCAAATAAAACAACAAAACTTACATAAACGTATACTGCCGCTCTTGAGAGCTCTTGATGATTTTTACAATTTCATCAATGTCATCGGTAATTTGATAAATATGGGCATCGGCCGGATCAATGGCTTTTTTATCATCGAGCATTTCTTCTCTGATAAATTTATCCAGCAAATCCCAGTACTCGTGTCCGAATAAAATCATCGGGCGTTTTTCGATTTTTCCATTCTCAATCAGAGTATTGATGGTAAAAAACTCGTCCAAGGTGCCATAGCCGCCGGGGAAAAAGACATACGCCTGCGAGGATGTGGACATCATGGTCTTGCGAGAAAAAAAGTAGAAAAAGCCCACTCCTTTCTTGACCCATTTGTTGGACCGCTGTTCAAAAGGCAATTGAATGTTCAAACCCACTGATTCAGCCTTGGCATCGCAGGCTCCCTGATTAGCCGCTTCCATTATGCCCGGACCTCCGCCTGTAACAATGGTATAGCCGGCCTGGCCGAGCTTCCTTGCCAGTAGTCGCGCTTGCTTATAATACAAATCAGTTTTTTTCGTACGAGCCGAACCAAAGATAGTCACCGGCCTTTTTAATTCCGAAATAAACTCAAACCCCTCGATAAACTCAGATAATATTCTGAATATGCGCCAAGTGATATTATGCTTGAAATCAAAATTATCCAGATGCTGATCGTCTTCATGGCGAGTGCGTTTTCTTTTTAGTCTGGGCATATTTTTTATTAGTGATTAACCTTAAGAGTAACAAAAGCTCCAGTTTAAACAAGACCAGGCAATTAAATATCAAAAAGATAAATAACGAACATCAAATGACAAACAATAATCAATGCTCGAATCCCAAATGTCAGGCATACATATCTAGATATCTCGATATGTTTCATGGTTTGCCCATAATAAGCCTTTCTGATAACCTGTTAATATATGACTCTCACAGAATCGCAAAAAGTTAAATTAAACTCTGAATTGCCGGATTTTAATCTTATCGGCACCGGCGGAGGAATGAATGCCCCTCGCGATTTTGCTGATTATAAGGTCATGGTAGTGGTTTTTATGTGCAATCACTGCCCCTATGCCCAGGCGGCTGTACCGCGCCTGACCAAGCTCCAGGAACAGTATCTGGATAAGAGCGTTATCTTTATCGGCATCAATTCCAACGATCCTGGGGAATACCCAGAAGACGACATGGAACACATGATTAAGTTTACCCAAGAGCATAATATCAACTTCCCCTACCTAGTAGATGAAACTCAGGAGATTGCCAGGGCCTTTGGCGCTGTTTGCACGCCTGACGTGTTTGTTTATAATCGCGATCGCAAGCTGGCCTATCACGGCCGCATTGACGATAACTGGAAAGACGGGGATAAGGCAACCGTCCACAACCTAAAAGACGCCATCGAGTCGCTCATTATCGGCGAAACCCCCAAGGAAGAGCAGCATCCCTCAATGGGCTGCTCGATTAAATGGCGACAACAAGGGTAAAAACCAGACGAACATCCCGTACTGCGCTGGAAATGCTGCGTGGTGGAAAAATAATTGCTAATTACTAATTTTCAAGATAAGTAGTTTTTTTGATAATTAGTAATTTATAGCTCTTATTAAAAAGTGTTACAATAGTCAAGTATGCGCATACTTACGCCTGAACAGAAATTGGCCAAACTGGCAGTCCCGCCGGCCATAAAAAACCTTAAAAAATCGTTTACTAGGGCCGAGGTCTATATCGTCGGCGGCAGCGTTCGCGATGTGCTGATTAGTCGCCAGCCAAATGACATTGATTTTGTCGTTCGTCATGTTTCTTATGCTAAGCTGGCTCAATATTTGAATCAGCATGGCACGGCTCAGTATGCCGGCCGTCGTTTTGGCGTGATTAAATATTTTCCCAAAAGCTCAAAAGAAGTTTACGATGTGGCCTTGCCCAGGCTTGAACACTCTCTCTATTTAAAGGGCGGTTACCGCGACTTCGCCGTACATACCGACCCTAGACTGCCCTTGGCGGAAGACTTAAAAAGGCGAGACTTTACCGTCAATGCCATGGCCTGGGATATTTACAAAAAAAAGCTGGTTGACCCGTCCGGCGGAATTGATGATTTAGCCAGCCGCTTGATTCGGGCGGTGGGTAATCCGTTACTGCGTTTCCAAGAAGACTATACTCGGCTGCTGCGAGCGCTAAGATTGGCCGTGCAATTAGATTTTTCAGTGGAGCCGGGCACCTGGCAATCAGTGCGCGGACTGATCAGTCATTTAAACGATTCTGTCTTGCCCCGAGAATCAGTCGCTTCCGAGCTGGTAAAAATGTTTCAGGCTAATCCGACTGAATCAGTGGATATTTTGGATCTTTCTGGCGCTCTGCGCGTCTTAATCCCGGAAGCCCTGGAAATGAAAACCTGCCCGCAGCCAGAAAAAGACCACGGCGAGGGTACGGTTTGGGATCATGCGCGACTCTCCCTGGAAGCTTTTCACCAGCCGGAATTAAAAAAACTATTACCCAAATTCAAGCCGGATGCGGAATTATATTTTGCCACTTGGCTGCACGATATTGGCAAAGTAAGCACCCAAAAAATGGTACGTAATAAAGACGGCAACACTTTTCCTTTTTGGCATCACGACAAGGTTGGGGTGGTAGTCGTTAATAATATCGCTACTCGGCTTAAACTCTCTTCCGCCAACGGACAGATTATACCCGCTCGTTTGGCCTGGCTGGTTCGCTATCATCTGCTTCGTTTTGGGGCCAAAACCATGGATATGCTGGTTGTTGATCAATTCCTGGGCAATCCTAAACTGCCCAGCCAGAAATTATTAGCCCTGATGTTTGCTGATTGCTGGGCTTCACGGCCTAAGGGTAAAAGGGCCCACTGGGAAGGGGTCAGTATTTTAATTAACAGAATGAAATTAGTGAAACAGCGCGGTTACTCAGGCAATAAGCCGACTTATCTATTATCAGGCGAGGAAGTCATGACCCATCTTAATGTATTATCAGGCCCCAAGGTGGGTAATTTATTAACTCAATTGCGCTTAAGGCAGCTAAACGGACAAATTAAAACCAAAACCGGAGCCTTGGCTTTTCTAAAAAAACAGGCTTAAAACGACCGGTTTAAAAAAATGAAAAGGTGGTTAAGCATAAAAGATGCGCCGGTCTTTCTTTTTTTAAATTTATCACGTAGCATGGAAATTAGTTATGCTAGACCAAGCTATTGATTTCAATAAACAAGTCGCTGCTCAGGATGACGGTTCTAGATTGGACCGCTGGTTGGCTGACCATTTAAATCAATATTCTCGCAGCCACTTGCAAAAGCTGATAACAAAAGGGGAAGTTAGGGTTAACGACAAAATCGTAACCCCGCATTACAGATTAAAATGCCGCGATCAGGTTACGCTAAATCACGAACTGGTGCCTGATAGTACGCCAGGCAATTGGGGCGAAATCAGTTTAGTTGAAGAAAATAACGATTATCTGGTGGTTAATAAACCGTCTGGCATTTTAACTCATCCCGCTCCCGGATCCACGGAAAAAACTTTAACCGACTGGCTGATTGAAAAATATCCAGACATCGCACATGTAGGAGAAGATTTGACCAGGCCGGGCATTGTTCACCGTCTGGATCGCGACGTATCAGGATTAATCCTCGTGCCAAGAAGCAATGATTCGTTCAGCTATTTCAAAAAACAGTTTCAATCAAGAAATATTGCCAAGACTTATCTGGCTCTGGTTTATGGCCAAATTGATGAGGATGGAAAAATTGACCTGCCCATTGCCCGCTCCCGCTCCAACAGGAACAGAATGGCTGCTCGCAGCGATGGCCAGGGCCGACCCGCTTTAACCAGCTATAAAATAATAAAAAAATACCCCCATTTAACCTTTTTGGAAGTAATGCCTAAAACCGGCCGGATGCACCAGATCAGAGTTCACCTAAAAGCCATTGGCAACTCTATTGTGGGCGATAAGCTCTATGCTCCGGAACCAAGCAGATCAACAAACCTGCCAAGGATCTTTTTACACGCTTATCAGCTAAGGTTCACCGACATTAACGGTCAGACCAAACAATATCAGTCTCCTTTGCCAAATTCACTTCAATCCTTCCTTGCAAAGCTTGACGAGAAAAGCTCCAGTGAGTAGACTAGGTTTTGCCTCTTACGCATAACTTTTTAATATATCTATGACAAAACAAGACACCAAAGACAATAAAGAAGAAAAAGAACCAAAAAACGGTTTGCTTCCGTTGCAGGACAAGGTAGCCGAAATCAGGCCCGGTCAGCAAGTAAGAGTGCATCAGCGCATTCAAGAGGGCGACAAGGAAAGAGTCCAGGTTTTTGAAGGCATCATTATCAAATGTCATGGCGGTACCGACTCCTCTGCCAGCATTACAGTCAGAAAAATCGGCGCCGGACAAATCGGCGTGGAAAAAATCTTTCCTCTGCATCTGCCCGCGATTTCCAAGATCGAGATAGTCGGTCAGGCCCGAGTTCGCCGCGCCAATCTGGCCTACACCAGAAACCCCCGGGGCAAAGCTTTGAAAATCCGTCCGATAAAAAAGGATAACTAATTACTCCCGCCCAGGTGGTGGAATCGGTATACGCGCTAGGTTGAGGGCCTAGCCCCGGATCAGAGTCCGGGGGTTGCGGGTTTCCCGGCGGAGCCGGACCCCGCTCCGCGGGGCAAGTCCCATCATTTAAAATTTGCGGACGTGGCGGAATCGGTATACGCGCTAGGTTGAGGGCCTAGGCTCGCAAGAGCGTGTGGGTTCAAGTCCCACCGTCCGCACCAA
>JAZDMR010000038.1:0-18328 GCA_043800725.1 bacterium | reverse complement strand
TACGTCACCAGTATCATCACAACCAAATAAATCAACCCTCTTTGTTTGACAAACTGACTTCTTAACAACTCAACAGCCGCCCTGCCGACGAAGTCGGCAAACCCAAAGCCACCAGCCCTCAGGCTGGTGGTCGTTTACTATTTATTGGATGATTTTATCGATGATTCCGTACTTCTTAGCTTCTTCGGCATTCATGAAAAAGTCGCGGTCAGAATCTTTTTCTATCTTAGCCAGAGGCTGACCAGTGTGTTTGGCCAGGATTTTATTCAACCGTTCGTGAATCCGTAAGATGTGTTGGGCACGGACCTTGATGTCAGCCGCCTGACCCTCAGCTCCACCCATGACTTGGTGGATCAGTACTTCCGAGTTTGGTAGAGCGAAGCGTTTTCCCTTAGCTCCAGCTGAGAGTAATACAGCGCCCATGGAAGCGGCAATGCCTACGCAGATTGTGGCTACGTCAGGCTTGACATATTGCATGGTGTCGTAAATAGCCATGCCGGCCGTGACTGAACCGCCCGGGGTGTTGATATACAGCTTAATCTCCTTGTTTTTATCCTCGCTCTCTAGGTGCAGCAGCTGGGCGATAACCGTATTGGCCGTAATGTCATCCACGGGAAAACCCAGGAAGACGATGCGTTCTTTTAGCAGTCTCGAATAAATGTCGTAAGCTCGTTCCCCGCGGCTGGTTTTTTCAATCACCATGGGGATAAGCTGGTTAGTAGGATCTTGTTTCATAATAGCAATAGTATAACAAATGAGTTGGTTACGGTCACGCGCTGACTACTTGCCAGCCTGAAGGAGTTTGTTCTATCCGGCCGGGGACAGTGAAGCCAGCTGACTTGGCATGGCCCCCTCCGCCAAACTGAGCTGCCATTTCGGAAACATCTACGCCGGGCGTAGTGGTTCGATAGCTACCGTTGATCAGGCCGTCAGGGAGCTCTTTTAAAAGCAGAGCAGCGGTAGCATCCTGTAAGTAGTTTAAAAAATTGGCAATTCCGTCGATTGCCCCCAAATCAGCGCCACAATCTTCTAGATCTTTTAAAAAAATAGCCGTAGAGACAATGCCAGTCTTAGGATCTTTTTGCAGTCGACTGAGAGCCACTCCCCAGACTTTTAAAATGGGCAAAGTTTTATTTTTTAGTGTTCGATCAGTAATTTCCTGAAGCAGAGCCCCCTGGCCTAAGAGTTTGGCAGCGGCGTCAATTGAACTGGTGGTAGTGGCTAGGTTTGAAAAACCGCCCGTATCGGTTAATATTCCGGTAAGCAGACTAGTGGCCATTGGCCGGCTGATTGGAGCATTAATATGCTTGAGAAAATGATAAATTATTTCTGAAGTGGATGAGGCTTCAGGATTAATCAAGTATTCATGCACTATTTTATTGCCCCGATATTCCAGAATTGTTGGGTGATGGTCAATGCTTAACACGATTGGCTTGTTGGCATTATTTGACAGTAAAGAAGAAAGGTAAGATCTTTTTACATCGCCAATATCCAAAAATATAACTAAATCATAATTCAGATTTGAAATGATTTCTTTATCATTAATGATTTTTTGCGTATCCAAGAAGTTAAAATAGGCCGGGGGTGGATCATTAACAAAGCAGACCACTTGCTTGCCGCGCTCTTCTAAATGGTATGACAAACCCAACAGCGCTCCCAAGGCATCACCATCCGGACGTTCATGCGCTGATAAGACGATATTTTGGGATTGGTTTATGAAATTATCAAGCTTGGTGAAGAAATGCTTCATAGGGAGTCGAATAACTCCCGAGCTTACTCCTGGTTTTTTAATCCGTCAAGAAGTCCCGCAATTCTAGCTGCCTGAGCTTCGGTTTTATCCACCTTAAATTGCAATTCCGGTACTTTTTTTATAACCAGAGTCCGGTTTAAAGAACGCTGAATCAGCCACTGGTGATCCTTAATAATAGGCAACACCTCCGGCTCTTGTTCAATAGGTAATATGGTAATCCAAACCTTGGCAAACAGTAAGTCGGCCGTAGTTTCTACGCGGGCAATAGTCACTATTACTGATTTAGGAAACTCAATTTCCCGAATAAAGAATTTTCCAACCTCTTGCTTAATTAAAGCGTTTATTTTGGCAATTCTGTTTAAGGCCATGTTGATATTTTAGCCCAGTGTTTTTCTTCTGATTTCTTCGTGATAAAAAACAAGAGTATCACCTTCAGCAATGACCGGCGGACCCGCGAATTTAATTCCACACTCAGAACCGGACAGCACGTCTTTTGCTGCGCGTTTTTGTGATTGAAGCTGAACAATTTTGCCTTTGCCGATTTCCTCGTCGTTTCTCAGTACTTGGATCAACGAATCGTCAGTGGCCTTGCCGGCAGTAACTTGTCCGCCCACGATCATGGCATTATGTTCGGTTCGGAAAATTGCCAAAACTTTCAATTTACCCAAGTCCGTTCGAATAATTTCTGGAGTCAGTAGCGCTTCGGCCTTCGTTCTCACATCGTTTACCAGATCATAAATAATTTTAAAAATTTGGGGTTCGATATGCTTGCCTTTGGCCACTGCTTCAGCGGCTGGACTTACCAAAGTATTGAAGCCATAGAGGCTGGCCTTGCCTGTTTCAGCGGCCAGGACGTCTGCCTCAGTGATGTTGCCTAAGCCTTGCTGGATTATTTTTACTTCTATTTCTTCATTTTTAATGTTTTGTAAAGCTCCCACCAGAGCTTCCAGCGATCCCAGAGTATCAGCTTTTAAAATTACCGGAACAATTTTGACGTTCTTAGGTTTATCTTTGCTCTCGGGTTGGGCGACAGAGAGTGTCGGTTCAGCCGTACGGGTTTCCATTTGGTATTTTTTAACCCTTTTTTTAATATCAATTAAATCTTTTACCGCCTGTAAAATATCTCCGACCAAGGGCGCGCCCTTTAGGCCCATAATTTTGGCAGGCGCAGAAGGAGGCACGTCAATTAATGATTCCCCGTAGTGGTTTTTTAAGGCTTTAACCTTTCCATAGACGTTGCCGACCGTAATCAGATCGCCCTTATGCAGGGTGCCCGACTGGACCACCACGGTAGCGACCGGCCCCTCTCCGGGATCAACATGCGATTCAATAATTGTACCAATTGCTAATCGGTCAGGATTAGCTTTAAGCGAGTTCTTTTCCAGATCAGCAACCAGCAAAACGACCTCCAAGAGTTCTTTTATGCCTTTATTCTGTTTAGCAGATATTTCAGCCATCACAATATTTCCGCCCCAGTCCTCAGGCATGATATTGAGATCAGCCAATTGCTTTTTAACTTTTTTCACGTCGGCATCAGGCTTGTCGATTTTGTTGATTGCCACAACGAAAGGGATATTGCTTTCCTTAATAATTTTTAGAGCCTCCTTGGTTTGAGGCTTTACGCCATCGTCGGCCGCCACAACCAGAATAGCCACATCAGCCACTCGGGCGCCCCGTGAACGCATAGCGCTAAAAGCTTCATGACCGGGCGTATCAATAAAAGTAATTAGTCGGTTTTTTTCCTTGATTTGATATGCGCCGATCCGCTGGGTGATGCCGCCGGTTTCTTGGGCGACTACGTCGGTTTTACGAATTGCATCAAGCAGTTTGGTTTTACCATGGTCAACATGTCCCATAACAACCACTACGGGAGGCCGCGGCTTCATTTTGCCTTTTTCTTCCCGGGTCGCTTGTTCGAGAAGTTCCGTGTCTTTTGATACACCCACCGCATCTTCTTTGGTAGCTAGGAAGCCGAAATCCTGGGCAACAATAGATGCTGTATCAAAATCTATCCGTTCGTTCTGTCCGGACATGATTCCGCTCTTCATCAGTTCAGCAATGATCTTGGTGACCGGCAGTCCAAGTTTGTCGGCAAAATCTTTAATTACAATCGTTTCCGGCAAGACTACGGGTTTTTGCTCGTCTGATTCAGCTGGCTCAGCTGATTCAATTGGTTCAGTTGTGCTCGTGTCTTGCTCGTCCATTGGTTAAAAGTCCCCGGTCAATATAAAGGTAATATATCAGGCGAAGTGTAGCTAAAGTAAGCGTTTATGTCAATTAATGAGGGTCTTTTTCTTTGACAATAATGTTCATAGCTGTAATATATGATGGTTCAGCTGGAGGGAATTAGCTGTATTTTGGTCTTTGACAAGATGCTTACAAAGCTTAGGAGGTGCGGTATGCCAAAGCACATTATGGTGTTGATGGTTGTGATGTTGGTGCTGTACTCATACGGCATCCTCAGTTTTCGGTATCGAAGACGAGCCATGACCAGATATGCTGTAGCAATATTGTTTGGTGTGATGATTGACTGGTTCACGAGCTATCAAATGTTCCAAGTGGGATCCCATGGATGGAACATACACACGATTCTTGGTGGAATAGCCTTATTAATGATGACCGCGCTGGTTTTTCCAGCTGGATATCTGGTATATTACTATTTCAGCTACGACTGGTCACCGAGATCAATAACCTTTATCAAGCGTTATGGGCCGTGGGCTTATGGTGTCTGGGTTGTTTCGTTTATCACGGGTGCTCTCAATGGTATGGGGGTAATCTAATTGTTTTCTGGATGGAAGAAAAGGGAGGATCAGATAATGAGTAATGTTGTTGAGATTGGAACAGGCTCCTCGTTTAGGTCAGTAATAATCAATCGGCCTGAGGTAAATAATGCCCTGAATGGTCAGGTGTTTGTGGAGCTAGTAGAAGCTTTTGAAACACTTGCCAAAGAAGGCACCAAGGTGGTTGTGCTGCGAGGACAACCAATTCCAGGAAAATCGAAAAGTACTTCGGCTGGTGCTGACTTGTCAACGCTGGTGCGCAAGGATGATGATGGGTATAAACCGCTAGACCTTGATGCAGCCCTGGTTCACATGGATGAAGGACTGAAAGCGATTGAAGAGATTGTAAAAATACGTAACGAAGCTGGTATGCTGGTGATTGGTGGAATTGAAGGAGGTGAAGACGGCAAGGAAAAGGGTTACCTGTTAGCGGGTGCACTTGAAGTATTTGCTGCCGTGTGCGAAATAATCATCGTTTCAGAGAACACTATTCTTGGTTTTCCTGAATACGACCTTGACGGTGCTCCAGGTTGGGGCGGACCGCATCAGACGCATAGGCTAACCGGCTGGAACCCGCAGCGAACAGCTTGGCTGTTGCTCGGCAACAAAATTGATGGGATCACGGCCGAGCGGTGGGGCATTGTTACCAGGGCGGTCGCGCCGGGAACAGTGTTTGATACGATTAATAAATTAGCCGATAAGGTGGTTGCCCGCAGTCCATTGGCAACTCGTTATGCTCTGATGCTTGCCCGGGCACCTCTGGGACAAAATGTGACCGAACAAGCCAAACATTTCATGGCTCATCTCATGATGCAGCCTGAGGGCTGGGTGAAAAGCGTTGGTGCTTTCCTGGATCGGTCGAAAAAATAAAGCTAAGGGAAGCCTAAGATTCGTCTCTACTTTGACTGTAGTAAGCATTTTTTAAACATTTAACAAGAGCCCCGATGCTATTCTTAGGAATAGATCGGGGCTTGTTTTTTCCCAGCCACTTAAGTGGCGTAGGGTTTTTAGCTAACCTAATCGCCACTGCCATTTGGCGGGAAAGTCAGTTTGAATTAGAAATTCGTCTCCCTTCGGGAGATAACTATTAGTTATTTTAAAGTATTTCCATTCTTAGCACTTTGGCGCCCCACTGGATAGCTTGATCGCGAGTGGGCATCCAGATATCAGCCATATATGGACCATAGCGAGCGTTCAAACGATCTTCAACCACAAATATTTTATTGCCAAAGATATCAGGGAAACGGACCTGGGTGCCAATGGGCAAATAGTTATGAGCCAGGGTGCCGTCATGTACGTGGGTTCCTGAGGCAGTAATGAAAGGACTCGAGTCGGTCTGGTCTACGGTGCTTGAGTAAGCAGTGACTGTCAGATGAATTGTTTTTTTAGCTGGACGCTGTTTAATCACTGGCAGCCTGTCAGATTGAGTTACTTCACGTTCATAGTTTAGGCAGATAGCTGCGGAATCAGGAAAAATCTGCGTTGGTTGAGTAACAGCACCGGCATTTTGGGGAAGACACAAATTAATCAGGGCAACCAGTGCGACAATAGTATATTGATATTTGGCTAATAGGTGATTACGGACAGAAATTGGCATAAAGGGGGCATTATTGATGAATTATTGATTTACCCCCCGAAATTACCCTCCCTATGCAAATCTATTAATAAAAACAGCCTATTACATAGGCTTGTGTTTTTTGCCAACACACGTTAACAAAAGGCTAAATTTTCGTCAAATCCTATTATTGAGAACGCGCTGCTTGGCCCACCAGTTCTACAATATTCTGTCCGGTGATTAATCTTATTGGCTTGTCTTTGGCAAACTCTTTCGCCTGTTCAGTAAACCCGCGAACCGAGACAAAGTAGGCTTTATGAGCCTTAGTTTCAATCAGCCATTGGAACAGGCTATCAACCGCTCCTTGATCAACCAACTCATTCTGGGAAGCGCAGTTCATAATGATATTTTCGTCGTAGTATTGAAGAAGCAAGTCAAAACCCTTGTTGGCCTCTGGCGGTACCGGAGTAACGGTATATTGGAGCGCAGCATAGAGCTGGGCAACTTGTTTGACAAGGTCGGTGCGGTCTAGCGACAACCAATAAGCCTGCCTGGTTTTATCTTGTTCATTTGATTGGACTCCTCGAGCTTTGCTGTAGCGATAGTATTTTCTCCGTTCAGCAGAAACCAGGGAGAGAATTCTTTCTACTGTCCTGGGCTGGTAAGCAGCAAAATAAATGCCAATCAGCAAGCCAGCCAGGCCAAAGATAAATAATGCCATGATCAAGTATCCCAAACCGGGACTGCTCGTGATCCAATAAATAATCGTTACTATTATCCCGAAACTAACCCCGGCAATAACAATTCGGGTTGGCAGAGCTTGATTGGTTGATTCAATATTATCAACCTGCTCCTGAGTTAAGCCATATTGTTCAGGTGTGGTCTCGGACATATCCTTATTATAGTTAATGATGCGGTAATAACAAAGCATTGGCCTAGTGGACAAGTATTTGGTAAACTAGAAAAAGATTCAAGCGAAAGGAGGTGAGATAATGAAAAAAAATACTATTCGAGGTGTAGCAGTGGCTGGCGTGGCGCTTTTTTTGACCGTCGGAGTAGTTTGGGCAGCTTCCTTGCATGACATTACTGCAACTTTAGGCGGCCAGACAGGAGATTATTTTGATCTCAATGGATCCCTGCTGACTGATTCTCTCAAAGTAGGCTCACAAGGCGTAGGCGGTGTCACTTTCTTTAATGGCACAATCATCAACAACACTACGGATACGAATAACAATGACCAACCAGTGACATTTGGAGATAATGTGCGGATCGATGGCGCATTATATCGGGGTGCCACAGCTGGACCCGGCGATGACATGGCCTTTAAGCTGAATGATGATGTGCGGGTGTATGGCAACTTGACTGTGGACGCGACTAAAACCGTCACAGTTACTGATGTTACCTTTGTTGGACTATCCACGGCTGATCTGTCTGATGCTGACAATATCGCCATGCTTAATGAAGGCGATGTAATAACAGAGGATTGGGATAATACGGCCAACCCCTGGGCAGCTGATGAAATCGCTAACGTGGTTCGTATTGTTGAATTTCCTTTGATGTCATTGGTAGCTGATCCTACTGGTACGTCAGTGCCGATTGATTCGACCACTACTGAGCCGAATTTAATCTACACTGCTAATCAAGGTTTGGCGCTCCAGTATTCCGAAGATGACACGGTCGGCATAGGTACTCAGTTTACCGTGCCGAGCGATTATGCTTCCGGAGGAGTGTTTAAAGCAGTAGTTGATACTTCAGCGGCTATTGTTACGGACTGGGATATGGATTTCAGCGTGGCAATAAGCGATGTACTAGGCACCCCGGCCTGGGATACGGACATGGATGATGAAACAGCTATAAATGTGACTGATAATGCCGGCACTCCAGCAGTACTGACGTTCACTCCGACTGATCAAGCTGATCTGACAGCCGGAGCCACCGTATTATTCAGTCTGACACCGGCCAGCAACACTGGCGCAGGCGAACCTGATCTGGAAATCTATAATGTCTGGTTTGAATACACGGCCAGCCAGTAGTGATTGCTGATGAAACTGACTTGAAAACACCCGGAGCGCGTTTGCCCCGGGTGTTTGTATTAACTTACATTGATTTTATTTGTTCACTGGTTTTATATCAGCTTTCTCAGCCAGCTTGCCCAGTTTGGATGTTACCGTGACGACAATAATAGTGACGACCACGGCATAAACAAATAAACCAATAATGCCGGCTGTATCGCCGAACACTTTAGCAAACAGAGCTTTGATAGCTTCATTCCAGGCCAGAGCAGCCACTATGCCAAAGGCCGTGGTAGCCAGCTGAACCATGGTTTTGAAATACTCTTTATTCATTGGTTGATTTAATTAATAATAAGGCTTAGCGATTAACTCGGTATGGAATATTTATGGTTAGCCTTTAATCTTTTTTAGACGGCCGGAAAAATAAATACCCGATAGCAGACAAATGCCTAATATTAAAAACAGCATTTGAATTGAAAAGAAGCTTAGGATCAGTATGCCTAAGCCCGAACCTATTAAATAACCGGCTGGTCCAATATTTCTAAAAAAGTTGATATAATCTATGTCTTTTACGTCCACGGTTTTGAAAAAGTATGATTCTCTCATGGCTTCAATAATCGCGGCACCTACGCGGCTTAAGAAAAGAACCATCGCCCAAATAACAGGATTAGTTGATTCAAGCAAGGCCATAATAAAGACTGATGCAGTTATCACCAAAAATCCAAAGATTAGTATTACCTTCTCATTGGAATATTTATCAGCCAGGATGCCGACTGGAATTTCAAAAAGCACAAAAGGCACCAGCATAAATGTAAAAATGCCACCGATGGTCAGCCAGCTAAAACCAATGTTTTCATGCAAGTAGATTGGGATATAAATCACAGCCACGGCATAGAAGAGCTGGAGCAGGAAAGCGATAGCAAAAATGCCGCGAAGCTCCATTCTTTTCCAAATATTTTTTATAGTGGCCAAACTATGATGGTGCTGATATCGGACATGATCAGCTAAGGTGTCTTTTTTTGATACCAGCACAACTAGCGCGATTGCCATAAACAAAGAAGCAATCAAATAGATTAGGCGATAATTATCTTGGCCAATTAAATGACCAACTGTCAGCGGTGAAACCAGCCAGCCCAGGTTTAAAAAGGTCATGTAAATTGTTCTTATCCGTCCGGTGGTAGGATTGGCAGTAAACCGTTCAACAAAAACATCCAGATTTATACTGAAAAGTATTATGGCTGTGCCCGAAACAATAAAAGCCGTAAAAGCGACAGCCACTGAGTATGTCAAAGCCAGAGTGACGTAACTTACTATTGCCAGGCTGAGAATTATCAGGGATAGTTGATAATTAGTCCAGCGCTTAATAAAGATCGGGAAAAAATTAATTATCATTATACTTAATAAAGCGCTGCCGATAAAAAAAGCCCCCACCCAGCGCACCTCCACAAACTCTTCTAGGTAGGTGGATCGAATATATCCGGGGAAAGCCTCTGCCAGGGCCATAAAAAATCCTATTAGGTAGAGAGTGCCCAGTCGCTTGTTCAAGCCGATTATCATAGACTAAGTATATATTTTTTCAGCCAAAACCAGAAGCGGTTTTATAGCGCCATATTTATGTATAGCAAAACAGGCGTAGCGGGAAATTTAAAATCACGTCGCCCTAAATCAATTTCTTTTGTTTTTGGTCAGTTTTTATTTCCAGGCCAGGGAAATTTTTCGTAAACTCCAGGCTAAAGCCGGCCTGGTTTGGTTGGCCTAATAACTTTTGCAGATGAATACTGTTGGCTACGGCTTTTCCGCCGAAGTGATTATTGGCAAACAAGTAAACATCCTTGCCTTTTTTTCTGCGTTCCAGCACATTCCTGGCAATCGGCCTTAGTTCCTTGTCTGAATAAAGATAGTTATAGCGATCCTCAGGCGACTTGGGGTTCCACCAGTCTTTGGCGTTGCGGCCATGCAAGCGAAAATAGGCAAAGTCATAATTTATTTCAAACGGCTTAATAGAATTGGGAAAAGTTGGTTCATCTATCTGGACCAGCGCTGTGTTCGTGCCAGCGATTATCTTAGTCAGATTTTTTTCAATCGTGTTCCAGGAATTATGGCGCAGCTCGACAGCTTTACGAATGCTTGGAAAAAGGTCTAATACTGCTTGTAAGTGCTTTACGTTTTTCTCAGTAGCCTGGAAGCTGGCTGGGAATTGGATTAGTAGCGGCCCCAGCTTATCCGCTTGCTTGGCCGGCGCCAATGCTTCCAAGGTAGCCCTGACTTCTTGTTTGCCAGCCGTATCGGAATTTTTATCCATCAGGCCAGGATGGGTAAAAGCCTTATTCAGCTTAAAAGCGAATTGAAAACCGTCCGGAGTTTCATTGATCCATTTCTGAGTAAAGTTGGGCGGGATAAATCGGTAAAAAGTTACATTAACCTCTACAGCGTTGAACCTCTCTGCATAGTAGGTCAACTGATTTCCGCCCGTGACATTCTTAGGGTAAAAAACACCTGACCATTTTCCTGGTCCATTGGGATAGCTCCAGCCTGAGGTGCCGATGTATGTTTGGCTCATATTATTTATTATAGGTGTTTTTTTGATAATACTGTAGACCCCGTCCGTATTGACATATATTAGGTAATGTGATAGCCTTTTTTAGTTGCCACTTCACAAACTGATGAATATTCAGTAGAATGGTAATGTAAATGAGCATAGTAAGTCTAGAAATAAAGTCGAATTTCGAAATTACTATCTCCTAATTCGTTTTATTTCTACACAACAAATGCAAGGTACAATAAAGAAATTGACCGATAAAAACTTCGGTTTTATAGCATCTGAAGGTAGTGAGAAAGATTTATTCTTTCACGCTAACGAGCTTGTGGGTATAGAATTTGACCAACTTCAGGAAGGTGACACTGTCACTTTCGAAGTGTCAGATACTGAAAAAGGCCCAGCAGCTGTCAAAGTCAGCAAAGTATAACTACTTGAGATTCTAAAAATCATAAATACCCGCCCTCAGGGCGGGTATTTTGATAGATAATTTAATATTACCCCATCGTGGTATACTTGCCATGGACAGCCAACCATGCTAGGGTTGGCCATTACTTCTCTAATTTATTAAGTAGTATTACTTGAGACTGATATGATCCCAACTGAAACCCCGCACGGTGATTTTTATGGATTGAATATCGCCCCGAAGCTCCTCGAGATTCTGGCCCGACTGAAATTTACTGAGCCAACACCCATTCAACAGAAAGCCATCCCGCCGGCCATTGAGGGGAAGGACTTGATCGGTATTGCCCAGACCGGGACCGGCAAGACCCTGGCTTTTGGCGTACCCATGCTGCAGAATCTGGCTCGACTAAAGGGCCAGGGGCTGGTTTTATTGCCGACCCGCGAGCTGGCTGCCCAGGTTGAGGAAATGCTCCTGATGCTTGGCAAGCCCCTGGGACTGCGCGCTGCCGTGATTGTCGGAGGCGCCTCCATGGCCCGCCAAAATGCGGTATTAAGGAATCAGCCGCACATTATCGTGGCCACGCCGGGCAGATTGATTGATCATCTTAGTTCGAAGCAAAGACTGCTGGAAAAAGTGAGCATCCTGGTGCTGGACGAGGCGGATCGCATGCTTGATATGGGCTTTGCACCGCAGATAGAGCAGGTCTTGAGCCGCGTGCCAAAAAAACATCAGACACTTCTTTTTTCCGCAACCATGCCAAAAGGGATTGTCAGTATTGCTCAGAAGTATATGAATTTACCCGTTCGCGTTGAGATTGCTCCGTCAGGGACGACTATCGAACAGGTTGATCAGGAAGTCATTTTTATAACCAAGCAGAATAAAAAAGGGCAGCTTGAGCGTTTGCTTGGTCAATACCATGGAACGGTGCTGGTTTTTTCGCGAACCAAGTGGGGCACCAAGAAACTTGCTCGCGATATCAAGGGGATGGGCCACACATCAGCTGAGATTCATTCCAATAGAACCCTTGGCCAACGACGAGAAGCACTCGAAGGATTCAAGCGCGGCAAATATCGCGTTTTGGTTGCCACGGATATCGCTGCTCGAGGCATTGATGTCAAAGACATTGAGCTGGTATTAAACTATGATTTACCGGGCACGCCGGAAGACTATGTTCATCGTATAGGTCGGACTGCCAGGGCTGGCAAGCGCGGTAGGGCAATTTCCTTTGCCATGCCTGATCAGCAGCAGGATGTGAAAGACATTGAGCGTCTCATCCGCACGCAGCTGTCTGTTACTGGCCAGCCTGACCCGTCGTTTATGAAGCAACAATCTTCCAGTGGCTTTTCTAGCCGTCGACCGCATCATGGATCGCGATCAGGCGGGTCTGGACAATTTAATAAAAATCGGCCAAAACGATTCCGAGGACGCAGGTCGTCCCAGGGACGCTCAAGTTCTGGGCGAAGATAGGATTAAAAACCGGAATGGATTAGCACTGATCATGAGGGCGGTTTTTATTGTGGGAGTGCGGACTAGTGGGTGGCAGATTGGTAAAGTCTTGTTCACTCTCTCGTATAAGATTTAAGCTATGGATATGGTTGAAAATTAAGAGTGTTATTTGCTAGACAACTTTTCCGTCACGAATTTCTATTGTGCGCGAGGCTTTTTTGGCAATATCTAGGGCATGCGTCACAATAATAAGCGTTACGCCCTTTTCTTTGTTTAATCGCTCAAGAGTATCCATAATAAGTACGCCGGTCTTGGTATCTACGTCGCCGGTCGGTTCATCACCGATTACCACCAATGGATCGTTGGCCAGCGCGCGGGCAATGGCAACGCGCTGACGCTCACCTCCCGACATTTTGGTTGGCAGCTTGTCAGCCAGGTTTTCAATATTAGTTAGTTTTAGCAGAGCAAGGGCTTTCTTCTCTTTTGCAGCCGAAGAAGCTTTAATCTCATGCATGGGAATCATGACATTTTCTTTAGAGGTCAAGTGCGGCAGGAGATTATGAAGCTGAAAGATGAAGCCGATTTTATGGCTGCGTATTTCATCGAGAGGTTTATAAGATGCCAGATCAATGCCATCAAAAAAAACCTTGCCTGAAGTTGGCCGATCCATGGCAGATATCATATTAAGAAGCGTGGATTTCCCCGATCCTGATCGTCCAATAATTGAGACGTACTCCCCCCGCTTGATCAATATATCCACTCCATCCAAAGCCTTGACCCTACCTTCTTCAAAGTATTTTTTTAGATTTTCAGTTTTTATTATAATATCATTCATAGAAATAATTATTCGTAACGCAATGCTTCCATTGGTGAAAAACGGGAAGCCCGGTAAGCCGGATAAGCTGCGCCGAGGATAACCACGCCCAGGGCGACCAACAAGGCCTGCAGGAAGACAAACGGATTAAAGCTCATGTCCAGAAAAGCTTTTCCCATAGCCGTCTGCATCGTCAGCCAGACAATGCCCAGCCCCAGGAGTGAGCCAATCACGGCTGACGCCAGCGCGATTATGACGGCTTCGCCTAAAATCATGGCCATGATTCGTCTTCGTTTCCAGCCGACAGCACGGAGTACGCCGATTTCGCGCGTCCGCTCAAAAACCGACATGATGATCGTGTTCATTACCCCGATACCGCCGATAACGACCGCCAAGACCGAGATTGCCCAAGAAGCCGAATCGATAATGGTCAGCCCCTGGTCTACCTCGCCGTAATCATCCACATCAACGATGCCGATCAGCCCGGAGTCGGTCGCTTCGATATTATCAGCCACTTGACGGGGCTGAAAGCCGCTCTGTATCTTGACCATGGCCATGCTGACCTGATCGCTTTTCAGTCCTTGTATGCGTTGAGCTTCGGCAATGGTCGTGGCCGCTCCGCCGTCCTGCATGGTCACGCCTGATTCAAAAATACCCACGATCGAATAGTCCTGGCTGTTTATTATTAATTTATCGCCAACATGGTAGCCGCCGTTCTTAGCCGAGATCCGGCCGAGGATCACCTCGTTGTCATTTTCGTAGATTCGGCCTTCGATAATCACTGCGCCCATCGTATCAATGTCTCCCTGGTTGATTCCGCCGATAATAAAGTAGGGATTGCCCGACATGGAGGTCATGGCCATGACGTAGGGCGCCACAATTTCGACACCAGCGGTTTGCTCTATGATCGTGATCTGTTCGCGAGTGACAATACTCAAGATCATATCCGCAGTATTTGCCTTAGCCACGGTAAAATCCGCCTTACCCGGCTTGAACGCGGTGGATATGCTGTTTTTCAACCCATTGGTCACCATGCCAAAAATAACAATTGTGGCAATACCAATACTAATGCCCACAATAGTTAAAATTGTGCGAGTTTTTCGACTAAATAAATTTTTGAGTATTAGTTTAATGAATTGCATGAATGAATGTTAGTCTATATTTTAAATTTTACCAAAAAATCGTCTCAAGGGCGACTTTTTGTTTGGGTCAAATTAAGAAAAAAATAGGGTTCCCAACATCAACCTTATTGTATCAAATTATTTGGGAGTAATATAGAATAAGAAAATAACTCAGTAGATATTAAGAGCAATATAGATTATTGAAAAAACCACTCCTTACAGGGGAATGATTTTTCAAAGCGTATAAAAGTTATCTACGCTTTTTTTTGGCTTTTGCCTCAAGCATAAGTCTTTTTACTTCTAGTCTTTTTGCGGTTTTATGCGATCTTGATCTCCTGGGTCTGCCCACAGCGTGCTGTCTTTTTGCCATACAAGTATTGTTATTTAATATTAGTAATTGCTATTTTAACTGAAAATAAAGATAAAATCAATCAACTGCTTGATTCAGGTATGCCTCAATCTTCTGGTTAGTATAAATTTTATACCAGACGCTGTTTGGGATTGAAAAGCATTTTAAAATCGGTAACAAGAAATCAATATAGTTCTCGGCATTAGCCTGGCCTTGCCAATCGTAAATACCCAAATAGTTTTTAGTGGCCGGGTCGACCAGCCAGAGCTTTACCCGATAGCCCTTCAAGCCTGACCAAAAAGGCGTGGTGACGATACAGGCTCCCTGAAACAGCCAGTGAAGCAGCGGATTAGTTCCAGCCAGCTTGAGCCGGAAGCCCACTACAATCACCACGGGCGGATCGGGAAGGCGTCTCCGGCTGATAGTTTCCCTGAACACTTTAAACTTGCCCCGGTTTTCCGCGTTATAAAGCCCGATCCAGCGCGTTTTCCGTAGGCGCAAATACCTGACCGCCAAGTAGGGGAAAAGACTAAAAGACTTAAGAGCTAACTTTGTTCTGTGCTGGGGAGTCAAGTTTTTTTATATCTCAGCAAATACCACCACGTAGTTCTTACCAAAGTGCTTAAGGCACTTGGGGCAGGTGGTGTAGAAGAAGTAGAGTTTCTTAAGTTCTTTGCCTTGGGTTTTTACATATTCTTCCATTTCTTTTGCCCATTTTCCGGCGTTTTGGTACGGCCCTTCAAAAACCTTGGTTAAGTAGTTGCCGCTCAAGGTAGCCATCTCCTCATTTGGCACATCCTTGGTTACGGCCAAGTAATGATAGCCATACCAGGGTGAAACGTCATAGGATAGGATTAAATAGTGGTCAGGCGGGCTGGCTTGAGCCTTTTCAATATTGGCCATGGCCCGTTTGAACACCGAGCCCATGTTCAGGGGCATGTGCAAAAAGCTTTTAACTTTTGTTTTTACGAACTTTTTGTTATCAAATGTTATTGCCTGATTATCCCAGCCCTCGGGATTAAACTTGGGACAGCAGCCTGTTTCAGACTTGTCCATGTTCATTTGGGGTAGTTGGTTGGTAATCATTTTTTATTGGTTATAAGTTGGTAATAATTAAGATATAGGATTATTTTGGTTTTATCAAGACTAGTTATTTGATTCCTTCCAGCAACAGACTTTCCAATGGAATGCCTTGATACTGTTCTTTGCTGATGGATTTGTTTTCATTTAATACATTTACTTGGAAGCCGGCCTCTTTGGCAATATTGATATAATCATCTTTGAGCAGAGCTCCTCCCACGCACCCGGCAATTAAATCCTCATCTTTTCTTTGTTCTTCAGAAAGTTCTTTCAGCAGCACAATATCTGACACGAATAGCTTACCGCCGGACTTTAGTGCTCTATGTGCTTCTTGGAACACTTTTTTCTTGTCCGGGGCCAGGTTTATCACGCAGTTTGATATTATAATATCGATAGAACCGTCTTGCACCGGTAAATTATCAATATCAGCCAGTTTAAAATCGATATTGTCGTAACCGCTCTTTAAGGCGTTGGCTTTTGCTTTGGCTATCATTTCTTCGGTGAAATCAATGCCAATTACTTTACCCTTAGGCCCGACTTTCTTTGCAGCTAAGAAACAGTCAATGCCGGCTCCGCTGCCCAGATCCAGAACAGTATCGCCTTCTTTGATGCTGCTGAAAGCCACCGGATTGCCGCAGCCCAGACCCAAATCAGCTTCGCCGACACTTTTGAGCTGCTCGTCGGTATAACCGATGGTTTTTGAAACTGTTTTGCTGGAACAAGAACAGCCGCAGCCACTTGACTGGGTATTTTGTTGGGCAATTTTGGAATATTGTTCTTTTACTATCTTTTTTGTATCCATAATAATTTTGTAATATTTAATAATTTATAAATTAGCCAAATTCATGGCCAGTTCCATATATCTGTCTTGTCTTTCTTCAATATTCTCGATGGTATCGCAAATAGCCGCATCAAGCTCCGTGTGGGTGCAATAAACCCCGACACAGCTATCTCTGTCCGGCTGAGGAAGTAATTCGCAGATTGAAACATCTTTATTTGTCTTCGCCCTGTCTTTTATACAAGAAGGGAAATCGGGACGCTCATCACAAAAAGATATTGGCTGTTCAAAGTGGGTTAAGCAATTAGGATTATCCCCGCACATGGAAACATCCCTGGCTTTTAATGCCAGACATGTTTTTTCCATCTCACCTCCCAAATGACCACAAATCTCTGTAGTTATTTCATCAGATTGACCCCATTGATACAGATTACTCATAAAACCGTAATAACATTGTTCTTGTTCATTTATATTTTCTTCGGCGGTGTCCAGATAATCAATGTCATCGCAAAAGGCGGCATTTTCACTGGATACGGCCAGCATATAGTAGCAAACATGCTTTGATTCTTGGTTTTTAACTTTTTCGCAATAAGAAGCATCCGCGTTCGCATGAGCCAAACAAATATTTTTTGCCTTTTCTTCATCTATGCCTTGGCAAAATCTCTCATCATGATTGACCAGGGCCAGGCAATAGTACCTCTCACTATAAGGAGGCTGGTTTGACAACGGCAGTTTTTTGCACAGTTCATTTGAAAGATTATTCGGAACGGCAATATTTTCCAGTTCTTGATTAAGCCCTTCGTCGCCTCCATTATCTTCGTCAATCGTATCCGTTGAATCACATAAATTTATATCCGAATTCCACCCGCATCCCGAATGAGACAAGCATCCTGATTGATCTCCGTCATAATCCGGGCAGTCAATACCTGTTTTGTCATTATCCGCATCATTATCGGCATTTCCGTCTTTATCCAGCACTTGGTCATACACAATATATCCGCCAACAATAACGACGAGGATAATAATTGTGATCATGAGTGGTTTTTTCATATTTTATTCAGTAATGCTTGTGCTATCTCCTCTGCCTTCAATAACATTTACCACTCGCTGGGCAAACAGCGGCGCTGCAGTGCTGGAGAAGCTGGAGTTTGGATGTGAGTCGTCTGAACTTTCAGCATGCGAATCTTTAAGGTACAGCCCTCCTTCAGTTTCTAGCGCATAGAAATCCCAGATATATATATTATCACCAGGTTCATCCCAGGTATCAACCACCCAGCTAAAAAATGTTTGCGCGCGCCTGGCATAATCAGATGTAGTTGCGCCTTGTACTTGCGCGGCGCCGGTCCAGACAATGAAATTGGTATTTGGGAACTCCAGCATCTTGTTCTTGAGGGCTGTGTATTGCAGCTTGTAATTGGCAATCGTTTTGTCAGACGAGCTAACACTGGGACTACCACTGTCTGCTTCTATATCACTCACCGGGAAGCAGTGTTTCCATACAATAGTATCGTACTGCTGCGTCAGGATTTCCAGAGTTGGTTCGTCCTGGTACTCGCTAATGCCAGCGTGGTTGACCCAGATATTCCAGTAGTCATACGGATAATTTTCCCAGCCATACGGTGAATCCTTAGGAAATTCCTGATCAGTAATCGCATAGCTGGTGTCGTTGGCATTGTTATACTCGTCAAACCAGTCGCTTAC
>JAZDMR010000034.1:0-95853 GCA_043800725.1 bacterium | reverse complement strand
ACTGACCTGCGATCCCGGTCAACCGACAGATACCAACGGCCACGGAACTCTTTGGGGTAGGTTATTGTATTCATATATCTATAGTTAACACCTGTCAGCCTTGAAAAGCCAAAGTGTCAGCGGTAGGTGTTAACTGTACATTTTCTTGACATAGAAATTAATACTGATATTCTTAGCAGTAATATGTGTTTACTTTTGGCCCAAGTTCAGATTATCAAAATCAAGCGAGACAATCTCTGCTTTATTTTAATTAAGCATAATCATGGGCTGGGGCAGCTGTAAGAAAAATAGAATTCCAAAATAAAACATGCCGCCCCAACCAGGCGGTATTTTGTTCATTCAAAAACACTAGGAGATGCGATGAACACAGGCCGAGGATCAAACAGGACTAGTCGTAATCACGCGCGGTCGCTAACCTGCAATCAAGCCGCCAGAAAAGATTGGTACGACGATCTGCGCGAGGCTGTTGAACAAGAATTAAGTAAAAATGGCAATCGCGCGCTGGTGGGCAAACAAGTAGTTACACTTCACGTGGTCGTAGAATCAGCGGCCATTGAAGTGGTAATAGAGCTTGATGGACGTTGTAAAGAAGTAGCCACTGGTAAAAAATTCCACCATGTCTAATTGCAAGATGCGACAATCAATATAGAAGCGGTCCAGTTTAATTACTCGGACCGCTTTTCTTATTTCATTATACTGATAGGCCCTGACATGATTTCCAATATATAGTAAATCAGAACTCCCTCTTGTATTCCTGAGCTTGTGAAGGATCTCCATTTACTTTTATGTGCTGAGGGAGATACTTCCTTCGGATTAAGTCTAGGACCAGGGATTCTTTATTTTTGTATTGTATCAGCCCCAGAAGCTGAATTCCACCCGCCAAATTGGACCATATCTGAATCGTTTCTACCAATCAAGAGATTTTTAAGCTCGCTTCTGGGTGGTTTCATTTTATTCAAAATACCGTGCCATGATTCGACATCATGAGTTTCGACATCGCCTTACGTCTTTGTTCAAACCTCGCACGGTATTTTCTTTGACAAAAAAAAGTTCTTGGAATATATTTGTTAGGCGTCGATGTTTGGCGCACTTGTCGCACAATCCTCCGGCGAACGCTGGCGGGTGTCTGGAACACAAGGGAACTGGATCGCTGTCAAAGGCGACCGGAACAGGAGTGTCTGACATGCGTGCTTCGAACATGATGACCGTGACCCGGAACACCAGCTAGACGGCCCACTAATGCCGAGCTTGGTGAAACCGGATATCGGTTATCACTCGTGAGCGGTCCAGGCCATGTGCCTAGGGCCGCTCCTTTTTATTATGGCTAATGTAAAACAAGCTTTTGTGATATCCTATAGTCATGGCTAGTCATAACAAAAAATCATATCTTCACTTATTCAAACAAAAACGACGATTGCGGGGCGGTTCCTCGGCGCTTGTTACCAATAAAGATGCCAAATCTATAACGAAGGTAACTGTTACTCAGGTTTCGTATTTTTCGACTGGGGTCCAAAAAAAATCGATCAACAATATTCAAGAATTGACCAAATTAGCCAAAGATCGGGTCCATTGGATAAACGTCGTAGGTCTGAATAATGCGAAAAAAATCAAAGAATTAGCCGAGGTATTTCAGCTTCATCCTTTACTAGTCGAAGATATCAGCCAGACTGATCAGCGACCGAAAGTCGAAGATTTTGGTAATGCCTTATCACTGATCGTTAAAATGCTACGTTATGATGAAAAGAAAAACGACGTCATCGTAGAGCAGGTGACCTTCGTGATCGGATCTAATTGGGTATTATCGTTTCAGGAAAAAGCCGGAGATGTTTTTGATTCAGTCAGGGAAAGGATCGACGGCGGAAAAGGGCGGATCAGAAAAAGCGGGGCGGACTACCTGGCTTATGCTCTGCTGGACACCATTGTTGATCATTACTTCACTATCCTCGAGCATGTCGGTGAAAACCTTGAACTGGTCGAGAACGAATTATTAACGAACCCGAGCGATAAGACATTACATCAAATCAACCAGTTCAAACAGGAAGCCATTCTGTTGCGCCGTTCAGTCTGGCCACTTCGGGACGTGATCGGACGCTTGGAGCGAGTGGAATTTTCCCAGATAAAAAATGAAACAGTTTTTTTTATTCGCGATGTTTATGACCATACCATCCAGGTAATTGAAACTATCGAGTCATATCGCGATATCTTGTCCAGCATGGTCGATCTGTATTTGTCCAGCGTCAGTAATCGGATGAACGCAGTCATGAAAGTCCTGACCATCATCGCGACTATTTTTATCCCCCTGACGTTCGTGACCGGAATTTACGGTATGAATTTCCGATTTATGCCGGAATTGGAACAGAGTTGGGGTTACCCGGCAGTTTTATTGGTGATGTTGATCGCGGCCATTGGTATGATCTGGTATTTCAAAAGAAAGCACTGGTTCTAGAGATTATTTTTACAATCTAGATGGATAAGTCCTCGAGTGGGTAAAGCTCCAGTCGTAATAGGCGGGCAGGCTGTTTTTTTAATAAGCAAAGACGACTACCGAAGTAATCGTATTCAGGATTCATTTGCCTTTCAATGCTTTTCCGCTATACTACGGTGGTTAATATTATTAAGAAAAGAGTATGGAAAAGGTAATTTATTCGCAACTGGATAAGCCTGATCAGGAATTATTGGACAAGGCGGAACAGGCAGCTGAGCACGGCTATAATAAAGAATCGACGATTCAAGTTGGAGCGGCAATTAGATCCAAAAAAGATAATATTTATATTGGGGCTTGTGTTGGCAGAAGTCGAACCTCAAAACAGTCGCGCTGCGGAGAAGAAATGGCTTTAGATCAAGCGGTGTTTAATAATGATCTTGATTTAGAATCAATTGCGGTGATGGGCAAGAATCATCAAGAAGGAATGGATAAAGTTATTTCCCCGTGTGGATCATGTAGACAGTTACTTTTTGAGGTGAACCCTGAGCTTAGAGTAATTTTAACTGATGGAAAAAAGGAGCAAGTGATTGTGGTAACTGTAAAGGAGCTACTCCCCTTGGCTTATTAATATATGAACTACTTTTTCCGGGGTCCATTTTTGATCATGATAGCAGCTAGTCTTTGGGCGCTGGACGGTTTATTGCGCTCGCAACTGACTGAATCTATCCAGTCAATTACCATTGTATTTTATGAGCATGTGGTTGGCTTTGTGTTGCTATTGCCGTTTTTTATTCGAGCGATACCCAAGCTTCGAACCCTAAATCGCCGTGACTGGGTGCGCTTGCTGGGCCTAGCTGTAGTCAGCAGTGTTTTGGGTACTGTTTTGTTCACTGAGGCGTTCGCCCGGAGTGGAGCTATGTTCGACTTTGCCACGCCGATTTTATTGCAAAAGCTCCAGCCGGTGTTCGTGATTGTTTTGTCGTGGTTATTCCTTAAGGAAAAAATCTCAGTTCGATTTTCATTGCTGGCTATTGTCGCGTTAATCGGAAGCTATTTGATCAGCTTTGGTTCGGATATCTTGGATATGACTTTTACTGGCAAGGAAGAAGTGTTCTTGTTAGCAGTGGGCGCAGCCATTGCCTGGGGTTCAGGTACGATCTTGAGCAAAAAAGTTTTAGCCAAGCTATCATTCAGCGAAGCAACTTCGATGAGATTTTTACTGGCCATTCCAATCAGCTTTCTTTTTATCTGGATCGGTAATCAGACTTTTAATCCGGCTGAATTTGAAACTAGTCACTGGGTTCGCTTCCTAATCATCGGAGTAACAACTGGGGCTGGTGCGATTCTGATTTATTATCGCGGGCTGAAAATAACCCAAGCTAAAGTGTCTACCTTTGCTGAGTTAATGTTCCCGATCATTAGCATTATCATTGCCATCACTGCCTTAAACCCCTTTGGCGAGCCGCAAGTTTTAGTACCGGCCCAGTACATTGGTATTGGTTTGTTGCTAGTTTCAATTGTGATGATTAGCCTGACTGAATTACCCTCTCGGACCAAAGCCAATAATCCCAATCCGCAAGTAGAGCCATGACGCCGCAAGAATACTTAGAAAATAAATTGGCAACCTGTTCACAGTATTCGCTGACGGATCAGGATAAAAAGTTGCTGGATAAGAATGACCTAGAAGCATATTTGTATGCCAAGCTTACCTCGAAAAAGTTTAGGAAGTGGAGAATAGGGGATGATTATCAAGAGGAAATAAAACAGAATATTAGATTTAACATTGATCAACAGCAACCAATCGAGTTAACTTGGTTTTTTGGGGGTTATAAGCTTTGGCAACTGGTAAGTAGCCCTGAAGTGGACTGGGCCGAATTTTTCGCTGTGTTGTATTATCTGGGCTACGCGGCACCTATTGCTGCCGCATATCCTGCTGGTGTAATTTTCAAATTCTGGGCAGCTCATACTTCGATTATGAAACGAATGAGCAATATCCCGGAGGAGGATTGTCAGACTTACCGGGAGTCATTCAACCAACTCTTAATGCAGATAAACAAACATCTACCTAAAAATATTTCAGTCGAGCTACATTGCTATTCTGAACTTTACCCTGATCAAAAAGAATACACAGCTGAGCTAGAGGTACTAATTGCGAAACTAGATGAAGATTTTCATACGAGATGGTCCGAGGAACAGAAACAAAGAAAAATTAAATCGTCTGAACTGAATATCCAGTGGCAGGGATCAGAGAATTGGATTGATCTGCCTGAGGAAGAAAAACGCAGTAAAATTGTCCAAGGTCCAATTATCCATGATGGTTATTGTCGGTTGTCGAGGATTAATGAAGCAATCAGAGGTCGAGGTATGTTTGATCTGACTGCCACCCCTCTACCTAAAGCGGATTCGATTCCCATAGGTACTACCAGTAGTTCCGCAACCAAGTTTTGGATAGGTTTTGGGGTTTTGGAGCAGCGGGGAGAACGTTATGTTGATCGAATTTTATCGCCTCAACAATTGGAGCAAGCTGATAAGATGGAGTACAAGACAGAATCAATTGATTTGGTGCCTTTGAAGAACTTTAAAGAAATTCGGGTTTATCAAGATGAGCTGAAGTTCAGCTCGTAGACAGTAATCTTGTTCCTGTCTGGGCAATTTTTGACGCATGTTAGATTTATGGCCGTGGTAAAAGACATTCGTGATAAATTTCGTCCGAAACAAGATTTCGGATTACGCTGAGAATAATGTTTAAAGTTTTTCAAAAGCATCCCGAGTTAGTCACCCTCCAATCTGACAGATCAGATGGCTCAATGCGCTTACTAGACAATGACGATGCTTTGGCAAACCGTAAAAAGTTTTTGAAAAGCCAAGGTATTAATCCTAGCCAAGCAGTACATGCCCAATTGATTCACGGCAATTTGGTTCGAATCGTTTCCAGCCAAGAAAAAGGTCAGCTGATTAAACAAACTGATGGATTAATTACCAGTGAACAGAATTTGTATTTAACAATCACCGTAGCGGATTGCTTGCCGGTGTTTATTTACGATCCGGTTCATAAAGTGATCGGCTTGGTGCATGCGGGCTGGAAAGGGTTGATAAGTGAGATTATTCCAGCAGCAGTCATTGCCATGAAGGGACAGTTTCAATCCAAACCAGGGGAAATTCTGGTAGGTATTGGTCCAGGCATTAAGTCGTGTCACTATCAGGTAGATGATCGGCGAGCCGAGGAGTTCAGGGCCAAATATCCAGAGGCAATGATCAAAAAACAGGGGACTCAGAGCTTGGATTTGACCCTAATTGCCAGACAGCAACTTATCAACATGGGGGTGCTAGAAACAAATATTAAAGTAAATACCGACTGCACTTATTGTCAGCAAAACAAATATTTTTCATATCGACGGGAAGGTGGTCAGAAAGTGAAAACCATGTTGATCGTTTTTGGACAAAATGGCAAAAAGGCTAATGTTAGTTAAAAATATCAGTATTAAATCTGTTTTATAGGCTTTTTACTAGCAAAAAAGACCTATAAAGTATTTTTTATTGATCTGTCAAATGATTATCTATTGCCAAATATTTCATTTTTCCCTTTATTTTGCTATACTTTTCTCAGATTTTAGCGTTAACGCAAAACATACTCTATGGCAAGCAAATCCATGAGTAAGTCCCAACTCCTCGGCTACTTGGCCGAAAAAACGGGACAGTCGCGGAAGGACGTAGGCAACTTCCTCGAACTCGTAGTCAACACTGCTTACGAAGAAACTAAGAAGAACGGCGAGTTCACTATTCCCGGTATTGGGAAATTGGTGAAGAAAGATCGTCAAGCCCGGCAGGGTCGAAACCCAGCCACTGGCGAGACTATTCAGATTCCCGCCAAGACCGTGGTTAAATTCCGCGTTGCCAAGGCTGCCAAAGAAGCAATTCTGTAATTCTTCTTTAAGCTTACGGACAAAGTCCCGATGTATATCGGGACTTTGTGGTTTATTCACAGCCACTTCAGTGGCGTATGCTTATTAACTGACAGCCTGACTTGTGCCATTGGCGCATCTACCTTAGACGGAAAAGTCATTAAGAAGGTTTCTCAATCTTAATAATAATTTTTCTCTCCACACCATACTGTTATGGTAAGCCCTGAGTCTTCAAGGAGGTTCCCTTATCCTGGTTGACCCAACGGTAGTTTTAACTTCTTAGCCAAAAAGTGAATCAGGAAAAAGATTGGTGTCATGACAACCAAGAAGGGTACGTGAAATCCTTGCTCAGGTAGAAATAAGCCGGTTGCGATTAAGCCAATGGTTTGTCCAACGACCAGTATCAGGGCGGACAGCCGACCATGGTCTTTTAGTATGATTAAGGTGAATAAAGTTAAAAACATAAAGTCACCACTACCAAGTGATAGATTACCGACAGTCACTGCAGGGAACATTAGATTGGGTTGCGGTGTATCAGTAGGCACAAATATTTTTGGGAAAATATAGTTGACGGCCATAATGTCATAAATAGTCCAGAGTATAGCAATTACAAACATCAGCCTGGTTCTTAAGTAATTCATTCGAATTAGCAAAGTAGTAGCGCCTAAGGTGGCGATGATTATTATTGAATTAATTAAAGCGAATGATGCACTGTTCCCGAACCATAAAAAAGTTATCATTGATAAAAATAAACTGGCTAGGACTGCTACGATGTTTGATTTGATCCAGCGCAGCAAGATCAGAAACATTGATTCAAAAAACAGCAAGGCAAAGACTAAAGTTGAAATCAAACCAAAATGCGGTCGACCATCCGAGATAGAGATGATATGCCATACAGCCGCAATTATCACTGCCAGCAAGATTAATCCTGCTGGACTGATTTTATTAGGTAGTCGCTTATTTAATTCTATATGGTTTGGCACTAGCTGAAAATAAGCAATAGCCACTAGCCCGGTAAGCAAGAATAAAAATGATAAAGAAAAAAAGTTCATAAGCTTATGGCAGGAATTTATTAATACCTTGCTGGCTTAACTGAAAAGCCAATAAAACCACAGACATTGCAAGTATTAAGAAGACTAACTGGTCAATCATACCGCCGGTTTTTATCTTGAAAAAAGGGGACAAGCGTACTCTTTGCTGGACGGGATAAAACAAGGGGACTCCGCTGGGCGTCAATCCATCCAGCAACAAATGGCTCAGAAAGCCAACACCAGCCGCCAGGATTAAAACCGGCGGCAAAGGCAGTAGCGTAAGAATAATTCCCAGGATTATCAAGCTTAATAAAGAGTGCAGCGGACCGCGATGTCTAAAAAGCTTATTAAAAATGATTCCGGGTATTTTAAAAAGCCTTAGCCTGATGCCATGACGTCCGCCAATTTGAAGAGGTATGTTTTGCAGTTTTGATTCTGAAGCGTCCAAGTCCGGCAAAAGACCAGCAAATCCGCCGATGAGAATTCCGATCGGGGTTAATTCGGGCGCCAGGAGAAAAACAGACCAGCCTGCCAGGGCCGCACCAGCTGCAAGATGGGTCTTTCCGGTCATCTGGTTTATTTCTTCAAATTGTTGAGATAGCTGACTGCGGATAGGGCAGCGGCTACGCCTTGGCCAGCGGCAATGGCAATCTGCTTGAAAGGAGTGTTGGTTACGTCCCCGGCAGCGAATAAGCCGGGCACATTGGTTTTTCCGGCCATGTCTACGATTATTTCCCCGGGTTTGTTCTTGTCCACGAAATCGACCATAGAAGAATTCGGGATCAAGCCGATATGAATAAAAACACCTTGAGTTTCAATAGTTTTTTCCTGATTAGTGGTTTTATCGCGGTATTTAACTCCAGTTACAGAATCGGCACCAATAATCTCGCTGGTCATGGCATTATAAATAATCTCGATTTTGGGATTGCTGGTCACTGAGTCAATTAAAATCTGCTCGCCTTTAAAAAAGGAATTCTTGTTAATTATCGTGGTGTGTTCCCCAATTTCCGCCAGCATTAAAGCTGATTCCAAAACACCATTACCGCCACCAATAGTGACAACCTTTTTTCCTTTAAAAAGCGGACCATCGCAGGTCGTGCAATAAGTCACCCCTTTGCCGCGGAATTCTTCTTCGCCTGGCAACCCCAATTTTTTTGGGTGAGCACCGCTCGCCAGGATTACGGCTTTACTGCTCCAGTCCTTTTTACCCTTCAAGGTGTTGCCCGAGGTTAAGAAAGAACCGTTCTGTTGAGTAACCTTGGCCACCACAACACCCGCCTCAACTATTATTTCGTTATATTCCAGCTGTTTTTTAAACTGTTCAGTGAGTTCAAACCCGTCTGTTTTCGGAAAACCGGTATAATTTTCTATTTTTCCGCTGGTGGCTACTTCTCCGCCAATATCAGTGCTAATTATGGCAAAGTTAAGCTTGCGCCTCGCTGCATAAACAGCCGAAGTTACTCCTGCGGCCGAAGCACCGATTATAAGTAAATCTAAGGGTTTTATTTGGTTCATTCGCTACCTTTGCTATTAATAAGTGAATTCACAGAGTATAACAAATTGAATGTTAAGTGACGAGGCTTGCTTTAGCAAGTTAAAGCAAAATATACCCAAAGATGGCACTTAAGTGTCGGTTGATAGGACTTTCCCGCGACAGTTGTTTTGTAAAATAATATATAGAAGCGGGACCCCCACTTCGCGGTGGTAGTCCGTGGGTTTATTATTTTTTTACTAATTGATTGACACAATACTAAAAATAGTGTAGAATTAATTCATTAGGATAAATTGCAGCTGTTGCAGTATCCACAAGGGGGTTATGAAAATACAGCAAAACTGGTTAAACCATTATAATTATTATAATCAATTGGCCATCGCCTAAAGGGCGGTGTTTTATTTTATTTAACTAATTAAACCCTTAAATAGGGAAAAAAGGAATGAAAAAATGACAAAAACAGTCAAACGCAATATGCGCTTCCTAGTCTCGATCCTAGGGATCTTTGCTATCGTAGCGCCCTTATCATTTAGCGGCATACAAATATCACAGGCTGTCTCTGGAGTAACCGTTACCGGGAGAATCGTGTCTCCAACTGGTTTGGCTCTGTCAGGTGATGCGGCAAATGCCTGGATCCAGATGGATCCGGAAGCCGGAGGTTCAGGCTATGGCGAACCGACCAATCAAAATGGCATTTTTACTTTTTCTGGGATTCCGGCCGGCAGCTGGAGAGTCCAGGTTAATTATAACGGTTCAGGTAATTATGTCGGACCAGATACTAAAAATTTTAATATTGGCAGTTCAAATACCGATTTGGGCGATATCCGGATAGCTGTTCCTCAAGTGACCGGCACGGCCTTGGCTCCCACAGGATCTACTACGTTAAAGAATGTTGACATTGGAATACGCAGCGCAGATTACACCACTAATCGTTGGGGAAGAACTGACGAGGATAATGGAACTTTCAAATTCGGCGGACTGCGTAAGGGAACATACATTGTTACGGTTAGTCCCAATGCAGAGACGGGCTATACTCAGGGCAGCCTGGAGGTAAATCTACCGAACGATAACAGCATTGTTACGGGTCTGACCGTGAGAGCGACTAACCCGAATGTCGTGGGTATAGTAAAAAAGCCTGATGGTACTGACCTGACAATAAGCCAAGAACAGAATCAGTGGGTTAATATTGACATTTATAATCAAGATCGCACAGTTCAGATGAATACCAACGCTGATGAGAATGGCAATTTTAAGTTCGGTGGCCTACCAGCCGGATCATACACGATTGAAGTACGGCCTCAAAATATGTCGTACACATCAGCTGTTCCTAAGAGCGTGACCATAGCGGCTGGCGGGGTGACTAATGTTGGTAATGTTCGATTAACTACTCCCAAGCTCCAGGGTACGGTTACAGATCCAGAGGGCGAACCAGTTCAGAATGTTTGGGTTCAGGTTCATAATGAAGACTGGTCGGTGCAGTCAGGAGCCAATACCAATGAAAGCGGCCAGTATGTACTGGGCGGATTGGCTAATGGTTCTTATATGATTGAATTGAACAGACCAGGGGAACGTACTGATTTAATTTCCCCTGATGCCGTAAGCGTGACTTTAAGCGATACACTTCAAACTAAAAACCTGCAGTTTGTGGCGGCGACTAAATTCGTTCGCGGCAAAATTACACGCTCAAACGGCGAGGCGATTACCAATGCTCAAGTTAACGCCAATAAGGAAGGCGGTAACGGCTCGTCTAATACCAATGTAAATGCCCAGGGCCGATATGAGTTGGCTTTGGGGCCCGGTATCTGGAACGTGCAAGTGCAGGCTCCCTGGGGGCCCAATGGTCAGGTTGATGTTGACTGGGTTTATACGGGCATGAGCAAACAGGTTGTTTTTGCCAATAATACCAGTGAAGAAATAGAAACTGTAAATATTCAAGTGACAACCACCAACGCTCGGATTGTCGGAAAGGTAGTTTCGACTGATGGTACACCTGAATCCAACGCTAATGTTGATGTTCGCAATCAGGAAGGCACTGGCGTAAATACCCAAATAAAACCGGACGGCAGCTTTTCCATGCGCCTTTTGGCCGGTTCATACCGATTGAATGTTTGGTCGCCCGACCAGTCAAAGCTGTTTCCGGAGCTGGGCGTGACAGTCGGAGCTGACCAGGTCAAAGATGTCGGCACCATTAGAGCTATGAGCAAAGATGCCAGGATTGTCGTCAAGGCCGTGAAAGCAGACGGTACCGGGATTGCGGGTCTCAGGATCGGCGCTTTTAAACACAATAGTCCCGGCAATAGCAACAGCACAACTGATGAAAACGGAGTGGCTGAACTGGCCGTGATTGAAGGACGCTGGGGTATAAATATTGAGACCGGACCGGAAGCCCGTTATGTTCGGGCCAACAGTTCTCCGATTGATATTGATTTGCCGGAATCAAACTCCACAGTCAGTTATACGAATGACCCCCGTTTGTTAATTAAAATGACTTACGCGGATGCGGAGATTACCGGTCATGTGGTAACTGAAAGCGGCGATGTTGTAACTGGTTTTTGCAGCTGGGCTTATGCTCGGCCCAATTCGGGCACTATTCCCGGCGAGGGCATGCAACAGGACTTTGGCGCGCCCATTGATTGCCAGACCGGCGCCTTTACTATGTACGTGCCTTCAAAAGTGGCTGGTACTTTCACTCTCGGTATGAATACGCCGCCTAACTCGATGTATCTGCCCAAGGCTGACCAGAACGTGGCTGTTTTTGCGGATACCACCACGACCAAGGATATTGAAGTTCAAGAGCCTGATGCCCGGGTTTATGGACAGCTTATTGATCAGTCCGGAGAAATTATTTCTTCATGTCAGAACAAACAGGGCTTTGGCGGCTGGGTGAATATCGACAACCAAGAAAAGAACCAATGGTTCGGTTCGGAGCTCAGGCCTGACTGTACTTATAGCGTGAATTTATTAAGCGGTGACGGCTATTCGCTCAATGTCTGGACTGGAGAAGGTTCGGGCTTTCTGGAGCATCCGCCCTCCCAGGAAACATTCACCGTGAATAAAGGTGACAATAAGATGAATTATCAAGTTGTTCGGGCAGACCGGAAGATATCGGGCCGAGTAACTGATCCGGACGGCAACGGCGTGGATGCCCAAGTGTTTGCTCATACACGCTTTGAAGGCGGGGAAGAAGGCACAGGTCCGACCAAGGAAGACTTTAAAAACGAAAAGTATACCCAGACCAAAACCGACTCGGAAGGCTATTTCGAGCTGGGTGTTGTCGCAGGCCAGTGGGAAATCGGCGGCGGACTACCCCCGGATGTTACGGATCTTTTGCCGCCCCAGTTTGAGTTTATTGACATGACCAACAAGACAGAGGCAACAGTTAATCTATCCTTGCAAAGAGCGTTGGGTCAGATGACCGGCGCGCTTAAGTTCAATGGACAACCGCTTGACTTCGGCTTTGTGGCTTGTTGGGACGATATAAAAGGAACTTTTATGGGCGCTCCGGCTGACTGGGGTTCTTATGCCCTGAACTATGTGGCCGGTACATTCACCTGTCAAGCAAACAGCTTCAACGGCAACTTTTTCTTCCAAAGTGATGAGGTTAAGATTACTTTTACGGACGATGCCGGCAAGACTCAGGACTTTGATTTAACCTTGTCTGACTTTGAAATTCCTGCGCCGATTGTCTTGACATTTGATGCCAGCAAAGCCCAAACACTGACTTTTACGAACGGTACCACGATTAACATTTCATCTGGCGCCTTGGCTTCGTCGGGCAATGTGACCGTGACAGCTACCCCTACCGTTAATCTAAGAAAGAACAAGGACAATATCCCGTTTGGCGCCGGCTATGAGTTTACGGCGACTAATGAAAGCCAGAATGAAATTACCTCATTCACCCAGAATGTAACAATTACGTTCACCTACAATGAAGACCAGCTGGCAAATTTCGGCCTGACTGAAGATTCGCTGACAGCCAAGTTTTTTGCTGAGGATAGCAATACCTGGCAAACTCCGTCTGCCGTGTCAATCAATACTGATCTCAACGAGATAACCGTTCAAACCAATCACTTCACCACTTTTGCTGTTTTGGGCTCTGGCGGGGGAAGCTCGTCTGCCAAAACTCTAGTGGTAACACCCAAAGCCGGCGGCGGACCGCAGGTGACCACCTGGAATTCAGCTGGTGAGCGACAAGCCTCATTCTTTGCCTACGACACTGGTTTCCGTGGCGGAGTCACTCCTTTAATGGCTGACCTAGACGGTGATGGTAACAAGGAAATTATCACTGCCCCGTATAGCGCCGGTGGCCCTCATGTCCGAGCCTTTAACTCAGACGGTGAGGTATTAGCCAATCTGTTCCCCTACACCACAGCCTATCGCGGCGGCCTAAGCCTGTCCGCAGCTGATGTGGATGGCGACGGTGTAAATGAATTAATAGTTGCTCCTAGCGGTCATGGCGGACCCCATGTCCGAATCTATGACTATGCCGACGGTACCTTTACTTTAGCTGGCCAATTCTTTGCCTATGCTTCAGGCCTAAGAACCGGCATGACAATACAAACCGGCGACACTGACGGTGATGGCAGCGATGAAATCGTTACTACCACAAATACTGGTGCGGCCCCTCATGTTCGAGTTTTTGATGGTTCCGGCAATCTGGAGGGCCAATTCTTTGCCTATGCAACATCTTTCCGCGGCGGTGTGAACGCTACAGTCGCGGATGTAGATAGCGACGGTCAGGATGACGTTATTGTTTCTCCTATGGCTGCTGGCGGACCTCACGTACGTGTAATGCGACCTGATGGCACAGTGGTCAGCCAATTCTTTGCCTATCCTGCCAGCTGGCGGCTGGGTATCAAGACTGGCGTGGGCGATGTAGACGGCGATGGGTTAGCCGAGATCGTGACTGCCCCTCAGAGTGGCGGTCCTCACATCCGAATATTTAGCTCGACCGGTACACTGGAAGACCAGTACATGGCGTATATGGAGGCTTTCCGCGGCGGCGTGGAGCTGATCGTTTCTGATATTGACGGTGACGGCAAGACCGAAGTGATCACCGGACCTAAAGTAGACGGCGGTCCGCATGTCCGAATCTTTAATGATGACGACACAATCACCAATATCATGGCTCTGCACCCGGCCTTCCGAGGCGGTATCAATATTGCCGTCAGCAAGTAAGCGGCAATTTCAGTAATTTGATCCACCCCGCCCTGTTAAAAGGGCGGGGTGGTTGATGACAAAAATTAATAGGTTATGTTATACTCTTTCTGTTTATTGGCATGAAAGGCAATAATTATGGATCAAAATACTATCAATATTCTCAAAGAAAAACTACTTGAGGAGAAAAAGAACTTAGAGCAGGAACTAAAAACAGAATCAACAACCACACCCCTGGAAGCCGACGGTCTTACCGCAAAATTTCCAGATTACGGCGATAAAGAGGAAGAAAACGCTTCAGAAGTAGCTGACTATTCCACCACAGTGACTTTAGAAAAGCAAATTGAAAAATCTTTGCTAGCGGTTAATGAAGCACTAGAAAAGATTGAAAATGGTGAATATGGAAACTGTCAGACCTGCAACGAAGAAATAGAGCAGAATCGACTCTTAGCCAATCCAACAGCCAAGCAGTGCCTCAAACACGCCAGCCAATAAGCAGAGCGTTCAACCAACGTGATATTATTTATTTGGTAGTCGGCTTAACTGCCCTGGCTTTAGATAGTTGGTTTAAATGGCTGGTTAATAACGGCGCTCGCTGGCCAAACCAAGAAGCCTGGTTTGAGTTCGGTTTTTATCCCAACCCGGATTTTATTGGAAGTATTGAGTTGCCTTCCCGGGCAATTATTGGGATTTCCGTGGTAATTTTATTTTGTGTCATTATCTTGACTGCCTATAGCATTGTTCGGCATTACCCGCAGATGATCGTGGGCGGAGTCTGGATTATTTTGGGAGGTTTTAGCAATCTATTTGACCGTGTTTGTTTTGGCTGGGCAGTTGATTATTTCGGCTTTGATTATAATATACCTGTTTTTAACTTGGCTGATGTGATGATTTTAATTGGCGTGGGACTTTTATTATGGGCAGTTTTTACCAAGCCCAAGAAAGTGCCGTAGGTTTGACAGATAGTTAATATCTGGTAAATTATAACTAGACAAAGATGGTGGCCGCCAAAGTCACCATTTTTATGTCCACTAGAATTCAATCAGCCGCCATTACGGGCCTAGACGCTTCCCCGGTCGAAGTGGAAGCGCATATCAGCCGAGGCTTGCCCCATTTTAGCATTGTTGGCTTGCCAGACGTGGCTGTTCAGGAATCCAGAGAACGGGTGCGGTCAGCTATTATTAATACTGATTTTAATTTTCCCAATTCACGGGTAACAGTTAATCTGGCTCCGGCCGATTTTCGCAAAGCTGGGCCGGCTTATGATCTGCCCATTAGTTTAGCAATCTTAAGAGCGGCCGGTCATGTGGACGGTTCAATAGATAATTCGTGTTTTATCGGAGAGCTGTCTTTGGAGGGCGGAGTCAGGCCGATTCATGGCTGTTTATCAATCGCCCATTTTGCCAAGCAATCAGGTATAAAGTATTTGTTTTTGCCGAAATTAAATGTGAAAGAGGCGTCAATCATTAAGGGCCTTGATCTGATTCCCCTGGAAAGTTTGGAAGAATTAGTCCTTCATTTAAGGGGCATTAAAAAAATTAAGCCGGTAAAGCACAGACGGACAGCTATTCAACCCCAAATTAAACAGATTCCCAACTCTGTAGATCTGGCTGATATTCGAGGGCAGAGCGTAGGCAAGAGGGCCTTGGAAATTACGGCAGCCGGAGGCCACAACCTCCTACTGACAGGGCCTCCGGGCTCAGGCAAGACCTTGTTAGCCAAAGCATTGCCGTCGATTTTACCGCCTTTAAGTTTTTCCGAATCCTTGGAGGTTACCAAAATTTACAGCGTTTCAGGGCTACTGGATTTAGAAACACCCCTGATGATTCGGAGGCCCTATCGTCATCCTCATCATACAGCCTCGACGGCCTCGATTATCGGCGGCGGGCGTATCCCCAAGCCTGGGGAAATTTCCTTGGCTCATCGGGGCGTGCTTTTTTTGGACGAGCTGCCGGAATTTCCGCGCGCTGTGTTGGAGTCCCTCAGGCAGCCATTGGAAGAAAGTTCGGTAACTGTAGCCCGCGTTTCCGGAAGCATTAACTATCCCGCAGCCATACTGCTAATTGCGGCGCGCAATCCTTGTCCGTGCGGATATTATGGCGACCAAGAAAAGCAATGTACTTGCCCGGCCCTGACTCGGCTTAAGTATTTAAAAAAAATATCCGGGCCAATGCTGGATCGGTTTGATCTGCAGATTTCCATACCCCGGCTTCCGGTTGATGATCTGATGTCAACTGGAACAGGGGAAACCTCCCAGGTTGTTCAGCAAAGAGTTAATCAAGCAAGGCAAAGACAGCTTAGCAGATTTAAGCAAACCAGGGTGGTTACCAATGCTGAGCTATCCAACGCTCAAATTGAAAAAATAATTAATCTGGATAAGGAAATCAGAGCCTTTCTAAAAAAAGCCATTGAAACTTATTCGCTGACTGCTCGAGCCTACTATCGAGCATTAAGAGTGGCCTTGACCATCGCAGACTTGGAGCAGTCGGATATTGTTAAATTAGACCATGTAGCTGAGGCTATACAGTACAGGGAGAGTAAATAACAAATAGAAAAATATTCAATATACAAATTCCAATAGTCAGATATTTAATAATCAATTATCAAAATCCAATAATCAATATGATTTTTTTTAAACTGTATGTATTCTAAGGAGTTCGATCTAGAAAAGAGAACGCATCAATTTACTCAGCAAACTTTTCACTACTGTCGATTATTGTCCCGCGATCTTGTACAATTTGAGGTCATTAAGCAGTTAGTCCGTTCCTCAGGATCGGTGGGCGCAAACTACATCGAAGCGAACGAACGTTTGAGTAATAAAGACTTTTTTTATCGAATAAGGATTTGTCTTAAGGAGGCAAAAGAGTCTCGCTATTGGCTTACTCTGACACAATCAGACACTAAAGAGATAAAGCAAACACAAAAGTTCTCGTTCAAGAGGCCACGGAACTAATCAAAAAATTTTCGACAATTATCAAATCAAAAAGCGGTAAACTTGAAGTTTGATTATTGGTATTTGGAATTTATTTCTATTTACCTTTTGTTTATTGATTACTAGTTACTTTTATAGGTAATTAAACGGGTTTACTTTCCGTCCATTCACCCAAACTTCAAAGTGCAGGTGGTCTCCTGTGCACCAGCCTGTACAGCCGGAGATGCCGATAGTTTCCCCGCGGGATACGCTGGTGCCTACGCTAACATATGATTTGCTTAAGTGGGCATAAAGAGTTTCAACTCCACCCCCATGATTGATAATAATATTATTACCATAACCACTGCCCCAGTTCGTACGGACGACCGTACCTGACTCTGAAGCATAGACAGGGGATCGATTTGTATCAATATCTATGGCAATATGACCGTAGCGTACTCCCTGGTTAATTTTACGGCCAGTGGTGGGCCATTGCAGATTGCCACCGCTAACAGCAGCCGAAGCAGGGCGCGGCGCGGAATAAGCCAGATAACTGGTAGTAACCGGTGCGGGTTTAGGTTTTTCAATTTCCCCGCCGGGCACCATGATTTCATTACCTACCTCAATCGCTCGAGCGTCAGCCAGTTGGTTAAACTCTAAGATTTTATCTACTTCCGCTTTGTATTTTTCAGCAATTTTTTCGATTGTATCACCGCTTTTTACGGTATAGAGCACGCCGCTGACCGGCGGGATTTTAATCACCTGCTCGGGCTTAATCAAAGCACGCTCGTCAAAGTTATTGGCCCAGCGCAGGGTATCAGTGCTGATGGCGAATTGCGAAGCGATAGTACTTAAAGTATCTCCGCCGAGCACAGTATAGTCGACAATTTTATCCCGAGGCGTACCAGCCAAGGCCGTGGTTGGAATATTGGCCCTCGCTAAAGCTTCGCCGCTTAATTCATTTCTAGCTACAGCTAAGAGCTGTCGCTCAGCTTCTGCAGTAGAGCCCGGGCGGTGGTATTTATCCAGGGCCCCTTCTTTGGTTACAGAAGATAATGATTGGGCGGGTGCGGAAATAGCATATTCTGACAAATTCTGCTCTTGATAGCCCTCGTTATAAAAAGTGCTTAATAGGGTATTACTTCCAAATTCTTCATCTTTTATTTCGCTGGCAAATACGCTATTGGAAGTGACGATTAAAGCCAATCCAACAATTGCCACATGAATTAAATAGCGGGTGGTTAGGGGATAGAGCCAGGTATTTTTCGCGCCGGCAAAAACACCTTCAAGATTTTGTTTAACCCTGTGGTAAAGTCGGTAGAAAGGCACCAGCAGTGTTTTTAAAACAGATTGTCCGAACCACTTCAAAGGCTTGCCAAAACCGTAAATTATAACAATTGCAAAACTTTTCCAAGCGTAACGAGTTACGTGAAAAAGGCCTAATCCCATCTTTACTACCTGTGTCTTCAGCTGAAGACTCAAATGTTCCTCTTTGATTTACGGCCTTCAATCAGGCTAGATAATTAGCCAAAATATCAAGACCGAATTAATTCTTAAGAACGCCACGTAATATACCAGGAGCCGGGCATTTGTCAATCGCAATTTATCTTACCATATAAGAAGCTGATGATTTAGGGGCGTTTCAACTAAGCTGGCAAAAAACATTGATAGTAAGGCAAATATTGATTAAACTAAGGTATATGTCTGACAGGATTCAAGCAGGGGAAGATAAGTACGATCACGAATCAATTGAGAAAAAATGGCAAAAGCGCTGGGCCAAACAGCCCGAAGCGAGTCGGGATTTTTCCGATCAGCCTAAAAAGTATATTTTAATCGAATTTCCCTACCCATCCGGGGATGGTTTGCATGTGGGGCATATTCGCAGCTATGCCACCCTGGATGCCGTTGCCAGATATTCGCGCCTCAAAGGGGACAACGTTTTATATCCGATCGGCTGGGACGCATTTGGTCTGCCTACGGAGAACTATGCCATTAAGACCGGCGTGCATCCTCGAGAGGCGACGGATAAAAACATTGCCAACTTCCGCCGGCAGATGAAATCTTTAGGTCTGTCATTTGATTGGTCGCGCGAGGTGGATACCAGCGATCCAAAATATTACAAATGGACGCAGTGGATTTTCTTACAGCTTTTAAAAAAAGGCTTGGCTTACCAGGATACTATTCCGATAAACTGGTGCCCGAGCTGTAAGATCGGTTTGGCTAACGAAGAGGTGATCGATGGCAAGTGCGAGCGCTGTGGTACTGAGGTAACTCGCAAGATGCAAAAACAATGGATGTTGAAAATCACAGCCTATGCTGATCGGTTGCTTAAAGATTTGGACACTGTTGATTATTTGGAGAAAATCAAAACCCAGCAGATCAATTGGATCGGTCGGAGTGAGGGTGCGAATATTTGGTTTAATGTGAAAGCTGGTGATGTTAAAAGCCAAAATAAGCCAGTGGCTGTGATTGTTCACGGCAGTCCAAGCAAGCCTAAATATCCACCACAGCAAAACAAGCATTGGTTTCCGAATATAAAAAAGGAATTAGAAGGTCAAGGCTATCAAGTAATTACCCCAGAGCTACCTCAAGCCAATAAACCGATTTACGCGGACTGGGTAAAAGAGTTTGAGAAATCTTTGGGAGATTTAACGTTAGATCAGCGGTCAGTAGTAATCGGGCATAGCGCCGGCTGCAGCTTTGTTACTCGCTATTTGTCAGAGAAGGGCATTAGCGTGAATTCTATTGTTCTAGTTGCCCCATCTAAGCTGTTACCCCCAGATGATAAAGAGCTGCACGAGCGTTTGGATGATCTGTACACGTTTAGTCCAAAGAAAGGGATTGCCCATAGGATGTTGGTTATTTATTCAACAGATGACAGAGATCGGATCGTGGAAAGCTCACAATACTTTATTGATTTTTACAATGCTGATTCACGCCAATATAAAGATAAGGGTCATTTTACTGACCGTTCGGGGGTGACTGAATTGCCCGAGGCGGTGGATTGGATTAAAAAGGGTAGCGCGATTAAGGTATTTACCACTAGACTGGACACTTTGTTCGGCGCGACCTATATAGTGCTGGCGCCGGAGCATGAGTTAATTATCAATAACCAATCATCAATATCTAATTTTAAAGAGGTTGAGGCGTATATTAAAAAGTCCGCCAAGAAATCGGATTTGGAACGAACTGATCTGGCCAAAGATAAAACTGGCGTTGAGTTAAAAGGCATTAAAGCCATTAATCCAGCCAGCGGTGAGGAGATCCCCATTTGGGTGGCTGATTATGTTTTAAGCTCGTATGGCACTGGCGCGATTATGGCTGTGCCGGCGCATGATCAGCGGGACTTTGAATTTGCTAAAAAATATAAGTTGCCAATTCGTCAAGTTATTGCGCCGTATTTTACGGAAAATCCAGGCGGCAAAGACATGGTTAGAACAGATAAAAAAACGGTAAAAAGGAAAACCGCATATGCCTTTCTTTACAGTAAAGATAAAAAAGCTTTCCTGTGTTTAAATTGGGAAAAATTTGGCTGGCACTCCGGTATTATCGGCGGAGTAGATGAAGGTGAAAGTTACCGTGAATCCACAATAAGGGAAATACGTGAAGAAACTGGATATAGAAACATAAAATTTATAAAATATCTTGGAGCAGAACAGCATAATCATTTTTATGCGGCTCACAAAGATGAAAATCGGTATGCGGCTGGACAGGGCATGCTTTTCGAATTGCTGGATGAAGAAAAGGAGTCGGTTTCGGGTGAACACACAGCCAATCATAAAGCGGCATGGATTGAAGCTGATAAGATGGATAAATGGCTAAATATAAAATCTTTTATATACATGTGGGAGGCGTATAAAACGGGCGCTGATTGTTATACGGGCGAAGGGACAGTGATCAACTCCCCGGTTAAAAATGAAGAAACCAAACCCAGAGTGATAATGATCCACGGTTCATCGGGTCGAGACAAGAGCAAGGAAGAGGGTTACGTTGAGCCGAATCGTCGGCACTGGCACGGATGGCTTGAAGACGAGTTGAATAAGCAAGGCTATGACGTGGTTAATCCGATCATGCCGACCGACTGGGCACCGGATTATTGGGAATGGAAAAAAGTCTTTGAGAAATTTAAGGTGACTGAAAATGATATTCTGATTGGCACAAGCGCCGGTGGTACTTTTATCATTCGCTGGTTGGGTGAAACTGGCCAAAAAGTTCGGCAGGTGGTATTAAATGCTCCTGGATATTATCTGGAGAAAAAAGGCGAGGAACGAATGAAAGAATTTTGTGATTTTGAAGTAACTTCGGATGTTAATAAACAGATAGGAAAGTTAACTGTGTTCGTTTCCAATGATCGACCAGCTCGGATTAAAAGTGCCGAAATGTATGCTGAAAAGCTAAATGGAAAATTGGTGCGACTTAAAGAGCGGGGGCACTTCTGTGTTTGGGACAATCCGATCAATAATAAGTTCCCGGAACTGCTTCAGGAGATCGTTGGCCTTGACACCCCATCATTTAACTATTTATCCAGCGACCAAGCCGGTAAAAAAATAACTCAGTGGTTAGAAAAACGGCATTTGGGCAAACCAGCAGTCAACTACAAACTTCGCGACTGGATATTCAGTCGCCAGCACTATTGGGGAGAGCCCATCCCGATTGTTCATTGTCCTGACCATGGCGCAGTGCCAGTGCCGGAAAAAGACCTGCCGGTTGAATTGCCACACGTTAAAAAATATCAGCCCACGGATACGGGCGAGTCGCCTTTAGCCAACGTTAAAAATTGGGTTAACACTAAATGCCCTCAATGCGGCAAGCCGGCCAAGCGCGAAACTGACACGATGCCGAACTGGGCCGGATCGTCCTGGTATTATATCCGTTATGCTGATCCGCACAATGATAAAGAGTTTGCCAGTCGGAAAAAGCTTGACTACTGGTTGCCGGTAAACATTTACAATGGTGGCATGGAGCATACAACTTTACACTTATTATATTCGCGCTTTTGGTACAAGTTTTTATTTGACCAAGGCTTGGTGCCAGAGCCAGAGCCCTACAAAAGGCGCCACTCGCACGGCATTGTTTTAGCGGAAGACGGCCGTAAGATGTCCAAAAGTTTTGGTAATGTGGTCAATCCTGATGATTACGTTCACGAATACGGTGCGGATTCTGTGCGCATGTATGAAATGTTTATCGGCCCTTTTGAAGACATGATTCCCTGGTCAACCAGGGGTTTGGTGGGCGTGAGAAGATTTCTAGATAGGGTTGAGAAGGTGGTATCCGTGATAATAGCTAATAAAAAAGATATTATTGATGTTTCCGGTGAATCAAAACTGATTCATAAAACTGTCAAAAAAGTTACTGAAGATATTGAGAAATTTAGGTTTAATACGGCAGTTAGTGCATTGATGGAGTATTTTAATACCAGAGACTTTGCTCCAAAGATAAACAAACAGAATTTATTGGAAGGCAAAGAAGTTGATTTAGAGGCTATGCAAAAATTCCTAGTGTTACTTTTTCCTTTTGCGCCACATCTAAGCTCTGAACTATGGGAACAGTCTAGTTTCAAAGGTGATATTCGAGAACAACCATGGCCCAAGTATTCAGAAGAAGCCTTAATACAGACTAAGTTTAATTTAGTTGTCCAGGTAAACGGCAAGGTCCGCGCCACGATTGAAGTAGAACCGGGTTTATCAGAAGAAAAAGCCACCGAACTGGCCTTAAAACAGCCCAATATAAAAAAGCACGTTCAGACCGCGCCAAAAAAAGTGATTTATCTCAAGGATAAAATTATCAATCTGGTAGTCTAATGCAGCACCAAATCCAAGAACAAAATAATATTGAATACTCCCGCAAGCGGGAAATGGCCGAAGTCTATGCCAGCCTGGCTTTGAAAAATTTCGGTCTGGCTTTGCTGACCATTTTCGAGGTACTGTATATTTTTGAGTTTTTTGACAACAATATCGCTTCCACTCTGCTGTTTTACGCCATTACTTTTTTTGGCTATGCCCTGGTGGCTCCGTTTGGCGCAAAATTCATCAGCCGGGTAGGCATAAAACACGCTATCCTGATAGCCAATCCTTTTTTCGTAGCTTATTTCTTTTTTCTATTCTCGTTGCCCGATCATGCCTGGATGATTTTTCTAGCCGGCGCGGTAGTAATCGTCTATCGAGCAATTTTTTGGACTGCTTTTCATATTGACGTTTGCCGGTTTACCAGCGAGAAAAAACGCGGCAGGCAGATTAACATCATGCAGATTATCCCTTTGCTGGCCAACGCTGTCGGCCCGTTGATCGGCGGCTTGCTTATTTCCAATTTTGGTTTCTCTTTTTTATTTATCGTAGTGATGTTTTTATTGGTTGGTTCGGCCCTGCCACTGTTTTTTTCCAAAGAGATCCATGACCACTATGATTTCAATTGGCGGCAGTCCTATAAGTATTTATTCCAAAAAAAGCATTGGAAGCGGATATTGGCTTTCAGCGCCGACGGTATTGATGCCAAGACCATCTCGGTGATCTGGCCGATATTTTTATTTTTAGCGGTTGACAGTTATGTCGAGGTGGGAGCAATCACTTCCGGCGTGTTTGTTATTTTAGTCTTATTCAGCCTATACATAGGCCGGGTATCCGACTCATCCAAGCGCAGCACCCTGCTGAAAATCGGTTCGGTGCTTCATTCTTTGGGCTATATCGCCAGGGCTTTTGTCCAGACCGGCTGGCAGGTGTTTAGCGTTGATGCTTTTGATCGGGCGGCAAAAAGGATGGTTTATCTTCCTTTTACCACCCTGCTTTATGATAATGCTCAAAAAAGAGGCAATCAAGCCGATGAGTACATAGTAGCTTATGAGATTGCCCATAATATTTTTGGGAGTATATTTTTATTAGCCATGGTTTACGTGTCTTTTGTTACGGATGTATTCATGGTGGCTTTCTTTGTTACCGCGGCGACTTCTTTGCTGTATAATTTTATGCCCAAAGCCGGTTTTTTTACTTTTTTAAAAAAGGATTAGCTATCTGTGCAAACCTTACTCGCCCTGGATAAACAGACCGTAAGCGCCGCCGTCAAGGCCCTTAAACAGGGTAAATTGATTGTTTATCCTACAGACACTGCCTACGCCCTGGGGGCTGATTATTTGAATTCCCAAGCCCTGATTGATATTCAAAAACTCAAAGGCCGACAGCAATTCAAGCCTTTGCCCCTAATCGCGTCCGACTTATCGCAGGTAAAAAAAATTGCCAATCTAACCAAACCAGAGCTGGATTTAGCCGAGCAGTATTGGCCGGGCCCGCTGACTTTGCTGGTTAAGCCGAAAAAGGAATTACCTTATGAATTAACATTGGATAAGGATCTGGTGGCGATACGCGTGCCAAACCAGGCCATAGCTCGTCAGATTGCCGCCCAAATGAATCGTCCGATTGTTTCCACCTCAATCAATGTTACTAAGCAACCAGCCATTTTCCAGCCGTCTGAAATTATCAAGCTGGTGCCTCGAGCCGAGGAGCTAATTGAATTAATCATCGATGGAGGAGTTTTACCTAAAGTAGCTCCCTCTACTATTGCCCAAGCTTTGAATGATAAGATAATAATCCATCGGTCAGGATCAATCAAGCTGAAATAAATGACTAGCGATCTAAGTAGCCCAAAAGAGCTGGCGAGAATTTTTAAAGCCAGTAATTTCATACCCCGCCGTGAACGCAGCCAAAATTTTATGATTGACCGGTCAGTGATTAAAGAGATGGTATCAGTCAGCAAGGTTAATAAAAACGACACTGTTTTGGAGATTGGCCCGGGGGTGGGGATTTTAACCGAAGAGCTTTTAAAGAATGCCAAGAAGGTGGTGGCAGTGGAAATTGATTCCAATCTGGTTCAGATATTGAAAAAAAGGCTGGGCCAGACAAGTAATCTGCAAGCGGTCAAAGATGACATCAGGACTGTTCATCTATTAAATTTGGGTTTAGTTGATCGCCAATATCACTTGATCTCAAACTTGCCCTACCAAATAACCTCACTGGTGTTGAAAAATTTTTTAAGCCTGGAGCCAAAACCCCAAAAGATGACTCTGGTGATTCAGAAGGAGGTGGCCGAAAGGCTGGTTGCGCCCCAGGGCAAAAAAAGCTTATTAACAATTTCGGTAGAAGTTTATGGCCGGGCAATATTTCACAAGATCGTCACCGCAGACAGTTTTTGGCCCCAACCAAAGGTTGATTCAGCCCTAATTACCATAGAGCTGTACCCGAAAGCACAATACCGGGATTTGAAAAAATTTTTTCAAGTGGTCAAGTCAGGTTTCCGAAATAAGCGCAAACAGCTCCATAATTCACTATCTGCGGGGCTGGGCATTGACCAGGAAAAAATTATCACGACGCTGAAAAGCATTAACATTAATCCAGCCAGCAGACCCCAGGAGCTAGTCTTGGACCAATGGTGCGAAATTGCTGATAACATTGTTTGACGAAGATACATGAAAGTGCTATAATTGACTACGTTATCAAACATTCTTGACTAACTATCTTTTTGGATAATAAGGGGGTAAACAAAGGGGAGCTCGTGGACACTTCTGTGTCAAAAGACCCTAATTCGAGTAAAATAAGTAACCCGCAGTTGGGTAGCACCGAACGCGCACAAGCTTCGTTTACTTTACTGCTGTTTTTGGGCGCCATAAGCATTGGTCTGGGAATTTTTGGGATATATAAAAGTATTGGTTCGCCCTTTATTCCTAAGTCGACCCCCGTTGCCACAATAAATTCTGAAACAGAGGATGAATCTGTCTCAGCCTTGCAGCAAAGAGATACTGATGAAGACGGGTTATCTGATTATGATGAACTGTATCGTTATAGCACCAGTCCCTACTTGGCCGACTCTGATTCGGATTCTTTTTCTGACAAGGAGGAGCTGGAGAGCGGCAATGATCCGAATTGTCCCTCGGGCCAAGATTGCACCGGATTTTCCCAGACAGAATCCGGCGCGGAAGCTACGGAAACATCCGCCGCTGAAACAAATACCAGCATAGTAAATGTAAATTCTTCCCTTCCTACAAATGAGTCCGGCGAAGTAGACCTGGCTCAGCTCAGAGAAATACTGAAAAGTTCCGGAGCGCCAGCCTATATTGTAGATGCTACTGATGATGCTACGCTCATTGAATTGTATGAAACAACTCTAATTGACCAGCAGGCGACTCTTGAGCAGACGGATACCTCTTTTTTGGATTCTTCCACTCTCACCCTTGAATCATTATCTGATTTGCCAGCTTCAGAGATCAGAAGCTTGCTGATCGAAAGCGGGGCAGACCAATCTTTACTCAGCCAAGTTAGTGATGAGGATTTGAAATCAATTTTTCAAGAAGCAGTTTTATCAGAAACCTCCCAGTAGACTGATATGACCAACAAGCACGATAACCAAATACCAAGACGGAATCGCCTGATAGCGTCAGTTTTATTGTCGGCCATGATTTTTGTCGTGGTTTTTGGCCTGGCTATTCCTAGGAAAGCGGAAGCTTTTCCAGGCGAAGCCATGTTAGCTGCAGTTTATACAGAGATTAAAACTAGTATGAGATGGCTTTGGGATAATGCCAAAAAAGCTTTTGAAAAAGCCCAGGAAACAGCGTACGACGTTGCTTTTAAGAATTACATGAGCACCTTTTTAGGCAGGGTGGCAGAAGATACGGCTATTTGGATATCCAGCGCCGGCACTGGACAGTCGCCGCTTTTTATAACTAATCCGCATTATTGGCGGGATCTGAATGACGCGGCGGCGGGGGATTTCTTAGATACGATTTCCAGCGACGTGTTCGGATACAGCTTATGTGAGCCCCTTGATGTCAATAAAAAAGTCCAGCTTGAATTAGCCACTCGAAATCTTATTAATCCTTTGAACGTTTGCGAAAATTCCTGCAATAGCGAATTTGATGAATGGGAACAGGAAATTGGTTTGGCTAATCAGTATTTGGTTGAAATTTGGGCAAGGCAAGCTAATGCCAATCCAAAAACACTTGCTCAGTGCCCGACAGATGAAATTTTTGGATCACCCACGGGCGCACCCAATCCTACTGAGATGACTAATATTGATTGCTATCAGTGGTTACAGAGCTCAACCGACAGTTTACGTGCTGGCGCAACGTCTCGACGCGATAAGTGCCTTTCCGATTGCAATCAAAAAAGGCGAACTTCAAAATGTACCGCAACTACGGTTTGGAACAACATCCGCGATATTGAAGAATATACAATTGAATTCCAGCTCTATTTTGAGCCGGCGCAGAACGATATCGGTCAGTTATTAACATTATACGGCTTGACCCGTGAAAAACAGCAGGAAGCAGTTGATGCCGAAAAAACAATTTATGATGATAATTTAGGCGCGGTTACCTCATCTTTAAAGACTGACATTTTGACGCCTAAAGAATTGGTAGTAAAAAAATCCGGACAGTCTATCGAAGATTCTTCCAAAATTGAAACGACCCAAACCGGCTCATTCTGGGCTGATATTGGCGGCGTCTTTATGAATACTCTTACCCAGAGAGTCATGGATCGATTTTTCAAGGGCAAGTGCGGCCTGAATCCGGCGGCTTGTTCCGGACCGTCAGCTACCGAGTCGCGCTTAGGAGGTCTTTTATTCGGGTCCAATGCGCCCAGGGGCATTGCCGCGGCCCGCTTGCAGTTTTCTAGCTTGGCCAGAGTGGACTATCGTACCGGCGATCCGGCCAAATCGACCATAGCGGTAAGCGACCGTCTGGTATCTACGGGCATTATTGATTCAGGATTCAGGCAGGCGATTGACGATAAGATGACATTACGCGAAGCCATTGAAAACGGCCTGATTAACGGCAATAAGACATTTGGTTTTGATGAGTCAAATGTTGAAGCAGAGACCGGCATACCCTATCGGAGCATTGTTTATTTGCGCAAATACCGCGTCGTCCCGGTAGGCTGGGAGCTGGCCGCGATTCATATCCGAGATGCTGATCAGCAAGCTTATGGTTTGCAGGAACTGATTGATTTATATGACTGGTGCGGACAAGATGCTCAGCACGGCATAGTAGATCCTTTCAATCCTGATAATTTCTTAGCCTCGCCTTTCTGCGGCTTGATTGATCCTGCCTGGGTATTGAAGGCTCCGGAGACTTATTGCCGCAGGCAGGGCGCGGGCGATGAAATTATCAGCCGGCAATTTAACTGTGATCAGGATACCAATGGCGACGGCAAGAATAACTGCAGTCCCAGTGATATTGGCGGCGGCGATATCGGCAGCTGGACAATCGCCCGCAATCCGGAAGTTTGCGTGGATGAGCCCAATTGCATAAAGGAAGACGAACGGGGCAATTGTCTGGCTTTTGGTTATTGCTTTGAAGAAAAGCCCATCTGGCGATTCGGCGGAGAAGAATGCCCTGGTTATTATTCGTCTTGCCGGACTTATGTTGACGCTTTGGGCGTTAAAAATTATTATCTGAAAGATACCCTGGATTCAGGGGACTGCAGTCCCGAAAACGCCGGTTGTAAATGGTATTGCTCTGATTATGGTTATAATGACGTAAATAATAGTTGGAACTGCCGAGAAGACAGCGGTGATAAATTTTTCTTTGACCGTGACGTACGGTCCTGCAATGATAGCGCCGTGGACTGCACAGAATTGGTTCGCACTTCAAACGGCTCCAATGTTCTGAAAAATGCCGGATTTGAATATTATTCCGGAGAGGCTGATGATGCTGTGGCTGATACCTTCGGATATTGCAGCCAGAATGGCAATGCCTGCTTGACCAATGCTGATTGTGGCGGTTCACCCTATGTTTGTGATGGCTGGCGGGCTTCCAGCAATTTAGTTGAGACATTGGCCATCAGTACAGATACCAGCGGCGTGGGCTCACCCAACTCCACTTCACTGCAGTTATCAGGTGCCAGCGGCACAAGAATTGAACATATTTTTGATACTTATCGGAGTTTGTCCGGGTTATCAGTCACTTTTTCTTATTATGGAAAAAGCACTGGCGGCGCATGTAACAGCAGCTTTGGGCTGCAAAGCTTTGATACAGTATTTACTCTGGGCGTGGCTGATGAACCGCCAGCCAATTATACTGATGATTGGCAAAGGTTAAGTGCGACTTTCAATATTCCAGAACTTGTTTATACAGACTCAAGGATCATAGCTTATATCAATACTCCTCCCGGATGTTCCGCCCTTGTTGACAGCGCCAAGCTTGAGATAGGCGACACGCTAACCGGCTATACTGATTATCAGACTGTTAACGAGGTATCTTTGAAAATCGATCAAACCACCCTGATGTCCAACGGCGACTTTAGCCTGGACGACGGTACTGACTTTTTCTCATATCCCGCGCCAGCTGACCAAGATAATTCTTCGGCTGATGATTTGATTCCTGACGGCTGGGCGCTCGGAGCCGGCGGAATATCCGAGATTGATAAAACCCTGGGTTATTTTGATTCCACTTCCTTAAAGCTTACGACGGCGAATAATCGCCTGTACGCGGAGCAGCTGGTTCCGGTCGAATTCGGCAAGACTTATGAGGTCAGCGGCATGATTAAGACGAATTTAGACGCGAATGGGGGCGATAAGCCATTCGGCGCCATCGTCACCGAGTGCGTTTACGGCCCAGACCAGCCGGATGCTTATGATGTTTTCTTCCCACCGGCTGATGAGCCGAGCGAGTGCTTGCTGGCCAACTTTGAAACCCACATCAGGCCGTCCGTGGAAGACGGGGATAATCAGTTCGCTGTCCTGGGCGCGCAAGACTGGACCCCAGTACGATTCAATATCACGGCCAATAATCCGGATATCGGTTTTGTGAAAATTCTTTGCTACAACGTGGCTTCTGATATCGGAGGCATTCAGGCTGACGGCTCGGGCAGTATCTGGTGCGATAATCTCAAGGTTACCGAAAGTCCGCTTATCTGCACCAAAGGCGAGGTGGGCTGTGAAAGATATCGCCCGATCGGCCTGGGATCATCGGTTAGCGGAATTGTCCTTCCTTCGGATATCTGCCCCAACAGCCAAGTCGGCTGCCGGCAGTTTAGGGAAATGCCCATCGAAAGAGTTCCCGATCGGCCCGTCATTGATCCGGTTTATTTCATTGAGTCATCTGGCAATCAATGCAGTGTTTCACAGGTAGGCTGCGAAGAATATACCAATCTGGATATAGAGGGCTCGGGCGGCGAAGAAAAAGAGTACTTCCTTAAGATTCGGCAGTGCGTCAAGCCGTCGGATCCCAATGCGGCCAATTTCTATACTTGGGAAGGCAGTGAGGACAGCGGCTATCAGCTCCGGGCTTTCAAATTACTAAAAAGCAATCTGGTCAATACGGCATTTGACCCAGACGAGGGGGGTCCGCTGCTTCCGGAAACAGGCACGGCTCCGTGTACCAATCTATCAGTCGGCAGCACTATCACGGATCCTGTTTGCGAAGATGATCCAGCAAATATCGCGACCTGTTTAATCACCGATATCGGCATTAATCCTGACTGTACGGAGTACTTTGGCGATAATGGAGAAGTTTTCTATCGATTGAAATCCAGGACTATTTTTGTGTCTGACGATTGCCACCCGTATCGCAATACGATTGACGCTCAAGCCGGGATTGATAACATTTATCAGATAATTCCCAGCCAGGCCGTTCGATGTTCTGAATCAGCCGCCGGTTGCCGGCAATACAAAGGCACGACCGCCGGCAGTACCAGGTCAATTTATTCGGATACTTTTGAAAACGGGACCATCGGCGACTGGGTCGGCGGTGTCAGCTATTCCAACGAGTCAGTCAATGCCGGCGGACACTCGATGCGCACGACTAAGGATACGATATTCAGCATAGATCTGTCTGAATCAATTTCCAACGGCAACAGCTACGGCGTTAAATTCTGGTACAAGCCCCGTGATCCGGGCGGACAGTTGGCTTTTCGGATCAGTGATGAGTTTGGCAACGAGGTTCCCAGCCAGGTCGTAACAGTAACTTCAGAATGGGCTGAATATGAATTAGGGCCGGTTTATTTGAATTTTCTCGCAGATCCGCCGTCATCAGTGTTTACTTTTGAATTCACTACTCCGGTTACCAGCACTTTGCCGGGCGGATGGATTGATAATATTAGCATTATTGAGTCGATAGACAGCATCTTTAAAATTAAAGGAACCCAGACCAGCTGTGAAGCGGCCTATGCCGGTTGCTCGCTTTATATTGATCGAAATAATAAGCCTATTGCCATAACTTCATTTAGCAACCTGTGCGCTGATCGCGCAGTAGGCTGCGAGGCTTTCACCTATACCCAAAATTCAGATTATCCTTTTGTTCAGAAGATACACGAGGATCCCGAATTCCTGGTTCCCGGCGATACCACCCTCGGTTTTGTTAATTCACCAAAATACAGCTGCCGGGCCGACGATCAAGGCTGCCAAGAATTTGGCTTGCCGGTCATAGATAAGGATAATCAAGTCCAAGACTGGTCAGCAGCTAACTTGATCAATGATCCGGATACCTACAGTTTCAGCGCTTGTCATCCGGATGAACTATGGTGTGCGGAATATACCGAGGAGATTACCGGAGCACAGTCGTATTTCAGAGATCCTGGGAATCGTACGTGTGAATATCGAACCGGGGCAGCCCAATCAGGCCTGCTGGTTGACGGTTGGTTTATAAGCGGGACCAATGACCCCTGTCCTACAGTTTCTCTGACCTGCCGAGGCGGAGCCTTGGCCGGTGAATTATGCCGGACCGTAGAAGAACAAAAAGCCTGCTTGATTTCCGGAGGATACTGTATTGCCTATCCTTATGATGGCGAGGAAAAAGAAGTCAGTTTAGTTTGCGCCGGCACCTGCAACGGCGGCGCTGATCAAAGCAAGCAGTGTTTGAATAACGGAGATTGCGGCAATATTTGTCAGGGCGGTCCGGAAAATGGCCAGAGCTGCCTTATAAATGACAGTGATCAGGACTGTGAACTAGGGGGAGGGGTCTGCAGCGTGGGTAAGTGCGGCGATGGCGGAGCACGGCCATATTGCGACGGACGTCATTCAGGATCGATTAATACCGATCAAAACAACTGTCATAATTTGATTTCGGTTCCGGAAAATAATGGAGTCTGCGTAGCCGTACCATCAGTTGGCCGACCGAGTGTTACTTGTGCGGGCGGACCTCTTGATGGTTACGCTTGCCGAACTGATGATGACTGTTGTGAGGTCGCTGATTGCGGAGACCCGGTGGCTACTTGCTCGAATTATTGGGTAGGCCAGTGCAATGCCGGAGCAGCGGGATGTACCGAGTTTAGAGACCCGCTAGATCCGCCCAAACAGCCTCGTTATTCTGAAGGCTGTAATATTGACTGTACTTTGCATTTGGATGAAAAAGGCAACTATCTGGAAATCGGCCCTGAGTGCCAGCCTTATGGCACGAGCGATGCGGGCCGGCCCGGCTGTCAGCCTTATTACATTCTTAGGCAGAGTTTAACAAGCCAGGTATCCGAATGCGGTTCGCTGATCGACTTTGAAATCGGCTGTCAGCCCTTTTACGATACAGCTAATCCAATTACTAATTTTATTGGAGGCTAATAAAAAGTTATCAATTATTAATTAATAAATAGCAATTACTAGTAGCTTCAAAATCACTTTCCTGCCCGCCAACAACTTTGCTGTCAGGCGAGTGCAGTAGGGAGCAGCGTAGGCGCATTAATTAACAACCTGACTTGCGCCATAGGCGCATCCGCCTCAGGCGGAAAAGTCAGTAAGAAAGTAACATAATTAATATACATTAAATAAGTAACTAAATAATTCGTAACTACTAGTTACCAATCATCAACTAACATCACCACCATGACCAAGCCACAAATTTTCAAACTTACCAGCGCGTCATTTATTTGCGCCGTGGCTATATTGGTTGTTGTTAGCGTACTGGGGTGGACTGCGCCGGCTCAGGCCCTGACAAAAACGGTTTATAATCTGGGCGTCGAGCAGGCGTATGTGGCCTATGATAATTCTTCGGTTTGGTTTTCAAGCGCTCAAGATCATGTTATTAAGCGGGTTAATCCTTCTAATGGCAGCGTTACCAAGACAATTAATCCGCCGGCGGATTTCGTACCCGGGCCGATTCACTGGGATGGATCATACATCTGGGTGCGAAAAATGAGCGGGAATAATTCTTCCGCGATAATCCGTATTTTAGGAGACGATGTCCAATATTATCCTGGAGGAGGAGAGACAGGAAGCTCATCTCCTGAATATGACGCGGATGAATTCAGTCGCAAGATGTCTAATCGATATTATGGGAAATCCGGAACGCAGCCCGCTGGTGAAATATATAAGATAGATCAGTCAGGTAATCTATTGGATGAATATCAGTATCCTTCTGCTACTTTATATTATGATCCATTTGGCGTACACGCAATCGATAATAATACGCTGTTTGTTGCCGCTACCACCCATATTCCCGGACAGCCATCAAATTATCAATATAAACTTGTAAGACAAACTCTCAATCTACAAACTCTTGAATTGATTGATTCCCGTTCCACTTCGTTTAATTATGTCAATGTTGATTATCCGGGAGTCAGCATATGGGACGGTGAAAAAGTATGGATTTTCGGACATAATTATTTTGATATACGCGTATATGACCCGGCAGATTTACTCACCACGGTCTATTTTGAGCAAGCCTCAGCCACTATTCGCGATGCTGTTTATGATGAAGAAGAAAGTATCTATGATTTAGTTGAATATAATAATAATACAGTTGTTGTCCGGCGATGGAATACTGAAACATACGAGCGCGTACAAACAGGAATTGCGGATACTTCTGCCGCCGGCCCTCCTATGCGCTTGGAATTAGTAGGAGACTCTATCTGGGTAACTCATCGGAATTCGTCCGGGCAGGTAACCAAGTATGACTTTGCTGACGAAGCAAATTTAGCCATCACTTCCGGTCCGACTGCCAATCCGATCGGGCCGCGGAGCGCCACTATCAGCTGGACTACAAATACGGATTCAGATACCCATGTTTATTATGGGCCAACCACTGCTTACGGAACACACGTTAGCAGCGCGACAATGTCTCCGGATCACAGCAGAGTGTTAACCGGACTGAATCCCAATACTACTTATCACTACAAGGTGAGGTCATGCAATGGTTTTGTCTGCGTTGATTCCGGGGATAAAGTTTTTACCACCACCGCATTAGTACCGCCCTATATTTCCATTACTGATCCGGTAAATAACGGATTAATTACGACCAGTCCGTATTTGGTCGTCGGACGAGCCGGGGATAATGACGGACACGTTGATACTGTCGGAGTGCGCGCCTGTCTGGGCACTTGCACAAACCAAGCTTATAGCAATGCCACCAACCGAGGCGGCGCCTGGGCTTTTGATAATTGGGATAAAAGCCAAACATTCTCTTCTTACGGATCGTATCAGTTGCAAGCCAAGGCCACAGATAACGATTCCCAATCAACCGTTACTTCTATTAATGTTTATCGAGGCGCTCCGCCGGTCGTGAATATCATCAGCCATACCAACGGCCAGCAAGTGGATACGGATACCATCAATCTGAGCGGTACGGCCACGGATGCTGACAATAATATCGACAACCCTATGCGGGTTCAGGTTAATGGCGGAGCCTGGCAACCTATTGATATTACCTCGAGCCAGAACGTCGGCTGGGGGCCAAAAACCATTTCTTTGGATGTGGGCGGGAATACTATCCGGGTCGAGGCGGAGGATGCCACGGGCTTTGTGGGCTTTAAGCAGATTGTGGTCAATCGGGGCCAGCCGCCTACCATTAATATTACCTCCCATGAAGACGGAGAGATCGTGGATAACGACAGTGTTACAATCTCGGGCACGGCTTCGGATCCGGACGGCAGTATTTCACAGGTTCACGTTCGCGTGAATAATGGAACTTGGTTATTAGCTTCGGGTACTGCTACCTGGTCAAGACCATCAATACCTCTTCAGCCCGGAGAAAATATTATTGAAGCACGAGCAAAAGATAATATTGGGCTTTATGGTTATGATGCCATTACTCTAATATATGAGGCGCCTTACTATGAGTTTTCTTTAGTGTCTGATTCGCCCCTGACTGTATATGAAGGAGAACAAGCACAATTCACGTTTAACCTGACAGGGTTTAATAATTGGAGCTCTGAAGTATTGGCCGAACGGTATGCTCGTGACAACATTCCAGCGACTCGTTTTAGCTGGGCAGACGACAATCAGTTTGTTCCTCCGTCCGCACCAGGACAGAATCTGACATTGAATATCAATACGGCCAATCTGGTCAGCGATACCTATGATTTAAGCGCGCGCGCCAATAAGATCGGAACCAGTACTTATCAAGTGGTTTACTTTCAATTGATTGTTGCTGATGGGCCGGATTTCGCGATCAGTTCAGCTGATTCACAGGAAACAATTCAGCCGGGCAGTGGCGCAACTTATCCGCTTCATCTCCAGGAAACGACTCCTGTGTACAATTTCGACATTAATCTGTCCATCAATTCAATCATTCCGAATCATGGCGGCAATATCACCAGCTTAAATTTTTCTACAGCCAGCCTGAAAGCGTCGCCTTACGGTTCGGGCGATTCGACCCTGACAGTTACCACTAATGCCAGCTTGGCCATAGGCACCTATACCATACAAGTGAAGGCCTCGGGCCAGGACGGGAGCTGGAATCGAACCCGCTATATTAATCTTACGCTGGTGGTTGGCGATTCCCCTGATTATGAAATTCTGGCAAATCCGCTTTCTCAAGAAGGCGAGCTGGGCGGCTCGGTCGATTATACCCTTACTTTGCGTGAAACAATCCCGGTTTATAACTGGCCCGTGAACGTAACCTTAGACCAAGTCTGGGGAGACGATGAAGGCGACCAGTCAGATAAAATTACCACGGCCAGTCTGCCCAATAATATCACACCCAGTCCAAATCCCGGAACTGATCGGGTTGTGACTATTAATATTTCTGCAGACGCGCCGCCGGATACTTACACTCTAACCTTTAAAGGCGTGGGAACTGACCTCCCATTAACTCAAACGCATTTTGCCACTGTTGAATTGATAATAGAAGAAGAGCCGCAGCCGGATTTTGAAGTATTCCACTCTGACAGTGATTGGATATACTATAATATAAGTCAGGGCGGCAGCCGTATTTGGGACGTTCAAGTCCGTTCGATTAATGGCTTTAATGAACCGGTGCGCATGACGATCGAAGATATGTTTCCGAATTATCCTAATGAGTGGCAAGGAGTGATCGTGTGGTTTGTTGATAATGATTCGGATATAATTACCGTTACTCCGCCGCCGGATGGCACGGTTGACGTTAATGTGGTTGTCTTGGCAGGCGGATCTGCCGAGTGTAAGCAATACGAAGCTGACGCCAAAGGGCGGGATGACCAGGTTGTCGGTCCTCCGGACGACTACCGCGAAGCTCAAATAAATTTCAAAGTCGTAGGCTGTGACACTGACAATGATCCGCCAGTCATTGATCCGGCCTCAGTAGTTTGCTTGCCCGGCGTAGGCAGTATCACAGTAAACTGGACCACGGATGAGCCGGCTGACGGCACTCTCTACTATGGCACAACTTCGCCTCCCGGCAGCACCGAGGTCGAAGGAGATGGGTATATAATTAACCACTTGGTTACCAAGTCCGGACTGCAAGAAGGCGCAGACTACTATTACCAGGTAGAGTCTTGCGACCAATCAGGTAATTGCACCGGCCGCTTTCCCATACCCCCGGGCGTCTGTCATACCGAGTCATTTGACGACAATGAGTTTCCGGAAGTCAGCTGGTTTGACCCCACTGACGGACAAACAGTTTCCGGCACCATTCCTCTCAAAGTAACAGCTTTTGATAACGTGGGCATTGTCGATGTCCAATTCCTGGTTGACGGCACTTCCATCAGCACCGATACCAATCCGCCCGGCTGCGCGCCTTATTATTGCGAACAGAGCTGGAACACCAGCTCGGTCAGCAACGGCAACCACACTTTAACCGCCATTGCCAAAGATACCTCTCAAAACCCAGGCCAAGACAGCATTACCATTAATGTCCTGAACGACTCGACCGCCCCGATCTGTACCGGATTGGAGTATCAGTGGGGCAGTAACTGGGCCACTATGACCTGGGCGACCAATGAAGCGTCTGATTCCAGGATTTACTATTGCTATGAAGGCACTGCGCTCGGTACCTGTGGCAAATGTATTGGCAACGGCTACTGCGCCAACGGCCAGATGGGTCCCCTGTGCTACTACTGCCAGGCGAAGATTGAAAACACGCCCGTAACTGAGCACGCGATCACTATCGGTGGTTCTGATGATCCTCTAGAATCCGGCCAGACCTACCATTTCATGGCCGAGTCGTGTGATGCGGGCTTGAACTGCGGACAGTGCGGGGGCTAGGAAATAACTGCCCAATAGTAATCACGAATTAAAAATTAAAAAGTTATTGGTTGGGTGATAAATAAGGTATAATTATTAGTCAGTTATGAAGAAAAAAAAGCGGACAATACGGAAGAAAAAAAACTGGAAATTAGCCAGCTTGTTTGCGGTTGCTGTGGCGGTTATTTTGATCAGCGGCGGGCAACAGGCCTTGGCTGGCGTGGTCAATCTTTCGGATATCAGAATTATCGAGAGGACCTCGGAGAGGGCTGTTACTGCCTGGACCACGGACCAAGCCGCTGACTCCAAGGTCCGCTATGGTATTTTGGGTTTTGGTTTGAATGAAGTCGTATCATCAATTGATTTAGTGATAAATCATAGTCTGCCCATGGAGCCCCTTATCCCCAACACGCCCTATGAATACCGGGTAGGTTCCAAGCTGGATTCAGAGGACGAATCAGAACGCACTTGGGGGCCGGTACTTCAGTTTTGGACGCCAGCCGGAGGGGGTTCTGATGATAATCCGCCCAGGATCATTGATTTGAGTGTAAATAATAACTGCTGTTCAGCTATGTTTAACTTTGCCACCAATGAAGATGCCAAATATGTTATCACAATCGTTGCGCCAGGCTTGCTCGGAGACGGTTTTTCTGCGGATTCGGGCGAAGTTTTCGGCCAGTCTTTTAGTGTCCCATATCCGGCTGACTTTGGTCCGGGCGCGCCGTCCTTACAAGCCTCCAGTATTTATGGCTATACCATTGAGCTGACTGACATTGAGAACAACTTGGCCAGTTATGGTCCTCTGTCTTTCAAGACTGGAAATACTTTTGAAGATCATACTTTTACTCCTGGCGTATGCCTAGAAGACGGTACGCCCATAAATCAATGCAATGAGTATGGCTATTATTGCGGGCCCGGAGGATTAACGCTGAATTGTGAATTATGCGGCTATGAATGCCAGGTAGGTGAGACTTGCCGGAACGGCGGGGCCTGTACAGACGATCCGACTTCAGGCATAAGCGCTTATCAGTGCAATCCCCCCAGCTGCTATAATGAAGACGGAGTGTTTATGGAGCCGGCCGGTCCGGGCTGCTATGTGAGCTGGATCAAGTGCAACGCTAACACTGTACTGAAAGTCCAAAAAGACCGCGTCTGCAATAAATGGATGACCTGCCGCACCCAAACAGAAGTGAAAAATCCGGTAACCAAGCAGACTGAATCACTATGCTATGACATGTCGGCCTGTGCCGCCCTGGGTCCTGACGGCAACTGCTCCAAGCCGCTGTTTGGCAAATATTGCGCCGGCGATCCTTTGCGCTTCTGCGAAAGCGGAGCTGATTGCGATGTCCCGCTTTGCTATCCCACATCGGGTAAGTGGTGCAGTTCCCCGGAAGAAGATGATGGAATATTTGATTTTAAACCGTGTACCAATAATGATCAATGCGCGCCCGATTTAGGCACCTGCGTTAATTTTTATCCGCCCAATGTTACTTATCAGACGCCTGATGATATCCAGAAGATCCGCTACTTAAGCGGTGCGATTAATGTCGGCTTGACTTGGACTACCGGCCATATCCCCAATGATTTATGGCCAAGCGGCTCTTATGAAGGCAACTTCCCTTGGTTTTATATGCCCCAGGAAGGTTCAGTCGTGAACATTGGCAATGAAAATTTTGAGCAGAGGGAAGCGATTACCACTGTTAACGAGGACGGTACTCAGAAGACCAGAACTGAATATACCGCTAAACCCTGGAAAGCAATTGGACGGCGCGGATCAGACAATACCTCTCCGGTAATAATGGTGATTGCCGAGGATCCCTCAAATCAAAACAGCCCGAATCATATTTTAAAGATAGATCCGACTGATTCACAGCCGGTTTGCGAGGGAGGCACCAATTCAGGCGATTTATGTAGCAGCAACGCCGCCTGTTTAGGAGGAGGCACTTGCTTGTTGGACGCCTATTCTGGAGCGCAAGCTCCCCTGGTATCCTTTTCTACCCTGGAAAATGCCAAGTATTATCTTTCATTTAAAATAAAATCATCAACTCCTGACAACCAGGAAGTCCGGCCCCGCTTATTCTCACCGGATGGCTCTCAATATTATGATAAAAATTTAATACTGACTACCGGCTGGCAGACCGTAATAACCAAGCCAATCAAAGCTTCGGGCGGTACGGCTAGCTTGCAGTTTGTCAGAACCGGTGGCAGTACGGAGCCGTTCTTTATTGATGACGTGTCTATCAGAATCGTTTTAGGAGTTCAAAGAATAGGCGGATCCAATGAAAATCCGATTGTCGAATATGTAAACCGGTCCTGCCGGCTATTTCCCCGAGAAGACTCTTTGTTGTGCGAATACCGAGATGAATCCGGCATTCAATACAAAGGCTGGTACGGATACTGCCTGGAAAAAGATTCCAAGTTCACTGATCGATGCATTTCCTGGTGGCCGGTTGACATTATCGGCGGAGAAACGGATATTTTCGGCACCTTCGGATCGGAAGTCCAAGCGGGTTATAACGACCGGACGCCTTTGTATTTCTGTATGGAGGCTGAAGGGGTAATGGGAGGCGATCAAGTGGACACCGCTCGATATCGATGTAAAGCCGATCTTAATCAAAACCGTTGTACGCCTTGTGAATGGGAACAGTATTCATTTGAAGTTGAAGGAGTTAAATTGGGCAGAACTACCATGGAGGGGTATATCCAGAATGAACCAGGATGTTGCTTGATTTACGGTTATGACGCCAGCGCGGAAGGCAGATCAGAAAGTTTAATATATGGGTGTAATGAAAATGCTTTGTTTGGTTCATGTAATGGTGACGGTCCCTTTGGCGGACCAAATGATGATGGTTATTATCCGGTTGAGATAGCAGATCAATATGAGAAAAATGAAATATCTATGATAGTAATAAGAGCCATAGAATGGACTCATGGTGACTGGGAATTCGGTCCCATTGTCCTGGATGAATCAAATGGCTGGCATAACTCTGCTACGTTTGCTTATGGTAATAATGAATTTGATGTCAGGGCTGATTTTAATGCCAATGGAATTCTTCAAGGCTATCAATTATACGGCTGCGATGAATCAGGTGCCAATGGTGGAATGGTGGCTCGAGTTGAGTATGTATTAAGAGAAAGATGCAATAAGATAGTTAAAGTTGTTAACGATGACGGAACTAACAAAGCCTGGTCCGGACGCTTATCAATCGGTAGCGGATATCAGACCAGAGTATCAAACTATACAAGGACCTCTGACCTGTCGCCGTTTGGCGGTTCGGTTACCCTATCAAGCGATACAGACACTTGGAACGAGCTGCTGTTTATCGAAGCGCCGCGCGACAATGAATTATTCACTTTTCCCTATCAAACGCGAGCAGGGTTGCCAGCAGCCTGCAAAGGAGATTGCTCTGAAAGGATTTGTATTGGCGGGGGAGTCAAAGACGGCAAAATATGTCGCTTAGCCAGTGATTGCAAGTCTTCAGACGGCCAGCAAGGCGTGTGTAGCGGTGTTGGGACCTGTTCTATTTCGTTGAAAGGCTGTTCGGCAAATTATGACTTTACTGCTAATACATGTCCGACCGGCAACATTGAAGATTGCTGTTCAGCTACCAATCCGGATGACATTTGTATTGGCGGGGCTCTCAGCAATAAAGGCGCTCAAGTATACAATTATCGCGACAAGTGGCAGTGTGAGATATCCGGAGCCTGGTGCTACTGCAGTGATGATGGGGATTGTGGCGATGAAGACACGGGCGATCTGTTATGCGGCACTTATATTGAGGGAGATAAATGTGGCGGAGGTATCACTGCAGGGTATGACGATTTGGGCATCGGAGTGGATAACGTACAAAGGCTGTTTGCCCAGAGCTATGGTTTCTGGACATGGAATCCAGAGCTGGGAAAATACCAGTCCCAGCCTATAAGTACCAATGAAGTAAGCGGGACTAATAATTGGGAACCGCCGGATATTATGTGTAAAACTTGCCAGACCTCAAACATGGCCTGCATTGTAAGTGGAAATTGCAGCGGCGATTCATGCGCTATCGAACATCAGCGCGGCAGTCGCAATACAAATGCGGCAGAAGCCGACTATTGCGGAGTCCGGCCCAATGTTTTTGGCATAGCTGTTAATGATCAGCAAACAGCTGATATTCGAGATGGCAGCTGGGTAACGCTTAAGTTCAATACCACGGCCGATACGGAGCAGCAGCCGTTGAGTTCAATTCTAATTAATTGGGATGAAACAGACCAGCAATCAATCTACTTTCCCTATGCGCCAAAAGCCGATCCAGCCTCGCCCCATGTCTTAAGCCATCGCTATTTCTGCAACACCAGCTACCGGGATGATCTTGCTTTTTGTAAAACGCTTTGCAAAAATGGAACAAATAATGGAAACGTTTGTACGTCTCAAGATGATTGCCCGGGTGGTACATGTTCAACCATACCCGCAGATCGGAGCTATCCATGTCGTGATGTCAGTACCGATACCTGCGTGTTCCAGCCCAGAATAGTGGTAGAGGACAATTGGGGCTGGTGCAACGCAGTACCGGACGCATTTGAATCAGGCGCGGATTGCACGTCAGATGCTTGTCCGATTGGCCAGGTGTGCGAGCCCAGGTTTAGTATTTGTGTTGATTCGGATATTTATTCAAACTTTAACTGCGGAGCCGGTTTACAGGCTTTCCCGCCTTCTTGGAAAAATTCTGACTACCGATCGCCCATTGAGGTCAGAGTACAGCCTTTAGGCACCTAATAAATAATAATGCAGAACTTCGCAAGAATTGGAAAATTAATAAAAAAACATCGTCCTACCCAGGTTGGCCTGATTATGGCCTGCGGTTTGGCTGTCTGTATGCTGCTGTTTCCTCAGAGCAGTGTTTTGGCAGGGCCAGGGGATACAGTTACGAATTGGTTTATCAATGGAATACTCTACCCGATAGTCCAAATGTTAGCCAATTTGTTTATAATAATTGTTAATATTCTGATTGCCGTTGCTCAATATAATGATTTTATAAATGCCGTTGCCGTGGTCAAAGGCTGGGTGATTGTTCGCGACTTATGCAATATGTTCTTTATTGTGTTTTTGCTGATTATCGCTTTTGGCACGATTTTTAAGCTGGAGCAGTACCGCTACAATCGCTTGCTGGGCAAGCTGATTATTTACGCTTTTTTAATCAACTTTTCCAAATTTATTGCCGGATTCTGGATTGATATAGGCCAGGTGATCATGCTGACTTTTGTTAACGGCTTCAAAGATGCGGCGGCCGGCAACCTGGCTTCCGGTTTAGGCATGTCTAATATGCTTACTTTGGCCGATAATCCTTCAGTCGGCGATGTAAGTGGAACAGGGATATACATTGCCGTACTGCTGGCGATCGCCCTGCTGATGATTGCCGTGATTGTGGTCGTGATTATGACCATAACATTAATTTTCCGAGTAATAATGCTTTGGCTGTTAATTGTTTTTTCGCCTTTAGCTTTTTTAACCAGAGTTTTTCCCAATACGGCCAAGTATTCAGATCAGTGGTGGGGGGAATTTAATAAATATATTATGGTCGGTCCGGTTATGGCTTTCTTTTTATGGCTGTCAATGACGATTATTTCAGTTACCGGGGCAGATGCCAGGTATGAGTTCAAAGAGGTAAGTAAGCGCGAGGGTTCAGCCGTGATCGGGCAAGTTTATGGCACAGGCGGCGGTACCGCAATGAACATGTCAGCCGCCATAAGCAAGATTAGTGAATCCGATCGCTTATTAACCTATATGATTACCATCGGCTTGCTCTTAGGCTCGCTTCAGGCGGCTCAGCAGTTGGGCGTGGCCGGCAGCAAGATCGCCGGCGACTGGTCGCAAAAGATCCGCACCGGCGGGTTAACTGCCGCGGGCGTATTGAGCGGCGTGGCCGGAGCGCGTCTGGCTATGCGTGCGGCTCGGGGCGGAGTCAAAATGGCTGGCGGGGCTATCGGACGAAAAGCCGTGGAAGGAATTAAAATTGGCAAATCCATGCCGCTAAGCTACCTGACCAAGGAATTCTGGGGCGGAGTAAAAGCCAGAGGCGAAGAACGAGGACAAATTACTAAAGATTGGATGAAAGCTAAAGGACGCACAAGGATTGACGCTTTTCATAAGCGGTTCCTCGGCCACTTACCTAAAAGCTCGGTCACCGACTATGAAGAAATATTCCGAAGGAACTTGCTTATGACCAATCATGCTGAAAGTGAAAAAATTCTCGGGTCGAACCCGACTACGGAAAAAATTGTCCAAGCATTGAATGCCGCTGAAAAAACCGGCGGTAATGAGGGTATCGAAGATCGCGGAGGAAGACTTATCAGCGGGGTCAAGCATGGCAATTTTGACGACTGGAATCAAGATAAAATCAAAAGAGAGATTAAAGCTACGAAAAAAGGTAAAGACAAAAAAGCAACGGAAGAAGAAATAATACGGCTTATGGAACAACATGGCTTTGATCCGGACGTAGAAGACCACCGGCATTATAATGAAGAAACAGGTCACCACATGAAAGTTATGCTGATGGATTATTTAAAGTTGGATCGAGAAAAATATGATCCCGACCTATTGGCCCAGAGAGAGCTAAAAAAAATCCACCCCGAAGAGGATTGGGACGATTTGCTTGTCAGAGCGTATGTTGATAAAGAGCAAAAGGCTCTGGCAATAATCGATCCGATCATTAAGAAAGCCAATGAGACTACCAGAGACAATGCCAGAAAAGCCGGGACTGAAGATAGGTTCAAGCTCATGCAATTAGAAACACAGGGAGAGCTATCGCTTGAGAACGGAGGCCACGTGGAACAGCGCTGGGGCAAATATGACGAAGAAGAAGCCTTTGCTTATGTGATGAGCGAGCCCGAAGCTGCCGCTTCATCCATGACATTACTCAGAAAACAGGGCGCTCAGCATGTATATGAGAAATCCAGCCCGCACTCCGAAGTACCGAGGTATAATTCTTTGACCGATGGCGAAGTCAAGATAAGCACTGACTATAAAAATATGTCGGTTCTTGGACGAATGAAGTTAAGTATGGCAGAAGATGCGACCGAGCGTATACTCAGCCGTACCGCAGTCAGAATTAAAAATCAGACGCTCGGAGTTGAAGGGGATATAACTAATGATGAAGCCGTATTTACGAAATTTGGTTCTTTTTATAGAGGGGATAAAGCGGAACATGAAAGGATTCAAAAAGAGCACAAGCTTAAAACCGGCGATGATATCACCCTAGACGAAGCCAGTGATATAAGAGAGGCGCAATCACGCGATCGAGCTACCGCGTTAGAAGAAATTAGTCCAATAGCATATCAAAAATGGTATCGAAATAAATTCCACGGCAATGCCGATCGTGCCGATTACCTAGTGCCAGATCCTAAAAATAAAGAAGAAGGCACTCAAGAATGGGTGGTAAAAAATGTTCAAATGGCAAAATCTTCCGCTCATATGGGCGAAAGGATTGGCGCTGTTAAGGCAGAGTTTACGGTTCCAGAGGAGCATAAGGTAGAGCGGACTGAAGTCCATAATAAAATAATTAACGAAGCAACGACAGTGGCTGATGAGTCAGAAAAAGTTTCAGATTCATTGCCCAAGAACGAAGAAGGTCTTACTAACGCCCTGCATCAGGTAAGCGGGCAGATGGATTCCATAGCAAACAGTATAGAAGATTTGTCTAAGTCAATGAAAGAGCCAAAAATAAAAGAAGAACTTGAATCCCTGGCCGAAGAAATAAAGAAAAACAAGCAGTCCGTAAGTAATCGACGGGAATTTTATGGCGGCGGGGAACAATCGCAAAAGAATTATTTCCGTGAATCCGGTATGCTCTTGAGAAAGCTAGTAAGCGCGGTTCAGGAATCCACCGTCGAACCCACTTCAAAAATTGGGGAGAAAGCAAAGGGCGACAAAGAAGATGAAAAAAAACCGAAACCGGACAGTGGAGCAGGCCCTGATAAGAAATAATATTAATATTTACAATGCCAATTCCAGACCTCGATCCAATATACCCCGCTGAATTGTCTCTGATTGAAGCGGACGAATTAAACAGCGTAGAAGCCCTGCGCCTTATTCGCAAATCAATTGATCACCCGTATTATCGGGAAAAATCCGGCGCGGCAGGCAGTTTTCTTGAAATCCTAGATCAGAAAATAAAAAGCGTTCCCGGAATGACGTTTTCCAAGGAGATAAAGACTGAGATTGAAGCGATTAGGGCGATTGGTCAATTTTGGCAGATTAGTTCCTGGTCTCCGGAACAAGTTAAATCTTTTATCAGCGCACATGCCTTGCCTATTTTTGAATCGGAATATACCGAAATAAATAAGGTCATAACCATGCTCTTGCTGTCAAAAGAAGTATTACCCGACTATATTATAAGGTGGCTGGATGCTTTGACAAATGGACTAAGGACAGCGACCGAATTAATCAGCACAAAGCGTATTAAGATTTATACTGGCGCTACAGTTGACCCGACGATTGGAAACTGGATTGACGACTATGAAAAATTTGCCACTAACCATCCATCCAGCGGTAATGTAATGATCGCTGAATATATCGCTAAAAGTCCTAATGTGCAAGATCTACCAGAAGAAGAAATACAGCTTCTTAATAAATTATTTAATTGGTTTAATATCCTTAGGTTTGAAGAAGGTCCGGTATTATCTGTGCAGGGCGAAGAAAAAATCACTCCTGTTAACCAAGTCCCCGATGGTTTTGTTAGGCCGATTAATAAGCTGTATAGCAATCAGTTTAGCCCAGCCGGCAAACCCGCCATCCCGGCTCCGGATAATATTCCCAGCCAGCCAAGTAAAACTGAGGAACAGATTGTCCAAGCCAGCTTAACCAACAGCCAGAATTTAATCAGACACTTTGAAACGATTGAAAAAGAGCTGCCTGCTCTGCAGAAATCCAGCGTGGCGCAGCTGGCGACTTTGGCAGACCAAGCATTAGCAAAAGGGGATTCAGGGCGAGCGGTGGCCGGCTTTTTCCAGATAGTGCGTGAGCTCGGGATGGAGCCGATATTAACGGAAGCAAGCATGATCCGGGTTATGCGATCAGCGGTTTTGCCGTATCTCCAGTCGGCTTTTCAGCTGTCGTCTGAGATTGCCAGCCGGGCGGTCGATTTGCCGACCAATCGATTAATTATGCTTAAAGAATTTCTAAGACTGCTATTTAATAAGGCAGCCGGATCGGAAAACGATGCTGCGCGATTAATGGTCCATTTGGCAAGCTTAATGCCGGAAGGAAAAGTGGGCCCAGAAGCGACTTTTGCTTATTTTGATCTGGGTGCTGAAGGATATCGCTGGGCTAAAACGGATATTCGACCTGAAGACGGGCTAATGTCGTCAAAAATAGTTTAACTCAATCTGATAACGCCTGTTACTTATTAATGCGACTTGAATTTAATTTTCCTCGACAAGTTAATATTCTCACTCTGCTCAGAAAGCTAGGTTATAGCCCGGATCGGAGCAGGTCGCAGTCACAAATGAGTTTTTCGCGAAGGATGGGCGGCTATGTTTATCCGCGCTTCCATATGTACCTGCATAAGGATAATCCTCAGGAACTAGTGTTAAACCTTCATTTGGATATGAAAAAACCCAGTTATCAGGGGACAGCGGCTCATGCCGGAGAATATGACGGCCCAACAGTTGAGGCGGAAGCAAGCAGAATTGTTTTTTTAATCGGCCAAAATAAAGCAGCAGAACGTGAAAAGTAGAGATTGCTGAAACAGTCAGTATATGTTATACTTTTATTGATTTTTTCCATAAAAAATTAGCGTTGAGAACAGCGCTTCTTGAGCGTAAATATAAGGGGCGAATCTAAAAAGACAAAGCAGAAACATGCTAGATCTATCAACGATCAATGGCAGTACAATTAATCAACCAGCTACTTTAGCCATAATTAAGGAAGAAGTAGGCGTTATAAATAACAGCGGTGATGCCAATAAAGCCAACACCCTGCTTTCGTATCTTAAGCGCTTATTGCCCAGTGATCCCAATAATCCGATTACTCAGAGGTATTCACCGCTCCTGGATTTGCTGGCTCAGACAACCCCGGTTTCCCTGATAAAAAGCAAGATTAGCCAGCCTGGCGAGGCCAGGGTGCCGGTACGGAATGTCTCGGGAGAAATTAAGTTTTTTCAATTAGGCCATTTTGTTGATCAACCTCCTTCCGTTTTCAAAAAGAGCAAGCCAGCGGCATCTTTTGGGGAATTGCCCAAGTCGGTAGGCGCTTTTCAGGCTAAACTAGAGTCCAGTTCGGCTCATAAACCAGTGCCCGTTTCATATGAATCACCAGAGGATGAAGAAGAAATACGCCGGAATACCAATCGCCTGTCCAGCTTTGATCTTGAGGATGGTCATGACATTGATTCTCTTTTGGAAAGGATAGCTGAAAAAAATCATCTTATTTTGGACAGCGATCTGATAAAAAAAAGATTTTTCGCTATTGGCACCGCGCGATTAAAAGAGATTAGAAGCTCCAGAGAGACGCGGGAATTATTAACTCGAACACCCAAGATCGGAGGCTTAGGCTTAGAGCAGAATCAAGCTCAAGCAGTTGCCGAAGATTTTAATAAAGCGTCTGATAAAGTCCGCGATGAATTGCCGTCAGTTCATCCAAGCCCAGCAGCGGTCCGGCTAGAGGCACCGATTCCCAAACCTCCAAAAATTCCCGAGCCCTTCCTGTCGAAAAAAAATCTTCAACCTGCCAGCAAAGCCGCTGCGGCTCTTGGCTCCGAAGCTGGATCAAGCCAGGTGCCAGTAAAAGCTGAAAATACTCCTGCCCCCGTTCCAAAATATCAAGCTACAAATCGGCCGGTCATTCCGATACGATTAGCCACACAATCAGATCGGCCGATAGTTGAAGATATCAAGGCTCCAGACAGACCGCGTCGATTAGTCGGACCCGTAGAAGAATTAGGAAGCTTGTCGATTGAGGGATTTCGCAAGTTAGGGGAAGATTCTGGAAGTCAAGTGCGAAAAGTGTATGAAAAGATAACATTGCTCGGGCAGGAATCTTTTAGCAAGCGGATCGAGGGCATACAGGCTTGGCGGCAAAGTCCGACTCATAAGCTGTACTTATCAATGAGCCGCGAGAGCCTGGAGCAAGGCCTGGACATCAAGGAGGTAGTTAAAGCAAGGGAAATCGCTTCTCAGCCCCTCTTAACAGAAGCTGAATACCACGCTATCGTGGATTTAAATAGAAAGCTGCGTTTTTAAAAAAATATGCAATTTGTAGTACCACAATTCATTGACGTGGAAGATAAGGTAATCGGCCCGATCTCCGTTCGGCAGTTTGTAATTCTTTTATCCGGAGTAGGCTTGATTTTTTTCAGCTATGAATTGATTTATCGGTTGAATAACAACTTTTGGTTTTTTCTATTCAGCGCAATTATTTTAGCGGTCATTACTATTGTTTTGGCCTTTGTCAGAGTAAACGGGCGCCCTTTTCATCTTTTTCTATTGAACTTGATAATTACAATTCGCGAACCGAGACTGCGCATCTGGAATAAACAGGTCAGCACTTCAGAATTAAGGAAAAAAGATTTGGATATCACTATTACTACGCCGGATATCAAAAAAAAGGTTTTAACCAAATCCAGATTGGCTGCTCTTTCTTTAGTGGTTGATACTGGAGGGGCTTACCATGCTCCCGATGAGGGAGAATTAACCCCCGATATTAAGATTCAACGACAGTCTGAAAAATTATCGGATAACAATAATGGCGAATAAACCGGCAAAACAAAAACGAAACGTAATACCGACTCAGCGGTATATTGATATTCTCGAGATCAAGGACGATATCGTTGTTTTGAAAGACGGCACTATCCGCGCCGTATTATTAGTTTCATCAATCAATTTTTCACTCAAGTCAGAAGAAGAGCAGAACGCGGTTATTGCCAGCTATACGCAGTTTTTAAACTCTTTGGATTTTTCCATTCAGATTGTTATTCAATCTCGCAAGCTGAATATTGATAATTATTTAGAGCGCTTGAAAGAAAGCGAACTAGGCCAGCGCAATGAGCTGCTCAGAATGCAAACCAGGGAATATCGGGAGTATGTCAGCGAGCTGATTCAGATTGCCGATTTAATGTCCAAGCGATTTTATGTGGTTATTCCTTTTATGCCGCATTCGGACAAGCCAAAAAGATTTTTCAATAGGATTCTAGAAGCGTTATCGCCCTCGACGGTTATTCATCTTAAACAACGGCAATTCATGATTTACCGGGAAGAGCTGCTCAAGCGGGCTGATTACGTGATTGATGGATTGAGCGCCAGCGGATTGAAGTCCATAATGCTAGACACTCAGAGCCTGATAGAGCTTTATTACAACACTTACAATCCAGAATCCGTAGGACAACAAAAGTTCGCTGATTTATCAAAAGTAAATGTTGAAGGAGGCGAATATGCCAGAAATTGATTTAGCCAAAGCTACCGGCAGAACAGAGCCCCCAGCTCCCATGAAGAAGAAAATTAGCGAATCCGAAAAAGAGCAGTCGGAACACGAGCAAGCGGAAAAAGAAAGAGAATTACTCGAGTCAGAAAGAATCTATCGGGCCGGGGTAGTCACGGTCAGAGATTTAATTGCTCCCGCGGCCATGAAGGTAGAAGCTGATTTTATTCGCTTAGGCAGCCAATACGTGCGCACTTTATTCATTGTTTCCTACCCCCGGTATATTTCTGTAGGTTGGTTTGCGCCAATAATAAATTTTAATATTCCTCTGGATATCAGCATGTTTTTTTATCCTATTGAATCCTCGGTAATTCTCAAGCAGCTGAGGAATAAAGTGGGTGTTTTGGAGGCTCAGATAATTTCCGATGCGGAAAAAGGAGCGCCTCGTGATCCGGTGCGTGAGACCGCCCTGCGAGATATTGAAAAGTTAAGAGATGATTTAACCCAGGGGACAGAGAAGTTTTTCCAATTCGCCCTGTACGTTACCCTTTATTCGACCCGGAAAGACTATCTTGATTTGCTTACCGAAAAGATCGAGTCAATGCTTGGCGGCCGTTTAATTTATTCTAAACGGTCATTTTTCCAAGCTGAGCAAGGATTTAATTCTACAATTCCTCTGGGCAATGATGAATTGCAGGTTACTTATAATATGAGTTCGTCGCCGATTGCCTCGTCTTTCCCCTTTATTTCTTCGGATCTGACTTCAGATAATGGCATACTTTATGGAATTAACCGCCACAACAACAGCTTGATTTTATTTGACAGGTTCAGCCTGCAAAATGCCAATTTTGTGGTTTTTGCTACTGCCGGCGCAGGTAAGAGCTATGCTATTAAGCTGGAAATATTGCGCAGCCTGATGCTGGGCACAGACGTGATTGTTATTGATCCGGAAATGGAATATAAGCATTTATCTGATGCAGTGGGCGGTACTTATATAAATATTTCATTGAATGCAGATTCCAAGATAAATCCTTTTGATCTGCCCAAACCGAAGCACAGCGAAGAAAAAACCGCCGATGTTATCCGCTCCGCGGTGATTACCCTTAAATCGCTGTTCCGCCTAATGCTAGGCGAGCTGACTCATGAGGAGGATTCACTGATTGACCGAGCTCTGCTGGAGACCTATGCCAAGAAAGACATTACCCCTGATTCAGATTTATCCAATGTCGAATCGCCCCTGATGAAGGATTTGGAAGAGGTTCTTACCGACATGGTCGGTACCAAAGACCTGGTCGAGCGCCTGAAAAAATTTACCGAAGGGACTTTTGCTGGTCTTTTCAATAGCGCCACTAATATTGAATTAGATAATCAGCTGGTGGTTTTTTCCGTTCGTGATTTAGAAGATGAATTACGGCCGGTGGGCATCTCGACTATCGTGACATATATCTGGAATATAGTCCGTTCTCAGATGAAAAAACGGATTCTAGTGATTGATGAAGCTTGGTGGTTAATGCAGCATGAGGATTCGGCCAAGTTTATTTACGCCCTGGTTAAAAGGTGCCGCAAGTATTATTTGGGCGTGACCACCATTACCCAGGACGTTAACGATTTTCTGCGCTCGCCTTATGGCCAGGCCATTGTCAATAACTCGGCTTTGCAGCTGCTAATGAAACAGTCTTCAGCCGGAATCGACATAGTCCAAAAGACTTTTCTGCTCACTCAAGGGGAAAAGTATTTATTGCTGGAGTGTAATGTGGGAGAAGGCATATTTTTTGCCGGAGCCAAACACGCGGCCATTAAAGTTGTGGCCAGTTATACTGAAGATCAAATTATTACTTCTGACCCCAGACAACTGCTGGAAATCGAGCAAGCCAAAGAAGAGTTTGATGATGCATTAGCCTCCGGTCAGAACCCCGAAGAAGTTGCTCGCGGAATACAAGAACAAACCCCAGGACAAGAAACCACAACCGCCACTAGGTCAATCAGTCAGACCGAGGGCTTAGGCTAATTTATTAACAAACTATTCTTATGCGCCGAATATTTATTATCATAATGATCATTGCCGTGGTTCTGACGGTCGCCGCGGTTATTGCCTTGCTTTTAGGGCGAGATACTGATGATCAAGCCAATATCAATAACAGCAATGTAGTGGTCGCCAATGCCAATCAGACAGTGACTATAAATAGCGGCACCAATAGCGCGGTGATCCAGACAATCGAAGTAACTGAACAGGCTGAGCTACTGGGAATTGCCAGAAGCTTTGCCGAACGATACGGCAGCTGGTCATCGGGGTCGCTCTCTGAGTACTTGCTGGAATTGAAGCCCTGGCTGACCACCGCATATTCGAGCGTTATGAGGTCGACCCATGAGTCGGTAGAAGCCGCTGAGTCGCTCAGCTCAATCGCCAGTCACAGCTTGTCTACCCTGATAAAAAATTGGCAAGCGCAAACTCAAGCCAAGGTTGATGTCTCGGTCGTCCGGACGGAGAAGCGAGTTGGCGCGCCAGACGTTGAGTACTATGAAACACTGTCTTTAACCTTTATTTTTCAGGGAGGTCGCTGGCTAGTCGACGGAGCAGAATGGAAGCCGTCCAGCATCCAGCCGGGAGGAAATGGTGGCTAATGAAGCAACAACTACGCAGCCAGTGCCTGGGATCGAGCGTCAGCATCGGCGCAGTTATCGAGCTGAACGGCGGCTGGTAAGGCCCAAGACTAGCCAATCGAAGATAAAACTTCCGGGATCTTCTAGCTCTTTACAACCAGAACAAATGCCAGAAAACGGAACTGATCAGGAGGAAGATTATCAGGAAGACAATCAGTTAATGGCCCAAGAGCAGCCTGTCAGTTCAGATGACCGGAGAAGACGGCTTCAGCAGGAGAGGCGAACTGATAAACAAGCACAAACAAAGCAAAACAATCTAATAATATCTGATAAATCCTCCAGTAAAACCGAATCTTCCGAAACCCTCTCAAGAAGCCCGATGGCCGCTCTTCGCAGGGCGCGACAAGCAATCGGCGGCCAGAAACAGGCAATCGGCATGTCGGTCGCAAAAGAACAAATTATAGCCGTCGGCGAGCAATTAGCAGTACAGGCGCAGAGAGCGGTATGGAAAATTGCCCATGAAGCCCTAGAAGAAGCAGCTCTTGTCTACTTCTGGGTGCCATTTTTATCAATCATCCCCTTAGCCTTGTTTGGGGTACGGCTGTTTATCGGAAATTTATTGGGTAAAATGTTTACGATTAATGTCAAAGGTTTCGAATTAGCGCTAGTACCTTCGATGACGCCGCCTGAACTGGTAGTGCGGGGCGCCAAAGCACTTATTTTTGTAGTACTTACTCTGGTCTGGTTATTTATTCTCTTTGCAATTGTTTATGTGTTTCAGAATTATAAAGAGATACTTTGGAATCTTATTTTGGACAAGCTAGCAGAAGTAATAAATTTATAAAAAACTACTCAAACACCGAATGCCGAGCAAAACAAAAAAAATTATAATTTGCATTATGGGGGCAGGTTTTTTATTTGCCCTGATGCCCGTATTAACTTATGCCCAAGAAGGAGTCTTGCTTAGATGTGATGACGCAAATTTTATCAGCCAAGTCACAGGCAAGGTGCATTTGAATATTCCCTTGCCAGGCGTTACTGAAACGCTTAAGTGTATCAAAACCACGGGCGGGATACAAACTCACAATTTTATTGGCGGAGACGGCAGCGCGGCAATATCAACTTATATCAAGGGTTTTTACGTATATTTTGTCTGGGTGGTGGGGATTTTAGCCGCGGTTATGACAATGTACGCCGGCATACAGTGGCTTACCGCGGCGGGCGACGCATCAAAAATTACCAATGCCAAGTCAACCATGAACGGAGCAGTCATAGGCCTAATACTCGTTCTTACCTCGTATGTGCTGTTAGCCGCGATAAACCCTGATTTAGTGAAATTAAGAGTGCCGTCCGTTATCGGAGTAAAACCAAAATTTGCTGGTGATTTCTGTCGGACCCTAGATGGGATAGATTACCAAAAATATGCGACCGGTGCAGAGGTTTATTGCGGAGATGTTTATCATTATGAAGATTCTAAGAAAGAAAAAGGTGACCTGTTCTGCCTGAGCCAGTCTTGCCCCTATAATACTCAATCCTGCTTACCCTGTAAAGGAGAACATGATCCGTATGACTCATGTACCGGAGGTGGCTATCAGTGCGGCTATTATGATAACTTCATAGAAATCAGAGGGAAAGTTGTCAGCGTGGTTGACGGAAAAAAACTAAATAGAATTGAACTTTGGCGCACTTGTCCGGATTGTGATAATGATAAACATAAGGTCGGAACATTGGAAGGTGAGGAAAATTTTGAATTAAATAAAAGCTTTATTCTGAAATCAGAAAGTCAAGACCCAGTACCACTGACTCAGTTTTGGCTGGATGTTTATTTTGAATCTGGGACCCCCTACTTCCACACTCTCTGTAAGCAAGCTGATCCAGAAAATGAATCAAACTGCTTTATTTTTGAAATACCTATTACTCCCGGCGGTCCGGCTACAAAAGAGTTTAACTTTGATTTCCAAAAAATATGGAATAGATGTGGTATGCCGTGCTCTTAGTGATTTTATTATCGCAATTTCGAATTTGTATTAATTACTACTAAAAAACTAGACTCATGTTCGAATCAATACCCTGGAGAAAAATTATTTACATAGCTGCCTTTTTAATCGCCGTATTTATTATCGGCCTACTTTTGTATATGGCTTTTATTGCGCCGGCGCCGACTGAGGATGAAAACAGCAATGAACTGTCAAACGGACAGTTGCCAAATGTCAACGGTGACATTAATCGCACAGTTGATACAAATGCCAATACAGGCCAGGCAGTCCAGCTTACCAATATCAGTTTGCCGGCTCCCACCGATGTGGCTAACGGGGGAAAAACGATTGCTCCGGCAGTAGTGGACACCCAATCCAAATTCTTGAGCTTGGCAGGCAACGGCGTGGATATGCAGTATTATGATCCTCTGACAGGCAAGTTTTATAAGCTGGATCGAACCGGCGCCCAAAGAACTATCATGACGGACCAGATTTTTAAAGGGGTTGAAGATGTCACCTGGGCTCCCAACAAGGATGTGGCAGTTCTGGGCTTTCAAGACGGCGCCAATATTACCTATGATTTCCGTACCAAAAAGCAGGCAACCCTGCCCACAGAGCTGGAGGAATTTTCTTTTTCGCCTGATTCGACCAAGCTGGCGGCAAAGTTTATCGGCCCTACTCCCGGAGATAACTGGCTGGCGATTATTAATTCTGATGGTTCCGAAGCGCAGGTTATCGAGCCGCTGGGAGAAAAGGCCAGTCAGGTGACTGTCAACTGGTCGCCAAATTCTCAGATTGTGGCAACATACCAGCAATCCATTAACGCGGAAAGGCAGGAAATCATCCCGCTGGGCCTTCAGGGTGAAAACTTCAAATCTATTGAAACAAATGGCCGGGGCTTTGAGGGTATGTATGACCAGAGTGGAGCCAGGCTTCTTTACAGCGTCTATAACTCCGCTACCTCTTATAATCCGGAGCTTTATATCGTGCAGTCACAGGGCAACAGTCTCGGGCGAAACAATCAACACTTGGGAGTAAATACTTGGCCTGATAAATGCTCTTTTGGCTCAAATACAAACACTGTTTATTGTGCCGTGCCGATCGGCCTGCCTCGAGGCAGCGGGTTATATCCTGAGTTGAGCGATTCACTGCCGTATGAATTCTACCAGATTGATATTGCCTCGGGCAGCAAGCAATTACTGGCTCAGCCGACTGATACAAGCGGTACGGCGCAATATTCGGTTGATAAGGTGTTTTTATCGGCCCAGGGCGATCAGCTGTATTTTAGCGATGGCCAGGGCTTAATCAGAACCATAAAGCTTAAATAATGAACCAAGAAACCAAATCAAATAAATCTGTTACTTGGCTTTATATCGCCAGTATTTTGGTATTGGCTGGCTTTACCTGGTGGGCGATTAGAATACCTAGCTCGCCGAATCTATCAAGCAAGTTGCCTGAAATAGAATTGACTGATCCCGTTCGCGGCTCGGAAAAGGCTGCTGTGACAATAATAGAATACAGCGATTTTCAATGCGAATTCTGCAAACAGTGGCATGAAGTGTATCAGTTATTATCTGTAAAATACGGTTCACAAATCAGATTGGTCTGGAAAGATTTTCCCGTTGAGAGCATTCGCGCAAAAGCGAAAGAGGCTGCCGTGGCGGCTCGCTGCGCCCAGCAACAATATTCTTTCTGGGAATACCATGATGCATTGTACCAAAATCAAGAAAGTTTAGGGCCGGAAACATATACTCGTATTGCCGCAGATTTGAATTTGGACGTGGAAGAATTTACTAATTGCCAGGGTGGTTTAGTGTCCAGGAATTTGGTTGAGTCAAGCGTTCAGAGCGGGCTGGCCTTTGGGATAAATACCACGCCTACCATTTTTATTGACCGGTTTCTTATCAAAGAAGCGCCGACTTTTGAATTCATGGATAATCTAATTGCTGGACTCTTGTCAACATGAACCTAACTTTAAAAATTAGTCTATTCTTGGTACTCGGGATTTTTCTTACCTGGATGCTGTTTATTCCCAGTCCAGCACAGGCCTATGAGACGTGTTGCTGTAATGTATTTTTTGGACAAGAAATGTGTAGCCGTGTAAATATCAATCCTGGTAGCAGCTGCCAGGAAGTAATGGGCGGATATCAATGGTCTGGACTGGACTCAGACTGCCCTGGGGACATGCCTGATATTGATATACTAGTGGAAACTTCTGATGAGATTTATTTTACGCCCAATGCGCCTATTCCCGGGGTATTTGAAGGGAAGCAGCTGGTTGATGGCAGCTTGCTCAGTAGGTACATCAGATCTTTTTATGTCTATTTTGTCTGGGTGGTGGGGATTTTAGCCGCGGTTATGACAATATACGCCGGCATACAATGGATTACCGCGGCGGGCGACGCATCAAAAATTACCAATGCCAAGTCAACCATGAATGGCGCCGTGATCGGATTACTTTTGACCTTGGGCTCTTTTGTAATTTTAAGGACGATTAATCCTTCCTTGGTTAGCTTTCGTGATTTATCGATTTTTCAAGTGCCGGCTATTATTTTAGATGAAAATATGATGACTAGTGAAAAGGGCTCGCCGGCCAGCCCGTTTCCTCAAGGCGGAGATGTTTCCACGATTCAGAATGTAACTAAATGGGACAGCCTGATAAAAGAAATATCGGCGGCCAACGATTTGGATGGTTTTTATGTCAAAGCTGTAATGATGATTGAATCGCGAGGCAATCCAGACGCGGTTTCCCCAGCCGGAGCTTGCGGGCTAATGCAAGTGATGCCGTATAACTCAGGCGGAAATTGCCTGAAAGGAGAAGCCACTGCTGAGCAGAATATCAGGGCTGGCGTAGCATTATTAAAAAAATTAAAAAGCAATGCTTGTCCTGATCGTGCTACGTATAAGAGCGGTCAGACCGTTCAATGTAAGCCGGAATATACTAATTGTACTAATAACTGGCATTATATGATCGCCGCCTATAATGGCGGTCTATCAGCCAATTGCTCCTCCATTTCTTGTCCGCCAAGTGGTGATGTCAAAGGCTTAACCTGGTGGGAATGCTCGGAAAATCCCGGTTATGCTGAGACTCGCGTTTACGTGCCTACCGTAGAAGCTATGTATCAGAGAGCTCAGAGTTGGGGCTGGAGTAATGAATAATTATTAAATTACTGATTATGAATTATTTGTATTTATTATACGCTAGTAATTTTATATTTGTTTGAAATTATAATAGAATTGTTTATTTGCTATCATGCCAAAAAGTAAGACCATCTTCCTGTGCTCAAAATGCGATAATCAGTTTCCTGTCTGGCAAGGGCGCTGTCCAGAGTGTTCGGCCTGGGGCACTTTGGAGCCGCAAATATCCCAGACGAAAAATAACTTAGAAAAAGTTAAAGCTCCCAATGTCACTTCGTTTACTGAAATTCAGGGAAAAGGCGTGGCACGCTTGGTGACCGGCATCAATGAACTTGATCACGTATTGGGCGGAGGCATAGTGCCTGGTTCGCTTAGCTTATTGGGCGGCGCTCCGGGTATTGGCAAGTCGACTTTGGTGGTACAAATTGCCAGCGGCCTGGCTGAGCAAAAAAAGAAAACGCTTTACGTCTCGGGCGAAGAATCAGGAGAGCAGATAAAGCTTCGCTTAGATCGTTTGAAACTGTCCGGCGAAATGATGGACTTTTTGGGGGAGACAGAAGTCGAGAGTATTATTGCCGCAGCTGAATCAAATAAGCCGGATTTCTTGATTGTTGACTCAATCCAAACCATGACCTCATCATTATTGCCGTCTGAGGCGGGGACCATAGCCCAAGTAAGGACAGTGACGAATCAGCTGCTTCAATTCGCCAAAAAGCAAACCTGTGCAGTATTGATTATCGGTCATGTAACAAAAGAAGGCAGCGTAGCGGGCCCCAAAACATTGGAACACTTGGTTGATACGGTTTTGTATTTAGAAGGAGATAATAAGCATCAGTATCGATTGCTGCGCTCGGCTAAGAATCGCTTTGGCTCGACCAACGAGATTGGTATTTTTTCCATGAATAAAACCGGTCTAGTGGAAGTGCCCAATCCTTCGGAAATGTTTTTATCAGAACGCCAGCCAGGCAGCGGTACGGTGGTGACTGCCACAGTTGAGGGGAGCAGGGCCTGGCTGGTTGAACTGCAAGCCTTGGTAAATCCCACTGTTTTCGGTATGCCTCGGCGGACCGCCATGGGAGTAGACGCTCAAAGGCTGCAATTGATTATGGCAGTTCTAAGCCGACGTGTTGGTTTAAAGCTGGGAGCCCAAGATGTTTATTTAAATGTAGTGGGGGGGCTATCAGTCAAAGAACCGGCTGCTGATTTGGCCGTTGCCACGGCAATTGCGTCTGCCCTGAAAGACAAGTCAGTGGATCCGAAAACTGCCATGATTAGCGAGGTGGGCTTGGGCGGCGAGTTAAGAAGCGTTTCAAATATTGATAAGCGAATTGTCGAACTTACGAAGCTGGGATTTAATCGCGTTGTATTGAGCCATAACAGCCAAGTGAAAGCAGGTAAGATTAATTTAGTAAAAGTAAAAACAGTTCGCGAAGCCTTGAAAATAATAATTAATTACTAATTACGAGTTACTAATTTTTATTGATGGTTAGGATTAGGTATTCTAACCGGCTTTCCAGTCACATAGTTTTTCAAATTTAAGGAAGGCGGGAACTCCCGATTTAGCGTTACTCCACCCTCCCAAAAAAGATATAATTATATGGCGATGACTGCCCTAAGTAGTGGTAGTCAGGTTGGTTAAAAAAGCCCTACGCCACTGAAGTGGCTTGGGAAGGCATTTTGTACCCCTGAAGAATATCGTTCTAACTGGTTTTCCCGCCCTATAGTGATAGTAGACGGACAAGCTACCTTCTAACCGACTTTAGTCGGGTTGGTTTATTTATGACCAATTATTTATCTATCCTCAGAAAGTGCTAAGACTGCCAGTCACCGTCAGTAAAACGATTTCGGCCTTTTATATGCCAGTCATGGGGATTGGAACTTTGAATTTCCTGCCATAACTGTTGAGCAGTTTTAGTAAACAGCTTGTTAGGCAAGATGGCTTGCCGCTTTTCATCAAAAACGTCTTTTATTTTATTGCCTTTATATTTTTGTTCTTGGAGCTCAAGTTCCTGGTCGATTATATCGGCGTCTTTGACTATTTTAGCTTCTATTGATTCTCGCTTTTCATATTCCTCAAATAATCCGATAAACTCTTTTTCCAGTTGAGTGTTTTTAAGCTGGTCTTTAATTGCCCCGTGTTCATTTCTCTGGGTATAGATGCGAGAGATATAATGCACGTCACCGGTTCTGGATTCCGGCACGTCATGAACCATGGCCATCCTCATGATTTTTTCGTGATTTTCTACATGTTCATGCTTGGCAATTATTAACGCAATCCATGTAACCCGGTAATTATGCTCACTAACATTCTGCACATCTTCGTGTAAAAACTGCTCCCAAGTCCTAGGAACAAAACGAAGCATACCGATTTCAAACAAGAATTCAAGGTCTCTTTTAATATCCATAGTAATAGTATATATTAAAAATAATCAAATATCAAAAAACAATAATCAAATAGTATTTCGTAACTGATAATTAGGAATTAAATCTATTCCCAGTGAATGCTAGTATCGGACAAGGAGTGTTTTAGGAGAGGGGAATTAGTTAGTTCCGGGTCCTGTTCTAGAATCTGTCGTGCTATATCGCGAGTCTTTTTTATTAGCTCAATGTCATGCAACGAACTCATGGCAAAATCCGGCAGGCCGGACTGCTTGCCGCGCCGTAGCTCGCCCGGGCCCCGTAATTTCAAATCAGCTTCGGCAATTGCGAAGCCGTCGGTTATCTTGGTCATGGTGTCCAGCCGGGCATTTTTGCCGGTCGATTCGGTAAATAGGAAGCAATACGATTGTGCCTTGCTACGGCCGACCCGGCCGCGGAATTGATGCAGCTGCGCCAAACCAAAACGTTCGGCATCTTCTATTACCATTACTGTTGCGTTAGGAATATCCACGCCCACCTCCACCACTGCTGTAGATACTAGGATATTAAATTTATTATCAGCGAAGTCCCTCATTATTTGTTCTTTGGTTTTACCGGGCAAACGTCCATGCAATAAGCCGATATTTAAGTCAGGAAAAATCTGTTCAGACAGCCGAACATGCTCTTTGGTGGCTGCTTTTATGCCCAGCGAATCAGATTCGTCTATTAAAGCCGTGATGATAAAGATTTGAAAACCCTTATCAATCTGCTTGCGGATAAACCCGTACGTTTCATTGCGCTTATCCGGCGGTACCAGTTTAGTGATTATAGGCAAGCGGTTTTTTGGCAGCTCGTCAATTGTTGAAATATCCAGATCACTATAGAGGGTCAAAGCCAAAGTGCGGGGGATGGGCGTGGCGGTCATAGACAGGAAATGAGGCATGGCTTGGTTTTGCTTTGAACTCTTATCTTTTAGGGTCTGTCTTTGATTTACCCCGAAGCGATGTTGCTCATCAATGATTACTAGGCCAAGAGATTTGAATTCAACATCCTGCTCTATTAAAGCATGAGTGCCGAATACAATAGGCAACTTTCCCTGCTTCAGTTGGTCTTTTAAATCTTGCTTGGAAATAACAGGCTGTTGGCTGGTTTTCGATTGTGAGCCGGTAAGCAGGCCAAGGTTTATATTCTGGCCAAGCAGCTTAGTTATAGTTTGAAAATGCTGTTCAGCCAATATTTCCGTAGGCGCCATAAAGACTGCTTGGAAATTATTCCAATGGGCATTAAGCATGGCTAGTACGGCTACCACGGTCTTTCCAGAGCCAACATCACCCTGTAGTAGGCGATTCATGGGGTGGAGGCTGCCTAAGTCTTTTATTATTTCCCAGGCTGATTTTTTCTGGGCTTTGGTTAGCTGAAACGGCAGCTGATCCACAAATTTTTTAGTCTTTTCCTTTTGAAAAGTTATTTGACTAGCCGGACTGGTTTTTAAGAGATTTTTTGTTTGCCGGCTTTCTAATTGCAGGCGCAGGAGCTCGTTGAAAGCCAAGCGATACTGAGCCTTATCTAGCTCTTGGCTGGTTTTAGGGAAATGGATAGCTGAAATTGCTCTGCTTTGGAATAATAATTTTTCTTGTTTAATTATTGCCCCAGGCAGGGGCTCGCTAATTTTATTAGCCAGCGGCAGGACTTGTTTAATCAATGATCGGAAATATTTAGGCGTTATACCTTCAGTCACCCCATAGACTGGCACAATCCGGCCGACGTGAGTTTGCTCAGCCTGTATTTTTTCGTAAGAAGGGCTAAGCATCTGGGGACTGCCGTATTGCAGGCTAACTTTGCCGCTGACCATAATATCGTCTCCGGGCTTGAGGATTTTTTTTAAATATGGCTGATTAAACCAGACAATTTTAAGATAACCAGTATCGTCTCGGATAGCGGCTTCAGTCACTACCATTCGCTTGCGAAAACTACGGCGACTGCCGATTAGCTCTATTTTGCCTTGGACCGTAGCAACCGTTTCAGATTTTAGGCGGGCAATCGGCACTATTTTCGTAAAATCGTCATAACGAAACGGAAAATGATTAAGCAAGTCAGCCGCTGTAAATATTTCCAAACGGTTTAAGGCGGAGGCGATTTTTAGACCGACTCGGGCCAGAGATTGGACTGGAGTATTAAATTGAATCACCCAATCAGTCTACCAATAACTCTGGTTTTCGAAAACCAGCCCTTATTCTGGCTACTGTTTTTATGGGAAATAATTATTTTTAAGGAAAGGGCGTTACTTTTGATCTATCCTAAAAAATCCCTCACTCTTAAAGATGATAGTTTAGCCCCGAGCGATTAAGTAGCCGATATAGATGAGATAAAGCAATATAAAAGCAATACCTTCACCGCGGGCCAAAACATGTTTTTTGCCGACAAAGATTGCTATAAATAGCAGGATAGTCGCGGCAATAGCCACTATGACGTCAATATTAATCACCGAGTTGTAAGACAGAGGAGCGATAATGGCCGTACCGCCCAGTACCCAGAATACGTTGAAGATATTCGAGCCAACCACATTACCGATGGCGATATCATTGTGCCCGCGTAAAACAGCAATCACTGAAGTAGCCAATTCAGGCAAAGAAGTGCCGACAGCGATAATAGTTAAGCCAATTAACGATTCTGATATCCCGGCCAAGGTGGCCAGAATAACAGCGTTGTCTACCAGTAATTTACCGCCAATGAATAGACCGATTAATCCGGTAATAACAAGGATAAGAGAGTTAGATTTATGGTATACCGTAATTTTTTCACCAGGATCGCCTTGAACTCGGGCAGTACTTAATGAGTAATAAATAAATATTGCGAAAATGGCTATCAAGACCAGTCCGTCAGTACGGGAAATGTAGTTTCTTGAAAAACCGTCAAAGAAAATATCATTTCCTAGAACCAACAGAAGCACGACTGCTAAAAAAGCGAACGGAATTTCTTTCCAAGTAGTGCTGTGCTTAACCATCATGGGACGCAGGAAGGCAGCGATTCCTAAAATCAGCAATATGTTGGCTGTATTACTGCCCAAGATGTTGCCCAGGGCAATGTCTCCCGACCCCCTGATGGCCGAAAACAAGTTAACAATCATTTCTGGAGCAGAGGTGCCAAAAGCCACCACTGTCAGTCCGATAACCAGCGGCGTAATACCCCATCGACGGGCTAGCGAGGCAGAACCTCGGACCAGCGCTTCAGCGCCGCCGATGAGTAAACCGAGTCCGAGAATGAGTAGGATAATCGCCTGTATCATGTGAAATTATTGTTTGATTTAAATATTTCTGGTGCGCCCGGCAGGGATCGAACCTACGACCTCAGGCTCCGCAAGCCTGCGCTCTATCCAACTGAGCTACGGGCGCATATCATGAATGTTAAAGGCGGAGTTTATACCGCCGAAAGGCGAGAGCAAGCCTGTGCTCTATCCTCAGCTATAGGCTGATCCACCTTTGGCGCTGGTATCTTTAAAATTAGAATTTAAGTAAACGACCCAGGGCTTCAGTGGTTGTTTCATCTTCTTGAGACAAGTTTTCATCCAAATAAACCAGTAAAACTTTGCGTATTTTTAAAGGATTCTGTTCCTCAAGCGGGATGATTAGCATGGGTCTCAGCGAGCTTCTAAAGATAAGATACAATTTTTTCACCTCAGGCGGTTTATAGGCAATCCAAAACTCCTTCAGATCATCATACTTAAAAAAATCATCAGCCATCTTTATGCCATCCTCGGTAATGTTGCAGATAATCTTACTCGGTTCTTGTCGATTCTGCATAACCATAATAAGTACGATCATGATCAGGATGAAAGCAAACAGAAAGTTCAGGGTGATTACCGCGAAAGCAAAGCTTAATCCACCGATTATTCCGGCAATAGTGTACCAGCGTCGATTTCTTTTTTGTTTGATGTGCGAGGGGAATTCCCAGGACATTAGCACTTTTCCGAAATCGTTGTTTTCTTCGGGCATATGTTTATTTCGTTAAAAAATTATTTAATTGGCGATGGGAGAAGCATCATTATTCCGTAAGAAGGCGGAGAGGGTGGATTCTCCCGCAGCATGGCGGAGGCGGGAGGATTCGAACCTCCGGTGCCCTTTCAGGCACTCCGGTTTTCAAGACCGGTACAATCGTCCACTCTGTCACGCCTCCACCATGCTGCGGGACAAGACCGTCGCTTTTCCCGCCTCGCTGGATATTTATAATATAGAAGGCGGGATCCCGCTTGGCGGTGAAGACCACTCAGCCAGCCCACCCTTAATGTTATCATTGAGTGTTAGGATTAAATAAACTCTGAGTTATTAGACGTTTAGTCCGGAATGCTTGTCCAGAGCCATTTTTAGGTAGCGCTCAAATCTACGAGCAGTTAGTCTATTAGGGAAGACTCAATACCAGAGTAGTTTTACGGGAGTATATTTTCGAGTTGCTTGAGAAAGTCCTTTATTGTTCTCTTGTATTCTTCGTTGAATATTCGGAGTTGAGCAAGTGTATATTTTATTATTAGATAATTTTAGTAAATATACCGTATGCATATTATTCATTTTGGTAACCCTTCACTTTTATTCCGGGTTACACACTTCGTTTTACTATTTATGTCGTCCTAGCTTATTGTATTAAATGTCGGATTATGTAGCTTCGAGCCATACGAAGCTTTTTGCGAAGTGTGGCGGAGAGGGTGGGAGTCGAACCCACAAACGGCTTTAAAGACCGTTACGGTTTAGCAAACCGCTGCCTTACCATTCGGCGCACCTCTCCTGGTATTAGTATTTATCAAATCTCTTTTTTTTACCTGTTCTTTTTGTTGACCGGTTTTAAGAAAGCGCTCACAAAGCGTTCACGTTGAACCGCATCGCCGCAGGTAGAATGCTTCTCATAGCCTACTAGTTTTCCAGGTTTGATTTGTTTTTATGGACCGTACAAAACCAAGATTATGCCTTTTATCGCGAATGGTTAAATCCTCGCAAGATCCGATATATAAATCGCCATTCCGCTGACTTTTTTTTAAAAAGTACACGTAGAACATGAGTGTTTTGGTTTAGTCATGCCTGCGGGAGATGTCCCGTCTGGACACGCACCTCTCCTGGTATTGGTATTACTATCCATGGGCAAAAGTAAGTCCCCAAACCTTTTTGGCGCCGTGCTCTTGGCAGATCCGAGCTGCTGAATCCAGGGTAGCTCCTGTAGTGAACACATCATCGATGATTATAACAGATTTGCTTGAAAAATCAATATTCGATTTTAATGAAAATACCCCATTCACATTGGCAAATCTTGCCTGTTTACCAAGCTTGGCTTGTGCTTGAGTATTGGTTGATCGAACCAAATCCCTAGAAAGGGGAGCGTCCAAGTAAGCAGAAATACCTTGCGCTAATAACAGTGATTGATTATACCCCCTTATTTTGTGTTTGGATCTATGTAAAGGAACCGGGGTGATTACCCAGGAATTTTTAATGTTGATAATTTTATTATTTTGCTCGACTTTTTTAGCCATTTGTTGGGCAAGTTGAGGCAGGATGGATTTCCAATAGCGATATTTAGCGCCATGAATCAAAGATTTGACCAAAGGATGCTGGTAAGCAAAGCAAGAGAGAGCCCCTGATAAAGAATTCTTTGCGGCGCAGCGAGGGCAGGTTTGTGAATTATTATTGGGCTGATTGCAAAAAGGACATTGGTTCTTGGTTCGGGGCAGCTTAGCGCAGCAGTCAGCGCACAGCCAAGGGCCTTCTTTTTGACAACCCAAGCAGGTGATCGGAAAGATCAGATCAAGGAGCGCTTGAGATATATTATTCAATTGATGCATAAAACAAGCTGACTGATCGCCACCTTGCTTTTTATCTGGTTATTTTAGTATAACTTTATCCTGTTCAGCGTCAACTACAATCTTGCGTCCTTGATTATTGGCGTTATCAAGCAGTTTTCCAGCCAAAGGATTTTCAATGGAGCTTTGGATTACCCGACGGACTGCACGAGCGCCGTATTCCGGCTTAAATCCTTGTTTGGCAATCAGCTTTTCAGCAGCCGGTGTGACAGAGATAGCTATTTCTTGATCTTTTAGGCGCTCCTGCAGCTCAGCAATCTGCAAACGGACGATTTTGATAACGTCTGATTGAGTGAGAGGCCGGAAAACGATTATTTCGTCCAAACGGTTTAGAAACTCCGGTCGGAATTTTTTTTCCAGATCCTTGAGAACCTGCTCTTTGACTCTTTGATATTCGGTCTCCAGGTTGCTATCGGCGTAATCGTCTGGAGCAGAAAAGCCCATCCTGGCTGTATTATTAAGCTCAGCTACCCCAACGTTGGAAGTCATAATTATAAGGGTGTTTTTAAAATTCACAGTCCGGCCGCCTCCGTCAGTCAGCTGTCCTTCGTCAAGCACTTGCAAAAAAATATTAAAAATATCCGGATGAGCTTTTTCAATTTCGTCTAACAATATTACCGAGTAAGGCTTTCTTTTGACCAGATCGGTCAGAGAATTCTGGTCTTTGTAGCCCACGTAACCAGCCGGGGCGCCGATCAGCTTAGAAGAGGTGAAACTTTCGCTAAATTCCGACATATCAATTCTAATCAGCGATTTGGAATTCTCAAAAATAGTTTCAGCGATTTTTTTTGCAGTTTCAGTTTTTCCTACCCCGGACGGGCCCAGGAATATAAAAGAAGCAATTGGCTTGTTAGGATGGCTTAAGCCTACCCGGGAGCGCCTGATAAAATTAGCGATTTTTTCAATAGCTTCATTTTGTCCGATAATTTGGCTGTTTAATGACTGTTCCAGTTTAAGCAGCTTTTGCTTTTCTTCTTTAAGCAGATCCTCGACCGGAATTCCGGTCGTTCGGGCCACGACATCAGCAATATCTTGATCTGTGATAGTGCCCTCAAATCGCTGTTCTTCTTTGAGCATTTTCTCTCTGATTTTTTGTTGCTTGCGCCGAGCTAGCATTTCCTGCTGTTTTATCGTTATCGCCCGGTCAAAGTTTTCTTCTTTAACAGCGGCTTGCTTTTGACTAACTAGTTCGGAAATGATTTCTTCTATTTGTTCATATTGCTTTACCAGAGGGCTTTTTTTACGATTGATTTTTCGTTTTGAAGAAGCTTCATCCAGAAGATCAATTGCTTTATCCGGCAAAAATTTATCTTGGATATACCTGACGCTCAGTTGAACGGCTGAGTCTAGAGCATCATCTGAAATTGAGACGCGGTGGAACTGCTCATAGTTTTGCTTGATTCCCTTTAAAATTGTTAAAGTTTCTTCTGGGCTGGGCTCTTCTACCATAATCGGCTGAAAGCGCCTTTCCAAAGCAGCATCAGCTTCGATATGCTTACGATACTCATCAATGGTAGTAGCGCCAATACATCTAATTTGTCCTTTAGCCAGGGCCGGCTTGAGAATATTTGCCGCATCCATTGAGCCGGAGGCCGAGCCGGTTCCCACTATGGTATGAAGCTCATCAATAAATAGTATGATATTTGGATCGGATTTGATTTCCTCAATAACTTGACGCAGGCGGCTTTCAAATTCACCGCGATACATGGTACCGGCCACCAAAAGGCTCATATCTAAATTAAGCAGGCGCTTATTTCTCAGGGCATCAGGCACGTTGCCCTCGGTGATATTTTTTGCTAATCCTTCGACGATAGCAGTCTTACCCACACCCGGATCACCGATTAATACCGGATTATTCTTTGTTCTACGGGATAAAATATGCATAACCCGGTCAATTTCTTTAATTCGACCGATAACCGGATCAATAGTTTTTTGCAGGCTTGGCTCAGTTAAATCGCTAGTAAAGAAATCCAGGGCCGGATTTTTACCCCCCTTGTCGCTAATAAAACCCTCCTCAATCACCTCGCTGTCTTTTGAAACATCAAAAAAGCCGGTCAGGTCTGGAAATTTGGTAGTGCTCTTTAAAACTACTATCAAATGCTGACGAACCTCTTTAACCTTTATTTGCTGTTCGGAAAAATATCTCTCCAAAGTCGGATCATTTAATTCCAAGAGACCAAAAAGCAAATGTTCCGTGCCAACATATTTATGAGCGTATTCATTAGCTACCAGACCGGCTTTTTCAAGGGCTTTTTTGGACGGCAAGGATAATTTTAGCTGGTCAGGGATAAAAGAGATATCCTCGGTCAGGGGCTCATTGCGGGAAATGATGAATGTTTTTAATTTTTCCGAATCTACTCCGGCCTTGGATAGTATTTCTGCGGCAATTCCGCCCCGGCTTTCGGATAATCCGTATAAAATATGCTCAGGATTTACAAAAGCATGACGCAATTCAAAACCCAGACCAGAAGCTTGTTCCAGCGTCTTCTTTAGATGGGTAGTAAATTTATTCAGAATGTTGGGTTTATTGCTTTCCATGGAAAAAGTATCACCAAAAATACCAAAGCACCCGGTATTTGTCAATGGTTTTTTAGTTGGTTTTATTAATAATTAAACCACGACTGCGTGCCTCAGAATAGAGGGAGGCCAGCAATGACGCGTATACGGGGATTATTAGGGCGAGAAGGGCAAGTTTAAGCCAAACAGGCAATCCGTTTAATTCAAAATAAAGGAAAAAAGGAATAAGGAGCGTGACTAGGGTTATTAAAATTATTCGGCCTGCTGATTTGCGCGCTCGCTGCCGACTCAGAGACAGCGCCGGAGTCCCTGATATTCCTTCCCAGATAACGATAAATGGCAAAAAAGAAAACCAAACCGAGAAGACTAAAAGCAACAGAGCCGTTAATAAGAGCAAAGGAATAACCACACCAAAATACCAGCGGCTAAAGCCGTAAGCCAGGGCTGTGCCGATTACGCTAATAGCCAATAAAATTATCAAGGCGATTGCCGCGACATAAAAGAGTTTGAGCAATTTATTCTTGGCTTGGCCCGATCCGGAGCCAGGTTCAGTAATTTTATTATATAGAGCCACGGTAATCCAGCCGATAAGCGAGACATTAACTATTGCTAGAATAAAAATCAATATCAAACAAAGCCATGGGCTGCCGATGATATTAAGACCGGCTTGAAATAAGCCAGACAATGATCTGGCGAAAAAAAGATCAAATAAATTCGGCAGGTAAACCAAAGCTACTGTGAAGATTAGGGCGTTAACTCCGATGCCTATGACGGAAATCATTAACAAGGCCGGCCAAGTTTTTCGAATATCAACCAGCCACCAATTACGAAATAGCCTGGTGGGAGCAATATGGGGATTGGCTGGAGCAGCAGCCGGCTGAGCGGGCTGATTATTTCCGGCTGAGGTTTTGGTAGAGTTCATACAGATACACTATAGCGAATGGTGACATAATTATCGATACTGCCAAAGGCCCCGCCACTGAAACGGAATTGATTATTCCCGCAATAATAAAAAATAAAATGTAGAATCCAGCAACTCTCCAGAAAACCGGAAAGAAAACACCTCGGCATAATTCTCGGCTGGCTCTTAGCGCTAAGACGGGTGATTTGTTCTCCAATAATACGCAGTATTCGGTAAAAATAAACCACAGTCCGAAGATAAATCCGGGTATTATTAAGACTATAAATCCGGCCATGATGATTGCGCCCATCAATAAGCAAGCCAAAATAAAAGGCATTAATCGGGGCCGGATTTTATTTAAGCTATCGGGGAGATTTTTTGCGCGCTGGCTGATAATCAAGATTATCAGTCCCGTGCCCAATGAGGTGAATAAAGCATCGACCAGAGTAACAGGCAGAATGTTAAGAAAATTTGATTGATTTAAAATAGGGAACTCATTGGTAACAGGCAGATTAAGCAGTGCCCTGAAGCCATCGGCTCCGTATATTGAAAAATAAAGGCCCAGAGACAACAGAAAAACAATTGAGAAAACACTTACCAGGCTGCCGAAGTATTGCCAATACCTGTTCCAGGCCAGAATGAGCAGCTTACGAAAAGAATAAAGATTTGCCGTGTTTTCAGTCATATCTAGTGTGACATTTGCCTTAATATTTTAATGCGTTCTTCAATGGGCGGGTGCGTTGAAAAAAGCCTAGATAGGCCCTTAGCTGACCTGCCAAACGGGTTTGAGATGTACAGGTGAGCCGTGGCGTTTGATTTTTTAAGCATGGGCCGGGAAGTGCTGATTTTTTCCAAGGCAGTAGCCAGCCCCTCCGGGTAGCGAGTTAACAAAGCGCCTGAGGCATCAGCCAGGTATTCACGTTTGCGCGAAGCAGCCAGTTTAATAAATTGGGCAACGATCGGGGAAAGGATGATTAAGACCAAACCCATAACCGCAAAAATTGAGCTGACAGAAGATCGATCGCGGCGATTGCTCATGCCACCCCAAAGCGTAGCTCTGAGAAAAATATCTGAAAAAATCACAATTATTCCGACCAAAACGGCCACTAGCATCATAAAACGAATATCATAGTTGCCTATATGGGACATTTCATGAGCTAAGACACCTTCGAGCTCCTCATTCTCTAAATTGTCGACCAAGCCCTGGGTAACGGCTATTGAAGCTCGCTGGGGGTTTCGGCCGGTAGCAAAAGCGTTTAGCGCGGGGTCGGGGATTAAATAAACTTTAGGCATGGGCAGACCGGAGGTAATAGCTAAATTTTCAATCATTCGATAAAGGTAGGGGTTGTCCTGTTTTTGGCTTGGCTTGGCTCCGGCCGACCAAAGAGCAATTTTATCTCCCTGGAAATAGCCCGCCAGGCTCATAATCAATGAGATAAAGACGGCTAATATCAAGATATTAGTCCCCGAACCGCCGACGTAATCCACCAGCCAGCCCAAAGCCGCAATTATCAAAACAAAGAAAGCCAGTAATATTACCGACTTTCTTTTATTCGCAGCAATATGAGAATAAGTTGTGGCCATTCACGAATTGCTTACTGGATCTTTTAAAATTTAACCTGAACTGCTTCACGCTGACCAGGTTCTTCGATTTCGAAAAACTCGCGGGCCTTGAAGCCGAACATGCCGGCAATTATATTGGTGGGGAAGACCTGCAGCTTGGTGTTGAAATCCCTGACATTGCCGTTGTAGAAGCGCCTTGAGGCCTGGACCTTATTCTCTGTGTCCGAAAGCTCGTCTTGCAGCTTAGTGAAGTTCTCAGAAGCCCGAAGCTGAGGATAGTTCTCTGATAGGGCGAACAAGGACTTTAAAGTGCCGGACAAGACATTTTCCGCCTGAGCCTTGGCTTCGGCGCCCTGCGCGTTCATGGCTTGTGAGCGAGCCTGAGTCACTTTTTCAAAAGTTTCTCGTTCATGAGACGCATAGCCCTTGACCGTTTCCACCAAATTTGGAATCAGGTTATAGCGCCGTTTGAGCTGAACGTCAATATCTGACCAAGCCTCATCAGCCTGGTTTCGCTTAGTGATTAAGCCGTTATATGTGGTCCAAAACCACAAGGCTATTAAGACTATCACCCCTAGAATTACCAATAACGTAGTATCCATGAGTTTTTTTAGTTTAATAATTAAATATTATTGAGTAACCAATATTTTTTGAGCTACTCCCTGCAGTAAGCTGCCGCCGTTTGTTTTTGCCAGAATTTCCACATTAGCGCCTTTTTTCAGGTCGGATCGCCCGATAGGCACTTTTTGAGTTGTTGAAACTGTTTCGGATATTTTCAATTCCTGGAGAATTTCAGTATTGGAATCAGTTTGAATTTTTGCGTTTTGTCCGTTAGCCAATGTTAAGGTAAATTGATCGCTTTCAATATCTTTAATAGTGCCGCTAAGTCCGATAATCGAGGTGTCGCTTGAAGCGGCACTGCCTTTTAAAACATCAAGAGCTGAAATTGAACCGCCTGTAACTTTTGCCGTCTGAATACGCTGCGAGGTTTTTGTCAGCGGAAAAACCGTTATTAATAAGCCAAAAACAGTAACAACAATAGCACTGCCGATAACCCCTTTCATAACAGATACTAAGCTGTCTGATTCATTTTTCGGGGCACGGGTAAGCTTGTTAATATTAAGTTTTTTTCTGGATGTATTGTTCATTGACGCTAGTCAGTGAAAATGGTAGAATTTTGTCACTTAGAATCTGTATTTTATCTTTCGACTGACTCCTCCCTTTTATGCTATTATACCTTTGTATTTTAGGGATTGTCAAAAGAAGTTTTTTAAATAGATTTCTCAGAAAAATTAATAAAGAAACTAAATCTTCTAAATCGTGATTTATTGCGGGGGTGCGAAATAAATGCTTAATCGCCGGTTCAATCTTAAAAGCCAGCGATATGGCCTAATAACCGCTATATTACTATTAGCTCTGGTTTTTGGAATTGGCCAGGGTTTGGCTTTTTGGTCAGAACCGGACCAAACCGCCCCGAACTCGACCACGGCTCAGCCAATCATTGCTGGTGATGAGAATTTAGCATCTACCCATGTAGCTCAAACCAAACAAGGCGGATTAATTGTCCAGGGGAATCTGGAAATTCAAAACACCATAAACACAACAACATTAAACACCAACAGCGATATACAAATAGCTGATGGAAAGCAATTGTGCTTAAATGACGCGTGTATCTCAAGCTGGGGATCTTTAACAGGTAATTATGTGCATTTAAATCCAGGTACGGCTGATTTAGGTACCCCCAGCTTAACCAGTCTGGCAGCTGGACCTGAAAGTAATTCAAAAATAATTCCTTTAGCCAATCAGTTTGGCATACAAGCCACTGCTGATCAGCCCACCGGAGATCGTACCGCGGCTATTGTTGGGGAAAGTGCTAGCCTTTTTTGTTCTGGTGGAGAGAGTGATGGCAATCCTTGTGATGAAGATTCAGACTGCAATGATGGTATATGTGCTAATAACAACCTTGCTACCTATGGCATTGCTGGACTGGCAACTAATGCGGCTTATTGCCAAGGCGGGTCAACTCCTAATGTCTCTTGTTTGGTAGAGGATGATCCTGACCCTTGTCTGCCTGGTGTTTGTACGCCGAATAATATAACTCGGGGCGTTTGGGGCTCAGACGGTGGGTTTAATGAAGATCCTGTGTCTTGGGCAGGACGATTTGACGGACGGGTTGGAGTTGAAGGAGATCTTTGTTTAAACGGCGACTGCCGCAACGCGAGCAACTGGGGGCCGATAGCAGATGATTCTTTGGTCAAGGTCCAAGATTCGCCCACGCCGGTATTTCAAACCGGTGAAGTAAAAGTGGAAGGCTCGGCCAAAACCGGGCAATTTGTACTTGGCGAGCCGTTACCGTCTACTCCAGTATCAATAACCTGCGGCGACGGACTATGTAATTATGGGGGAAATGGCGAGAGCCATAGCACTTGTCCGGTCGATTGCCGCTAGATTTTTTTAATAAAAAGAATTTGTGACTATTCAGCATAAAATAAAATACTCTGTGATTACCGGTCTTGTTTTAGTCAGTTTATTTATTGGCATTTCATATGTCAGAGCTGCCTGGGTTGATCCTGTCTGGAATGACGGGGCTGGCGCGGCTCCTTGGGGGGGGACCACTGAAGCGCCTCTGAATACTTCAGTAACACCTCAAACCGTTCAGGGAGATTTGACTATTAAAAATACCTTGGAAGTTCTGGATCAGGGCATTCAAACAAATAATCTGTTATCAGTAGATGAAAATTTTCGAGTATCTCCCGACCTGCCAGATGACGACGGGGAAATTTGCATCAACGACACCGGAGATGGAGCACTTTGTAAGAACAATTTTGATTTTGAAGAAGGTAATTTTGTTCATATTAATCCGGTTGATCCGGACTTGGGCTTTATCAGATTGGGCGATCCTGATCCAACGAAAGAGAAAGAGGGTTATATGATTATCGAAGGCGATATAAATGAAAGTGGGAGCCCGATAGCTTTGTATGCCAAAGCCGGACGTTCGAGTTCCAATCTTTCTCACGCAATTATGGGGTATGCGGGCAGCGGAGACACTCTGCCCGCCCACTTGTCAGCTGGCGTTTATGGAGTTGCTGGTTCAAATAGTCCCTTCTCAATAGGTGTTGGGGGAACTGCCCCGTCATTAGTCGGTCCGGCCTACGCAGCTTATTTCAAGGGTAAGGTAGAAATTGACGGTTGCCTGGATTTTGCCGGAGATTGTAAGTATGAATGGCCCACAGGAGAAATGGAGGGCGATTTTGTGAAGCTTGACCCTGAAACCAACCAGCAGGGCAATGTTGATTTGAGTCCTGGCTCGACCTCAGTCTTTACCAGCCTTATTCTGGGCGGCGATCCGTCCGGTTTAGGCATAGGAATTACCTGCGGAGACGGCAGCTGCAATAACGGCGAAACCATTTTTACTTGCGAAGTTGATTGTTTTACAGTTTATAAGGTATCACCTACCAATATTACGGATGGAACGGCGGTAATCACCTGGCAAACCAGCGCGCCTGCTTCTACGGTTGTTAATTATGGCACTACCCCGGACCTGGGTAGCGAAATTGTTGATGAGACCCTGGCCTATGATCACGCGGTATTATTGTCCAGCCTGAATTATTCGACCGCTTATTATTATCAGGTTCAATCAATCGCTGATTCGGGCGCTTACAGAGCATCAAGTGTTTTAAATTTTACTTCTTTAATTGACACGACCCCTCCTTTCCCGCCGGCCAATTTACATAACACTACGCCGAAGCCCGATCAGATACCTCTCGCTTGGTACCAGACTTTGCAGGATAATCCGGGGGGTTCTGGTTTTTCGCATTTTGTTATTTACCGTGAGGGCATTCCCTTCGATACTACGACCAGTGCTTGGTATATTGATTATTTTGTTGACCAGGATGCCTACTATTCATATGAGATTACTGCGGTTGATATGCTGGGCAATGAGTCAGAGCCATCTAATGCAGAAATAATCCATGTGCCGACCGCTTGCGTCAGCAATTCAAACTGCACCAATCCTTTGTACCCCGTGTGCTATGGGGAGCTGGGCTGTGGGGAACCCCTGCCGGGCGGTTCACCTGTTGTGTTAAAAGAAATTCCTGAAAGTTATCTACAATATGAAGATCCCGGCGGCTGGGAAGGCGGCGGGGGCTGGTAATTTTATTCCTATGCCAGATAATTACGCAAAAAATCCAATAATGAAAAAAATCCGGTTGGCCGTGATTATTAGCATTAGCTTGATGATGGCCAGTGTGTTACTGGTTGTTTATGTGATTAATAAAACAGAGGTGGCCCGAGCCGACTTTTCTTTGGTGCCGCAGTGGGATCCGCCGCTTTATTTTTCCTCTATTGCCGATGACCAAGATAGAATGTTAAGCGGACCACTGCAAAACACCCCTACCAGTCGATTATATCTATATGAAGGCTCAGTTTCCGAGCCAGGACCTGATGATCATTTTCATCCGGTGCGAGTAAATGATGATGGCACCTCAGTTGAAGGCAATTCGTTTGGTTTGGACCGAGAGCTATTTTCCGTTGGTGGTGAGCGCAAAAAGGGGATGATATCAGATGGTTTAGATGGCGCTTATGTCGCCTCTTCTAAGAGTATTATATTTGACGGAGATAATATATATCTTGCCCGGCTTAATGGAAATGGAGGCATAATTTGGGAGATAGGTCCTGGTCAGCTTGGTACAGACACATCTCCTGCCTGGAACCATGTAGTTTTAGCAAGTGATGGCCATGCCATAATGACCTTTAGAGACGGAAATTATGTCTGTGGCGTAAAAATAAATCGCACGACAAGTGCAAGTATGTGGACTAGTCAAGTATGTGGTGGGCAAGATGGCCGTAGGCTACTCACGGGAGAGTATGTCCATACAGTGGTTTCTGATGGACAGGGCGGGATTATTATACTGTCTGGTTCCGGGCGCGCGCATAGAATTGATTCGGCCGGTGATTTAGCATGGAGCGTTGACTTCACAGCTGATCCTGATGTAAGCGTTACCAGTGCATTTTATTACGATGGTTCGGTTTATATGATCTGGACCGAGGACATAGTGCCAAATAAAGAATTATTTATTGATCGCGTAAAGGTGGCTGATGGGTCTCAGCCTTGGGCTGAACCGTATAACGTATCTAATGTTTTTCATAATCCGCGTATTGTCCAGGTTGATAATACTGCGATTTCTTTACAATGGGAGCTGAGTGCGGATAGCAGTAATTATACCAACAGAATCAATATGGAGGATGGAACAAAAGTCTGGCCCAGTGATAAGCTAATTTATGTTAGAACCCCCTTTCAAGGTATTGTTAATCACTTTACCGGACCCCAGAGCGTTTCATATTTTGCAATTTGTGAAGATATTGGCAATGAGTGGGACTGTTCCATACAAGGATTTGACGGAGCAGGGCAAAAGATATTCCCCGGTAATGGAATTACTGTGGATCCAAGCAGTGAAGCGTATAACCAACAACCGCAATTTGGCATACATAATAAAATTGTTGGAAATGATAGCCTATCGTGCATTGGCCATGGTTATGGCGAGCCCGGCGGTATAAGAGTGGCTGTGCAAGAGTACTGTCTTGGGAGCTTGCCCACAGTGACCGATCCCATCTGTAGCATCAATGGCGGGGCGGACTTCGGCTTATGCAGCGAAGCGCAGTATGGCAACGTATTAAGCCATGTCCGAGTTAGCTGTGACCCGGGCGCTGCCCAGCCATTTTCTGAAGGCGCGCTAAATGATGTGGCTGATACGACTTGGAGATTTCCCTATTTAACCAATCAGTACGTTATTTATGAAGCGAGCGGCTATATTAGCCGTTATGATTTAGGTGCAGATAAATTATTCGGCACCCCGGACGATGGCACTGAAGCAGAAATAATCGCTCAAGGTTCAGCCCTAGTTGAGGATGTTACTGATGACCATGTTTTTTTTGCGGGGAATGTTGGGGCGGAAGATTATATTTGGGTGTATAACTGGGCAGCCGGAGAAACTGATCCGGGCAGTCTCCGGGTAGATCAGCTTGATGACGCTGGCTTTAACGGCAGATATATTTTGTATGAGCGATTTTTAAATAATCCCGACGGCCATATGTTCATTTATGATGTGGGCCCTGATGGCAGATTGGGCACTGGTGATGATCTGGGAGACACGGAAGTAACGGATTTTGACACGATTGGCCATACTGACGCGGATGCTGGGGAGCTGGGAGGCAGATACGGCGTAGTCCGTGTCCAAGGAGGCGGCCCGGAAGACGATTCAATATTTGTGGTGGATCTAACCAATGCTGAAGCATTTGAAATATCTGATTTTCCTCAAGGAAATTCGCTTACCGGGATGCGGCCGGTAATTTATTCCCGATATGTACTGTGGACCGCTCGGGAATGTGATACGTGTAATTTTGATATCTATATGTATGACCTGGGGCCGGACGGTTCACCGGATACGACGGATGATATTGGAACGGTCCGCCTGACAACTTCCGGACTGACTGATTATTTGCCAAGCATGTCAGGGACCAAGATTGTTTTTTCGCGATATGATGATGTTGATTTTGATTTTTTTGAAGTCATGGTTTATGACCTGGGGCCGGACGGTTTATTCGGCACGGCGGATGACAGCGGAGATATTCAAATAACTGATCATCCTCGCTTTGATTCGGCTCCCCATATCAACGGGAATAATATTGTCTGGGAAAGACAAGAGGAAGACGGAATCAATACTGACGTTTATATTTCCCCGGTGGGAGCTGCGGCGGCCGATATTGCCCAGGTACAATTTACCCTAAATGCTCCTTCTGGCTATAAATATGAAGATTTAATCGCCAGTGACGTTGTGGGTAATACTTACACGCTGCATAATCCCAAATTGATAAATGAAGAAGGCCAATGGACTATCAGTGCAATTTGCAAGGATTCCGCCAGCCAGCAAGACACCAGTCAGGCGCAGTGGGACGTTGGTGCTTGGCCGTTTTCTGCCAATCAAAAACTGTCAGTCTATCAAGGCGTTATTCAGATAGCCCAGTCAAGCGGTGATACTCTGGAGATCGGGAATGCCGGGCGGGATATCGCCTCCACGGGCAATATTTATCTTAGGCCAAATAATTCATTGGCGGGAGCCTTCTGGGAGGGGACTGACAGCACGACTGATCAGAGATTGCATTTTCCTTACGGTATTGCCGGTCAGCCGACAATCCTTGCCCAGGGTAGCGGCACCCAAAATAGCAGTAACGGCGCCAGTGCCGTGGCTTCTTTCTTCAGTGGTAGCAATAACAATGCGGGCGGCTCGGCTGTTTACGGCGAAGTGGTAAGCTGCGCCGCGGCAGGAGGCTGCGCCGCCGGTTATTTTGCAGGCAACAACGAAGTAGGATTATTATCAGAATCAAGCGATTCGATCATCCCGGCCCTGAAAGTTGAAAACAGCGCCGGCGCCAGTCCCGAGAATAATGTTTCGGCATTATTTGAAGGCAACTTCGTGGCTGATGGGGATATCCAATCAGAAAAGCTGCTTTTTTCCGAGTGCCATTGGGAAACGCTGGTTTGGGCGGATTTGGTTTGTCCTAATAATGGATTTATTTCCGGCTATGAAAACAACCCTCCCGGGGAAAATGATCGAATATATTGCTGTGGAAACCCATGAATAGAAACATAAGTATCATCAGTATCAGTTTATTTTTTATAGCGGGCTTGGTGTTAGCTTGGACTGCCCAGGCTTTTAATGAACCAATATTAAATCCGCCGGAGGGCAATATCCAGGCGCCCATTCTTACAGGTGGCTCGGATCTCCAAACGCGTTGGGGTCCTCTCAAATTATCCAGTCAGCTGAATACTAGTGGAAGCTTGACAAGTCTTGGAGAAATTATTACCTCAGGAAACTTGAACGTAATGTTAAACGGAGACGAGCAGTTTTGCCTAGGCGATTCCTGTATCAATGGCTGGGAGCCCGGCGGATCCATTGGCACTATCCTTCACTTATCTCCAACTAGTGCTGATTCTGATTTTATTCATATCCAAGGCGGAATCACTTTCCAGGCGGCTGATGATGCTAACTTTGCCCTACATTCTGGAGCCATCGCTCCAACCCTTATAGATACATATGGATTTTACGGACTGTCTAGTTCCGTAGTTGCCTTACCGGGGTTGAGCTACGGCGTTTTGGGTGTGGCTGCTCATTCTGGGTCAGTATCATCAGACGCTTTAGCCTATGGCATTTTTGGCGGCAACAATGGCAATCCCAATGCCTATGCTGGCTATTTTACCGGCAACGTTGAAATTACTGCCGGGTCTCAACTGTGTTTGCTTGAGGAAGATGAAGATCCTCCCGGTGACTGCCGTACAAGCTGGCCCGAAGGTTCAGGGGTTAATGATTATTTGTTTTTGCAGACTGAATATCCCACAACCCTACAAACCGGCATCACGGCTGTTTACGGTTCCAGCCATTTTTTAAGCGCTGTCCTAGGAGATCCTAATGGCCACGTTCCGGAAATTACTTGCGGTGATGGCGTGTGTACCGAAAGTACCGAGAATCCGATCGATTGTCCAGCAGATTGTCCGGTAATATCCGAGATTACTGCTGAATGGCAGACCCCAACCAGTGCTGAATTTACCTGGACCTCGAATTGGCCTATGTACTCAGTGGTAGAGCATGGCCTGACAGAGGACTATGGCAGTAAGCTTGCTGATCCAGTTTATAGAATAAGCCACTCGGTTTTGGTAGATAATATTGATTCAACGCTAGATTATCACTATCGTGTCGGGGGCGCTACCCAGGGATCCGGGACTTTCCTGTTTTCGGGCGACAATTTCCTAGAAGCGGGGTCGGTTGTTGATGAGACTCCGCCTATTCCAATTACCTCGCAAATTGGTATCAACCTTCATCTGCCCGACGGCACCATACCAGGAGATGAAGAATATACGCTCTTGGGTTGGACTCATCCGAAAACCGACTTGCCCGAAGGTATAAACAGCGGATTTAGCCATTTTAATATTTATCGCAATAGCGTAAAAATTGGCGAATCTCTGATAGGCGGCTATAAAGACGATGACCCGGCCCTTACGCAGGGAGAAAACTATTATTACTCAATTTCCGCTCTGGATAATAATGGAAACGAATCTGAGTGGAGAAGTAGAGGATTTCACATTAACTTACTTTGTCCCAGTGATCCATTTTGCGTAGCCAATGATACGCCATATGATTACTGTTGTATTTTTTCAAATCATGGTGGCGAAAGCGTAAATGTTTGTGAAGATGCCGAATGCGGCGGCAGCTCTCCAATTATGGCCAAGGGGGATGCCGGAGGTCTTCGCTAAGATAGATTATTAAAGTTATCATGCCTAATAAGTCAAACAAGAAAAAACTCGGCAAATATTTCCAGATTTTAACTGTCAAGCAGGTCAGGATTTTAATATCCGTTGGATTGATTGGCGGATTAGGTTTAATTGTTTTCTTTAATATTTCCTACCAGTCTCAGTTGTCACGAGCAGCCGGACCATCTACCCCTATTAAGCGGCTGTCTATTTACGATGGCAGTTTGTTGATAGACAGCACAGCTCAATTGCGTCTGGGAAATGCTGGGCGCGATATCCAATCAGGCGGAAGAATATATCTTCGGCCAGACGGCAGCTCTCGAGGATCTTTTATTGAGGGATCACCTGATTCGATTGGCCAGCGCTTGGAATTAACCGGCGGAATCACTGGCCAGCATACTTTGGATGCTACCTGGGCCGGTACTGCCGATACTGATTCAACACTCGGCGCTTCAACAGGATATTTTCACGGAGGAATTGAAGATGCCGTAGGCAGCGCGATTAAAGGCGAGGTATCTGATTGTGGCGCGCTGATGACTTGTTACGCAGGCTATTTCAGCGGCAATAAATATGTCGGCGTCCAGGCTATTTCCAATACTTCTGATGTTCTAGAGCCTGCCTTGAAAGCATCCAATAATAATCCCAACGGAATTGCCGGATCGTTTGAGGGTAAAGTGCTTGCAGATACTGTCAGGGCCGTAGGCAATACTCGCGGCGCTTGTGAATGGGAATTTTTCAACGCAGAAGACGAATTAATCTGTTCTAATAACCGATTGCTGGCCGGAATCGCCAGTGATACCGAACCCGACCCCTCGGTATTCAAATTATATTGCTGCGAATTATGACGATAAAAAACCTCAAAAAAATATTTTTCATCAGCTTGTTTATTGCAGTATTTGGATTATTAATAGCTCCGAGTACACAGGCTTATGATAATTGGAACCAAATAGAAAAAAATGAAGCCAATATAGGGTCTTCAAACGATTACGGCCCGGCAGAATATAATGAAGCGGGATATCTCGGACCCTGCGTGGCGGGGGATTCAGAAGACGTCCAGGGTTTTCGGATAAGAGGCGGTCAGGCGATTTTCCAATACGGCAGCAATACCTGTTTGTATAAATATAACGAGGTCAATGTACCGCAGCAAAAACTAATTGCGGATACCAGTCATGGAAGCAATGCAGCCATAGCTGGTGACGTTAGCTATTTTACTGTTGATGGCGCTCATTCTGTTGTATACGCGTATAATCTTGAAACTGAAAAATTGTTATGGCAAAAAGATCTTAGTGTTTGGTCAATTGATTCCGTATCTCATGGCGTAGTGGTGGCAGAAGATAAAATTTTTATTTCAGTGCAGGAGGGCGCTACGGGAGGCGTATATGCTCTTGATAAGGCCAATGGCGACATTTTATGGCAGACAGAAATTCTTGACGCGGCAGGTGATGATACCCAGTTAATCGCCACCCCGGCGTACGGTGAAAGTAAATTATTTGTAAAGTATCATGACGGTGGTGTACATGGTATGGTGGCTCTTGAGGCTGATAATGGCTTATTAATTTGGAGGACTGTTGAGGAAAATTGCGGAGCTGGTGATAGCAATAATAATAGCCCAATTTATAATAGCGGCGCTGTTTATGGAAATGTCTGCGGGATAAATTCTTATAATGCCAGTAATGGTGTGAAAAACTGGCACCATGAATTAGCCGGAGATTATGACGGAATAGTATGGGACGGCGCTTATTGGAATGGAAAATTGTACTATACATTTGAATCAACAGCCGGGCAGGCCAGATATATCTTTTTCAATGCCAATAATGGATCGGAAGCCTGGGATAGCGGCAGCCTTGGCCCGCTTGAAAAAGGGCTTGAATTAATTGTGTCAGATAATGGAATTGTTTATTTATTTATTAACGGAACGTCATTAAAAGCTTTAAGCGCCACAGACGGCAGCCTGGTTTTCAACAGCGATCTGCCCGCAAACGCATCAGGCCTGCTGGGGGTTTATAATGGTTTGCTTTATGTGGAAATGCAGAATATCGATGTAGCAAATCCCGGAAAAGTCTTGGTGATAGCAGGTAACTCCGGCCTGCCCCCAGATGAGACGATTACTGTTACTAGTCCGACTTGCAGCATTGATGGAGGTTTAAATTACAGCAGCTGTATAAATGCCCAATTCGGCGGTTTGATTACCCACGTTCAAACCACCTGCAATACCGGCACAGTATCAACAAAAGATGTGCGATTTACCCTAGCCTCTCCAACAAGTGTAATTTATAATAATGTGTCTTTTTCCAATTCGGCCGGTTCAACCTTTCGCTTGAAATATCCGGGAGTGATTGATAAAGAAGGTCAATGGACCCTGACGGCTACTTGCGTTAACGAGCTGAATCAGACTAATAACGCGGGTGCCCAGTGGACGGTTAATCCTACTGGCTCCCCAGATCCGCAAAAATTAACCATCTACGATGGCACCATCAGAGTGACAAATTCAGATTCTTTGGAAATTGGCAAATTAGTTGATGATCCTTTTGAGACCGAAATAAATATTGATTGGCTGTCTTCAGGGTCAATATATGTTAGGCCAAACACTTCGGAAGCAGGTTCATTCCTGCAGGGCATAGCAGCGACTGATCGCCAAAGGCTGCATTTATCCGGAGGCATTGACGGCAAGCCGACCTTGGAAGCGACCGGACTGGGCTTAAACGGTTCACCCTGGATTGGAGCGGGGATTGCCGGTCGTTTTGCCGGAGCGGCTTTTAATTCAGGCGGCAGCGGAATTTACGGAGAGGTGATTTCTTGCGGCTTGTTAAAAAATTGTTACGCGGGCTATTTCACCAATCCAATAGCCGGACAGGCTGTTACGGCGGTCAATAATTCTGCGGACAACCCTACCTTGATTGCCAGAAACACGGATTCCTCAAATTATGATTTTACTCCTGAGTGGTCGCCTTCGCCGTTTACTTCAGAAGTCAGCGTCTTTGCCGGTCCGTTCGGGCAAGGGCCGGTTCAAAATACTGTAACCAGCCGGCTGTACGCTTACATACGAACTAATCCCGATAATCAGGCAAGAGTGTTTTCAGTTGATGATGACGGAACCATGGCTGAGGGCAATGCTCTTGACCCATCGCTGGATCGTTGCGGCCAGCCAGGCCATGATATTGGTTTTATTTCGGATGGCGGCGACGGGGCATATGTGGGCTGGGCCAGCAATTGCCCGGGCATTGGTCGCGAGCATTTTATGGCCAGAGTAGACGCAAGTGGTAACACAATTTGGGATACTGCCGTAAACAGCGCTTATGGCGTATCCCAAGCTGATTCGGGCCAATATATGAGCCTATCTGCCAATGCTAACAATTTATTATTTGCTTTTTATAATGGCGGCAAGATTTGCGGCATGAAAATAAATAAAGACGACGGCGCTCGGATGTGGTCCACTGATTTAGGTTGCACTGTCGGTTCAAATACCGCCAAGGAGCTGGCATCCGAACCAGGCACTGTTTTACAGGGCATGACTGAAGATGGCCAGGGCGGGCTGGTAATCATATACACCTCGGGAGTCAGCACCCTAAGAGCTCGCCATATTCTTAATAATGGAACAGCAGATTGGACCGTGGACGTTACCGGCAGTACTTTAAACGGCGCAGGCTTGATTTATTATAACAATGCGGTCTATGCCAGAGCTCAATTCCCCAATAATGATCTATGGATTTTTAAGCTCAATGTCAGTGATGGCTCCCAGCCCTGGGCCGGCGGACTTAATCTCGGTCCTGGTAAAAGCGTTAATTCATCAGATATCAATCATCAGTTGCTGGTCAGCGATGATAGTGAACTGACGGCTGTTTGGCGCAGAGAAAGCGACGGTAGGTTGCTTATGAACAGGATAAATACCGCAGATGGGAGCAAGAAATGGGCAAGCGATCTGGAAATCGCCGATGATGTGGGCAATATTGATTATCGGATTTTTAAAGGGGCAGGGGATGTGGTTTACGCAAGTTATTGTTTTGAGACCGGTCCGAATGTTGACGAATGCAAGATTCAGGCGATTGATGGACAGGGCAATTTGCTATTAGCTGCGGGAGGAGCAGATATCCAGGATTCGCGATCAGAAGCAATGTCAATCGGTCACCATATTGATAACTCAGGATTAAGCTGTATTGACCAGGCATTTTATGATTCAAGCTTGCCTCAGCCCGTGGGCGCGGAAATGTACTGCTTTGCCACCAACGCAATATCTGCCGACTTTACCGGTGAGGTGCAGGTTACCGAAGACGTGATCGCTGATCAGAATGTTACTGAACAATGCAATTGGGTAAGTGTCGCGGATGGTTCTGTCTGTCCGGCCGGACAATTCCTAAATGGCCTCCGAAGAAATTCAAGCACCAGACACCCGACTTTTTACCGTTGCTGTAAACTATAACCATGTCCTACGCTTTAAAAAGAAAAAGGCTAATTTTCATCAGCGGGCTAAGCGCCGTGATTTTGGCTGGTTTCGGCATATTATTGGCTCATCAGTCCCAAGCCGGACTGGAATGGGAGGTTCAAAAGGCGCCCAAGATTTATCAGGATGTTAAGACAAACTTTAACGCGGTAAAGTTTGTTCAGAATCCCAGTGATGGGAAATATTTGGGCTGGATAGTGGGTGATCAGCTATATAAGGGGCCAGAAGAGCCAGTCCGAGATACTGTGATGTTTTATAATGGGTCTTTTTGGGAAGTATTCGATGATGATGCCTTGAGCGCAAATCCTGAGACATTAAATGATGTCGATGCAATTTATTATGAATCAGGAGCACAATATTTGGTTTGGGCCGTGGGCAATAATGGCAGAATTTGGTACTGGCGCAATAGCAGCATTATTTGCGATCCAGTCGCGCCTTGTCCTGATAAAGATATTTTTATGGGAGCCAACCTTACCGCAGTTGCTGCGGTAGACGATGCTTCTGAAATTGTTGTTTTTGTAGGTGAAAACGATGGCAAAATTCGTCATGGAAAGCTGTCCGGAATAAACGAAAAGTTAATGTTTTCCTCATCTGCGAATGTGACAGGAGGAGTATTTGGCATTGAAGCAGTTGACCCAACTCATGTCTGGGCCGTGACTGATCAGGGGAAAATCTATCGGAATAGCGATATTAATGGTAATACCTGGATCTTGGATTATGAAATAGGTAATGTGTCTTTCACCGGAATTGAGGCGATAAAAGTAAGCGAGACGCGCTATCTTGCTTGGGCGTCAGCATATACTCCAGGAGGAAAGGGGCAAATTTACGATTATGATAGTGATAGGGGTTTCTGGGAACTTCAGCATACAACCGTGGCAAATATCCAAATAAATGATGTTAGCGCTTTTTATAACCCGGCGCTGGATTTATATAATGCCTATGCTGTAGGGAATATTGATAATGATTCACAAAACGGCGCCATATTCCAATTCAATGGCCATATCTGGGAGCGCCAAGACTCCAATAATGATGGAGAACACTTAAATGGCGTGTCAGCGGCCAGTTTAACCGAGGTGCGGGCGGTTGGCCAAAAATCCAATATTATTACCAGCACTCCCGGCAATATTTTCGGCTGGCTTTGGCTGGGTGCTAGCACGAACAATAACAGCAGGGATTCTATTGGCTGGGGCAGCGGCAGCTGCGCCAACCAGGATTACTGCGAAAGCGCCGGCTTTACTTATGGCGTTAATATTAGAAGAAGCGGCGCCAATCAGGGAGCGATCGCCGGATATATATGGCTGGGTGATGCTGATCCCAACGCCTATATTAAAGATGATTGCAATATACCCGCAGGTGAAGAAGAAGGAGTATGTGATTCAAATGATTTAGTAGAATGTGATGAGGATACGGATTGCCGCTGCTCTGAAAACATCAATATTTGCCAGTCAACCGGCTGGTTGTCTTTTAACAAATATGCGCCAGTTGGATTATTTGAGGAAGAATCCGGCGTTCCGCCTGCTCAGCCCTTTAATGACGGTAATCAGAATTATATAGCAAAGTTTGATCCGAGTACGGGAAAAGTTGTGGGCTGGGGCAGATTATTATCGTTAAAACAAGACGCAAACGACGGCGGCTGGATCAAATTAAGAGGTGAGGACGTAACCGCGAACCCAGCCGTGATTGCACCATTTGGAGAGTGTAAAAACTGCGCCACATTTTGCTCTGGAGACACCTCAATCCAGTGTTCCGGCAATGAATGTGAAGATGCGGAAGCTGGAACATGCACAGTAGAGGTTTGTAAAATTTGTAATACAACAGCTGATGTTTACGATAGTGCGGATGAAACAAAAATATCATGCAATATGTGTTCGACTGACGGCGGATCATGTACCCGTCGATGTAAGGGAAACCATACGGTGGAGTGCGCATCTGACGGTGATATGGCGTGTAGTGCTTATGGCGGGGTCTGTCTTGGCACAATATTCTGCGATACTTGCGCGTCATGCGATTCTTATGGAGTGTCAATTGATGATGCTACCGGAAAAGTAACCGGCTTTGGCTGGAGCGGAAACAGCGCTGAGCAAGAAGGCGAATTGGGCTGGGTTGATTTTTCCAGGACTAATTATTACAGCCAGGCCTGGCTCCAGACCAAGTTTGGGGATATTTATGCACGGGCAGACATCGGCAGCGCCAACACGCCTTCAGCGCCGTCTGACAAGTGCAACGCTACTTATGTGATCAGTGCGGCAGGCACTATTTCTAATTATTGCACTCTTTATGGACAGGGTTTTGGTGAAGTGGAAACGGGTTATATGGATCGCCCTTATTTCCAGCAAGGCTATGAATCAATCTATTTCCCAAGTGAGTCAAACAATTATACCAATGTGTTAGGCAGTATTGATTTGAATGGGACAATTACTGATATCGGCGATGGAAAAAATAAGTATGGCAATAAAATAGTAAATAGTGATGATAAAAATTTAACAGAGCTGGGTTTATGCGCGATAGGAGTTAATTTGGATAATACTGTTTATAATATCAATAATGATTTTACTATTGGCCGGTGTGATTCAGGAGAAGGCTATATTACTGAATGGAAAATTAATAATCGCGATATTACCAATCCTAATTCTGTTTCCGGGGCAGGCACAATCGTGGTCCAGGGTGATTTAACGATTGACGTTAATATTGTCTATCAAGCGGAAAATTTTGATAAAATCCGCGATCTGGCTTCTTTGGGAATAATTGTCAAAGGGTCGATTATAATAACCGGCAACGTGCGCACGATTGTCGGTTCATATATTGCCTTTGGCGACCCGGGATATACTAATAAAACTAACGGAATTGAAATTGAGAATTCGCTTGATGAAAAGGCATTTCAAGCTCAGGGCTTAATGATTTCGCCTTCGTATAAATTTGGCAGAACTTTCCGAGGCACCTTGACTGATCCGTTGCCCGCCGAAGAAATAACCTATGACGGAAGGGTAATTGCCAATCCGCCCCCCGGATTTAGCGATTTCGCCCAAGTCCTGCCCAGGATAAGGGAGGAAATACCCTTTTAAAATGTTTGCCAATTATTTAAAAAAGTGCTATAATTCTTTTGAAATTTTACAAGTTTAATAAATTAGAAATTAGGAAGATAATCAGGGGATGCCTTTATTTAATAAAAAACAGAGTTATGTGGGAATTGATATTGGCACGTCCAGTATTAAGGCAGTTGAGTTGTTTGATGAAGGCGGACGGCCTAAATTAGTAACTTACGGTTTTATTGAACAGCCGACGGAGATAATAAAAAGTGATTCGGATGAGGCGCTTCAACAGATGGTAGTGAATATCAAGTCTGTACTGAAGAAAGCCAAGGTTTCTAGCAAAAAAATCATTTCCGCTTTGCCTAGTTTTGCTGTGTTTAATTCGATTTTGAGCCTGCCGGTCATGCCCAAAAAGGATCTTTATTCAGCGGTCCGCTGGGAGGCAAAAAAAATCGTCCCTATGTCGATTGATGAAATGGTCTTGGATTGGCGAGTTCTGCGTGATCCCTCGGAAATTGAAAATGAAAAGAAAGAAAAAAAGTTTAAAAAGCCCAAAATTGAAAGTGATATTCAAGGCCCGAAAAACTTGAAGATTCTAATCACGGCGGCTCCGAAGAATCTGGTAAAAAGATATATTGATATATTCAAACTGGCGGAGCTGGAAATTGTCAGCCTTGAGACAGAATCTTTTGCCGTAGTGCGTTCTTTATTAGGCAATGACCAATCGGCTGTTATGATTATTGATATCGGCGCAATCGCCACCGAGATCAGCGTTATTTTGGATGGTTTCCCTTTTCTTAATCGAAGCATTGACGTAGGAGGGGACACTATTACGAAGTCGATTGCCAATGGACTGAATATCGACTTGGAAAGAGCCGAGCAGATTAAGCGCGATTTCGGAGTATTGACCGAGGCCGGCACCAGCCAGATACCCAAAGTAATTGAGTTTGTTATGAATAACATAGTAAATGAAATACGCTACATACTATCGCTTTACCAAAGCCAGGGAGAACGTCCCATTGAAAAAATCATATTATCCGGAGGCTCTGCTTTTTTACCTAACTTGTCAGATTATTTGGAAAAAACCGTGCAACTTAAGAGCTTTATTGGCGATCCCTGGTCACGAGTAATTTATCCGGTTGAATTAAAGCCGGTTTTAGATGAGTTGGGCCCGAGGTTTTCAGTTGCCATCGGCCTGGCCATGAGAGAAATCGTATAACACCCATGGTTGATATAAATCTATTAAAAGACACGAAAAATGATGAAAAGACGGACAAAAAGGCCGGTGAGCCTTTAGCTCCAAAGTTAACTGACCCGAAAAAGGTTGAACCCGCCCCAAAAGAGCCAAAACTACCCTCGCGCTTTGCCGTATGGCTGAAATCTTTACGTGGCAAAAAGAAGATAGATGAAATTGAAAAAGAGATAGAACAAAAACCCAAATCGATAAAACCTCCGCCTATTCCTAAATTTGAACAGAATAAATCCCCAAATCCAGAAGATATTTTCGCTGGCCTTGATAAACAAAAGCTTTATCCCGATAATACCCCGCCCCTGCCTCATATGTCTGATACGCCAATGCTAGGAAAAGAACCATCCAAGCCTAAATTAACAAAACAGGCCCCGCCTGCGATACCTGATTTTTCAATTAATAAGCCGAAAAAATCACCAGAGCCTAAACTGGAGAAAAAAGATACTCCGCCCCTGCCGCCGTTGACTTCCAAGCCCGCAAAGTCGGATAAGCCTACTGACCGGTCCTTCCTAGTAAATCTTCTGCCTACGGATTTCAAGCAATCAATTAACCCGAAGTCAAAATTAATCAGCCTGGGGATCACTTTATTTGCCACAATATTTGTTATCGGCGGGGCTTATGCGCTGCTGACAATTTATCGCACCTCGATAATCGAGGATATCCAGAATCTTAGGACTGAGCGATCCGGCATCGAAGACCAGATCCAAAACCTTAAACCCAAGCAAAAGGAGGCAATTGCCGTAAATTCCAGGCTGCAAATTATTACCGGGCTGCTTGACCAGCATATTTATTGGACAAAGTTCTTTAGTAAGCTGGAGGATTATACTATTGACGATGTTTATTATACCGGAGCTTTCAGCGGTAGCTTGAGCGGACAAATAACCTTGTCGGCTCTAGGAGGGTCTTTTACCTCGCCGGCCCGACAGCTGCTGCTTTTGGAACAAGCGGATGATTTTGTTACAAATGTTTCGATCAATTCGGCGACCGCCTCCGATGTTACTGATGTGAATTTGCCGCCGGGCAGCGTGGTAGCCCGGCAAGTAGCTTTTACAATTAGCGCTACTCTGGTGCCGGACATCTATTATTATGACGAAGCAAGCTATCCCAGAGGAAGGTTTGAACCGGAAATATACAATCTTACCTTCCCCCAGAATACCGGCAGCAACACGAACAGTTCAACTAACTTAAATACCAACGCGTCGACAAACGCGAATAGGTCCGGCAATCTAAACACCAATTCTTCCGTATTAAACACCAATCAATCAAATCCCAACACGAATTCCTCAACAGTTACCAATACTAATCCAAATCCATGAAACTGTTTGGCATATCTTTTAAAAAGCTGATTTTCGAACAGTTCCGCTACATTCTGATCGCGGTGGCGGTAATTATTTTGGTTGTTGGTTATGTTATTATAATCGGACCGGAGTTAAATGAAATTCGGCAATTAGGTTTATCCGACCGTAATACCGAGCAGAAATTATTAGAGGATCGAGGAGAATATTTGACCCGCGTGGAGGAGATGCTGGATAGATACGATGACCTGAATAAGCGAAGTTTGGAGGAGCTTGATCAGGTACTGCCCAAAAAGTCCGACATTGCCGATTTGTTTGTGATTGTTGATGATTTGGTCGAGCAGAGTGATTTGCAGCTGAACAGCATTGCCATTGCTCCGGCCAGCCTGAGTCAGCCGGGCGCCGCGTCTTCCCAGCAGAGCGTAAATACCGGCTCGACCTCCGCGGGCCAGAATACGTTATTGCTCAATACCGGACTTAAATCATTTGATATTTCTATCTCAGTGAGCGGAGGGCGCTCCTATGAGCATTTTAAGGAATTTTTAACCAATATCGAAAATAGCTTGCGGATATTCAATGTTCAGTCGTTAAATTTCAATCCGGCCCAGGCTCTTAGCAGGAATCCGGGAGAGCTAACTGAGCAGAAAGAAACATACACCATAAACATGAGGACTTTCTATTTTGAGGAGGAAACATAAAGCATGGCCTTAGTCCAAAAAAGCAACAGTCAGCGCACGCTTATTTTAATAATCGCCTTGGTAATAATAGTTGTGGGCGGCGGTCTCTTTTATTTCTTATGGATTGCGGTGCCAAGCTCGACCACGTCTACTACGACTGAGGATTCGGTTATTCGTCGAGATTTGCTTATAATCAAGGATTTTGGCGATGATCTTTTTGACGACCCTCGCTATCGTTCTCTTCAGCCTTATGGCGACCTGCCGGTGAATATCGGGAATGCAGGCAGAGATAACCCGTTTGAGGAGATAATCCCGTGAGCCCGGCAAAACCAGCCCATTCATCTGCCGCTATCCAGTCAGCTTCAGTTGATGTTTTGGGCATGCCTCAGGAGCTGCTTGATACCCTAATTCAAGAAAAAATCGTTACTCAGGCAGATTTGGATGAATTAATTGCCAAAGCCAAGGCAGCCCATCAGCCATTGCAGGCTGTTTTATTGAATTCTCATACTATCCGGGAAGAGGATATTGTCAAAGCCAAAGGCAAGCTTTATAACATCCCTTATATGGACTTGTTTGGCCGGATTGTCAGAGCTGAAATACTGAATATTATTCCTCAGGAGCTGGCTCAGAATTATCGCATGGTGTCTTTTCAGAAATCAGCCGACGAGCTAAGCGTCGCCATGGTTAATCCGTCTGACTTCAAGGCCTTAGAAGCGATCGAATTTATTGCTCGAAAAAATAATGTGAAAATCAAATACCATATTGCTTCCGAATCGGGCATTAAATACATCTTGCGGCAGTACGAAAGCTTATCGGCTGAGGTTGAAGAGGCTCTGAAAGACACGGAAACTGATTTAGGCGCCTCGACTGAGGGGCAGCCCTTGGATATTACCGAGCCGGGCATGGAGGAAGTGATTAGGCAAGCTCCGGTTTCCAAGATGGTCTCGGTAATTATGCGCCATGCTGTCGAAGGCAAGGCTTCTGACGTGCATATTGAGCCGGTCGGCAATGAAACCAGAATCCGCTATCGCATAGACGGCTTGCTGCATACCTCTTTGGTTTTACCCAAGCACGTTCATTCATCGATTGTTGCCCGGATTAAAGTTCTGTCAAACTTGAAAATTGACGAAACGCGCATCCCCCAAGACGGACGATTTCGCATGAGTATTGAAGGCCGGAACGTAGACTATCGCGTATCTACCTTGCCCTTGATTAACCTTGAAAAGGTTGTGATGCGTATTCTGGACACTAATTCCAGCTTGACTGACTTGAAGGAGCTGGGCTTTAAAGGCAAAAATCTTGGCATTATCACCGAGAATATCAACAAATCTCACGGCATGCTATTGATTACCGGCCCGACCGGCTCAGGCAAGTCAACCACTCTTTATGCCATCATCAGCGATATGAACGTGGAAACGGTGAATATCGTTACTTTGGAAGATCCGGTCGAATACTATATGGAAGGCATTAACCAGTCTCAAGTTAATTCCGAAGTCGGCCTGTCTTTCGCCGCTGGATTGCGCTCTATCTTAAGGCAAGACCCGGATGTTATCATGGTCGGTGAAATTAGAGACAACGAAACAGCGGACTTGGCAGTGCATGCCAGCTTAACCGGCCATATCGTATTATCCACCCTTCACACCAATGACGCCTTTGGCGCGGTGCCTCGATTAATAGACATGAAGATTGAGCCCTTTTTAATCGCCTCATCATTAAATGTCGTTATTGCCCAGAGGCTGGTTCGAAGAATTTGCCAGCATTGTATTGTAGAAGCACCCATACCCGAGAATTTGGAAAACGAGGTTTGGACGGAAATCGATAAAATTCCCAAAGAACAGCAGCCAAAAGACTTAAGGCTGGAAAGGCCTCTTAAAATGTTTAAGGGCAAGGGATGCGTGCGCTGTGAAAATACCGGTTATAAGGGCAGAGTAGCTATTGTTGAGGTATTAGGCATGAGTGAACAGCTGAAGCAGATTGTAACTTCTGAAGAAAACATCTTAAACAAGACCAAAGAAGAATTTCTTCGGCAAGGCATGTTTTCAATCAAGCAAGACGGGGTTTTTAAGGCAATTTCCGGAATCACGACTATTGAAGAGGTTTGGGATGCGACCAGAGAATAAATATTTAACTTTGATAAATTTTTAACCAATCTGATTATGGCTAAATCAAGTACTAAGCAGGTAAAAAAGAAAACGAAGCCCGGCGCACATGTTCTAATTGTGGAGGACGATACTTTTCTATCTGGCATGTATATTACTAAGCTGATAATGGAGCATTTTGAAGTTGAGCTGGCCAGTGACGGAGAGCAAGCCCTCAAATCTCTCCGCCAGCGACAGCCGGATATAATACTTTTGGATATACTGCTGCCGAAAAAATCTGGCTTCGAAGTGCTCAAGGAAATCAGAAAGTCGCCCCAAACCAAAAAAATTCCGGTAATTCTTCTGACAAACTTGGGAGAGAAGCAAGATATCCGGCGCGGGCTGGATTTAGGGGCTGACGATTACCTTATCAAAGCTCACTTTCTGCCTTCGGAGGTGATTTCCAAGATCAAGAGCTTAGTCGAAAAAAAAATAATTTAATCCATGCCCTCGGCAGATTCTATTACAATTCAGAAAATTTTAGCTACTGCAGCAGAATACGGCGCTTCGGACATTCATTTAATTCCGGGCAATCCTCCTATTTTGCGAGTTGACGGCAAGCTAGCGCCCCTGGAATCAGAAGCTATGATTACGCCTGACGTCATGGAGGCTTTGGAAGAATTAATGCTAAACCCGGACCAGCAGAACGAACTGGCGAAAAATAAAGAGCTGATTACAGCTACCAGCCTGGAGAACCACAGCCGTTTCAAAGTCAGTTTTTTTTACCAAAAAGGATTGCTGTCTGCTTCATTGCGCATGATACCGCTCCAACTGCGCAACTTGAAGGAATTGGGACTGCCGGCGATTGTGGAAAAGTTTGCCGATTTATCAAAAGGCCTAGTCTTGATAACCGGCCCTTTTGGCTCAGGCCGGACTGCCACGCTGGCGGCCCTGATCAGCGAAATAAACCGGCGTCGCGCTGTTCATATTATCACGATTGAACAGCCGATCGAGCATATTTTTGTGAATGAAAAAAGCATTATTGAGCAAAGAGAAGTCGGCCGGGACACCAATTCTTATGAACAGGCCCTAACCACGGCTTCTCGCGAGGATGTCGACGTGATTATGGTTTCGGAAATGGATTCGGCCGCAGTTGTTCGATCAATCATGACAGTTACCGAGACCAATCGCCTGGTATTGTCTACCATGAATACGGACTCGGTCATGAAGACAATAGAAAAAATTATTGACAGCTACCCGGTCGAAGAAGAAGAGCAGGTCCGCAGGTCAATCGCTGAGAATTTGCAGGGGATAGTCAGCCAAAGGCTGCTGCCCAGAGTGGGCGGGGGGCGGATAATCGTGGCGGAAATCATGATACCCAACGATGCGGTTCGTTCAGTGATTCGCGAGGGCCAGATTTTTCAGCTGAATTCCATTCTCCAGACTTCGCGGGAAGAAGGAATGATTTCCCTGGACCGTTATTTAGCGGAATTAGTAAGAACCGGAGAGATCCTGATGGACGACGCCATGGTGCATGCGGTGGATCGGAGACACGTTTCCGTAATGCTTAGACAGTAGTTTAAAATAATTACTAATTAATAATTAAGAATTACTGATTACGAATTAATAAGTTATAATAAAATTGTTATTTGGAATTTGTGATTTGAAATTTATCTAGTTATGCCAACTTTTGAATATACAGCAAAAAACGCTCAAGGCCAGGATACCACCGGCATAGTCGAGGCGCCCTCGGAAGATTTGGCGCAGGACATACTTCGCGAAAAGCAGCTCTATGTCCTCTCGATTAAAGAACGGCGCAAAAGGCAGCTTTTTCAGTCATCCCTGGGCTTGTTTAATCGAGTGCCGCGCCGAGACGTGGCGATATTTTCCCGCCAGCTGGCGGTGATGATCTCGGCGACAGTGCCGATTGTCCAAGCCCTGCGTATCTTGGTCAAGCAGACTGAAAATGTCGCTTTTAAAATCATCATTTCCGAAATTGCCGATGAGATAGACGGCGGCGCGAAACTGTCCGCCACCCTGGCTCGCTATCCGAGGGTGTTTGATGATTTTTTCATTCACATGGTGCGGTCCGGAGAAACTACCGGCAAACTGGATGAAACTTTGAATTATTTGGCCGATCAGCAGGAAAAAGACTATGACCTGATTTCCAAGATTAAGGGAGCTATGATTTACCCGATCTTTATTCTGGGCGCCTTGATCGTCGTCGGCGTCATGATGATGATCTTTGTCGTGCCGCAGCTGACTGAAATTCTTACGGCGGGCGGGCAAGAATTGCCGTTGATGACTAAGGTTCTGATTGGCACGTCGGATTTTCTTCAGACCAAATGGTGGGTGCTGATTATTGTCGGGATAGGCTTGTATGTCGCTTACCAGGCAATGATCAAGTCTGAACAAAGCCGCAACGCCATAGACCGCCTCAAGCTCAAGATGCCGATATTCGGCAGTATTTTTCAGAGGATATACTTAGTGCGGTTCTCCAGAAGCTTATCAACCCTGGTATCCAGCGGCATCCCCATCACCCGGGCCCTAGAAATCGTAGCTGACGTGATTGGCAATCGATTATACCGCTCGCTGACCATTGCCACTATCAAGGAGATCGAGGCAGGCAAATCAATTTCAACCATTTTTGCCACGTCGCGAGACATTCCGCCCATGCTTACCCAGATGATGAACGTGGGCGAGTCAACCGGCAAGCTGGATTTTGTTTTGGAGAAGCTGGCAAGCTTTTACAGCCGCGAGCTGGAAAACTCGGTGCGTAATCTGGTCAGCTTAATTGAACCTTTGATCTTGGTGGTCATGGGCGTGGCCGTGGCCTTGCTGGTCATTGCCATATTAATGCCCATGTATAACTTATCATCAGCAATATAAGGCTAAGGTTAGCCAATAATATACGTGTAATAGCAATAAAAAGCTGAGGTTGTGGATAAGTATCATAGGTTGTTGCAAATCAAATAAATTGCTATAATAACTACAGTAAATAAAATTTGTTCCCAATAAATTAGTATTCAATTGGGAACTCTAAAATGAAAGGGGGTGAGACGAAAAAAATGAAAAAAGGATTCACACTTATTGAGCTGCTCGTCGTTATTGCCATCATCGGCATTTTATCGGCGATCGGTTTAGTGTCTCTAAACGGGGCTCGTGAGAAAGCCCGCGACGCCCAGGCCAAGTCTGACATAGGCCAGATGCGGACCGCGCTCACCCTGTATGCAGATGACAA
>JAZDMR010000005.1:0-21769 GCA_043800725.1 bacterium | reverse complement strand
TTGACTCCGACAAGGCGTGGCAGCCTTGTCTATGGTTGTTTAAATATATTTGCGATATTTCGTGTGCGACTCTACTTTTTATACTATGCATAACTTGGGAAACGTTCATATTGCTAATTATTTCAAATAACAAATGAATGTGATCAGGCATAATCACATATGCAATTATTATAATATCCTTTCGTTTCTCGAGAAACTTTATATTCTTTATGACAGATCGCGTGTTTTCATCCATCCTAAATAACGGCACCCTTTGATAGGTATTGCTAGTTACAAAATATATCTTGGTGGGGCCGTCATAGGTACGACGAAGATGGGACATGGTATTTTCCATGGCCACCTGATTTGTCTGTTTCTAACTTAGCAACTCTATATTTTTCTGACAATCCCCTTAGTGGCGTCAACCTCTACTACATCCCCATCTTTCAAAGCTTTTGTGGCTACTTATGTGCCTATAAAACATGGTTTCTTTAATTCACGAGCTACAATCGCAGCATGGAATAGCGGGCCACCGGCATCGGTTATAAAAGCGGCAGGCTTTTTCATTGGGGATATTAATTCTGGTCTGGTCATCCCAGTTACCAGGATATCTCCCTCCTGGAAATTATTTGCTTTGGCTGGATCCTGGGAGAAAGTCAAATCAAGATAGATTTTGAAAACTTAGTAAGAAATGGCTGTTGGAGATGGAGATGATCGTGAGGGTATTTATATATAAACGAGAAGCAAAGTAATCTTTAGATTACTTATCACCACTATTATATTCGGGACTTACTTTTTTAATAATTCTCCAGATTCTGAATGCGAAAAATAAGAATATTACTAATGGTATAAAACTCGTTTTATATATATCATCAGCACTAGTTGTAAACATCCAAAATAACCATAGAACATTCCACGATAATCCAAGAATCAAGCTCGCCCATAAAAAATTATATTTAGAACTGCTTTTATTCTTTCTTTTTAATACTAGATATATTATTTCCAAAAGTACTATTGCTGCCACAGTAGTTATGATTGTCAATAATCCAAATAAAAAGAATAATAAAAATCCTGTTTCATTATGTATTAATCCGTCAAAAAAATAAACTGGGAATAATACGAACCAACCCATAATAGGAAACCAAGTCACACCATAAGCATACAGCCGACATTTCTTTAGGTTTTCACTTTTCGTATTTGGTGATTTATTTTCTTCTTTTTCCATTTTTAAGTGTATTAATTATAACCATTTATGATTATAGCAGATATATATATAATAAAGAAAAGACGCAGAGAGGCCTGCGTTTTGTTTGTGGTTGTTATACTCCACTGTGATTGACGTACAGACCAGCCCCAAAGAAGAATAGGGGGCCGGGCCAGAATTGGAAACGGGTAGTAAAATCTGGTAACGATATTTTCTAATTGTGGTTTTTTTATATTTTCTTTACTATGCCTTTCGTGGCATCTACTTCGACAATGTCACCATCTTTCAAAACTTCAGTGGCATGCTTGGTGCCGATCACACAAGGGACTTTTAGCTCGCGAGCTATGATCGCCGCATGACTGGTAATCCCGCCCGAGTTGGTGACAATGGCCGCGGCTTTTTTCATGGCTGGAACAATGCCGGGATTAGTCATATGGGAAACTAAGATGTTTCCAGCGTGCATTTTTACCATTTCTTGGACAGTGTTGATTATTTTTACTCCGCCTTTTACTTTTCCAGCATAAGCAGTTTGGCCCTTAAGTATTTCTTCGACCCCGTGATTCTTTACCTTTTTTACAAAACTCATTTTCTTCTTTATCTTTTTAGCCTCAGGTCCATGCCAATAACCAGTCTTACCCCCATCACAAACAAACAAGCTGTATTTCTGACGCTGTTTGGTGATTTTTGAAAAGTCCTTGCCTTTAATTAACGCTTGACTAAAGTCATCTGGTGATAGAAAAAGTACCTGTTCTAGAGTCAGCCCGATCCGTTTGCCAATTTCGCGCAATAAAGGTTCAATACAATAATATCCATGAAATTGGCTGTCCTTGCTGTATAGACGAACAAAAAGGGAGTTCTGGGCAATACGAAAAATATTTTGGTGTGGTCGACCTATTTGATATTCTTTGAAAAGCTTTTTTTGAAGCATGGCTATCCGCTTTTTCTCTTCGGGGTATCTGGCTATTCGTCCACTTCGGACTTGTGGAAGTATTTTTCTTAACTGGTCTGAAAAATACTTTTGATCAAGGGCTTGTCCATGCAGACCGTATTCTAGCCAGACATATTTTTTTGTATGAGCTGTTAATCGGCGCTGGCGTTCTCGGCGATCTTTCATCTTGGCAATGTCAATCAACTGCTCGCGTTCTTGAGTCCAAATACTTGGGTGTAACGGCGTGGATAAGGTTTGAAGCGCTTGTTGGGGCGGCTGACTTACTTTGCCGGAATTGCTGGCGCGCTCTTCTAAGTAATGATACAGATAACGGCTAACGATATTATCAGGAGATTCCAAGAGCCACATACATCCGCGCGGAACATGAACCTCAGCTTGAGCTTTTTGGAAACGACTAATCCAATTTGCTAAGGATTTATTGGAAAGCTTCTCAGTTTTTAATTTTTTCATGCGCCTGCCCAACTTAAACAACTTTATCGAATTCTTTATCATATTTTGCTGCATCAGTCTCCAGACCTGCGGTTTGGTGAACATTAATTGGAAGCGTTCTTTGTTGGACTTATCGTGCGGCTCTTTTAGGATAAATAAATTACAAGCAGAATTAATAAACTCAGCCCCTAAAAAGCGCCCGTTGGTCATGCCCCACTTCTTGGGCATCCAGGTCCAGCCCTCCCAAGTAACAGCTAAAAATAAATAATTGGCATAATCCTCTCGTTCAATAAAATTCCATTCTTTATTAAAAGGTATTTTCATATTATATCCTCTTTACTATACCCTTTGTGGCGTCAACTTCAACACGATCGCCGTCTTTCAAGACTTGGGTAGCCACTTTGGTTCCAATAACACAGGGGATACCCAGCTCGCGGGCCACGATTGCTGCGTGGCAAGTTAAACCTCCCTCATCGGTAATAATAGCGGAGGCAAGGCGCATGGCCGGTATAATTTCAGGAATGGTCATAGTAGAAACCAGTATATTACCGTGTTTCATCTTCTTCATTTCAGCCGGTGAATTAATAACTTTTACCATACCAGCACCAGAACCTTGGACAGCCGGCATGCCCCGTAATTGACGGATACCCGGCTTGAAACGAATCTTCTGCTCCAATTTATTAGTACTAAAAAAATCGCGCTGCTCATTTTCCTTAATAAAACGCATGCCTTTTTTATCCATCAGCAACCATGAATCTTTCCAGCGCCGGTTCAGCTCAGAGCGACTCGGACCTCTGTCCTGTTCAATCAGCACACTCACCTCATCGGGTAGCATCCACCAAAACTGCCGCAGCGTCCTCTCAAAGCGCCTCTCGATCTCTCGGCCAATTTTATCGCGCATAGCATAACCATAAAACTGAACTTCTTTGCTCCAGGATTTTCCATAGCCAATCAGCTCCGCAACACGCATGGATTTTTCCAGATGGGATGGTAATCGCAGGACTTTTCGCAAGTGCCGACGTTCCCGCAATAAATGCGTATGTTGCATCCGACGTAACTGTAATTCTGCGTGTGGATTCTTATTGCGCGCTTCATGAATTCTCTGTAGCAATTCTTTTTTATTCATGCCGGGACCTACCTGCCCGTAGCTCAAATACCAATATTTTCGCAGATGCGCCTTTAGAGCTGAACTGCTTACCCGGCCTTGGTGATCCGCCAAAGCAAGGAGGTCATCAACCTCGTTATTGATCAGCACTTTATGTGTTGGCGTGCTTAGAGTGGCTAAAACTATAGTGGCTTCTTCGGCAATACCGTACTGGTGAAGATGGCCTTGGAGTTCATGAAGTAGCCGTTTTGATAAATATTCAAACCGAGTCTCCATAATCCAAGCCGGGCAACGGGATAAATGCAATAAAGAGTACAATTCATGTAAAGATTTGAATTCTTTGGCCAATTCTCTATTATTCAGTCTGGTCAAATCAATTCGATATATATGATCGCAAATACGCTTAAGTTTTTTCCCAATCTGGAGTATCCTGCGATGCTGCCGAACGTAGAGATCCGGATTCCTATTAATAGCACGAACCATTGCCTTGGACGCTCGATCCCATGGCCCTGCCTGAACATAGAGCATGCCGGAACCGTTCTGATATCTCTGAAGCAAGCCGCCCGTATTAAAAAAACCCCATTCAGTCAAACGCCGAGCGATATCCGTGCCAACCTCCAGGCTTAGAGCTGGGTATTCAGGAAGCTCTTCGAGGTAATACCAAAGTTTTTTCATATCCGCCTCACTATCCCCTTAGTAGCATCGACCTCTACCCTATCCCCATCCTTCAATACCTTATTAGCCACCTTAGTCCCCACCAGACAGGGCACGCCCAGCTCGCGGGAAACAATAGCCGCATGAGTGGTTAGGCCTCCGGCATTGGTAATAATGGCCGCGGCTTTTTTCATGGCCGGCACCAGGCTGGGGTAGGTTGTTTCAGACACTAAGATATTTCCCTGCCTCATCTTGGGCAGATCGCCCGGAACATCGATTATTTTTACCACGCCGCGAGCTGATCCGGGTGAAGCGCACATGCCGGTTAGCTCATTTACTTCGCCTTCAGGCACTATGTCCTCTTTGGGTATTTTTTTCATCCAATCGCGCGCTGGCTGACCGGTCCAGACGACATATTTTTTTCTGTCGCAATATGCCACTGCTTCAGTGTTGCGGGCGTTTAGCTCTTTCTTGTTAGGCAGTTTTTTGCCGACCAAAGCGCCTTGTATTTCCCAGACATTTAACGCCCAGACTTGCTGCAGGGTCAGTCCATGCCTTTTGCCAAACTCCCGGAAAAACGGCTCATAGTGGTACATGCCATGATACAAAGCGCTTTTGCGTATCTCCTTTAAATAGACAATGGCCTGAGCCAATTCGATCTGTTTTTTCTGCTTGGCTGATAAATGGAGTTGGGCAACTAATTTCTTATGCCGAACCGCCAGATGCTTTGTTTTCTGTTCCATCTGGCGTAATAACTGACTAGGTGATTCATGACTAGCCACCAAGGCCTTCCAGCGATTGATGTAAAAAGACCATTGGTAAGCAGGGCCTTTGTAAGCATATTTTAACCAACGCCACTTGTTATAATGCGCCCTCATTTTCGCCAACAGCTTAACATCGTGCTGGGCGATCCTGGCATCTAGTTCTTTAGCAGTGTGCCTAATTAACGCCCGGCGCACTTTTGATTGCTGATGGATCAGTCGGGCAATTTGTAAAAATTCCTTTTCTTCTTGTACAGCATAACTATTTCGCGTTGGAGTAGATAATACACTGAATACCTCCGCGGCTGATTCCGGATAATCATATTTATCGATTTGTCGGCTGATCATCTGGGAAATTGCCGTACTTACCCTGGCTTTGTCAGCATCCGAATGCCAGGAAACAGTCGCGCCAATACTATGCGAAAGATCGTGCCATTTGATTACCTTATTAAACTCAGCCAGCAGCTCTTGATTGCTCATCTTAGTGATCGGCAGACGATAAAATTCGCGCGACTGGACCATGAACTTATCTGACCAGACCTCAACCTGTTCAGTCGTCTTAAGCGCCCAGTTGAGCTTAGTCAACATTTTATTGGCAAGAAAATCAGCCTGCGCGTCAAACTCGCTTCTGGGAAACCACATTTGCGAAAAATCACCCTTGAAATAAGTAAAGTAATAATACAGGTTATTGCCTAAGCCATGCTTGTACAGCCTCTGTAAAAAAAACAGCATGGGTATGCTCATCATAAACAGCGTATTCTCAACAATTTCTGCGGCCACAAACCACTTGTCTATTTTTTTCCTAGCTGTTTTTCGAGTCTTCATAAGCTATAAACATTATACCGCATACATTAATACAATTCCTGCCCCCACAATCAATACTCCTAAACTTTTTTGTACCAGGTTGGACCTCTCATTTAAAAACATAATACCCGCCAAAACAGCGAAGATTAATGAGCTTTGGGTCACTGGGATTACTTTTGACGCCTCACCTGCCTGAAGTCCAGTAAACAGCAGCACCTCAAACCCGGCAAACAATACTCCAGCCAAGACTAATCCCCATTTATTTATTGAAATTTCCGTTTTTACCTTGCTAACTCGCATACCCAAAAAGATAAAACTTAGCAACCCAATACCCATTAATTCAAATGAAGCAGCGGGAACAACAGCGAAATCCTCAACAACTAATTTGGATAACAAAAAACCAACTACCGCAAAAACAGAACTAAACACCGAGTAGGCAATGCCCCTATTAAAAATTAATTTTGAACCTTCATACAAAGCGATAAATACGCCGATTATAATTAGCGCTACTGAAATGATCTTGATAAGTGTAATATTCTCGCTGAAAATTAATAACCCGCCTACTAGTATCAGTACATGACGAACCTGATTAACAATCTGATAAAGAGACACGTCAATTAATTTAAGAGCCGAGAAAGCAAACCAATCTGTTAGGAATAGAAAAATTACCACCCCAATAAAATACAGCCAGGTAATTGGCTGGTCTGGCAAAGAAAAGCCAATAAAGAAAAAAGGAACGAGCGCTAAACCGGAAATAAAATCATGGATAGCTGTGAAGGCCAACGGATTACCAGCCTTGCGTAAAACCGCCCGTGAAACAACCCGAGAGGCCGCAAAGAAAAATCCCGCTAGAATTGAAGCAATAAACCAGTGCATAATAGATGTATTATACCACTCAATTAATAACTTACTCTTTTTTGTAGCTCCATACCCTGGACCTTGGCTCTGTTAAAGACTTAGATATCAAGGGGTCAACCCTGTTAGAGGCTAGCCTCTAACAGGGTTGACAAAAACACTAAAATAGACTACCTTTAATTATCGAAAACTTTAGCCTAATAAGGGCTATGTACAAAGCAATAACAATTTAGTCACTATCAAGCACTTGGGGCTTAAAAAAACCTAAATGCTGATAGTACAAAGCCGAAGACCTGGGCCTGCAGGGTTAAGTCTGAGGCTTAGAGGGACAACAGTCCATAACCCGTAGCAAACCAGCTTAGCTGGGATGCGAAGGGTGGAGGGCTGATTGGATCAAAACACATTTCGTACTTGGGCCCGAAGGGTTAAGTATGAAATGTAGAGGGACATCCATGCGTAAGGCGCAAGTGAAGACAACTAGTTTGGCTTTACGAAGCCTGGAGCATGTGATGGCCCGAGATGAGGCGCTAGACCTACTCACCGAATCTGGGTGAAACCAGAACTGTGACGCTTTCTCGCTAAGGCGAGATAAGTGAGTAGGAAACCGGAAATTCCGGGCGTCGAAGTAGCGTAACCGGCATCAGTAATGATTTACCGGACAACGTATACTCGACTGACTCAACTAGGAATTGAGTTAACATAGCGCCTCCCAGGATGAGGCTCTTTTCAATTCAATCTGGGAGGTTAAAATCATGGCACACATAGTGGTAGTCGGACAAACTCCGATTCGTCAAATGTGGCTGACCGAAGCATTGACCGGCCATAGAGTTACTTGCATGGGCACAGCCTTGGACGCAGTTCGCACGATTGTTCAGCACCCAACCACGCTGGTAATCGCGGACTTGTTTGAACAATGCAGCAGTTTGTTGGTTGAGGAGCTGAAAAAACTGCGGATGATGGTGCCCCCACGCGTCATCTTGGTTGCTGAAATGCCTAACGACGAAGCAGTAGCCAAGGCCAACGAGGCAACTCGCCGCCGAGGAGCAAATGGATTCATCCCACTGCCTACGACCCCGGAGGAATTTCGAATCCGAATCGAAGCTGCCCTGGGTAAAGCGAAAAGTCCTGCGCCTGTGGTTCTGAGGATTAAGCGTATGAGCCCCCCACCCGTGACAACCGAAGGCATTTGTCGCCTGCTCCGGGATGCACCGCTGTCCTGTCAGCTGATCGAAAGGACAATTGGTTGGGATGATTTTCACAGGTCATTATCCAGTGTGCTGATGGTTGACAAACCTGCAGCTGCCCGGTGGGTCAGCAACAGCATCATCGAGTGGGCGCATGAGGAATCACCCCTACTGTGGGCAGCCGAATTCTCCGAACAGTATTCGGATAACTCCCATACACTGGCGGAATATCTCCTCTATCGCATGGTTAACAAACTGCTCTTTGCCAGAACCACTTCTGGGAACACACAATAACACTAACCCGAGGCGTTCACTAATCCTGGACGCCTCTTTTTTTAACTTAATTCCTTGCTTAGAAAGGTTTTATGGCTCAACCACGCCCAATCCTCTGGGTTTTTCACCAACCCATCTTTGACCGGATTGTAATGGATATAATTGATTAGATTGTTGAAATATTTCTCATTATCAACAACACGGTCGTAGAAAGATTTCTGCCACACACGAATATATTTTTTCCTCATAGACGGGGCTTCTCCCGCCACATGTTGAATGAGAAAAAGGAGGCGGGATCCCGCTCTATGCGGTGACACGCCTCGTCGGGTTTGTTTTCGCCCAGCCAAAGCGTGGAAGCTTCGGCTATGCTGGGGGTAATAACGTTGAGATATCTTATATGCCACCATGCTCTTCACGCTATGCATAACTTGAGACACATTCTTTCTCCCTATTAACTCAAACATTACATGCAAACCATCTGGCATAACAACATAAGCTATTAAATCAATCCATTTACTCTTTTGAATGAAAAACAGAGTATTCACCACAATCTCGGCATACCTATCATCTAAAAATAACTTCCTGCGATAATGTGTGTTGGTTGTTACGAAATATATCTTGGTGGGTCCGTCATAGGTACGACAAAGACGGGACATGAATGAACCTCATGGCCACCTATTTGTCTGTTTAAGACTATCTATTTATTTAACTTCTACCAAACCCCTATTTCAAAAAACTTAATATGTACTGATACTCTTTTTCCAGATCTTCTTTTGTCGGTACTGGACTCTCGATAATTATTGGATAATTGGTAAGCTTTTTTAACGCCTCGCCAACAACTTTCTGATCTGCGTTGTAAAGCGGTACATGAGACACAGCATTTGGTTTGACTTTCCCGGCTCCACTAATCTGTACCTCTTTTAATCTGTCTGAATAATTATCGACAAAATCCTGAACATCAGACATTGACTTATCAAGGCTATAACAATGCTGTAAATCAATGACTAATTTCCAATCTGGATGATCCTTAAACATTGATGTCAAATGGCTAGGTTTTTTGAATGATTTTTTTGCACTATCCATATTTTCCATTGCTATCAGAAACGGTAATTCATTTAATTCGGCAAAATCATCAAATCGATCCGGGTGGAAAACTACTAAATCCAAAGGATAGCGCTCGTGTAAGTCTTTTATATCACTTAATAGCTTTTTAGTTTTTTCATCATTCTGATATTCCCAGTTTCCGCCTGGAGCATGTAAAGACACCCAGGAAAATGACTTTAACAATTCAATATCAATCTCTGACATTGGCTCATTTTCATATCTTTCCGGCCGCACAAAACCAAGCTCGATAGCATTACAGCCCAAATCTCGGAGTAATTTAATCCGTTCATTCAGAGAAAGATTCTCCTGATAAGCTGCTCCTCCTGTTGAATATCCAAGTAATGGTTTCATATTTTTTTCGCTATTCCTAGAGTATTATCTACTTCAACCCGCTCACCATCTTTAAAAATGCTGGTGGCGTTTTGCACGCCCACCAAGCATGGTTTATTTAATTCCCGAGACACAATGGCGGCATGGGACAACAAGCCCCCGGTTTCGACAATTATTGCCGCGGCTTTTTCCATGGCAGGTACGTGCATGGGCGTGGTAGCATGGGCAATTATTACGTCACCCTTTTTCACGCGCTTAAGTTCAGTAATAGACTTAATTACACAGACTCGACCCACAGCCCGCCCGGAGCAGGCCACTTGCCCTTTTGCGTTTATGATTTTTTTATAGTCTTTTTTATCTACTTTAATTTCTGTTTGATAATATTTTTTTAATGCCAGGCCGGATATCGCCTTGATTGTTTTTCCGTCATAAATTGTGGCCGAATCTTGATAGCGCGCTTTGAGCTCTTTGCGAAATTTCAAGGTGGCTTTTTTGTCATTACCCAAAAGCTGGCTGATCTCGCTATGTATCATTTCTACCATTTCGGAATAGGTAACCCCCATGCGCTTGGCCATTTCTTTAAACATGGGCATGAGCCAGCGTACAGCATAGACAAAAGTATCGTCCCAATAATTCGGCACGTATGACCAGGTTCGCGCGGCTTTAATTCTTTTCTTGGTATTCGAGCGAAAAGGATAACGATTTAACACTTGATGCACTTGCTTTTCCGTGGCTCGATTGGACAGCTCTTGCTTGGTTTTAGTTAAACGGTCTTTGTTTAGCAATTCGCCAACCCGCTTCTCAATTTCCTGATTTGTATAAACATTGCCGTAATAAATATATAAACCTAAGTGGCCATACTTCCTTTTAAGCTCTTCAATCGCCCGATTCCGCTTAACACTGCCTTTAGGCAAGCGGCCTGATAATACTTTCCCCGCAAGCTTGGCTAGGTCCCTCTTTTCCAAATATGCTTCGGTCAACTTTATCGGCGTAATCAAAGTAAACAGATCGCGGCTTTGCAGGGCTGTGTCTTTTTGATGCTTCATCAGCTGAGCTGAAACCTCTGTGACTAAATACTCATTAATAAAAATATAATTATAAACGTAACCGATTGTCTGTTTGTATAAATGGAGATAGCGTTCAAATTTCTTTTCCAGTTGGCGGTTGGTTAGGCTGGAAAAATCAACCTTTTTATTCTTATCAACCCAGCCACGTATTTGCATTATCACCCGCATATACTCTTGGCCTTTGGTCAGAAGATACTCGGGATTTTTGCGATCAAGCCGCTGAATCTCGGAGTTTATAAGCTCAACATCTTTTCGGTCCAGCCAACGCGCGCCATCAAGCTGCCGATAGGCATGAAAATTCGCTCTCCAGCCCATCTTTTTGGCTACAACCTTTTCATCAAAAGCTTCCGCTACAAAAGAGATAATCAAATTAGCGTGATTTCGCCCCCGACGGGCAACTTCGATCCAATTAATCTGTTTAGACATAATACTCCTATTATACAGGCATTAGTAAACTTGACCCAAACGCCAGTATTAGCTAGAATCTTAGCGATCACCAAGCCGCCATCGTCCCCGGCGACGTCTGGTGAAGCCAGACTGCCGGGTCCGGCTCCGCCGGATAGCCCGATTCAGGATATGTATTACATCTATTGTACTAAAGAGCATTAAATATAATCGTCTATATATTGGTAGCTGTGTTGAAGTTCCAGTCAGACTGAAAGAGCATAATTCAGGAAAAGTAAGGTCAAAAAAGCCTTATAGGCCATGGAAGTTACTCCGATCAGAAAAATATTCTACAAAGACTGAGGCCCTAAAACGGGAACATCAATTGAAAAAATCAAGAATAGCACGAAATCAACTTAAAAACGATCCTAATAACTACAAGCCGCCATCGTCTAGCCTGGTCAGGACGCTAGGTTTTCATCCTAGTAACAGGGGTTCGAATCCCCTTGGCGGTACCACGGTTCAAATCGCGCTTTAGCTTTTAGACGCCCAAACAAGTTGGGCCTGTTTCAGCTTACGCGCGTTTGCACATTTTTGCCTCGCACTTAACCTTACGGTCCAAGTGCTCAACAATATTATCCCTCATGCGGTAGCGCAATACCTAACTGCCAAACAAAATAACATCATCATTCCAGCTTTGCCTCGTAGCCCAGCTTTTGAATTATCCCAATCAAATCAGCAATAACGACCGCGGCCGGATCATACTCTACCACAGTCCTGGCTTGCCGATAATTAGTTTTGGATGAATGGACGCCAGCCAGGTCTTCTAGTCCGCCGTCAATCGACATACTGCAGGAAACGCAATGCATTCCAGTGATAATAAAAACAGCGGTTGTTCCTTGGGATGCGTTTTTTTTAATTCCGAACATAAATGTTAGATGACCTCCATTACGCCAGTATACATGCCCATCGAGCAAGAGTAAGTGTATTTACCAGGCTTGGTGGGAGTAAAAGTAAAGCTCTGCTTATCGACCGGATCAAGAAATGTATCAATATTAAAAGCGCGGAAAGTGAAAGCCACAGCACAACTATACACTCCGTTACTCTCCAGCTCCAGCTCGACCGGAATATCTTTTTTAACCGTAAAACGCGAGGGCCGATAACCACCGGATAAAACATCAATATGCACCTTCTGCACACCGTTATTAGACACAACACTATCACTAATATTATCGGCTGACTCCTCCTGTTGGATCCCCGCAACAACTTTTCCAAAAGTCACCGGGGAGTCCAGCACAGTTAGAATGCCATTGACGCTATATAATGCCAAGCCAATGAGTAAAATAGCAGCGGCTTTTTGAAACAGACCATGAACTATTTCCGATAGCTTAGCTGTGGCTACGCCAACTAGGGTAAACAGCGGTGACGTGCCTAGCACGAAAAAAAACATGATCAGCGCACCAACGATTGGACTACCGCTAGTTACAGCAATTACTTCCATGGCCTGGGTAACACCGCAGGGAATAAAAACGGTTAATAAACCAAGTAAGGCCGGAGCAAACAAGGCATTACTTTTTGAGGACGAACGGATAAAGCGCTGGAGAAAACGCGGCGGTTGAAAGGCCAGAAAGCGGAAGATCGGACTGACATTTAAAAGGTTCATGGCTGTCGCAAACATAAAAAATGCAGCAATTAACTGGAAAGCTAAACGGATATTAAGACCAATAGTCAATTGAGTGCCCAGCCAGCCTAGAAAAAATCCTAGGGCAGTATGAATAATTAGTTTGGCCGCCAGGAACATGAGAACTGGTAAAAAATCCATAGCATCAAATGAGCGCGGGGCATTCTTAGGGTCTTTCGGGCGATCCTGGCGATCCCGTTCTTTTTGATTAGCAATCACCCCGGCTAGCAAGCCGCCCTGGACTGCCAGACAAGCTAACCCGCCCGTAGTTAAACCTGTGATGAAAAATACCCAATAATTCATAGTTGTTTTGGTTTAAATAATTTAAGGCGAAGAGCGTTAAGAACCACGGAAATACTGGACAAGGCCATGGCCGCGCTGGCGAATATCGGACTGATGGTTATACCCCAGATCGGAACGAGCACGCCCATGGCAATAGGAATAAGCAGAATATTATAGCCAAAGGCCCAGCCAAGATTCTGCCAAATGTTCCGCATGGTCGCGCGAGATAACGAAAAAGCCGCTGGCACCAAGCGAAGATCGTTGCGGAGAAGGACGATACCGGCCGTACCGATAGCCACATCCGTGCCGGCGCCCATGGCAATACCCAGATCAGCCGCGGCCAGCGCCGGGGCATCGTTGATGCCATCGCCTACCATAGCTACCGCGCCCTGACTGCGAAGCTCTTGAAGGCGCTGTTCTTTTTCTTGGGGCAGCACGCGGGCGATCACCTGAGATAGGCCCAGCTCCTTTTGCACGGACTGAGTCGCTTCTTCCGTATCACCAGACAGTAAAATAGTCCGAATACCCTGTTGTTCAAGCGTAGCAATGACCTCCTTGGCCTCGCTCCGAATAGTATCCGCAATGGCAAAAAAGAATAAGGCTCGTTGTTCGTCACTTACCAGAACTCGCGAACCGCGAATATCCTCCTTGAGCCAATCCTGAGGAATTACTATTCCCCGTTCTTGCAACAAATTTTCCGTACCAATGATCAGCTCCCCGGAATCATCCTGCGTGATAATCCCTTTACCTGGTACGTCCTGCACCTTAATCGAATTGATAGCTGCCGGAATATTTTCAGCAGCGATGAAAGAGACAATCGCTTTGGCCAACGGATGAGCTGAGCGCTCTTCGGCAGCGCGAAGGCGGGCAAGGAGCGTCTTTTGCTCCTGGTGATCCAGACCGTCCCTGACCAGCATCTCTTGTACACTGGGCTGGCCATCGGTCAGTGTGCCGGTCTTGTCGAACACTACCAGTCTGATTTTTTTACCGCGCTCCAAAGCATCGGCGTTCTTTATCAAAATACCCAATTCTGATCCTTTGCCGATACCCACCATAATAGATGTAGGCGTGGCCAAACCAAGCGCGCATGGACAAGCGATGATCAGTACAGTGACCATGCTAACTAGGGCATGGGTAAACACCGGTTCCGGTCCAAAAACCAGCCAAAGACCGAAAGTAACCAAAGCGAGGGCGATCACCACTGGTACAAAATAACCAGAGATGGTGTCGGCCAGATTCTGGATCGGGGGACGCGTGCCCTGTGCTTCTTCCACCAGCTTTACGATCTGCGCCAGCATGGTTTCCTGGCCCACGCGCCGGGCTTCCATTTCAAACGCTCCGCTGGTATTGATGGTCGCGCCGATGACAGGATCACCCGATCTTTTTTCCACTGGCAAACTCTCTCCTGTCACCATGCTTTCATCCACTGCTGATGTGCCGGAGAGAACGACGCCGTCCACTGGAATTTTTTCTCCCGGTTTGACTAACAAACGAGCGCCCTTGATCACTTCGCTTATCGGTACGTCTTGCCAGATATTATCCTGCCATAAATGCGCGGTTTTCGCTTCCAGTTTGAGTAAACGTTTGATGGCCGTGGCCGCCTGGCCTTTGGCGCGGAGCTCAAGGAATTTACCCAGTAAAACCAACGTGATAATAGTTGCTGAAGTTTCAAAATATTTCAGGTCGTCAATACCGTGTTGTGCAAAATAACTTTGGAACACCACGAAAACAGCTGACGCGCTATAGGCTACTGAAGTACCCAAAGCGATCAACGTGTCCATGTTCGCCATTTTTGCCTTAAACGCTGACCAGGCGCTGCGAAAAAACCGAGCGCCGACCCAAAATTGCACTGGCGTGGCGATCAACCACATTAACCACGGATTTCTAAGAAACTCCGGCGCCTGCGGCACCATTGAACCAAATATTAAAATAGCCGTCAGCGGAATGGCCACCGTCAGCTTGAGGCGCAGACGCTTAAGGTCAGCGCTCCGTTCCTTTTCAGACAGATCGCCATAGTCATGCACGCCGATATGCGCTTGATAGCCCATTTTTTCTACCACCATGCCAATTTGTTTTTCATGCGCCTGCTGTCGATCATAGGTGACCGTAGCTTGCGCGTTTCCGTAATTCACGGAGGCATCAACAATGCCCGCTGTTTTCTTCAATTTTCGAGAAATATTCGCGGCGCAACTGGCGCAATGCATCCCGGAAACATGAAAAGAGATGGTTCGCTGATTAGACATAGCGCTGTGGTTTCTTTTTAAATTGAGCTTTGCAGCCCGCGGCGCAGAAATAATAGTGTTTACCGCGATAGACTAGCGCTGTCCCAGCAGTTTTCGGTGAAACGCGCATACCGCAGACCGGATCAGGCACGATCGGCGTTAAGTCTCTCATGCGTTTAGTAAATTCATCAGGTGCTTTGCCCGCATTCCTATCAATTAAAACATCACGCATCAGTTCGCTGGCTTTGGCAAAATTATCATGCGCCAGCCGATAGGTGATGTGTTTTCCATTCCGTTCCTGTACCACGACTCCGGCATCGCGCAAAATTTTCAAATGTTGGCTAATATTGGCCTGAGGTAAACCCAGCATATCCTGCATGCCTCCGACAGTCACCGGACCTTCTTTAAGTACGTGGATTATTTCCAGCCGACGCGGCTGAGCCAGGGCTTTTAACAGCTGGGCGTGAAGCTTGAAGAGTGATTCATACATATTCGTATACTCGAATATATACCATAACTTAAAAACTGTCCAACAGTGTTTTCCACACCCTATCCTACTCTGCTAAGCCTTTCAGACTATGTCGGCCAATAACCCAAATAAAATCGACTTTTGTTGTTTACTTATGCGGCAGCCAAATGCCCAGCTGCCAGACAATAGCAATTCCCACAATAATAAATACAAACTGTGTCAGGCTGGCCAAAAATTTCCGCTCATGCTGAATAGTGGGCACTAGGTCAGCCAAGGCCAGATAGATAAAATTACCTGCCACAAACCCCAACAGAGGGGCCTTTAGGTCTTTAAATAAATCTTGGGATACCAGGAATACAACAGCACCTAAGGGACTGACAACAGCGCCTATGAAGTTCCAAAATAAAACCTTGCCCCTCTTCATGCCGCTATGGAGTAACGCGGCAAAGTCGCCAATCTCTTGAGGTATTTCATGGGCAATCACTGCAATAGAGGTGATGATGCCTAAATTTACATCTGTCAGAAAGGCCAGCGCAATAATGGCTCCATCTAAAAAATTATGTAAAGCATCGCCAATAATTATCAGCGGTCTGACAGTAGCTAAGGGATAATGATGATCCTTGATTTCATGATCACTGCCTTCTTTATGCGAATGATGATGCCAGACTAGAAATTTTTCTAAGGTGAAAAAAACCAAAATACCGACTAGAAGCGGTATAACTATCTGGGTAACATCTTCTTTATTGTGCTCAAAAGCCTCTGGTATTAATTCCAGAAAAGCAGCGCCCAAAATGCTTCCTGCCGCAAAGCTTATCAAAAACGGCGCGGCTTTCCGCGCAATTTTCTCTTTCCAGATTAATAATATGCCGCCGAACAGGCCAAGCAGACTGATGCCTAGCGTGAGAAATACTATTGAGGTATTTGAAATCGCTGAATCCATAATTAATCGCACTTAGCACATAGCCCGAAAAACTCCAGACTGTGCTGATTAATAATAAATTTATATTTATTGCTCAATCGCTCCATTTCTTTTTTAAAACCATTTTTAAGTCTAAGGTCAATTATCGTTTTACATTTTTGGCAGACAAAATGATGGTGATGATTTTTGGTCAGTTCGTATCTTTTCAAGTCATCGCTAAACCGTACTTGGGTGACCAGGCTTTGACCAATGTAAAATTCAATCTCCCGGTATATGGTAGTTTTGTTAATTAATGTTTTTTTCTGCTTAAACTTTTCAAGAAGCTCGGGTACAGATATCGGGTATTTATTCCGTTCTAGTATTTCATGAAGTAAATGCCTGACCTGAGTCCTTCGGTGGCCCTTTTTGGCTAATGTTTCACACACGTCTTTATTCATGCCTATATTCTAATGCAACTGAGTTGCATTAGTCAATTTATGAAAAGGCCACTCTCGTTTAAAGAGAGTGGCTTGTACTGTAGTGGGAAACGACGACATGCTGAATGAAGCGTTGGTCAGGACCCCAATCTGGAGTTTGTGCTTGCCAAACATCGTGATTGTGTACGCTTTTTGATCTTCCGACGCCTCATAATAGCAGGCGCCGGGTACGATTTTGTCCTGCTTGTCCGGCGGTGGACCATCAATGAACGCATAGCCGCCACAAGGATTCTCAATATTGTCGAGCGATTTCATGTACTCAGCAATCTTAAGAGGAAATAACCCGTCATTTTCTTCGGCTTTTTCTGTAGCAACCATTCTCCCGGCACTGCCATTTAAACGAACCAAGTTTTCTTTCTCTATTTTGTCCTGCTTGGCCAGGTAATTTGTAATACCGATGGATGCTAGAATGCCAATAATCACAACCACGATCATGAATTCGATCAGGGTAAAGCCACTGGTACCGCCATTTCTGCTAGACATATTTACGGCCTCCTTAACATGCGGGTTTTCTATGTTTTCCAACGACGTAACAATGTAATGGACAACTGTCTTTTTTCAGGCTTTGAAAATTATCATATTCATCATATCAAGTCAATTTCCTTAGCCAAAACAGTCCCGCATCGCGGAACTGTTTTTAGTATATAAGTTAGTGTTCGAGCTTGCCTGCACTGAGCGCAGTCGAATTGTCTAGAACCCTAAATGCTTCCTGATTACGCTGACGCTCCACTCGAAGACTGACTATCTTCCGGCTTTTTCTTATCACGTTTGAATATGGCATACAGCGTCGGAATGGCAATCAAAGTGCCAATAGTCGAGAACACCAGCCCGGAAATAATGGCTGTACCCAGGCCCCGCCAGAACGGGTCAATAATAGTCAGAGGCAGAATGCCGCCAATGGTCGTGATCGAGGTTGAGAAGATCGGCTTGAACCGCGAGTGACCAGTACGCACAATCACCTCTCGCCAGGTAGCCTCTGGCAGCTCGCGCCGATACCTATTTAGAGAATCAATAAATACAATCGCATCGTTAACAACCACTCCGACCAGCGCGATCACACCCAGTCCGGAAATCATATTCAGGCTACTGCCCACGATCTTCAAGCCTGGGAATACACCGATCATGGCTAACGGCACAGTGAATAGGATCAAGGCTGGCTGCATAAACGAGTTGAACTGATTGACCAGGACCAGATAAACGAATATCAAGGCTAATAAGAAAACGATCTGCAGATTGCTATAGTCGTCCTGGAAAGACGCATACAGCCCACCATAAACCACGCCATCGCTCTGCAAGCCAAGTTCTTTTAATTTATCTTCATTAAGATAGTCTTTAACCGCTGTATCAAGCTCGGCCCGAGCCGTATCCGGCGCATCTTCGGACAATTTAACATTCACCGTGGCCACTCGCTTGCTATTTAAGCGCGACACCTCAATCAGCAACTCGACCTCTTCAACATTAGCGATATCTGACAGCTGAACAGTCCTGCCCGTCAGAGTCGGCACGATCAAGCCCCTCAAGTCATCCACTGAATCGGTCGAGGCATCGGAAAAAGCTAAGCTCAGCTCATCTGACACGCCATCTTCGCGTGTCACGAACGAACCGATCTTTTGCTCGGCAAACACTGCGTTGACTGTTCCGGCTGCCGCCAACGAATTTACCCCGCCAGCCTGGATCTTATCCTGATCTAAAGCGACCCGGACAGATGGCTGAGATAATTCTTCTAAGCCGTTTTCGATCTCCAAGATATTTTCTTGGTCATTCAAGAAGGCGATCAGATCATCAGCTGATTTTTTCAGAACTTCAGAGTCGGTGCTAACGAATTCGACCACAATATCACTGGAGCTTTCCGGCGGCCCATATGACGCGGCCTGGATCTTAATGCCGATTTCCGGATCGATCTCTTCCTTAACTTTAGCAACCCGCTGTTTATATTCATCCTCAATATCAAAGATCTTGGTATCATCTGTCCGATCAGCCGGTTCAACAAAGGTTAAATAAATCTGATTGCCAAAGACATAAAAGTTCTGGAAGTAGGGCAGAGTCAAGGCTTCATTCTGCACTCTGACAAAAACATCTTTCTTTACAGCAAACGGCGTACCAGTTGGGAAATCAAGGTCTACTTGAATATTAGCACCGTCATTGGTAGGAAACTGCTCGAATTTAAGCATTGGCGCGAACACACTGAAACTAGTGGCTAGCAATAGAGTCACCACGATTAATACCCAGAGTTTTTTCCAGCCGCTGTTAATCACCGAGTTCATGAACTTACCGTATTTTGACCTGATCCAATTCAAGCTGTTCTGTCCGTAGTGAACAATGGCTGGTAATACTAAAGCTTTTTCCCAACTTCTCAGCTTTTTCTGAGCCCTTTGTTCTTTGGTCTCTTCTCGCATTATCAAACGGCCGAACAAAGGAGTAATGGTAATAGCCAAGAAATACGAGACTACCAGCATTATCATGATCGTGTAGGGAATATATTTGAGGAACTCGCCCATAATGCCGCCAATAGAAGCGAAAGGGATGAACACTATCACAGTAGTAATCGTAGCCGCCGTAACAGCTGGACCGAATTTCTTAATGGCCGTCAAAGCCGCTTGATAGCGCTTAGCCCCATGATCGATTTCATGCACGATACCCTCAGCGATCACGATAGCGTTGTCAATCAAGATACCCAAAGTTAGGATCAGAGCGAACAAAGTTAAAATGTTCAAACTAAATCCAATAATATATAGGATGAACAGAGTTACCAAGAAGGCCAGCGGAATAATCAAGGCAACCACCAGCGAGGTTCGGAAATTAATGAAAAACAACAAGACGATCAAGATCAGGATCAATCCAATATAGCCGTTTTGTACTAAGCTGGAAATCTGATCCTCGATATACGGTGAAGAATCATACAGCGAGACTATATCAACTCCTTCGGGCAATAAACCGTCTGCTTTGATTTCTTCAATAGCCTGATCAGTGGCATCAACAATTCGGATGATGTCTCCATCGTCCTTTTTATAGGCCATCAGGTAAACAGCTTCGCGTGAAAAAGCCTCGCCGTCTTTGACAAATCCGCCGTAGTGGATCGATTCATCGTCTTTTGGCTGGCGGGTAATTTCAGCTAGGTCATTTAAGGTGACCGGGCCAAAAGCAATCGATTTAAGCTTATCCAAAGACTGGGAAGGGGCTTGAATATTGATCTGCTGTCTTTTACCGTCAGCTGTTTCTACCTGTCCGCCTGGTAAAGAAGTGATTTGCGACTGGATAGTTTGTTTAACAATATCAAAACTTAAGCCCACCTGAGCCAGCTTTGCTCCGTCCAGCTTAATAACTACCTGGAACTCATTCTCCGGCACGACTTCTATATAATCAATTTCATTGGAGGCGCTTTCCAATCTTGGCTTGATCTTGTCTACCAAGGCCAATAGATCATTAGTAGTTTCGCCATTAGCGCCGATCAGACCATAGGCCACCGCCGGTCCTACTGGTTCCAGGATCTGAACATCCGCTTCAACGCCATCCGGTAATGTGGTCTTGGTAATTTCTTCGTTAATTTCCGAGGCAGCTTTAAGCGTTTTGGGTACCGATTCCATCTCAATCGATAGGAAGGCATAGTTATTAGCTGCCGTAGAGCGAATACTGCCTACCCCATCGATTCCGTTAACAGCCTGTTCAATGGGAATAACTACCTCCCTTTCCACATCAGCCGAGGAAGCACCCGGGTAAATTGCTTGAACAAATATGAAATTAGTCGGGATAGCCGGGAAGTCTTGGCGCTGATTATTGCTAATCCCCCAAAAACCGCCTAACAAAATAGCTATGATAATAAGAATGGTAACACGATATCGATCCATGAAAAACTTTGACCATTTGGAAAGAAGTGTTGATAAATTCATGCTGAGTTAATAAATTAACAATAAGGTTTGAAAACACCTAAACGGCGCATCGTAGAAGTATGAGGTAAAAATTTAAACCTGTCAAAATAGGCACTAATATAACAAAAAGTCCCCTGCGCCTCTCCCTCTTCCCCTCCTATCATAGGAGGGGCTAGGGGTGGTAAGCGCAGGGGACGATGTTTTCCTCGGTTGAATAAATGAGCAGTTTAGACCCTCCTTTCCTCTTCTTTTGGAACCAGATTAGCCATATCGCATTCCAGGCGAATGCGTCCGGTTTCAGTGATCACAACCTGCCAGCCACGAGCCGACAGCTGTTTACAAGCCATGGCAATCAAGATGACTTCCTCAATTGGATCAGACTCTCCTAGAGTCCCAGTCACGTTTGACTTTGGATCCGGGGCTTCTTTCTCGACGCTTGATGGTAGCCTCAACGATTCGTCAGACATCTGTGCATCTGTAGGAAGGTTCGATGCCTGATGGCTACCCGACTCTCTCGTATCCGAACCCATTTTCCGAGAAAGGGCCACATCCATTATCGCATCGTCACTCGGCAGACCAGTACCAAGTTTTGAGCCATCCCGAGCAGGGTCCTTATCTCCTGCCGGTTTGGGGATGATCCCAGGTACGGCTAGGGCTTTGGAGGTGATACTAAATTTACAGGCATGACCTCTCTTTTTACTGCGATCAACCTTAATATAGCCATACCTTTCCAGCCACTGAGAAATCATGTTTGCTTTTCCGCGATTTCCAA
>JAZDMR010000003.1:0-2486 GCA_043800725.1 bacterium | reverse complement strand
TTTGACGGCGCCGAGAAGGATTTAGTCAACCCAGCACCACCAACAGCCCACTCTCAAGGAACAGCTGATACTTATACAATTGATGTTGACACTTATGATGGCGACCCTGATAGCGGCGGCCAATTAATTGACTATGTTAATACAAAGGTGGCGCCGATTGAAGGAGTACTGGTTTCTGCTACAGTAGACGAATCATTATCATTTACTGTGGCTGGAGTTACCGATGATGACCAAATTCACTGTAATATCACTCGTACGGCCTCATCCCCTGACTCGACTGCCTTTTCTATTCCCTGGGGAACGATTGCTTCAACCTATGCAGCTGCCACTCATAATGCAGCTCAACTGCTAACTGTTTCTACCAATGCTCTCTCAGGTTATAAGGTATATATAGAGGAAAATGATCAGATGGGCCGCAACGGTAATGTTTGTACTGGTGCCACGCCTGCTGCAGATCAATATACTTTTACGGCTGGTATTTGTATCCGCGATACTGCTTGTGGAGTTGTAGCTTGTGACCATCAAACATCAAAAGACTGGACTGATATGGCCACTTACCCTGGTTTTGGTTATTCTCTGAACCATGTATCTGGTACTGATTCAGAATTTAATTGGGATGATTCAGCTACTTGGCAGGCAAAACAAATTGCTGATCAAGAAGCTTCAGAAAGTAGATCAGCTTCTACAGCTGAAATCATGAATAACACTGCTCCAGTATCTGGTTCATCTATCGATGTTTGTTATAGAATCGCAATTCCCGGTACCCAGCCAGCAGGATATTATTATAATAAAATTAAATACACGGCAGTGGCAACATTTTAATATGAAAAATCAAAAGTCAAAAGGCAAAAGTCAAAATTTCAAGTCAAAATTCAAAAGTTTATTCGCTTCTACTTTTTACTTTTTAATTGTATTTTTGACTTTTAACTTTTTACTTTTAACTTTAGGTCAAGCAAACGCGCAGACCGTTTTGCCGCTTATCGTTGCTCCGGCTCGGCAGCAACTGGATATTGCTCCTGGCGAAAAATCTGCTGTTATTATCAAGTTTTATAATTCAGGGGATCTGCCGGTTTCTGGAATTTTAAAAGCAGCGGATTTTCTGGTCACTGATAAAGAAGGAACACCGGTTATAGTTGATAATCCTCTCCAATCTGACCCAAAATATAGCGCCTCATCGTGGTTTAATCTTCCTTATGACCGAATCACTATTGCCCCAAACGATAAGGTAACGATTCAGGCAAATATTAATATTCCTGTTGACGCTCACCCAGGGGGCCGGTATGTGGCGATTTATTTTGAACCATCTGGCAATATCCCGGAACCGGTGGGAGCCAATGAAGAAGCAGGCACTGCGGTGGGTACTAGGATTGCCGGATTAGTTTATCTGAAAGTGGCTGGAGAAATCTCTGAAAAGGCTTTAGTCTCTAGATTTTTTGCTCCGTCATTTTTTGAGTACGGACCAGTTAAAGTGGAAACGGAAATCTTAAATCGCGGCGACTATCATATTGCCCCACGGGGAGTAATTAGCTTAATTAATATATTTGGCGGAGTGGTTGATCAGCAAAAACTTGCAACAGCTAATGTCTTTCCTGATGCCAGCCGGTCATTTACTAGTGAGTTAGGAAAAAAATGGTTGATGGGCCGCTATAAAGTTAATCTTTTGGCTTCATATGGTAATACTGGCCAGGCTTTAACCAGTGAAATCTATGTCTGGGTCTTCCCTTGGAAAGTAGCCACAGCAATTGTTCTTATCATAATTATTTTTATTTTCCTTATATCTAACTTTTATAAAAAGTTCGTCACCGAAGAATCCCACCTAGAAGAAGAATTGGAAAAAGAAAAGGAAGAAATAGAAAAATTAAAACAACAACTTCGTAAAAGAGGATAATAAGTAAAATCCTAAATTCTAAATCCCAAGTTCCAAATAAATTTAAAATTTTAAATTTAAAACGTTTAGAATTTATTTGTGATTTGTAATTTAGTGTCTAGGATTTATTTAGTGTATATTTAATTAATGAAGCGATTAGTTACCAGTCTGTTATTAATAATAATTCCTTTCCAATTGGGTTTTCTTTATTTAAATAATCCATTAGAAACCCCCAGCGCTGTCGCCGGATTAAAGACTGAACAATCCCAACCCATTTTAAATAGTATATCAATAGGAGATTTTCATTTTACCCTTTTTGGCTATACCTCTCCCCACGCCGAAGTTACCCTTGATGGTCAGGGGATATATGATAAAACCTATGCTGATAGTAACGGATTTTTTAAATTTAATAATCGCTTCTCCCCTTTTTCACCACGTGAGGCTTGCTTGAGCTCCAAAGACCAATTTGGCCGGATTTCCTTCCCAGTTTGCCTACCGGCTTTCCCCATAAAATACAATGTTTCAATTGGTCCCGTTCTTATCCCTCCAACATTATCTTTAAATCAGGAATATTATTACCTTAATGATCAGATCACATTATCAGGTCAAACTATTCCTA
>JAZDMR010000024.1:0-53838 GCA_043800725.1 bacterium | reverse complement strand
AATGAGGTTTCTCAGTACTGGCTGCCGCCTCATTCAACGATTATTTACGGACATATTGCCAGGCTGGCCCAGCCCCTGATGGTCGGATTGATTACCGCTTCGATAGTGTTTGTGGCTTTTGCCGGATGTAAAAAAATCTTTAGACTTGAGCAATATGGCACGGACGACATATATTTGTTAACCATCAGCGCTCTGGTGAGTAATTGGCCGGGGGTATTGATCAGTTTGGTGGCGATTTTTATCGTCGGAGTTTTCGCCAGCATAGTTCGGCTGATAGCCAGCAAGCAAAAACAAGAAGTATTCCGTTTAATCATCACGCCCTACATTCTTCCCGTAACCCTGATATTAATCTGGGCGATACCATATTTAAACAATGTCACAGGACTGTCAAAAATTAAATTTTACTAAAACAGCCAAGGGATTTACCTTGGTTGAGTTATTGGTCACTATCGCCGTGATTGGAATTCTTTCAGCAATCGGTTTGGCTTCGTATAACCAATCAAAAGAAAAAGCCCGCGATGCCCAGAGAAAGTCTGACTTAGCCAGCATTCGTACGGCTCTGCTTAATTATTATGATGATAATGATTTTATCTATCCAAGCACTGTTGCTGCAGGCGGCGCTCCAGACGGCTCAACGACTGACGTAGGTATTTTTGATCCTGTAGAGGCAAATAATGAGCTTGTCCCGGAGTATTTATCCCAAACACTTGAATCGCCCACGGATGATCCAGAATATCAATATTGGTATGATACCAATAGTGCAAAAACTGCTTATATTTTGTATACTCATTTAGAGGGCATTAGTACTGACTGGTACTGGATCGACAGTACGGGCGACAATGGCAGGCAGGATAATGATGATACCCATATTAACGCTAAATGCGAAGTAGCTGATACTTGTACCTGGTAATATTTATGAAAAAAAAGCAACAAGGATTATCGTTAATCGAGCTAATAATCGTAATAGGAATTTTTGGTTTGGTAATTGTTATTGGGGTGGTCATGCTTGGCAATGAGCGGGCCAGAGCCAGGGACAGCCAAAGGATTGCCGATATGACCAAGGTCCAGGCGGCTTTCCAATTATTAATCTTTGAAAAAGGCAGCTATTTGGAAGCGGCGCAAGGCTGCAGTGAGGCGGGAGCGGATATCAATGATTGCGGGCTGGGCAGGTATTTATCAGGCGCTGACAGCTTGAAAGATCCCAGCAGGTTTGCCTATACGATTACACAAGTGCCGGATGAGGATAATTACCGCGTACAATTCACGCTTGAGCGTCAGTATGGCACCTTGGCAGCCGGCAAGCATATCCTGACCGAGGCGGGGATACAGTAGAAGGTACTAAGTAGCTGCCAAATATGGCGATCTATTTAGCTACGGCTTGGAATTTTTATTCAACTGCCCAGAGGCGAAGATGGCCATCTTCGCCAGTGCTTATATTGTTTGCTCAATGCTCGGCGATTATCTAAGGAAGATTACCGGTTATTATGATATAGTGAGTGTATGGAAAAAATAATTTGGCTGATTGCTATCGGAATATTCGGGCTGATTATCGGCAGTTTTTTAAACGCGATCATTTGGCGGATTAAAGTAAAAAAAACGTTTTTACGTGGGCGATCAATGTGCCCTCGCTGTAAAAAAACTCTTAGCGCCGGCGAGCTTATTCCGGTAGTCAGCTGGCTGGTTCAAAAAGGCCGCTGTCGCCATTGCCATAAATCGATTTCCGTCTGGTATCCGATTGTTGAGCTGGCCATGGCGTTAGTATTTATTCTAAGCTGGCTGAAATTCGGCTGGACCGGGGCTTTTTTCCTGGATCTGGTTGTTTTTCCCTTTCTAATAATTATTTTTGTTTACGACGCCAAGGAGTCATTAATCCTGGATAGAGTTTCTCTGCCCGGATTTGTCCTAGCTTTAATCGGCAATTTATTGCTTGGTATTTCCTTCTGGAATCTGGCAATCAGTGCTATAATTGGAGCAGGTTTTTTTGGTTTGCAATTTATTATTTCTAGAGGGCAATGGATTGGCGGCGGTGATATCAGGCTGGGGCTGTTGATGGGTGCATTCTTGGGCTGGCCCGGAATATTTATTGCCCTGATTGCCGCTTATGTAATCGGATCATTGGTCGGGTCGGGGCTGGTGATAGCCAGGCGAAAAAGCTGGCAAAGCACCATACCTTTTGGAACTTTTTTGACGGGCGCGACTATCATAGTTCACTTATACGGGGACAGTGCAATTCCTTACTTCACATAATTTGAAAAAAAACCAATCAGGCATGACCCTGATAGAGCTTTTAATTGTTTTTGTAATATTCGGCCTGTTGGTGGGAATATTAATCTGGAATTTTGACCGATACAAGCAGAACGACAATCTCAGATCGGCTGCTGAAAACTTGGCCCAAGATATTCGGACCGCTCAGACCAATGCCTTTTCCGGAAAAACAGTTCAGGTCGGCACTGATGAATCCGAGTCAGTCCCGATCGGGGGCTATGGCGTGCATTTTGATATACCTGGTATGGGTGATAATAAATATTTGATATTCGCCGACCGTGAAAGGTATACGGCTATGGGTTGCGAAACGATCAGAGACTTTCGCTACAATTATGGATATTGTAGTGATGACTGTACCGAAGATACGGATAACAGCGATTATGCCTTACCTCCCCCGGTTATTTCCTTGCCGAAAGATATCGTAATTTCAAAGATCGAATTTGCTGGTATCCCTGACGTTCAACAACAGATTGTCGATATTACCTTTTTCCCGCCGCAATCCCGGGTGCGCTTAGGCAGGGAGGTTCCCTGCGGGATCACTGAAGTGATTGTTGATAATGTTGAGATAACCTTGACGCATAACGTGACGGGGTTGGAAAAAATTGTTAAGGTTATAGGTGCCTCCGGCCAAATAAGCGTGATTTCCGGGACTTCTCCCTAAACGAATAATATGAAATTGTTAATAAAAAATCGCTCAGGACAAGGCATGGTAGAAGCCATTATTGCCGTAGCAATTTTAGTTACCGGAGTGGTTACCACGGTGGTTTTGGGCGTTACTACTATCCGGGCCGGTCAGGCTGCTCAAAACAGGACAATCGCTGATAATCTGGCCAGAGAAGGCATTGAGCATGTCCGCCACATTCGCGACACTAATTGGCTGAACAGTCCTGTTGATTGGCATGATCAGCTCTGTCCAATACTTACGGACTATACAGCAATCCTTGAATACAATCCCATTGTATCAGACTGGAATCTGAATTTTAACTTTGATAGTATGGATCAACCGCAAGCCAGAATATTTTTAGAAGAAGGCAAAGATTCTGGCGAAAAGTATGCTTATTATCTTCAAACTAGTGAATTTATTACTCCCGAAGGAGCGCAAGATACTCCTTTTCGGCGCTTGTTAACTGTTATTCCAATGAATGCTGAATCGCAGCTTGTTACCGACTGCGATTCAGCTGACTATTTTTCAGTTAAGGCTGATGTGGAATGGGAAGAAAAAGGCACCCTTTATAACTCAACTCTAATAGAGCATCTTTATAATTGGAAAACATGACCATATTTAAACGAATTAACAACCGCCGCGGCTTCACTCTTATGGAAATTGTTTTGGTTTTGGGAATTTTTTCCACGTCATTGCTGTTGGTCATGAATATCTTTACCACCTCTGCCAATCTTCAAAGACGGACATTATTATCGCAAAGGCTGACCAGGGATGCTCGCTATACCATGGAGACGATGGCCAGATCCGTTAGGATGGGCACGGTTGACTATGATTTTTACAAGGGAAGAACAGATTATATTTCAATAGAGCAAGTCTATTTTTTAAATAATCCGGTTGACCCTCTGCACGTTCTAGCACTGCTTGATCAGGACGGCAACAGGACAATCATCAGAAGGAGAAGCTTGAATCCGGAATTCGATCCTTGGGGTAAAAATGTATCAGATGATAATAATTTGCCAGAGTTGGGTGATAAAGTAGAAATCTGCCTAGAAACCAGCATATGTGTTACACCCAACTACGGCGGCAATAAAAATGAGTGCAATTCTAATCTGGATTGCGCTGAATCAGAAAGCTGCGAACTATCTTGCAATTTTTATCAGAGCTGGAGCGATATTACTCCTGATAATGTCAGGCTCACCGGAGGCTCGCAATATCCGGGTGAGCCCTATGGTTTGAAGTTTTTTATTATTCCGGAAGAGGATCCTTTTCGTATTTCTGATCCGATAGAAGGTGAGTATGCGGCCTATAAGCAGCCTTTTGTCAGGATAAATCTGGTTACCAAAGGCCTGGGAGATAGCGAAGATGAGCGAAAAACTAATTATATCCAAACCGCGATTGGATCGAGATATTACGGAAGATGAAATATTTTAAACCACAAAAACAATCGGATAATCAAGCTCCCAAAGGAGTCGTCATGCTTTTGGCGCTATTGGTATTGAGCGCCACTACGGCAGTGGCTGTCAGCATGGCAGCTCTTATTATCAAGGAGGTAAAACAGTCCTCTGATGTTGACCGGTCTCAGCTGGCTTTTTACGCGGCTGAAACGGGCATAGAAAAAAGCTTATTCATGGTAAAACAGGCTCGCCGCGACGGTGACCTATTAGATAGTATTATTAATGACATTAAAGACCAAAATAATATTGCTCTTGAAAATGATACAAGCTGGAGCACCGGAAACAGCGACACAAATGAAGAGTATGCTATCACCCTGTTAAAAAAGAATAAAACTCTGGTGATGGATTTATACGATCCGTCAGATCCTTATAATATGAATGGTGGTTTTGCCAGTTTTGGCGTGGAAGCGCTTGATGCTAATCCGCAAACCGATACGGCCTGGCTGGAAATAAGCTATTTTCCCTGGACGATTGTACCTGGTATGGGGTTAGAATGGGAAGATAATAAGGTAGCCAAAAGGCTTCGCTCGGTAACTGAAACCAAGCCAAACGCTCCCGCGATTTTTAATGATCTAAATATATCCAAAAACTATCGCCTCAGAGTAAAAGCCTTATTTGATGATTTGAAAAATGTCAGGATCACTGCTTTTAGTAATACTAATCCAGGTGATTGTGCTCCAGCATACAGCTGCACCAGGCCGATTCCTAATCGGATATTAATCCGTTCTACGGGCAAACTGGGCTCGAATCAAATAGGCTTATCCGCTTCCGTGCCTTGGCAGGCTCCGGCTTCAGGCATATTTGACTATGTATTATTCAGCGAACAAACCCTGGATAAGCGCACCTAACAGGCTATTCCAAGCGGTGAACCGTTTGGGTCACCTGGGAGTCTGTTACAGTCACTTCCAGGAAGTGAAACTGCGGTCCTAAAAAATCTTCCAAAGCTTCTTGGGGCGCCGCTCCTCCGCCTCCGGATATTGTTACGGGTATTTCTCCGATGGAATAGGAAAAAAGAGTATGGATATGCCCCACGTACATCCTGGTAATTGGGTATTTTTTTATAATAGAAGTGAAACGCTCGTTTGATTCTCTGGAGGCGGGAGTTTCATCATCTCCAAAAACGTCGGAAAAAGGCACATCTATCGGGCGATGAGCTATTAGAAAAGTCCACTGAGAATCATTATTCGACAAATCAGATTCCAGCCAGTTTAGCTGCTCGTCTCCAAAACCGACTCGGCGGTCGGAATTATCCAGCACGATGAAGTGGGCGTTTTTGTAATCAAAGCTATAATAGGCATTTTCGCCCATTCCAAGGCCTAACTGCGATTGAGAAAAGTATTTTTGGTATTTTAACTTGTCCGGATCTTTATATATATCGTTATTGCCAACTGCGGTATAATAAGGATAAGGTAATGTTTTAAGCCTAGCCTGGACATTGGCAAAATCAGCCTCCTGGGCATTGGGGGTGAGATCCCCTAAATGCATAAATAAGGCCGCTGGAATATCAGACGCTTGGTCAACCAATTCTTGGAAAACCGCCGTATCGCCCTCATTATCACCCATTACAATAAATTGGAAACCATCGACCTGATTAATGTTTACGCTTAAGTCGTCGGAGGCAGTCGGGTCTCCAAATAATCTGAAAAAAGAAAAACCTAGATAAGCCAAAATGCCCAAACTAAGTATTACTATCAGGATAAATATCGATTTAATAAAGAGTTTCATACCTAAAAAGACTACCATAGATTAGTGCTCATGACGAAGCAGCAGTCGCAAATAAGAATTGATAAGCTGAAAAAAGAGATAGACCATCATCGCTATCTTTATCATGTTTTGGACAGGCAAGAAATTTCTGATGCGGCGCTTGATTCATTGAAACATGAGCTAGCAAACCTGGAGGCGCAATATCCAGATTTGATTACCCCTGATTCGCCGACTCAAAGGGTGAGCGGCCAGCCGCTGGACAAATTTATCAAAGTTCAGCACAGCGTGCCCATGCTTTCACTGAATGATATTTTTACTGAACAAGAACTGACTGACTGGGAAACGCGCATTACTAAGCTATTGTCTGATTCAGAAGCGGCAAAAATGGAATATTACGCTGAGCTGAAGATGGATGGCTTGGCCATTACTCTAATTTATCGCCAAGGGATTTTAAGGCAGGCGTCAACGCGCGGTGACGGCCAGGTGGGAGAAAACGTCACTCAAAACATAAAAACCATTGAGGCGATTCCCTTGAGTTTGGAGATCAGTCAAGCGCCCTCGGGCTTAAAATCCGCTTTATTAGGCGAGATAGAAGTGCGGGGAGAGGTTTATATGAGCAAAAAGGTTTTTGAAAAAATAAATCAGGTGCAGATCAAAAAAAATCAGCCGGCCTTTGCCAATCCCAGAAATGCCGCGGCCGGCTCTATTCGCCAGCTGGATCCGAAAATAACAGCCAGTCGGCAACTAGCTTTTCGAGCTTATGACTTAGTCACCGATATCAGACAGACCAGACACCGGGAAAGCCATCAAATACTGTCTACTCTGGGATTTGATTCCGGCCGGGATGGAGCTCTATGCCGGGATTTGAAAGCCGTAAGCCGGTATTATAAGAAAATTGAAAAGCTGCGTGGCCAGCTGCCTTTTTGGACTGATGGAATTGTCGTTAATGTTGATCAAATAGCTTTAATGAGAAAACTTGGGGTAGTCGGCAAGGCGCCCAGAGGCTCAATCGCATATAAATATCCCGCAGAACAAGCCACTACCCTGATTGAAGATATTCAGGTGCAGATAGGTAGGACAGGAGCGCTTACCCCGGTGGCTCATCTCAAGCCGGTGCTGATAGCCGGCTCCACAGTTTCGCGGGCTACTCTGCATAATGAGGATGAAATAGAGCGCTTGGCTGTTCGAATAGGGGACACGGTTATTGTGCAAAAAGCCGGTGAGATAATTCCTGATATTGTCAAAGTTCTGCCCAAACTGCGCACCGGCCAGGAAAAGAAATTTAAATTTCCCAAGGTATGCCCGGTGTGTAATTCAGCAGTAATCAGAAAAGACGATATGGCGGCGCATTATTGCACCAATCCTCACTGTTATGCCCAATCGATTGAGCGGCTCTATCACTTTGTCTCCAAAACAGCCCTGGATATAGATGGATTGGGGCCTAAAATAATTGACCAGTTGTTTGCCCAGGAACTGATTAGGGATCCGGCTGATTTATTCACCTTGAAAGAAAAGGATTTGGAGCCGATGGAGCGCTTTGCTGAAAAGTCGGCTTCAAATTTAGTCGAGGCAATTATGGCCAGCCGCCGGGTGAGCTTGGCGCGGTTGATTTACGCTTTAGGCGTTCGGCACGTGGGCGAGCAGACAGCCATTGATTTAGCGGATAATTTTGGCAGCTTGGAAAAAATCCAAAAAGCAAATCAAGAGCAGCTGTTAGCCGTTTCAGATATCGGCGAGGTGGTTGCCCGGAGCATTATCGATTATTTCAAAGACGAAAATAACCAGAAATTGGTTGCCAAGCTGCTGGCCAATGGGGTTGAGATTCAGAATCCAAAAGCCAAGCTGAAAAAACTCCAAGGCAAGTCCTTTGTATTGACTGGCACTCTTGAGCATTACACCAGAGACCAAGCCAAAGCATTAATCAGAGAATTAGGCGGTAAGATCACCAGCTCCGTCAGCAGCCAGACCGACTATGTAATCGCCGGCAGCGAGCCAGGTTCCAAGCTTGATAAAGCGAAAAAACTCGGATTATCTGTCTTAAACGAAGCTGACTGGAAAAAATTAATAGGTCATGGCTAAATTACTTCTCTATGTTAAGATAAAAATACATGACTGATCAGAAGTTTAATATCGAGAAAATATCCCAATTAGCCCGCTTAGGCTTAACCAAGCAGGAGAGCAAAGAGCTTGAGGCGGAGTTTGGTGACATTTTAAAATACATGGACAAGCTGAAAAAAATTGATACTGATTCAACGCCGCCTACTGACCATGTTTTGGGCAGCGAAAATATTACTCGGTCTGATCAGGTGGCCAGCCAGGACAGTAAATTGATCATCAAGCAAAATAAACAGACAAAGAATTATCAGATACCCTCAGTAAGAACTTTATGGACCTCTTAAAGCTGACAATCTCACAAGCCAGTCAAGCAATGTGCGATGGAGAAGTGTCTTCTGAAGAATTAACAGAGGCGTATTTGGATCGAATTAATCAGTTTAATCCTTCCTTGAACGCTTACATTTCTGTAGAGTCACAATCGGCGATTAAGCAAGCTAAATCCATTGATACGGATAGAAAAGCAGGCAAGTCTTTGTCAGCACTTGCGGGAATACCAATCGCTATAAAAGATATAATTGTAACCAAAGATTCCAAAACCACTGCTGGATCGAAGATGCTTGAGAATTATCAACCAAGCTATGATGCTACGGTAATTACAAAACTTAAAAAAGCCGGAGCCGTAATTATCGGAAAAACAAACTGTGATGAATTCGGGCTAGGCTCATCCGGAGAAAATTCAGCATACGGAGCAACTCGGAATCCTTGGGATACCTCCCGAGTACCCGGAGGGTCCTCTTCGGGGTCAGCTGCGGCAGTGGCAGCCGGCTTGGCGCTTGGGTCCCTGGGTACGGACACAGGAAGCTCTGTCAGGCTCCCGGCGGCTTTTACTAGCCTGGTGGGAGTCAAGCCTACTTATGGCCGAGTTAGCCGGAGGGGATTAATCGCCTCAACTTCATCAGCCGACACCATCGGAGTATTTGGAAAGACAGTATTGGATGCCGCGCTGCTATTACAAGTTATTGCCGGAGCAGATTCTGGGGACGCGACTTCAATTGAGGAGCCAGTCCCTGATTATCCTGGAGCAAGCAAGAAGAACAGACGGAAGTTAAAAATTGGAGTTGTTAAAGAGTATTTTCAAAAAGGAATGAACAGCGACGTGGCCAAGACTGTTGAAAACGCCATTCAGACTATCAGAGGGCTGGGCCATGAAGTAGTAGAGATTTCCTTGCCTCATGCTGAAGCGGCCCTGCCAACATACTATCTGATTAATCCCTCGGAGGTATCATCAAATTTAGCCAGATACGATGGTATCAGATATGGTCATTCAGTACTTAAACAAGGCGAAGTTAATTCCCTGAGTGAAGTTTTTGAGCGTTCTCGAGATGAGGGCTTTGGCCCTGAATCAAAGCGTCGAATCATGCTCGGCACCTTTGCCCTATCGCGCGGTTATGCTGATAAATATTATCTACAGGCACAGCGTGTTCGTACTTTATTAATCCAGGATTTTTCAAATGCTTTTAGTAGAGTGGACTTGCTCCTTACCCCAACTTCCCCCAACGTCGCATTTCATATTAACGAAGTACAGGATCCCTTGCTAATGTATTTATCCGATATAAATCTTTGTGCAGTAAATCTTGCGGGCCTACCCGCTGTTTCAATTCCTTGTGGCTTTGTGGATAGCTTACCGGTCGGACTTCAGATAATTGGCCAGCCATTTTCAGAAAGTGATATTTTTAGCCTGGCTTATCAATATGAGCAGGAAACGGATTGGACTGAGCAATATCCTGATATGACAGCAGTTAAGTAGGTAAATACCCCTTGCAAGATATAAAAATTATGTTAAACTAAGGCCTGAATTAGCCAATAAACATATGCCCGACTCAAAAGGAACCGTTCTTATCGTAGAAGATGAAAAAATGCTGGCAGAAATGTATGCCACAAAATTTACCATGGAGGGGTATAAAGTTGAGAAAGCGAATAATGGCGCGGATGGACTTCGCATAGCCAAAGAGGTGAAGCCGGATATAATCCTACTGGACGTGATTATGCCCAAGATGGATGGCTTTGCCGTCTTGAAAGAGCTAAAAGCTGACAATAGCTGTAAAAATATTCCTACAGTATTATTAACCAACTTGGGCCAAGACGACGATGTAAAAAAAGGCAAAGAGATGGGCGCGACAGACTATTATGTCAAATCTAATCATAGCCCTTCCGAAATCGTTGATAAAGTAAAATCAATTTTAGGAAAGTAACAATATGGCAAAAAAAGAATTTCACAAAGAGCGAACTGTCGTATTAATTAAGCCGGACGGAGTAAAAAGGGGATTGGTCGGCGAAGTGACCCAGCGGTTTGAAAAAGTCGGTTTAAAAATCATTGCCATGAAAATGGTTTGGATAGATAAAGACATGGCTGCAAAACATTATCCGGATGACCGGACAGAGCTTTTAATCGGTATTGGCAACAAGACCCTTGATGCCTACAAGAAATACGGTATGGACCCCAATGAAGAATTGGGAACCATGGAGCCTTTGGAGATTGGCAAAATGGTAAATAACTGGAACATGGATTTTTTAACTTCCGGTCCGGTGGTAGCGATTCTGATGGAAGGAAATCATGCGATTGACAATGTCCGGATGATGGCGGGGCATACTTTGCCCGTTTTTGCGGAACCAGGAACGATTCGCGGGGATTATTCGATTGATTCACCAGCTTTAGCCAATCAAAGAAAACGAACGGTCAGAAACATCATCCATGCATCAGGTAATGAGGAAGAGGCTATCTACGAAGCACAATTGTGGTTTCACGAGGCTGAAATTCACGACTACAAGCGTACGGACGAACAGACTATGTTTGAGTAATAGCTGTCGGGACATATCGTTGGTTCCGCTCATGAGTTGAATAGAATTTTAATATTACTAAATAAGTCTTCGAAGGAATCCTGGGGCTCAGACCCGTGGAGACTTGAGAAGCCTGATTGGGCTGTTGTCTAGATTCTTGGCTTGGCTAGAACACTAAAAAGCTCCGGACCCCAAAGAGTGCTGTCGTCGCATTCCTGCGTAACCGTTTTGTTATGGTCGGGGTGGCGGGACTCGAACCCGCGACCTCACGCACCCCATGCGTACGCGCTAGCCAACTGCGCTACACCCCGATGTTGCATATTTCTTTACCCAACAACAGCGTACGAAAAAAGAAGGGATTTGTCCAATTTTATTGCAACCGGAGACACCCCCGGGTTATTTTAGTATACTAAATGTACATTTATGGGGGACTTAAGCGAATATAGCTATGAGAGATTTTGAATCTCCATCAAAATTCAATCCAGAAAACCAGCCTGAGTTTTCGAGCTCAGCGGATGAGCAAGACAAAGATATCCCAACGCCTTCTAAAATGAAAGGAGTTTTTGAAAAAGCAAAAGAAAAAGTATTCTCCTACCTTAAATATAAACGTTTTAAAATAAAAGAATATTTCGGACAGCTTAACCAAGAAGATTTTGACCAACTTATATCTTTTGACTTTCAAGAACAGTTGCAGGACAATCCACCGATAGAAGGAGTGTTTTCCCCAGAAGATGAGCTGGCTAAAATAAAAAGTTTACCGAAAGAGCAGAGGAGAGAGTCTATCGCAACTTTCAAGGAGAATTTAATGCGACAACGTAAGGCATTGGCGGCCTGTCGTGTTTTTATTGAGAGAACAATAGAGTTTAATCACGATATTCCAAGAGAAAAGCTGATCGGGTTGGTTGAACAATTTAGCTCACAATATGGTTTTGACGATAGACAAAAACAAATTACCGAGCAACTTATAGACGGATATTATGAAAATCGCCAGAAAGCTTTAGAAATTAGACAGCAATTTACAGATGACCACGAGCTTGTAAATAAGCTAACCGGAATAAAGATTAAAAGAGACGAAGAGATTGATGTTTCGGTTGGCCCAATGACTATAGATATTGAGACCGGTAATATTTTTTCGAAAAGATTATCCGAAGGAGCAGATATACCAATAATCAGATTTAATTATACTGCTTTCGCCTCACAATCTATTGGTGAGAATCCCGTTTATTTTACTGTGGTCAACACGGATAAGCGGGGAAGTACAGGACGATTTGGCGATCTCAGCGGGCAAATGTTGCGAGGACATGAATACGAGCACCAAAAGAATACTCTTTTTCAAGCAGTTTTTGAGCATAAAGATGCCCCAACAGAACTCGTGGGTTATGAAGGAGAGCAAGACCCCGAAATTAGGAAAGTAATTCTTGAGGATTTTTTTAGTGCCAGCAGAGCAGCAGCACTTGAACAAGTAAAGGATGAGTTTACCGCCTCTTTGTACGACAGGGATTTACCAACTTTACAAAAACAACTCAAAGAAATATTCTTTGGTGGCGATCTAGTATCATATGATTTTCTTGGCCATCTGCGATATTGGGAAGAATTTAAGGATGATCCTTTTTATCAAGAAACTGCGCAAAGAATGCTGGTGCAGGAATACAGAATGACTGTTGAAAGTGCGGTTAGTTCGTATTCGGAATTGGTAAATAAAGGTAAGTACTCAACGCAAGAAGCAACCGCCCTTTTAACCGATAAACCATTAACTGATTGGCCAAAGACAATACGAAGATTGTTAGAATCGTAGGAGTAGATTAAAAAACTGAATACGGAGCATCAACTTCGTTGGCACGAAATTCAGTGGCTGCGGAAAAGAGAGAGCAGGGCGGGAATTTGTTATTCCTACCCCCCGACGTTGAAGTATTGATTAACTTGACTCAATAACAGCGTACGAAAAAAAAGAGAAATTATCCAATTTATCCTGGCCCTTATAAGACATACTCGGAGTTTTTTAGTATACTAATATAGTACAGTTCCGACTGGTGATGAGAATATACATGAGAAACTCTACTCAAGAAAATCAAATTAACCAACCTAAGAAATTTAGCTTTTCCATTACCCGTTGGCTGATAAGCGCCGGGACCTGGGCGATCGGCATTATTTTGTCCGTGGTAGTGGCGGGCTTTACCAGCACGCATTGGGGGAATCTTCCCAGTATCAATGACCTGATATTGGATCGGCTGCCCTATTATGATCTGTATTTTATAGGGGAAATGATATTCTGGGTTTTTTTAGCAATTTTATTTTTTTTACTCTGGCGCAATAAGCAGGTTGATTTCAATTACATAATTTTCGTTATTGGGCTGTTTTATATCATCCGCCCGATATTTTTATTATTCATGCCCATTGGCCACCCCATTGATGCGCCTCTGTTTGAAGATCGGTTTCATTTATATCCGCCCTATGCTTACTTTCCCAGCGGACATGTGGGTCTGACCACTATTATGGTGTTATTTTTGCCCACTCAAAAAATGCGTTTATGGTTTTTTATTGTTTTGATAATTTTCTCGATCGGCATGCTGGTTACCCGAGCCCATTATACTGCGGACGTGATTGGCGGAATGGTAATTGCCTATGCCCTGTTTGTTTTTTGCGATCGGAATATCCGAGCTTACTGGGAAAAGAAAGCGGTTTTGAAACAATCCCAATAGACTATTAGCCGGACTCGCCTAAGTCTTGATCGGTTTTTTGTAATCCCAAACGTAAAACATTATCCACATCCCAACGAACGCGTTTTTTTGGATTCTTAAGTTTCAAATATATAAAAGCCGTTCTAATAAAATCCAACAGGAATACTATGGTTATGTCCGGCTTGCCCAAGAGTTGCTTTCTTTCCTGCTGAGTTAGCAGACGAGCCTCTTTACCGGATTTTAAATCAGCCAACAGGTCAGGATCAAAGCGCTGCTCGATTTCTTTCATAAACCGCCGGCTGTAACGATAGCCGCCCTGGTAAGACTTGCGCGAATAATCAGGATTACTCCAAACTAAAAACACACGCATCGAGTGTTCGGGATTAGTCATGCCTTCATGGGTGGCTATGTCCTGCACTAAGTGCAAGGCAAACCCCAGCCAAACCAAGCGTTCATTTGGATTGGTCGTTTCAATTCTATTTAGGTAAGTTCTTAGCGCTTTTACAGTTTCCAAGCTGGCCTGGGCCGGGTCGAGGGGTTGGCCGTTTTCTTGGTGAGGTGTTTCTGCATGAGGGGCGCAAGCTTCCCAGCGGTACCAGTCAGGCCAGCACACAGTTTCCCCAACAATCTTCTGGGTGTGTTTGGAATAGCCAAATTCTTTTAATACCTCTTTGGTTAGAGAGCGATGGAGTGATCTGAGCATATTATCGTATTATAGGGCTTTTTTGGGATTGTGAAAGTGGAGAAAATTATTATCGTTGACAACAACTAATAAAAGTGTTATCTTCTTATGTTTAGAAATAGGTAAGCGACCTTTGAAAAATTAAGGTGTGTTCACAGGAATAGAAGGGGGAAAGGATATGTTAACAAAGTCATTGGTTTTGTTGCTTATTGCAGCAGCCATCTTTTTTGTGGCTGGTTGTGCTGACAGTCATGACATGGAAGAGATGGTTATCGCGTCGTACGAAGAAGGACTTGAGCATGTAGCCCAGAAAAGTACGACTGCGTATAGTCTCATGATTAGGTATCGTGAATGCGCAGTTCTAACGATACAAAACGATGCAGGTAAGTTTGTTCCGGTTATGCACCCCGCAAACGAGCACTACTTACCGGTCCAGGTATTTCTACCAGGCGATGAAGACGCGTATTCCTATAACCCCGAAGCAATTCAACTCTTCATATCAGAAGGTGATTTAAAGGAAAGGGGATTAGCGCTTGCCTGCCAGATAGCCAAAGCGTACAACTATAATCCGCTGGTTGACCGGCCCGATTCGGCCCTAGCGTATCTGACGATACGCGAGGAGTACAACAGGAGTGAAGGACAGGAGATGCTTCAGATATTTTATGAGAACTTACCAAGTGACAATGCTTTGGATTGGTAAATGGCCCAGAGCCTAAATGAGGAGGGATTGAAATACATCCTGTCGCGTGGATTGTTATATGGACACTAGGGATTCTAGGGTTACTAGGACAATTCGCTTACGTAACCATGATCACCTACTGGAGATGGAAAGCCCGTTGTCACTGGAGGTACATCAAGAAGATGTTTCCGAATCATCCAATAACGGACAGTATGGGCCTTCCCCTGAGAGACAGTTTCGGTTGTCCCTTAAAAAGATAGATTATCACGCACCTTGAGCCAGCCGGTTGGCACAATTACAGTGTCAGCCGGTTTTTATTTACAAAGAGTCTAGCAAACGTTTGCTCGCCTGCGTTGAATGGCGGACGGAACATCTCCCCTTGCCACCTGGGTGCCGGGGGAGACCCTTCCTCTCGATGACTCGCGTTAGGGATTCGAGGCTATTCCTGAGCCTGCGAAGGATCTCCCTTTGCCTTGGGTGTCAGGGATTCATTACTATTTGAATATCAGAGCTTGTTGGCGGAGCTGTTTGATGCGGTTAGCATCTTGCCTGTTCAGACTGTTCCAATCAGTAAATTTAATTAGATCCTGGATAGTAATAATACCTAGATTAAACAGCCTGGTTTTTAGATTATTATCCAGGTTCATTAAAACTGTAACCGGGTAGAGCTTATTTTTTTCAATAATTCGTTCCAATCCCTGATTTTGAGGGTAACCCCAGCTAAGGATATTTATGCCCGAACAGGCCGCATACTTGACTGCTTCGCTGGTGCACTTGGTATTAGTCACCAGCCAGGCCTGGCTGACGTTAAGTTTGGGCGCCAGCCGGCTTTCATCGGTCCGGTCCCGGAAGCCGCGATCAAGGTCTTCAAAGCGAGCTTTGACATAGAGTGCTGTTTGGATGTGGGTTTTAATGCCTCGGCGGTTGTGAAACTTGCATTCAAAAAAATGTCGCTGGCCGTCTTTATTAGCCAGGATATCGACTTCATGAGAAACACAATAACCCCGGATAAAGATTCCGGTTTGGGTTTGATAGCCTAAGTGGTTAAGCACGCGGGCCACAAACTGCTCAAAGGGGAAGCCGGTGGGGCCCAAGCGCATGATAGCCTGGCGCAGACCGTAGCGCATGGCTGATTTTTTATGGGAGCGGGCTAATTGCTGTTCAGTAAAGCTGGCCAGGCGGTTAGTGCTGCTTAATTGAGCCTGTCTTTTTGCTGCCAAGCTTGCCAGCCGGCTAATTTCGACCGTAGGAACTCCGGATTTGCGCAAAGAACGCTGGTATTTTCTTAGATCAAATGGCTGGTATTGGCCAGTGGATTTTCTGATTCGCATGAATTAATCATACAACAATCATTTCATGCAGGCGAGCAAACGTTTACTCGTCTGCAAAGTTGTTAATAAAGGGATAATTCGCTACAATAGCAAAGCGACCCCATAGTCAGGGTCGTATTCGTTCCATAGAAATTTTGTCGAAACTGAGCCTAATACTGGCGCGAATGATTGCGCAAACATGAAGAGCAAGCCTTAATCCGCCTATCTTTTACCATCATGGTTTGCAGGTTAAGATACTGTTTTCTCTTGGTAGCAACTTTCGAGTGGCTTCGGCTGACTGCATTATTCGCGCCGCGGCCACAGATCGCACAGGTGCGGGCCATAGGTAGAGGTGTTACAATTAAACTTAAGTTATACTAGTTAACTCCAACTAAACTAGCAATTTATTCAATCATCGTCAAGAATCACTTAAATTCATGATCTTAGAAACATTATTTGAAAATCCAATAATTTTTATCATCTGGCTGGCGGCAATTATAATACCGATTGCTTTACATGAGTTTGCCCATGCTTTTGCCGCCACGATTCAGGGCGACCCTACCCCGAAGTCCATGGGCCGGCTGACTTTTAATCCTTTGGCTCATATTGATCCGCTGGGCATTATCCTGCTGCTTATCGCCGGGTTTGGCTGGGGCAAACCCACCCCCTTTAATCCATTTAATCTAAGAAATACTCGTTGGGGTACTGTCTTGGTGGCTGCGGCCGGCCCGATTTCAAATTTAATAATGATTATCTTTTTCGGCTTATTGCTAAAGATACTTTACCCATCTTTGGGTTCTAACAACCTATTAAGCATCTTTTTAATAGCATTGGTACAGATAAATATCATATTAATGGTTTTTAATCTTATCCCGATTCCGCCCCTTGATGGATCCAAGGTATTATTCGGCTTTATCAATATTTCATCGGAATCGCAAGCTAGATTTGAAAAAATAGGCCCAATGCTCTTGCTGGGTTTGATTATTTTGGAGCGTTTTTCCGGTATAGGATTTTTACGCTACCTGTTCAGCGGTATGGCTGATATGATTTTTTCTCTAATTTAAGGGTTGACGCTAATGCTTGCTTGTGGTACGTTTCGTTTGAATTCAAAAAATATCGCAGTACGAGCGATTTTCATTTATTTACATAGTTAAATGCCCACAGTCAATCAGTTAGTCCGGAAAGGACGAACCAACGAAAAACGCAAGTCAAAGACTCCTGCCTTAGAAACGGTGTTAAATGCCTTAAAAAGGAAGCGCACTGCTCTGAAAAAGGGCAGTCCGTTTAAACGGGGAGTTTGCGTTAAAGTGACTACCACCACTCCGAAAAAGCCTAATTCGGCCCTTCGCAAGATCGCCCGGGTCCGTTTGTCCAATGGCATGGAAGTTACCGCTTATATTCCGGGGATTGGTCACAACCTGCAAGAGCACTCAGTGGTTTTGATCCGTGGCGGCCGGGTTAAAGATTTGCCTGGCGTACGTTATCACATTGTGCGCGGAGTTTATGATACCCAAGGTACGGCCGAGCGGAAGCGCAGTCGTAGCTTATACGGTACTAAAAAACCTAAATAGATTTAATATAAATGAGACACAAACGAGCTGTTAAAAGGAAAATAGAAGCAGAATCAAGATTCCAAAACGTAGTCTTGGCCAAATTTATAAATCAAGTTATGCGCCGAGGCAAGAAAAGCACGGCTAACCGAGTGGTTTACGGCGCCTTGGATATTATCAAGGAAAAAACCCAGAAAGACCCAATTGAAACTTTTGATCTGGCTTTGCGCAACGTGGCGCCTGTTCTGGAAGTCAAATCAAAAAGAATTGGTGGCGCCAACTACCAAGTGCCGATTGAAGTGCGCGGCGATCGAAAGAGCACCCTGGCCATGCGCTGGATCCTCGGTGCGGCCCGCGCGAAAAAGGGCAGAGCCATGCAGGATAAGCTAGCCGATGAATTAATGGCCGCGGCAAAAAAAGAAGGCGAAGCCATTAAAAAACGCGAAGATGTGCATCGCATGGCTGAGTCAAATCGCGCCTTTGCGCATTTTGCTTAAATAAACCTTAATAAAATATGGTTAAATTTCTATTGCGAGGTACAAATACAATTAAATCGCTAAGGCAGACCGGCAGTCGCGTTTTTACCTATTTTGCTTAAACATATGGGCATTGAACGCAGCTACTCCTTGGGTAAACACGATAAAATCGGAGATCAACACAAGGACGAGAATCCAAAAGAAAAACTGCAGAGAATCAGAACGGCCTTTGACCAGTTGGGCCAGGTTAATGATGATATCGAAACAAATATTGGACAAATTGCTGATTCAGCGGGTTTTCGTGAACAAGCTGAAGGTATAACTGAGCAGGCTATTACTGATGCAGTCGAAGCCATGGGCCAATCAATACTTGCTTATTCTCTTGAAAATATGATTGACCATGTTCAGGGAATACTTGACGGATTTGACGGCACTGAAGATCAGCTAGATGAAGCCGAAAGATTCTTGGTTGAAGCTACTGAACAGCTACTCCAGCTTAATAAAGAGATTAAAAAACAAGTAGTATAATTTTTAAATAATACATGCCTAGGGAATATAGTTTAGGAAAGAACAGAAATATCGGTATCATCGCGCACATTGACGCTGGCAAGACTACAGTCACCGAGCGGATTTTATTTTACACCGGAAAGAAGCATAAAATCGGCGAGGTGCACGAAGGCGAAGCGGAAATGGACTGGATGGAGCAGGAGCGAGAACGGGGCATTACCATTACCTCGGCCGCCACTACTTGTTTTTGGAAAGGCCATCGCATTAATATAATCGATACTCCAGGGCATATTGATTTCACAGTCGAAGTACAGCGCAGTTTGCGAGTGCTGGACGGGGGGGTGGTGGTGTTTGACGGCGTGGCTGGGGTGGAGCCTCAATCAGAAACTGTTTGGAATCAAGCTGAAAAATTTGGTGTACCTCGAATTTGCTTTATCAATAAAATGGATCGCATTGGCGCTGACTTTTATTCGGACCTTGATTCAATCCATGAACGCTTAACTAAGCGGGCTCATCCGGTTCAATTGCCGATTGGCTCGGCCGAATCTTTTCTGGGCGTGGTTGATCTATTTACTCGCACAGCCACGATTTACACCGATGAAATGGGGAAAGAATGGAAAGAAGAGGAAGTTCCGGAAGACCTGAAAGAGAAAGTTGAAAAATACCGCCATCAGCTGATTGAAGCGATTGTGGAAAATGATGAATCAATGCTGAACCAGTATTTGGAAGGCAAAGAACCGCCGATTGAAGAGTTAAAAAAGGTTTTGCGACAGGCCTGCATTAATAATAAGCTAGTACCAGTTTTTGTTGGCTCAGCTTTAAAAAATAAGGGCGTGCAGTTTCTCATGGACGGGATTAATGACTATTTGCCTTCGCCGATTGACGTTCCGCCGGTCAAAGGCTTGGACCCCAAGACCGAAGAGGAAATTGAGCGTGCGACTGAAGACGACGCTCCGTTATCGGCTTTGGCTTTTAAAGTTGCCGCTGATCCGTTTGTCGGCAAGCTGATTTTTTTCCGGGTTTATTCCGGCACCTTGAAAGCCGGCTCATATGTTTTTAATCCAGCTACTCAGGACAACGAACGAGTCGGACGAATCGTGCGGATGTATGCAAATCATCGCGAAGAAATAAGTGAAGTTTATGCCGGAGATATTGCCGCAGCGGTAGGCTTAAAAGGCACCCGGACCGGCGACACCATCTGCGAAAAAGATAACCCCATTGTTTTGGAATCAATCACTTTTCCGGCTCCGGTTATTTCCGTGGCTATTGAGCCAAAGACCAAGATAGATCAGGAAAAAATGGGCATGGCTTTGACTCGATTAAGTGAAGAAGACCCGACCTTCATAGTCAAGTCGGACGCGGAAACGGGCCAGACAGTTATCTCGGGCATGGGCGAGCTTCACTTGGATATTCTTGTCGATCGCATGAAGCGCGAGTTTAAAGTAGGAGCCAACGTAGGCAAGCCCCAGGTGGCTTATCGTGAGACTATTACTGCTGAAGCCCAAGGCGAAGGCAAATACATACGACAGTCAGGCGGACGCGGACAGTATGGTCATTGTTTCTTGCGGGTAGCGCCGAAGGAACGCGGGACCGATGTTGAGTTTATTGACAAGATTAAAGGCGGCAATATTCCCAGAGAATACGTGCCAGCCATTGAAAAGGGTATTCGGGGAGCGGCTGATAATGGTGTAGTGGCCGGCTATCCTCTGGTTGATTTATCAGTGACTGTTTATGACGGCAGCTATCATGAAGTTGACTCATCTGAAGCGGCTTTTAAAATTGCCGGTTCGATGGGACTGAAAGACGCGGTAAGCAAAGCCAAGCCCGTGCTGCTGGAGCCGGTTATGAAAATTGAAGTTGTGACTCCGGAGCAGTTCATGGGCGATGTAATCGGCGATCTTAATGCTAAGCGCTCTACTATAAATGAAATGCGCGATCGTGGCAGCCAAAAAATTATTGATGCGGAAACGCCCCTGGCGGAAATGTTCGGTTATGCTACTTCTTTGCGCTCAATGACCCAGGGCCGCGCCTCCTATTCAATGGAATTCTCCCACTATGCTATTGTGCCTAGCCACGTAGCCGAGGAAATCAAGGGCAGTAAAGAAAAAGCCCAGGTTAAATAATTATTAAAATAATTCAATAATGGACCAGGGGCTAAGCAACCAGCACTCTTCCTACGGGAGACATATATCAAAGAGCAATATAAGTAGATTCAGCGCCGGACGAATTTGGGTTGGGCTGCTGTTAGTGGTAATTATTGTCGGAGGCGCGTTCTTGATTTATCGAGATCAAGATAATCAAGCCTCGGTAGTGGCCAGCCTGCCTTTCTTAGAGTCTGAACAAGTGACTGTCACCACGGAAGAGGTAAAAGGCGTTGCTGATATTTCCGAAAGCCGGGTGGTCATGGCTGATCGAGAAGTGATTGAGGTAGATGGACAGGGGAATAATAAATATCAGTATACTTTTTATCTGACAGATTTTACCGGAGCTAAAAAGTTTAAGTTTTACGAAACAGATCAATTGGCGTATGAGCCGATTGTTTTATTAGATAAAGATCGAATAGCCATTTATCATGAAACGGATTCCAGCCAGGATCGATTAATTGATTTCCAGGGACAGCCGGTTGATCAAGTAATTCCGCCGTTCCGTTTTCAAGGATCTGTTTACAGCCAGGATCGCACCAAGTTATCCTTTGTAGAAATAAGTGACAATGAAATCGGCGGTGATGATTTAATAATTGTTAATCTGGCAGATAATAATCGGACGACAATTGCCAATTCTGATTTTTGGATTGATGACTTGCAGTTCCCAGTTATTAGGCCGTGGGCTTTTAATCAAGATAGCAGTGAATTATTTGTTCAAGCTTTATTGGATGATCAGAATCCCGCTACGGCTTATGCCTTATTCCGCGTATTATTGGCTGATAATATGGCAACCCCCTTCTTCCAAGACAAGGGCGAGCCTGAAGCTGACAAGTATTATACCTTGATTGGCGTGTATCCTGATCAAGGATTTGCTCTGGTTGATTTATTTGATAGTGCCAGCTTGACTGATCCAGCAATTGATCTGCCCAAAATAATGTTTGCCAAGATAGATTTAAATGACGGACAGTTATCGAATTGGACCGAACAAACTGGCCTAGGGATACCCCTTAATCCGCTTGCTGATCCTTTGAGTCCTAATGGGCGGTTGATTATGTTTGAATCAATGGATCAAAAAAATCCCGGGCTGGTATTATGGGATATTCAGGCAGACACGTTAACAAGACTGACTAATGAAGGTAATTTTTTATCCTGGAGCCCAGACAGTCGTTTTTTCATGTTTGAAACAGTGGATTATGAAGGAACAGGCGAATATACTATCTTTTCTTATGAAATTGAATCAAACAGCACTTATCAGCTGGTTAGTCAGTCGATGTTAAGCGAAGGCACGGGGTTAAACAGCGTGGGTGATTCATTTCGCTTATTCTTAGGGGTTTCAAGTTAACTTTTCCACATTGCCAAGTGTTTATGCAAAATTTTATAAATAAGCTAATATTAGCCAAATATTACACCTTTTTAATATCTACCTTTTAACCCTTGCAAATCTAAGACTCTACTGCTATACTCGCGAGTGCATTCTACTTAAGGAATGCGTTTATAACTAATTAAATATTCTAATTTTTAGGAAATAATTCAATATGGCAGAGATATTTGAACGAAATAAACCACACAAGAATATTGGTACTATTGGTCACGTAGATCATGGTAAAACCACCCTAACGGCCGCGATTTTAAAGGTTTTAAGCGATCAGGGCATGAAATCCCAATCCAAAACAGTGGATGAAATCGACAATGCGCCAGAAGAAAAGGCTCGCGGTATTACCATTGCTACAACTCATGTTGAGTATGAGACTGAAAAATGCCACTATGCCCACGTAGACTGCCCGGGACACGCTGATTATGTTAAAAATATGATCACTGGAGCCGCTCAGATGGACGGCGCTATTTTGGTTGTTTCCGCCACTGACGGCCCGATGCCTCAGACCCGCGAACATATTTTACTGGCTTATCAGGTGGGTGTGCCCCATATTGTGGTTTATTTGAATAAAATCGACCAAGTTCAGGATAAAGAATTAATTGAACTGGTTGAGGTTGAAATTCGAGATTTGCTAAAAAAGTACAAATACCCTGGCGATGAAGTGCCGATAATCCGCGGTTCCGCTTTAAAGGCTTTGGAAGGCGATGAAGAGGCTGTTAAATCAATTAATGATTTAATGAAGGCGATAGATGAGTATATTCCTGAACCAAAGCGTGATATTGACAAAGATTTCTTAATGCCGATTGAAGATATTTTCTCAATTGAAGGCCGCGGGACAGTGGTTACCGGCCGTATTGAAAGAGGAACTGTCAAAGTCAATGAAGAAATTGAAATTGTCGGGATCAGAGAAACATCCAAAACAATCGTCACTGGAGTGGAAATGTTCAATAAAACTCTGAATCAGGGTCAGGCTGGCGATAATGCCGGTTTATTGCTTCGAGGCACGAAAAAAGAAGATGTGGAACGAGGACAGGTTATGGCCAAGCCAGGCACGATTACTCCTCATACCGAATTTGACAGCGAAGTTTATATCCTGACCAAGGATGAAGGCGGCCGCCATACCCCGTTTTTCAAGGGCTACAAGCCCCAGTTCTATATTCGAACTACTGACGTGACCGGTGAAGTGATGTTACCAGAAGGAACTGAAATGGTTATGCCCGGAGATACTGTTAATCTAAAAATTACCCTGACCGATCCAATCGCCCTGGAAGAGAAGCAGCGTTTTGCTATCCGAGAAGGCGGACATACTGTCGGAGCGGGAGTGGTAACAAAAATTATTAAATAATTCACCTAAGCCCTTTGGGTCACGCCTTAAGGGATTTCTTATAAACTGATCATTCAATCGCAACCTTCAAGTTATGGCGGATATCAAGAAGCCAGCCAAGACAGCAGAAACCGAGACAGAAGTCGGTTCACAGCGGATTCGTATTAAAATTCGCGCCTATGATCACAAAATTGTTGATCAATCAACGCGGACAATTATTGAAACAGCTGAGAAAACCGGCGCTCGGGTAAAAGGCCCCGTGCCTCTGCCCACCGAAAAGACCAAATATACGGTTTTACGTTCTACGTTTGTGCATAAAAACGCCCGCGATCAGTATGAGATGCGAGTTCATAAAAGACTTCTCGATATTCTTGACCCCACACCAAAGACTGTTGATTCTCTGATGAGTCTGAGCCTGCCGGCTGGCGTGGACATAGAAATAAAAATGTAAACATTATGTTATTCACTCAGTATATCGTCAATAATTATCAGTCAATTGTCGATTACCTTACATCATATCTCGCATAACAACCTTAATTGGTAAATGCGTTCTCGGGATGACAATACCTGTCATGGCCAAAAAGCGATAATCCCGAGATAACCTTTTGCTAAATGACGCTTTTCATACCGTGGCATGGCCATAAGTCCCCTAAAAAGCGAATTGGCAGCTCAACGGTTTTTTTGTTTAGTTTAATCAGCTTATAGACACATGAAATTCATCCTCGGTAAAAAACTCGGAATGTCCCAACGCTGGCGACCAGACGGTCGCAAGGTGGCGGTGACTCATGTCCAGGCTGAGCCCCTGATAGTTACCCAGGTCAAGAACCAGACCAAAGACGGTTATGCGGCAGTCCAGGTAGGCACCGTGGGTTCCAAGAAAATCGCCAAAGCCCAAGTTGGGCACACCAAAGATTTGGGTAAATTAAATCGATTTAAGGAATTTATTGTCGAAGATGCCAGCAAGTTTGAACGAGGCCAGAAATTTACTGTTAATGCTTTTCAGCCGGGCGACAAGGTAAAAGTATCGGGCTGGTCCAAGGGCCGCGGCTTTACCGGCGTGGTTAAGCGCCATCATTTCAAAGGCAGCCCCAAGACCCACGGACATAAAGATCAGCTTAGAATGCCCGGTTCGATCGGCGCTACAGATGCGGCTCGCGTTTTCAAGGGCCGGCGCATGGCTGGCCGGCACGGCAATATCAAAGATACTACTGATAATTTAGAAATCGTAGGAGTAAACGAAGCTGACAATGAGCTTTTAGTAGCCGGAGCTGTACCTGGCGCTCGCAATGGCCTGGTAATTATTACTGGCGCTGGCGACATGCCCGAGCCGGTTAAGGAAGAAGTAGTTGCTGAGGAAAAAACTAAAGCCAAGAAAAAGCCCGAGAAAGAACAGTACGTTGATCAGCTTAAAAAAGAATCTGCGCCTAAGGCAGACAGCAAACCAGAGGTTGGCAATGGGTAAAAGCATTACTTACAACAAATTAGTGCGCGACTTTATCCCTGAGATCGTCAAAGAAGATGGCATGCGGGCGGAAGTGAAAATCCTGGATGATATTGATTATGTCAAAGCGTTAAATGAAAAACTTGTTGAAGAGGCAAAAGAACTAGTAAATGCTCCTGATGAGAATGCCATAAAAAATGAAATAATTGATTTATACGAAGTTTTGTACGCTATGGAAAAATTCCATGGTTTCCGCCACAGCGAGCTGATCGATTTGCAGGAAAAGAAACGCAATGAACGAGGCGGATTTAAAAAAAAGATATTTTTAATTAAAACTGACCCCATAGAAGAAGAGGACATAGACTAATGGCCAAATTAGAACTATCAGTACACGATGCAGAAGGCAAGCAAACGGAAACTGTAAAAGTTAATCCTAAGGTGTTTGATATCAAATGGAACAATGATTTAGTGCATCAAACCGTGACAATTCAGCAGTCGAATAAGCGCGCCCCGATCGCACATACCAAAACGCGAGCCGATGTCCGAGGCGGCGGCGCCAAACCTTGGAAGCAAAAAGGCACGGGCCGAGCTCGACATGGCTCCAGTCGATCGCCGATTTGGATCGGCGGCGGTGTGACCTTTGGTCCCCGCAATACCCGTAATTTTTCAAAAAAAATTAATATCAAGGCTAAGCGCAAAGCTTTAGCCATGGTCTTATCCGCGAAACTGGCCGAGCAAAAAATTTATTTAGTAGACAGTCTGGATTTAACTCCAGTCAAAACCAAAACATTGTCAGATTATTTAAAGAAACATAAATTGGCCGGTCGGGTATTGATAGTGCCGTCCGCTAACAATGCTGACCTAAAAAGAATGTGCAAGAATTTAGAAAAAGTCTCAGTAGCTCGAGCTGACAGTTTAAACGTAGTAGATACTCTTCAGGCCGGCAAATTATTAATGGCCAAGACTTCCTTAGCAGTAATAGACAAGACTCTCGTGTCTAAATAAGCATATGGGATTTTTTGATCGCTTTCGCAAAAAGGAAGATGCCAAGAAGCTGGGCCAGAAAAAGCCCCGCCACGTGGCTGAGTCTGAGGCTAATAAAAAAGCCAAGGATAAAAAAGAGGAAGAGAAAAAAAAGCAATTTCAGTCTGTTCCTTCAGCTGGCCGGACTAGCGAGGGCAAAAAAGACGAACTGAAAGACGATAAAAAGGCCACTCCAGACAGGGACAAGCCAAAGCCTGCCAAGGCTAAATCCGGACGCAAACCGGAAGATCTTCATGAATCGCATCGCCTATTGCTACGTCCCATAATTACGGAAAAGACGGGCATGCTCGGCACTCAGAGGCAGTATGTATTCGAAGTTCATCCTCGAGCCAATAAACCGACTATTTATAAAGCAATTGAAACGGTTTACGGAATCAAACCCACTAGAATAAACATCATCAATGTCCGAGGCAGACACGTTCGCTACGGCCGTACCACAGGCTCTACCAAGTTTTGGAGAAAAGCGATTGTCACTCTGCCGGAAGGCAAATCAATTGATCTATATGAAGCTTAAATATGGCAATTCGTAAATACAAAGCAACAACGCCCAGCCGCCGCCACGCCTCAGTGGTTGATACGCGAGAGCTGTCAAAAAAGCGTCCAGAAAAACGCTTGATTAGCGCATTGAAATCCAATGCCGGACGCAACAGCCAGGGCAAGATCACTGTGCGCCACAAAGGCGGACGAGCCAAGCGCTTTTATCGCCTGGTTGACTTTTTGCAAGACAGGCTGGATATGCCGGCAACTATCAAGTCTATAGAATACGATCCAAACCGTTCAGCCAATATTGCCTTAATTGAATATTCTGACGGAGTAAAAAGCTATATTCTGGCCCCCATGGATATGAAAGCAGGGGACACAGTTGTCTCTTCACAAAAAAGGGTGGATATCAAGAATGGCAACCGCATGCCTTTGGCTCTGATCCCAACCGGATTATTAGTGCATAATATCGAACTCATGCCGGGCAACGGCGGAAAGATTGTTCGCTCAGCCGGTTTAATGGCGACGCTTTTATCTGTCGAGGGCGATAATGCTCAGCTGAAAATGCCCTCAGGCGAAATTCGCCTGGTTCCCAAGATGTCGCGGGCTTCAATCGGCCAGGTAGGCAACACTGACCATAGTAATATTCGCTTAGGTAAAGCCGGCCGTATGCGCTGGAGAGGTGTCCGTCCCACCGTCCGAGGCAAAGCTATGAATCCGGTAGATCATCCCCATGGCGGCGGTGAAGGCGTTCAGCCCATCGGCTTAAAGCACCCCAAAACACCCTGGGGCAAGCCAGCTTTAGGCGTACATACTCGCCGTCCCAAATACAGCGATCGTTTAATACTCAAACGAAGAAAGAAATAATCATATGTCGAGAAGCTTAAAAAAGGGTCCCTGGACCGATCACAAACTGATCAAGAAGATTCACAACCTGAAAAAGGGCGATAATACGGTTATTAAAACCTGGTCGCGACCCTCGGTAATTACCCCGGAAATGGTCGGCTTCACTTTTGGCGTCCATAATGGCAAAGATCATATTAATGTCTTTGTGGTGGAAAACATGGTTGGTCATCGTTTAGGAGAATTTTCTCCAACTCGAAAGTTTGTTAAACACGGCGGTAAGATGCAGCGCGAAACAGAGCAAGCCGCGGCCGTAGCTCAGAAAAAGCAAACTGAAACAGCTCAGACTAAATTAAGCGGAGACAAGAAATAATATGGATTTTCGAGCTTCAGTTTTATTTTTAAAGATTGCTCCACGGAAAGTTCGGCTAGTCGCAGAACAGATTAAAGGTTTATCCGTTCCCAGTGCCTTAGCCCAGCTAAATGTTTCAATTAAAATCTCGGCTCGACCTATCCGCAAGCTAGTCAGCTCGGCAGTAGCCGGCGCAAAGGCCCAAGAAAAAAAGGCTGAAGACTTGTTTATTAAATCAATTTATGTTAATGAGGGTCCGAAGCTTAAGCGCTATCGACCCCGGGCCTTTGGTCGAGCTAGTGAAATTTTAAAGAGATCATCGCATATCACGTTAATTTTAACCGATAAAAAAGAGGATAAAAAATCTGATAAGCTTTCCAAGTCTAAATCCAAGATTAAAGCCAAAACTGTAAAAGAAGTTGTAAAATCAGATAGGACAGCCAAAAAAGAGCCTAAAAAAGTGGAATTAGCTAAATCGACCAAACCTGCCAAGCCGGCTAAGAAATAATTATGGGACAAAAAGTACATCCAATCAGCTATCGAATCGGTATTAACAAGTTCTGGAAATCAAAATGGTATTCCCAGAGAAATTACCGCCAATTCTTAAAAGAAGATATTGAAATCCGCAAGTTTTTATCTATCAAGCTTAAAAATTCTGGTATTTCCATGATTGAAGTTGAGCGCTCTTCCGGCACTATGACGATTACTATCCATACTTCCAAGCCCGGCATGGTGATCGGCCGAGGCGGTGCTGGTACAGACGATCTGAAGAAAAAGATTAAGCAAGATTTTCTAAAAAATAGAAAAGTGGAGTTAAAACTGACAATCCAAGAGGTCAGTAAGCCGGAACTGGATGCCAATATCGTGGTTCAGAACATGATTGAACAGCTAGAAAAGAGAATGCCTTTCCGCAGAGTCTTGCGCATGACCAACGAGCAGGTTAAGCGAGCTGGCGGCCTAGGCGTAAAAGTAATGGTTTCAGGCCGGTTAAACGGCGCGGAAATCGCCCGGACCGAGTATTTAAGCTGGGGCAAACTGCCCTTGCAAACCATCCGCGCGAATATTGACTACAGCCGAGGTACGGCCAGGACCACCTATGGCGCAATCGGAGTAAAGGTCTGGATTTATAAAGGTGAGGTTTTTGAAAATAAAGAATCAGAACCAGGCAAAAAACCGTTTAAATAAAGACTTATGCTAACTCCCAGAAAAGTAAAACACCGCAAATGGCAAAGAGGCCGGGTCCGAGGCAAGGCTTGCCGTAAGACCTCCTTAAGCTTTGGCCAGTACGGTATCAAAGCTCAGACCGCGGCTTGGATGACAGCTCGTCAAATTGAAGCAGCGCGCCGGTCTATTACTCGATTTGTGCAAAAAGGCGGCAAGATCTGGATTCGGGTATTTCCCGATAAACCGGTTACCTTAAAAGGCTCTGAAGTGCGTATGGGCGGCGGTAAAGGAGCAGTTGACCATTATGTGGCTGTTATCAGACCCGGCACAATCATCTTTGAAATCAGCGGCGTGGAAAAAGATGCCGCCAAAGAAGCCATGCGGCGCGCTTCGCATAAGTTGCCGGTATTGACAAAGTTCATAGAAAAGGGCTAAGCCATGAAATATTCTGAGCTAAAAATTAAACCAGTGACTGAATTGAAAAAGCTGTTGGCAGAAAACCAGGCCCGCTTGCGTGAATTGCGCTTCAAAATTTCCCAGGGCCAGCACAAGGACGTTCGCGAGATTCGCAGTACCAGGCGAACAATTGCCCAGCTTCATACCTTTTTAAATAATCAGCCGGATAAGAAAGTCTAAAAACCATGACCCAAGAACAGGATAAAAAACAACTCTTACGAATCCTCTCAGGAAAAGTAGTGTCAAATTCTATGAATAAGACTGTTGTGGTTCAAGTCGACCGAACAAAAGTGCATCCGAAATATCAGAAGCGTTTTAAGGAAAGTAAAAAATATTTAGTCCACGATCCCAAGAATTCTTTTAAGCCAGGCGACCAAGTAAGTTTTAAAGAAATTAGGCCGCTATCCAAAAATAAGCGCTGGCAAGTAATTGATCAATAATTTCTATGGTACAACCACGTTCAATATTAATTCTCGCTGATAATTCCGGGGCTCGCAAGCTAAGGGTGATACGGGTGACTGGCGGCTATCGCAAACGCTATGGACGGCTGGGCGACGTTATCACCGCTTCGGTGATCGAAGCAGTACCGCATTCGCTGATTAAGAAAGGTGAAGTGGTTAGGGCAATAATTGTTCGCACCAGAAAAGAAACCCGCCGCCAGGACGGCACCTCAATCCGTTTTGATGACAATGCCGCAGTAATTGTCGATCCCAAAACCAAAGAGCCTCGCTCTACTCGTATTTTCGGGCCGATTGGCCGAGAAATTAAACTACTAGGCTATAGCAAGATTGCCTCATTAGCACCTGAAGTACTCTAAAGATTATGAAATTCAAAAAAGGCGACAACGTTCAAATACTCACTGGCAAAGACCGCGGCAAAAAAGGCAAGATTATTCAAGTCTTGCCCAAGGCGAACAAAGTGGTGGTTGACGGTATTAATATGATGACCAAGAATGTGCGCCCTCGAAGGTCTCGAGAAAAAGGCCAGATTGTAAAATATAACGCGCCATTAAACGCTTCCAATGTAATGCTGATTAGCTCCAAATCCGGTAAGCCTACCCGGGTGGGTTATCAAGTGGCTGGGAAGAAAAAGACCCGCTATTCTCATAAGTTAAAGGAAGCATTGGACTAGGCTGTTTTAAATCATATGACTAATATTCGCAAAAAATATCAAGAGACAGTAGTGCCAGCCATAAAAAAGAACTTTAATTTGTCTAACGATTTAGAAGTGCCAAGACTGCAAAAGGTGGTAGTCAATTCCGGAGTCGGAAAAGCCCTGAACAATTCCAAATTCATTGAAATGGTCACAAGTGGATTGGAAAGAATTACTGGCCAACATCCAATAATCAGGAAAGCAAAAAAGTCTGTGTCAGGCTTTAAAATCCGACAAGGCATGACCGTAGGCCTGCAAGTAACTTTACGGGGATCGCGCATGGAAGAGTTTATTGATCGTTTAGTCAACATAACCTTGCCTAGAGTACGCGATTTTCGCGGCCTTGACCCGGCAAGCTTTGGTCAGTCTGGTAATTACACCATGGGAATTAAAGAACATACGGTATTTCCAGAAACTCAATCAGACGATCTAGACAAGGCATTTGGTATGGAAATAACCGTTGTGACCAGCACCAAGAACGCTGAACAAGGCTTGGCGCTGCTAAAAGGCTTAGGCTTTCCCTTTCAACAATAAACATCTATGGCAAAAGTATCTCAAATCGCAAAATCTAACCGCACGGGCAGAAAACAGAAGTATTCGACTCGAAAGGTCCGACGTTGCTGGCGCTGCGGCCGACAAAGAGGCTATATGCGCAAGTTCGCTCTTTGCCGAATTTGTTTCCGAGAACTTGCCAGCCGGGGCGAAATACCCGGAATAACTAAGTCATCCTGGTAATCATCCAAACTTATGTCAATGTCAGATCCTATCGCAGATTTACTCACACGACTACGCAATGCCGCTTTGATTAAGCAATGGCAGCTGCGCATTCCTTATTCCAAGTTAAAAAAAGCTATCCTGGAAATATTAGCTCGTGAAGGTTATCTTGAGAGTTTTGAACAAGAAGGCCAGGAATTAGTAATAAATTTGCAAAAGACCGAACAAGATTTGCCGGTTTTGAAAACTATTAAGCGAATCAGCTCGCCAGGTCGGCGAATTTACGTAAAACGCTCTGCTGTGCCCAGGGTTATGAATGAGTATGGTGTGGCGATAATTTCCACTTCTCAAGGTTTAATGACCGACCGAGAGGCCAGGAAAAAAGCCTTGGGTGGAGAAGTAATTTGTGAAGTAACCTAATTTATGTCACGTATTGGTAAACAACCTATCCCTATCCCCGAAACAGTCCAGGTAACCTTGGAAGATGGCCGGGTGGGCGTTAAAGGCCCAAAAGGCGAATTAAACCAGAATATTCCGGCTATGGTTAAAGTTGTTAATGAGGATCAAATTTTGAAGGTTAGCGTAGCGAATCCGGATGAAAAATCTAATCGGGCTATTTGGGGTCTTTTCCAGCGATTGATTAATAATATGGTTATTGGCGTGGTCCAAGGATTTGAAAAAAAGCTGGAAATTAACGGCGTAGGATTTCAAGCGACCGTCAAGGGCAATAATTTAGTTTTAAACCTAGGTTATTCCCACCCGATTGATTTTCCTATTCCTGAGGGCATTACAATTTCTGTGGAAAAGAATCTACTCACCGTGACAGGCATTGAAAAGCAAAAAGTCGGAGAAGTGGCTGCTCAAATAAGAGGCCTTCGCAAGCCCGAACCCTACAAAGGCAAAGGCATTAAATATCTTGATGAAGTCATTAGGCGCAAGGCTGGCAAGCAAGCGTCAGGTACATCCTCTGAATAAATTATATGAAAGAAGATACTCGCAATAAAAGAGCCCATTATCTGCGGCGTAAGAACCGTACTAGAGCCAAAATCTCCGGCACGGCTGAGCGTCCCAGGTTATCTGTATTTCGAAGCCTTAAGCACATCTCAGCACAGTTGATTAACGATCAAGCTGATAAAACCCTAGTTAGCGCTTCTGATCTGGAGATTAAAGATGTCAAGGGCAGCAAAAGCGATCGGGCGGTCGCTCTTGGAAAGCTGATTGCTGAAAAAGCCAAAGCTCAGAAAATTACCAATGTAGTATTTGACCGTGGCGGACGATTGTATCATGGGCGAGTTAAAGCACTAGCGGACGCTGCTCGTCAAGCCGGATTAAAGTTTTAAAAAATATTAAATATGCCCAGACCACAACGCAACAGAAAAGACCATAACATTAAAGATCGAGAATTTGATCAAAAGGTTGTTGATATCAACCGGGTTACCCGCGTAGTAGCCGGCGGCAAGCGAATGCGTTTTCGAGCGACAGTTATTTTGGGTGACGGCAAGGGCAAGGTCGGTTATGGCGTAAAAAAAGGCGCAGACGTTAGCGCCGCAGTGAGCAAAGCGTCCACAGCTGCCCGTAAGACAATGATTCAAGTGCCCATGGAAGGCAGCACCATACCGCATGAGGTGAGGGTCAAGTTTGGCGCAGCCCGGGTATTGTTAAAGCCCGCTCCGGCAGGTACGGGGATTATTGCTGGAGGTCCCGTGCGCATGGTCATGGAGCTGGTAGGCATCAAAGACGTGGTCACTAAAATGCTGGGCTCGCAAAATAAGCACAATAATGTTAAAGCTACTTTTGTGGCTTTGAAAGCGCTTCGGCCGCCTCGTAAAGGCAAAAAAGGCTCGGTGAAAAAAACAGAGAAAATAAGCGAACCGGCAGAACAGACCGAAGAAAAATCAACTAACCAGGAAGACAAGAAATAATGGCAAAAGGCATGCACAATTTAATAAAAGCCAGAAGCCAGAAGCGCAGAAAAAGAGTGGGTCGGGGCGACTCTTCGGGACATGGCACTTATTCCGGACGAGGCCAAAAAGGACAGAGATCCAGAAGCGGCGGCCGTCAGGGTATTCAGCGCCGGACCATTAAACAGTTAATTGCGCGGATTCCCAAAAGCCGGGGCTTTACCTCGTTTAAATTACCGGCTCAGGTTGTTAATATTGGCCAGTTGAATGATTTTACCGAAGGCGAGCTGATCACCCCGGAAATTCTAGTATCCCGTAAATACATTAAATCACCTCGACTGGTAAAGATTCTCGGTCAAGGTGAATTGAAAACCCGCTTAACAGTCAAAGCTCATTACTTCTCGCAAACAGCAGCGCGTGCTATAACAAAAGCAGGCGGCTCAGCAGTCAACTTACCCGCTCCCAAGGGCCCTCAGCCCAAAAAACACCAATCATAGCCCATGTGGGAAAAAATATCACAAATTTGGCGGATTAGAGAGGTTCGTAAAAAAATCCTAATCGTTCTGGGGATTCTGGTTGTTTTTAGGATTGCTGCCCATATCCCCATACCTGGCGTTAACGTGGGCGAGTTAAAGGACTTTTTCGGCTCTAATCAGTTTTTAGGACTGTTAAATATATTTTCCGGCGGCGCTTTGGAAAACTTTTCTATTGTCATGCTGGGAGTCGGTCCTTATATTACCGCTTCGATTATTTTTCAGCTGCTGACCATGATTATTCCAAAACTGCAAGCGATACAGCAGGAAGGCGAGCGGGGACAGAAGATGATTAATCAATGGACGCGCTTACTAACCATCCCCCTGGCCGTGCTCCAGGGCTATAGCACAATAATTTTATTGCGCCAGCAGGGCCAGGGCATTATCGGCGATTTATCAGCTTTTGATTTGGCCACTGCCCTTATCACGATTACCGCCGGCACCGTCTTTTTAATGTGGCTGGGAGAGTTGATATCCGAACAGAAAGTGGGCAATGGTATTTCCTTGATCATTTTTGCCGGTATCGTGGCGCAGATACCCCTGCAAATTCAGCAGTCAATTGCCACGTTTGATCCGGCGCAAATTTTTACCTTTGCTATCTTCATATTTATCGCTCTAGTAACCGTGGCCGGAGTCGTCTTTGTAACCGAGGCGCAGAGAAATATACCGGTATCCTATGCGCGCCGGGTCAGAGGCACGCGGGTTTACGGCGGAGTAAATACGCACCTGCCCTTGCGCGTAAACCAGGCCGGAGTAATTCCGATAATTTTTGCGGTTTCCTTGGTATTGATTCCATCTTTGATTGCTCAGTTTTTTGTCAGTTCAACTTCGCCAAATATTGCCAATATTGCCAACTGGTTTGTTAGTTCCTACCAGAAAGGTCCGGTTTATGCCATTTTCTACTTTATCTTAGTTTTTGCTTTTACCTATTTTTATACCTCAGTGGTTTTTCATCCCAACCAGATAGCTGAAAATTTGCAGAAACAAGGAGGCTTCATACCTGGAATCAGGCCTGGCCGCAATACCATGGACTATTTAAGCTATGTGTCTAATCGCATTATCTTAGGCGGCGCTTTATTTTTAGGTGTGGTAGCTGTCTTGCCCAGCATAATGCAGCAATTTACGCCGACTCAATCATTGATTGTGGGCGGCACCAGCTTGCTGATCGTGGTCAGCGTGGTTATTGAAACTGTTAAACAAATCGACGCGCAGCTGACAGTTCGCGATTATGAAGGTTTTTAAAAAACTAAACTTTTTAAAACATGTCCGGAACTCAAAACACGCCAGCTTGGAATATAATTTTGCTTGGCCCCCAGGCCTCGGGCAAGGGTACGCAGGCGAAGTTGTTAGCGGACGCGTTTCAGCTCAAGCATTTGGAAATGGGTAATCTTTTGCGACTAGCGGCTAAGCAGCCGACTGAGTTGGGCAAGCAGATTAACCATATCATACATGATCAGGGAGTGCTGGTGCCGTTTGATATTGCCATGCAGATATATACGGCCGAGGTAGAAAAGGTGCCTGCTGATCAGGGAATTATTTTCGATGGTACGCCAAGGCGCTTGCCGGAAATTGAATATTGGGATCAGGAATTGCCCAAGCTGAAACGCTCATTCACTCACGTGATCGCCATTACCTTAAGCGAACAAGAAACAATCGAGCGGTTAAGCAAGCGCCGGATTTGCGTTACTGACAGCACCCCCTTGATCTTGGGCAAAGATATCCGGTCTGAGTCTGATTCCTGCCCCAAGTGCGGAGGAAAAGTGATTCATCGCGAAGATGACAAGCCAGATGTCATCAAAGCTCGCTTGGCTGAGTATCATAAAATGACCCAGCCGGTGATCGATTACTATACTGACAAAGGTCTTGTTAAACTGATCAATGGATCGCAGTCGATTGAGCAGGTTCATCAGGATATTATTGCCGCTTTGAAAGAATGAGTCGATTAAAAACAGAGCAAGAGATTGAAAATCTTCAGCAGGGCGGGCATATTTTGGCCGGTATTTTAAATGAGCTGGTCAGGCTATCCCGGCCCGGCGTTTCAACAGAAGAGCTGGATAAACAGGCCAGGGCATTAATGAAACAGGCCCAGGTAGAATCGGCTTTTTTCGGCTATCGCGGATATCCCGGAGCAATCTGCACTTCGATTAATCATCAGGTGGTTCATGGCATTCCTGATCAAAAAACCGTACTTAGGGAGGGTGATGTACTAAGTATTGACATTGGGATAAAATATAAAAATCTAATCACTGATATGGCCAGGACAATTCCCATCGGCCGGGTTTCGCAATCAGCTGAGAAATTGATTAGCACTACCAAACAAGCTCTAAGCTTAGGGATTGCCGCCATTCAGGCGGGCCAGCCATTGGGCCGGGTAGGCGCCGCAGTACAAGAATTTGCCGAACAGCAGGGTTACGGCGTGGTACGCGACTTAAGCGGTCATGGGGTGGGGCATATGCTGCACGAAGATCCATCAATTCCCAATTTTGGCCCAGCTAGCCAGGGGCCGATTGTTCAAGCGGGCATGGTCTTGGCTATTGAACCCATGCTGACATTAGGAGACTGGCAAGTGAAAACCTTAGACGACGGCTGGACCGTGGTGACCGCAGACAGAAAAATTAGCGCTCATTTTGAGCATACCATTGCCGTGACTGGCCAGGGCGTGAAAGTATTAACCAAATAATTATGCCGAGAATTTTAGCTATTGATTTAGGAAAAAAATATACCGGTCTGGCAATTTCTGATCCGGAACAGCGCTGGGCTTTTGGTCGGGGCAGCGTTACCGGAGACCTGAGGGTGGTAATCAAGCAAATTAATCAGCTAATCCAAGAAGAAGAAGTAAACCGGTTAGTTGTCGGTTTGCCAATACCCATGACCCAGAGTTCAAAAATTAGCGAGCAAGAAAAGTTTGTTCGTGAAGCAGCTGAAATAATTCGCAAAGAAACGGCCCTACCTTTGGAGTTTGAAGAAGAGCGGCTTAGTTCACAAGCAGGAGCGCGTTTAGATCGAGTAGCCGGAAAAAAACAGAAAGACGATGAAACAGCAGCCAAGTTAATTCTTCAATCATATCTCGACCGTCGTTTACGATTATGAGCGACCTAGGCTTAATTATCTTTTCATTCGGGGGAGCCTTTGTAATTGCCGTGCTGCTAACTTTAGTAATCAAGCGCTTGGCCAAGAAGCTCAATGTATTAGACTACCCCGGCCACGATAGAGACCGGAAAATCCATATTCAACCCAAACCACTGCTGGGCGGCTGGGCAATATATCTGGCTTTTACCGGCGTTGTTTTAACTTTAATGCTGACTAATCAGTTAACCTCTGATTCAATTGCCCCCAAGGTGGTTTATGGGCTGCTGATTGCCGGCTTATTGATTATGATTGGGGGTAGTTTGGATGATAAATTTAATTTTAAGCCGGCCAAACAGTTAATCTGGTCGATTTTAGCTTGCGGAATTGTGATTATCTCCGGCCTGGGCATGGATTTTATTACTAATCCCTTGGGCGGAATTATCAAGCTGGATACTTGGAAGGTCACGGTTTTTTCCATGGAAGGAATTGGTTATCAGTTAACCCTACTGGCTGATTTAATTACTTTTATCTGGCTGATGGGTATGATGTATACAACCAAACTGCTGGACGGTTTGGATGGTTTAGTTAGTGGAATTACCATGATTGGCGCGATAATAATATTCGGGGTCACTCAAATGACCGATGTCAATCAAATGGGTACCGGTTTGATTGCCTTAGCCTTGGCGGGCAGTTGCGCCGGCTTCCTGATTTATAATTTTACACCGGCTAAAATATTTCTAGGCCAAGGCGGCAGTCTGTTAGTCGGTTTTTTGCTGGGCAGTCTGGCGATTGTCAGTGGCGGTAAAATCGCCACAGCCCTATTGATTATGGGTATTCCAATATTAGACGTAATTTGGGTGATTACGCGCAGACTGTTTATTGAAAAAAGATCGGCCTTTAGCACTGACCGCAAGCATTTGCATTTTCGCTTACTGGACGTGGGCTTTAGCCATCGCAGCGCTGTCCTATTTCTTTATTTGCTTACTTTAATTTTTGGCAGCACTACATTGTTTTTTCGTGGATTAGAGAAGCTGTATGCTTTGATTGTTTTAGCCGTGGTGATGGTTGGCCTAGGCGTTTGGTTAGTAATGCGCTATCAAAAAATTAATCAGCAAAATAATACAACTAATGGCTAAAAACCTAAAAAACCAGACCCTTACTGCTGCCTTTGTCGTAGTGATTGGCGCCGCTTTATTAGCAGTGTTTGCTTGGTTGGTTTATCAGGCATATTTTACCTCTGAGCTGGAGCCAGACTTAAACGACGGGCAGGCCACGGTTACTATTGATAACATAGTCATTACTGTAGATTTGGCTACCAGTTCTGATACTCAAGCCTTGGGATTAAGCGGACGCGACAGCTTGGAGCCGAATGCCGGCATGTTGTTTGTTTACGAGACTGCCCAGCAGCCGTCATTTTGGATGAAAGATATGAAGTTTGCCATAGATTTCATCTGGATATATCAGGGTAGAGTAGTGGAGATATTTGAAAATGTATTACCCTCGGAAAACAATATGGACCTGGCCATTTATCGTCCCAGTCAGATTATCGATCTGGTGCTGGAGGTGGAGGCTGGCTTTTGCGCGTCAAACAGCATCGAAGTGGGGGATGAAGTGGTGGTTGAGTGATTTTACCCAGCGCACCTTAGAAAGGATGCGCTGTATTAAAAAATATACACAACGAATGCTTTCTAGTCTGCGCTGTGGGATAATGTTGACTACCCCAAGTTAACATGCTAGCATACTCGCGTTATCAATATTAAATAAAGACAATGTTTGCAGTAATCAGACACAGCGGCCGACAGTTCAAAGTCAGCCCAAACAAGACAATCAAGGTTAATAAATTTCCCGTAAAAGGCAAGACAATCGAGCTTAAGGATGTCCTGCTTATTAACGATGGTAAGAAAACCCTGGTAGGCAAGCCCATAGTCAAAGGCGCTTCAGTCACGGCTGAAGTGGTCAAAGAAGGCAAAGACAAGAAAGTCATTGTTCAAAAATACAAGTCCAAGACTCGCTATCGGAAAAAGACCGGCCATCGCCAGTCCATTGTTGAGCTGAAGATTTCCAAAATCACAGCACCAACAGGATAGGTACTAAGGTACAATTTACAAATAGCAAACAAATTCCAATAATCAATTGATCAAAAGAATTTGAGTTTTGATTATTGTTTACTTTTTGGAATTTGATTATTAGTCTGCTATGCCATTGTTCATATCTCGACGGCCCTTAATGGCATTGCCGAGCGTGGCTTCATCAGCATATTCTAAGTTGCTGCCCATAGGCAGGCCGCGGGCAAGGCGGGTGATTTTTACATTTGTCGGCTTTAGTAATTTGTACAGATACAAAGCCGTGGCCTCACCCTCCATGTCCGGGTTAGTGGCAATCAAAACTTCAGCAACCGAGTCTTTGGTAATTCGATCAAGAAGCGACTTGGTGTTGAGCTGATCCGGGGTAATACCCTCAATTGGGTTCAGCACCCCGCCCAAGACATGGTAGCGGCCTTTGAATTCGCTGGTGGCTTCGATGGCTAGCAGGTCGGGTGTTTGAGCCACAATACAAACCTCGGTTTTTGAACGCTGGCTGTCTGAGCAAATATCGCACGGATCAGTTTCCGTAAAAGTGCTGCAGATTGAACAAGTGGTAATTTTATCGCGTAAGTGAACGACAGCCTGCCCCAAGCCTTCAAGCGATTGTTTGGGCTGGGCCAGCAAATAAAAAACATAGCGTTCGGCCGTTTTCTGGCCCACGCCGGGCAGCTGGGAAAAAGCCTCGATCAAAGCCTTAATCGGTTCAGGGTATCTGGTCATGACTTACTCCTTAGCCCATTCCCGGCAAGCTCATTCCGGAAGAGCGCATTTTAAGGGCTACTTGCTGTTGGGCCTTTTCAGTGGTTTCAGTCATGAGTTCTTTCAAACCCTGCTCCAAGTCTTCTTTTTTCTCCGAAGTTAAATACTCCGGATCAATTGAAAGGGATAAGACTTTTTGATTGCCGTCCATAACCATGCTTAATTTGCCGTCCTTAACATCGTGGTTAATGGTTTCTTGGGCAAGTATATCCTGCAAAGCCTTGGCTTGATCTCGCAGGTCTTTGATTTGTTTAAGTTTGTCAAACATATGGGATTAGTTTAGCAGAAAAAGAGGGAGATGGGGAATAGCAATTTTAAATAGCTTGGTTGGACTTCCATGCCTGACCAGGGTCCTTTACGAACGACAAGCATGGGAGCTTGGCTATCACAATTTAAGTTAAAACCCGGGGTCGACCTTGGTTTCTAAGTTCTTGAAGCTGACTGAGTTCTCGTCAAAATAAAGCTGAATAATGCCGGTCGGTCCGTTGCGATGTTTGGCAATGTGTATTTCAGCAATATGGCGCTTTTCCGTGTCCGGCCTATAAACCGCCTCGCGGTAGATGAACATGACCACGTCAGCGTCCTGTTCGATAGAGCCTGATTCGCGCAGGTCGGCCAGCTTTGGGATAGGCGGGTTGCGGGCTTCGGTAGCGCGGGAGAGCTGGGAAATGGCAATTACCGGCACATCCAACTCTTTGGCCAAGCCTTTTAGCGCCCGGGTAATTTCCGTGACTTGCTGGACCCGGCTTTCTGATTCGAGTCGGCCTTCCATTAGCTGCAAATAGTCGACAACCAACAAGCCCAGGCCATGCTCGGACTTCAGCCGCCGGGCCTTGGTGCGCATTTCCATGACTGAGGTGATAGCTGAATCGTCTATAAAAATTGGCGCCTCGGATAAAATACCCATGGCATTGCCAATCCTGGGAAAATCATCGTCATCCTCAGTGGAGGATAATTTACCCGTACGCATTTTCCATAAGCTCACATTAGCTTGCGCGCAAAGCAAGCGGTCGATTAATTGCTCCTTGGACATTTCCAAGCTGAAAATGCCTACTGTGGTTTTTGAATTAATAGCCACTTGCCTGGCCAGATCTAAAGCAAGAGTAGTCTTACCCAGGGAAGGGCGGGCGGCAATAACAATCAGGTCTGATCTCTGCAAGCCGGCCAAGATAGCATCCAGGTCAGTATAGCCGGTAGGCAGGCCGCGCATCTTGCCGGTCTGCTGATGCAAATCGTCAATTCTTTCAAATGCTTCAGTTAGGGCGCTCTGGATTGAAATGAAATTCTGCTTGAGATATTTTTGCGAAACTTCAAACAACCGCTGCTCGGCTTGATCCAGCACGATATCAACCTCATCCGTTTCTTTATAACCCAGCGCATTAATTTCCTGGGAAGCCTGAATCAAACGGCGCAGGGTGGCTTTGCGCTGAATAATATGAGCGTGATTTACTACATTGGATGCCGTGGCAATGCTGCTGGACAATTCAGCCAAATATGTCCGGCCGCCAATTTTTTCCAGCTGCTTTTTTTCACTAAGCCGGTTGGTCAGCGAAAGTATATCAATCGGCTCTTGCTGGCCGTAAATTTCCAGCATGGCCTGGTAGATGATGCCATGAATATCGCGATAAAAATCCTCAGGCTTGAGCTGATCAGCTATTTTAACGATAGCGTCTTTATCTATTAATAAACTGCCCAGAGTAGTCTGTTCAGCATCAGTATTCTGAGGCGGTACTTTTTCTTTTAGATTAGTGGTTGTTTCAGCCATAAGTAGCCCCATTATCTTATGAGTCAACAAGCATTCTGACAAGGGCATAAAGCTCCACAATCTATCCCCAATTAGCATGAAACTTGCCAGAAAACGCCAAATTCGGTAGGGTTAAGCGCATTATGGAAGATTTTAAAAAACTACAATTAGTAATAGTCGATGTCGAAACCACGGGCATGAATCCAAATGAGGGTCATAGCGTGATTGAGGTTGCCGGCCAAAAAATCCAGGGTGAAGAAATATTAAGCACTTTTGAATCGCTGATCCGAATATCCAAACTATTGCCGGCTGAAAGTCAGGCCATCCATGGCATTACTGACGAGATGCTGGCTGAATCAGGCCGGCCCGTCCTGGATGTGTTTAACGAGTTTCGTGAATTTACCAATGGCTGCGTATTAGTAGGCCATAACATTGGCTTTGACATGAGTTTTATCAATTCGGAATATTCGCGCTTGGAACAGCCTCATTTGGAAAATGAAACCCTGGATACTCTGGCATTAGCCAAACGGTATTTAATAATTCCCAGTTACAGCCTGAAAAACGTTGCCGCTTATCTGAAAGTGTCGCAACCCGAAGCCCACCGCGCCCTGGCTGACGTGGATGTTACCCGGCAGGTGCTATTAAAACTGATTGAGCGGGCCAGGCAGGCAAAATAAGTTAGTTGGAGAATATTTTCCGTTCGGTTAGTTTGATTTCCTCACACTTAAAAACGCTTACCGGATTATGCAGGCGGCGGTAAGTATCCATCAGGTCAACCACGGCCAGCTTGATTTTTGACGCGTCTTGTTTAACCTCGCTAAGATCATTTTTTATATCTTTCATTTCAACATTTACCTCCTTTATCTGTTCATTTTGAAGCCCTTGACCTTTATTAAAATGTGCAACAATCTCCTGAACTGCTTGTTTTAGGTCATGTTTAGTTAGAGGTTGGTTCATGTTTTTATCCTTGGGCCACCAGAAATGTCAGGACAAGTATATCTTTCTCAAATTTAGCTGTCAATTAATCTGTCATTTACTAGGGCTTTCATCTCTCGACGGGAAACGTAGGGTGAAGGGCTGATTGGCCCGTGGTGGGTCCAGCAGGGATCGAACCTGCAACCCACTGCTTAAAAGGCAGTTGCTCTACCATTGAGCTATGGACCCTCGTCGGCGTCGTTCGCGTGCTTCAGCCTCCGTATTCTGTAGCCGTAGAATACTTCAGCTTTCGCTCGCGTCCTCCTTTCCTCGCAGATGCCTGCTCGTTCCTGCGCACGTCATCTGCTAGGTGGGGGATTTAAGATATATTAAAAGACCTGTAAACGTTAGATAAAGTATCAGATAATCGTATTAAAAGCAAGTATTTGGCATTAATAAATAAGGCGAAGAGAAAGCCCTGCTGAATTGGTTTCAGATAGGGCTCTAAGCGTGCTGGTCAAGAGCTGACCACAAATACCGGCGTACCGGAGTGGATCTTCTTGAAGGGCATATGGATCCTGATCTCGCCATCCCGGCTGGGCGAGGCAAAGTCAGATTCACAGAGCATAAAGGTGGGCGAACAAGGATCAGAAGTACCGAATCGGATCAGATTGCCAGGAGAGATTGGTCCAGTGGTCAGAATAGTTTGCTTGCCAAGCCACCGCCGACCCGAAACAGTACCAACCCGGACAACTTCCTTGTTGCTCATGCACGACCTCCTACGAGTGAAAGAGCTAGCCAAAAGAATTACTCCAAATATGTCTTAGTAGAATTTTTTATGTATGACAAGAAGCGAGACTTATTAACAGGTGTGGGTTTCATGATTTAGGGTGACAGGGGCAGGGGAACGGCAAATAGTTTTTTCTTACGGGATACGATAGTTGGGGCATACCATTGGCAGTGAATAGCACAGGCAGGCTGTATAGACATCTCTCCCTTTATGTGGTTCATATCCTTAATTTGAAAAGCCAGCAAGATAACATTGGAATTGTATATTAGTTATTTATTTTATTAAAGGCAAAGAGGAATATTAAAAAGATATAAAGGAAGCCCAGTCAATGAATTGACCAGGCTTCCGTTGAAGTGCAGAAAAGAAGTTCGATTTTACACTTTTCGTTTTGGTTTCGGGTCACCGTATCACCGTGATCGGCCGGGTCAGCCGTTCATTGGCAGTGACCAGACGGAGATAGTAGATGCCCGTGGGGCTTAAGCGGCCGTTCTCGTCCCGGCCGTCCCAGGTCAGGGTATGCTGGCCAGGAAGACGGAAGGCAAGTGGGGCGAGAAGTCGGATTCGCCGTCCGGACACATCAAAGACCGACAGCGACACGGTTTGAGGCGCGGACAGATCCAGCAAGATCGTGCAATCAGCAGTCATGGGGTTAGGTAAGACCTTGAGTGAGAAAGGCTGGAGAGAGGGAGTGTTTTTCTCTTCTCCATCATTTCCCAAGTCGATGCTGGGGTCGGGGTTTTCACCGCCAAAGTTCTGGTTGTAGGTATCCTGCACTTCAATGGTCCGTCCAGACTGAAAGCGCTGGCGCCAGACCGAGCCGGTTTTGTAGGCGAACTGGCTGGCTTCGCCCCAGTAGCTGCGAGGGTTGCTTCTCGAAGCGTAGATGTCGGCTAGGCGGTAGCTGACCCGAGGATTCCAGCCTGAGGCGGTCATGCCCGGAGCGCAAACCGGATAGTGGTTAAACGAGATCTGCGGATTGGCGCCCTGGTTGTAATAAAAGTAGCCTCGCTGAAAGTCCTGACGCGCCTTCCCTGTCCCTTGGCTGTATTCGTCCGTTACAGGCATGCCCAGCCAACAAAGAGGCCCGCCATTGTTAGTCCAATTAATCCAGAATCCGGAATGCAGGACATAGGCTCGTCTGGCTCCTCCCAGGCCGTCGTAGACAATGGCCGAATCCCACCAATACCCGCCGTTCAAGTGCTGGATGACGCAGTTCTTAGGAGTCTTGTCTGAGCGGTAGAGATCGTTCTGGTTCCAGGCATTGTACCAGGGATGGTTTGGGTTCGCGGACCGAGCCTGGGTCAGATCCCACATCTGATACTCACGATTGCCGATCCAGTAGGAGCCGCCGTTGCGGTCGTAGGCGAGGTCGAGGAGCTTTACGTTCTTCGAAGTTAATACATGGCCGTCGCAGGATTGTGAGTCGCACCAGTTGTATGAATCCATAGAACTGATTCTCACAGACCGGTTATTTTCCCGTTCCTCGAAGTGCAGATGTTCGCCAGTTGAAGTTCCACCTGTATTACCGCATAATCCGACGACACAGCCTTGTTCGACCTGTTCACCGAGAACCACGAAGGGCCCTCCGTTAAGCAGATGAGCATAAAAGGTAGTAGTCTGTTTTCCGTTATAGTAGCCGTGATCAATCTTGACACAATTGCCGAATCCGCCGCTTGAACCCGCGAAAACGACAACTCCAGATTTAACTGCTATAAGTGGGCACCCTCGATCACTCGTACAACCTGGGTAACGATTGAAGTCGATCGCATAATCGCTTGCTCCGTGATGATAGTCTCCTTCGTGGTAGTATGACCCCCCACAACTTCCAGCACCTTGCCAGGTATCCCCAGCAAGCCACGGACTGCTGATCGGCATTGCTGCATGAGCCACGAAAGCGAACAGGGATGCCATTGTCCAAACTCCAGACATCAAAAACTTCTTCATGACTTACCTCCAGTTTGTTAAGGTACTGTTTTGGGTTTATTGGACCGTCTCGATCAAACGAGAGACGTCTTGATTGAACTCAGTAGTATTCTTGCCTCTAATTTCGAATAAAAGAAAAAAGCCCGGATCATAAGTTGGCATCAATATCACTAGGGCAATCTTCGTCATCGGACCGTCGAGCGTGTCTGAATATTCAATACGGCGTTCTAAAGCGTTATTTTTTCCATAGGTCACTTCGCCGACTGAAATCTCACGAAAATAACCTCCAAATTCTAGAGAAACTCCTTGAAGATATTCCAATTCACCCCCATTCTCCTGAAGAAAATTATCACTAATAAAACCACTCTGCGCTGACTCGATCCATGACCTCGGTCCTTCGGAGATCAAATCACTTGGATAATTCTTACGTGGCGAGAGATAGGGAGGATACTGAAATGAATATTGCATATATCCTCCATAAGAAGTTTCGAATGTTTTCCAGTCCAAGGTATTTATATTGTTTTTTTGATTTTCATTGGTGTTTTTAGAAATTTGCCACCATACCATCCCTCCCACCGCCAGTACAACAGCGGCCAAAACAACCCACAGGAAGAGGGATGTCTGCTTCGGGTTGGCTGATTGCTGATTTGTTTGATTGTTGTCCATGGTCTTTGTTGGTTAGTTTATACAAAATAAGCGGCGTCTCTCCCGCAGGGAGAGAAGATCGCCACCTTCTGATTCGAGTATATTCCTGCTAAAGAATCTGTCAAGAGCCTTAAGCGTAGCCCTAACAGAGGGACAATGCGCGATATTTAATTAATTGTCCCTTAGGCTCTGCTTTGGTTTTTTTGGCTCGTTTTAAGCGTAAAAAAAAGATGCCACTGGCCCTGGCTTGGGTTGCATGATGCTTTAATTAATGTTTGACCTGTCGAATTGTCTAGATATGTTGTATACAAATAATGATTAAGTGTTGACAAGGTTTGTTTGAGTGATATAGTCAGCTTGTGGCGATCGAGATCGCTATTTTTTTATGGAAAAAATCGTATCTAACCTAAAAGCTCTAGGCAGTATTCGGAGACTGGCTATTCTTAAGCAATTGAACAGTAAATCATGTTGCGTTAATGAGATTGCCGATCATTTGGGGGTATCTCAAAACACTGTCTCATACCATCTTTCTAAGCTGAAAAGAGAGGGATATATTAAGGAATTGCGTAAAAGCAGGTTTACGATTTATTCTATTTCACCTAGCTTGAGTACCTCGAAGCTTCTTAAGCAAATTACCCTTTAAAGTTATATTAATAACATATCGAAATATCTAGATATTTCAGAATCAAAGTGATATATGCTTAATTATTAGTCTTTTACTTTTTAACATAATTGGTGTTGGAATATTGGCTGATAAGTGGTACAATCTGAATCTAGTTTGAATATCAGAGTTTGAGTTGAAATTGACAAATTAGGCATTCTTTATAGAATGGACACAAAAGGTGGCGATCAAACCGAGATATGGGAATTGCTATTTTGTTCTTGGTTTCAAACTTTTAACGCAACAAGTTTGTTAAATACCTCATCGGGTTTGGAGAAATCCAATGCCGCTCTCGGCCTGTCATTGAGCTGCCGCTGTACGCGTTTAACTTCCCTGACCGGCACTGTGTCAAACTCGGTCCCCTTTGGAAAATACTGGCGAATCAGACCATTAGTATTCTCATTCGTACCGCGTTCCCAGGGAGAGCCGGGATGGGCGAAGTAGACCCGGATTCCGGTATCAATCGTAAACTGTTTGTGTTCGCTCATCTCTTTTCCCTGATCATAGGTGAGGGTTTTCGCCAGCTCTTTAGGCACAGACCGCAGTGCCCGGGCATACGCTTTCCGTACGCTGACCGCATCCTTCGCCTGAAGCGGCACCAGGATCGTGTAGCGGGTGATGCGCTCCACCAGAGTACCTAAGGCCGTTAGTTTGTACTTGCCCATGATAAGATCTCCTTCCCAGTGGCCGGGAACGGTCCGGTCGGCAACTTCTTTTGGCCGTTCTTCAATCGAGAGCATATCAGCGATTTTCCCCCGTGTTTCCCCGGTATTCTCTCCCCTCCGCTTGGTTCTGCGGTACTTCCGTTCCTGCCTCAAGGCTTGGATCAGTGTCCGTTTCAAGGACCCGCGGGGCAGTACGTAGATATATCGATAGATCGCTTCGTGTGAAACCCGCATCGTCATATCATCAGAATACTCTTTTTTAAGCCGTTTGACGATTTCCCGGGGCGACCAGTGCTTTACAAGCTTCTCCTGAACATATTGCCGCAGACGATCTTCACGCGCCAAACGACTCTTACCGTGTTTCCGAGAAGATGCGCTCGCTCGCGCACGGTGACTGGCTAAAAGAGCGCGATACCCGCTTTTTCCACCGTTGAAACATACCTCACGGGAAATGGTGCTCACGTTCCGTCCTAAACGATCCGCTATCGCCGACAAACTGTCTTTCTGCGCCAGGCCTCGGCTGATATCCTCGCGCTCGGCGGATGTAAGCCGCCGGTATGATGTTGTGTGCATACGGATAGTATACTCATATCCGTTGCGCTAGATGTTTGACTCCAAGTTATATAAATTAGCGCATATTAAAAACATGAAGCATGGCACCCACAAGCCTAAAAAGAAAACTGTCACTTATTGCAAAAGCCCAGAGTCGTTTTGCGGATGCTTCGCATGATTTCAATCACACGCAAAGAGTCGTACAGATATCAGAAAAGATCGGAATTGAGGAAAGGACGGACTTGGAAATATTAATCCCCGCGGCAATGTTCCACGATTCAGTCGTCTCCAGAAAAAATGATCCTCGGGCGCGGTCGGACACCATAAGGAGCGCAAAGTTTGCCAAGAAAGTACTTTCGGGCATAAACAATTATCCGTCGAATAAAATCGTCAAGGTGTCTGCCGCCATCAGGGAATGTTCGTACACCTTTGGAGGAAATGTCGGGTTTCTTGAAGGGAAAATAATCCAGGATGCCGACAGACTTGATGCCATCGGAGCCATCGGAATTATGAGAGCTTTTGCTACAACAGGACAATTGCAAATTCCGCTTTTTCACGACAACGACCCTTTTTGTAGGAGACGAAATCCGAATCAAAGGCGATATGGCTTAGATTTTATTTTTACGCGCATGTTGAGGATTGAGACTGGAATGAATACCGATACCGGCAAAAAAATCGCCAGTCAGAGGACGGCTTATTTACGCAGTTTTTTAGACCAAATCGATATTGAATTGAAACAGTCGATGGCTGAAAGTTAACAATCAAATACACAGATGCATATAGTAAATTCCGCAGGCGGAGTTATCACCCGCAATAAAAACAATCAGATTGAATTACTCTGTCTCACTACCAAGAATGGAAAGTTGGCACTGCCAAAAGGACACATTGGACCCCTTGAATCAGCCGAACAAGCGGCCGTCAGAGAGCTCGGAGAAGAGGTTGGCGTGATAAGCCCGCGCATTGTCGCACAACTTGGACAGGTTAATCGAACCGGAACGGAACCCGACGGAGAAAAAGTCGATAAGATAATTTTATACTATCTGATGGATGGCGAGGGATTTTCATTTGATCATGACCAGAATTACGTCTGGGTTTCATGGGCCGATGCATTGGGGTCGCTTCAGCACAAGGAGGAGCAGTATTTTTTAAACAGCCACGAACAAGCTATACTTTTAAACCCCTCTGTTCAATTCAGTAATCTGAAGCCCTGGTTGCCTTATGATGACGGGATGCCGGATTTGGGAAAATTATCAGAAGTCGTGCTTGTAAAAGGTCGGGATTCTCGGGATCTGCCCCATTGGCAAACAGCGGTGATATTCGGCGCCGCACCAGCTTCGATTCCCAGTATGTTCACAAGGGATTGCCAACTACTGATTGTTAAAGCTTATGGTAAAATTACGTATCAAGCTAACAACAATATTGCTGATCATATTAAGATATGCCCGAGGGTAATAGAAAATCTGATTGATGAAGATATTCCCGAGTCAGTGGATTTGTTTTATGCGCCCGGAACATTGAATTTATCAGACACAAAAACTTTCTTTTTAATTAATCAAATCCGCAAGAAAATGAAAATCGGGGGACAGTTCGTAATTGAAGGGCGCGGAACGAATGATTTGACCGTTTCGCGCGGACGATTCCTGGGGTCTAATCTGGTTATTTTCCAAGAAAAAATAATTAGAGTTTGGACACCGGAGTTTGTTCAAAATATTCTGGTTAGCAAGATAGGGCTTGAACTGATATCTCAAGAACCAGTTGCCCGGGAAACAGAACCAGGATTGTTGATATGGCGTTTTCTTTTGCAAAAGACCAGTCATGAAGTCTTTTAACAGACGGGAAATAGTCTTGGTAATTGAAGGCATACCGGCAAATCAACCAAGATTAATAATTTGGCATAAACATGTCGAAATGTTTAAATATTTCAAGTATTCCATTAATAAGATGAATTTTAGGGATTTCGTGTTTATTATCCAAAGCGGGCCGGAAAAAAAGACCAATAAGTGCTAAGGTAGTGAATTCCTTGGGATGGTCTCAAGGATGCGAAATATCGCTCTTTGATAAAACAATAAGCTGGAGGTAACCAGTCATGAGCCAAATCGACAAGGGTGTCTTCAATTCCTTGGTTGGCGACCGGAGCGAGAAAGCCGATTTACTTCACGAAGTTTTCCGGAAGCTCGGCGTGAATTTCGCATCCGGAGTCCCGTGCGGTGTTCTGCGGCACATCATCAAAAATTTTGAAGATGATGCCGCGATGATCCACGTGATCGCAAATCGAGAATCGGAAGCAGTCGGTCTAGCCGCCGGCGCGTACTTCGGCGGGAAAATCCCGGTGATCTATATGCAGAACTCCGGTCTTTTCTCCGCTTCAAACGACATCGCGTCTCTTCTCGTCCCCTATAGAATGCCGATCTTTTTCGTAGTGTCCTATCGCGGTTGCGAAGGGGAAGACGCCGTGCAGCACCTGACCACTGGTCGGGCAACCGAACGCCTACTCGAATCATTCGGCCTTCCGTTTGAGGTTTTAGGAAATCAAAATCTGGAAAATCTCACGCGGTCGCTGTTTGAGACGATGCGCAAGGCAGAGCTCCCGACTTTCCTTCTTATCAAAAGGGGGTGGCACAGATGAACAGACAAGAAGCAATCGAAGTCATCATGACAACGATCGACGCACAAGACGCGGTTGTTTCCACCACCGGATTGATCTCTCGAGAAATCTTCGAGAAATTCGATTCGGAGAGGAACATCTACGTCCCCGGTTCCATGGGGCTTGCGTCTTCAATCGGACTCGGGCTTGCTATGGCGCAACTTACAAAAAGAGTGGTGGTGATTGATGGAGACGCAAGTCTCCTCATGAACCTAGGATCCGCTGTCACTGTCGGGCACAAGCAGCCGACAAACTTGCTTCACATTGTCCTCGATAACGGAGCTTATGCTTCGTGCAGCGAGGAACGATCAATGTCCAAAACCGCCAAACTCGACGTGCTGGCGGGCGAAGTTGGCTATCAATACGTACGCGCGGTAGATAGTCAAGACGGCCTGAAGCGTGCTATAATGAAATTTGGACGAGGTCCCGGATTCATTCTTACAAAGATTGAACTCGGCGGCCGTCGTGATTTCCACCGTCCACTGGAACTCGCCGCGATCAAGAGCGGATTTATGCTGTTCTTCGCGCGGCAAACACAAGGAGATCAACTATGATGTTCAAAGGCAAAAACATCTTCAACGCGTCGTTTGACGTGTTCGCCGAGACATACCACTCGGTTCGTCCCGGATATCCTGCGCAACTCTACGCGGATATCAAGGAACTGTGTGGTCTCGACAGCGCATCGCGACTTCTCGAGATTGGTGCTGGCAGCGGTATCGCCACGGTTGAACTTGCCAAACTCGGCGGCAGGATCGTAGGCCTAGAACCCGGCAGTCATCTCGCGGCAATCGCTAGAAAACAGACCGAGGGACTGCAGAACGTTGAGATTCTAGAAGGAACCTTCGAGAGTTTTGAGTCGTCGGATTGTTTCGACGCAATTCTGGCGTTCACGGCCTACCACTGGATCGACGAAGGTATCAAGCACCGCAAGGTTCTTGGTCTCTTGGATGACGCCGGTAGTCTGGTGCTCGTCTGGAACAGCTTCTTTCTTTCGGACTCGGCGGTGACCGCCGAGGTGAACAAGGCCTACAGCGAGTACCTTCCGGACGCATATCCTGACGAGTCATCCGTTGCGGAGGTGAATGAAGGAGTGCTCACCAAACTCCACCGCCGGGAGCAGGAAGTGGTTCAAAACTCCCTGCTTTACACCGTCGCCTTGCGCAAGTACTACACGGTGTACAATTACTGCGCCGAGACGTATCCAAAACTCCTCAACACTTTCCCGAAGGTCGTGGAAGTACCTGAGGAGCAACGCAAGAAATTCTTCGCGCGGATTTCGGAGATTGTGGGACAGCATGGCGCGATTGCTGTGCCCGTTCTCACTACCCTGATCGTCTGCAAGAAGAAAAGCGGTTTTCTTCACGCCATCGCCAATCCAAAAGGAGGTAAGTGATGCTCACCATAGAGTACGTGACCCGTCTTGCAGAGCGTTATCACTTACCTCTGGAAGACGTTCTTTTCATCGCTCTCAATATCAACGGCGTTAATCTTGAGTGCGATTACAACAGAATGCGGATGGCTTTCCGGCTAACTGACGGCAAGTTGTTCGAGTACGCCAAGCAACGAGGCGAACTTGACTACTACTTCGCCCTGCCGGTGAACCAAGACAGCCCCTTTGTCATCGTCGATAACACTCTGCTCTTGCAGAATACAGTTATCGGTCAGGCAATCGGGCCAACTGAGGACATCTGCGATTCCCACTACCCGCGCAGAAAGGGATCGTCGCTGAATATCAACCCGAATTCTCGAACATCGTGTCACGGCTGCCAATTCTGCTACACGGCGTACCAAATTCCCTATGACCGGAAGCGTCTGAAAAGCGATTCTGATCTCAGGGAATTTTTCGAGGATTGGATGGCCAAGTACGGCTTGACCGACCTGTCTCATCTGATCCAGATATCGGTAGTGACCGGCTGTTATGAGAGTGGCGAAGCGGTTTGCCATTTCCTGATCACACTAAAGAAAGTGTTGCGGGAATACCGATTCGCCGGGAAGATATTCTATCTTGGTTCGCAAATCGCGACACAAGAGCAGCTAAGAAGCGTTACCGAGATTCAGCCGTTCGGTATTTGCTTCTCGCTGGAGACGTTTGAACGCCGCGAACTGCTGAGAAAAGACAAGAGGGCACTCAGTCTGCAGGACGCTTGTGAGTTAATGGATTTCGCCCGGAGCTTAGGACACGAGGTGAATTTCTCCTACATTGTGGGGATGGAGCCGTTGCGAGTGATGGAGTATCACTTCAACTGCCTTGGGGAACGTATTAACAAGTTCCCTACCATCAACACATTGCAGCTGCACAAGTATCACCAAACAACCTTGCGGGATCCTGAGGCACATCGTCTTGAGTACTACCTAAACGCTCGGCAGATTCTCGAGCGGATCTTCGGACATACCAACATGAGACCGCTTGTCTGGGAGGATTACCGAAGCCTGTGGTTCTTAACCTTCGCCAAGGAGGAGCTCCATGGGATTCGGACACCTTAACTTCTTTTCACCGGGGTTGCGTTGTCAGGCGGATGGCGCAACCCCTTTTTCTTTGCTCTTACGAGAGCGGAGGTAAATGACAACATGAAAAAGAGAATTGGCTTTGAGTATCGTAAAGGCATCGCGGGCGAGGAAGTGCCATTTGTGATTTTCCTGAATTACTCCGATGAAAAGGAAAAGTCGTCGGGAATTCTTGGGAAAATCCTGTCTAGGTTGCTTGTCAGAGAAAAGATGACCTTGCTTGATATCGGCAGCGGCACCGGTGAATATCTGCGCCTAGCGCTAAGCAAGGTGAGAGATCTCAAGGGGGTATCCGCAACACTTCTGGAACCAAGCCAGGATTTAGCAGGAAAACTGCGTAGTGCCAGAAATCTTTTCCCTCGTACCGTGTCCGTGGATATCGTCGGCGATACCTTTGAGAATTTCACGACCGCCACGCTGTTTGATATCATTTTGGCGTCCCACGTGCCTCTGGCAAAAGATAACATTGCCAGGTTGCCGGTGATTTACCTCAGGATGTTAAAACTCCTTAAACCCGACGGCCACTTGGTCATTGTCCTCAGAGGAAAAGACGACATTCACCAGTTCAGAACCCGCTTCAAGACTAAAATCATGGGCCGAGACTATTACTCTCTGACCATTGACGACGCCGAGGCGCTGCTCCAAAAGATTGCCGAGCAATTGCCGTTGCGGATTGAAAAGTTCAGCGTCAAAGCGAAGTTACATCTGCCATATCCTGACGTTATGCAAGATGTAATCTCGGTTGTGGAATTTCTTCTCAACACAAATTGGAAAGACATTCCGGCCGAGATTCGTGATTCGATACTGGATTATATCCGTGGGAGGAATGGATTTCTTCGGCAGATTGATGGCTTCTTAGTGGTGAGAAAGATTCACCATCGTAAGAGGCACTAACCCCTAATTGTCATCTGTGCAATTAGGGGTTCTTTTTGCCCGCGAGCCGTAAGCGAAGCCCTGCCGCCCTGTTCGTTTGAACAGAACGTTGATATTCCAGATAATAAGTGGTACAATATAGACAGAAAAACACTAAGGAAGTTTCTAAACAATGCTGATATGCAAGACTCAGACAGCTTGGGGAGGCGATCAGGAGAGTGGGT